>JBDTRR010000036.1:0-55435 GCA_039931615.1 Acidobacteriota bacterium
AGGGGACATTTCTATCGAGGGAAGGATGGGGACATTTCTAACGAGGCTTGACACCGGTATCTGTCTGTCTTGCTTGCGGGTCCCCGTTGCCATAGGCTAGGCGCCGATCGACCCGCGCCCTCCCGAACGTGATGCCTGAATAGGAGATTCCTTGATGCGTGTACTGGCGACCGGATCGGCTGTCATCGCGGCGATGTTTCTCCTGTCGGCTCCGGCGTTCTCCCAACCCGCGGTGGCCGGCACCGTCAGGGATTCGTCCGGCGGCATCCTGCCGGGCGTCAGTGTCGAAGCGTCGAGCCCCGTGCTGATCGAGAAGTCGCGCACGGTCGTGACTGACGGATCGGGCCAATACCGGATCGTCGATCTGAAGCCGGGTACTTACAGCGTCGCGTTCACGCTGTCGGGGTTCGCCACCACCAGGCGCGAGGGCATCGAGCTGAGCGGCGCCGGCGTGACGACCATCAATGCCGACATGCGGGTCGGCGCCGTCTCCGAAACGGTCACCGTGACCGGCGAGACACCGGTCGTCGACATCCAGACGAGCACCAAGCGCGAGGTCGTGCTCTCCAACGAGGTGCTCGCGGCGGTACCCGCCTCGCGCACCTACGGCAACATCCTGGCGCTGGTGCCGGGCGTCCAGTCGTTGACGCTCGACGTCAATTCCACCCAGTCGGTGACCGGGACCGCGACGAATTTCTTCTTCACGTCGCGGGGCGGCCGCGGCCAGGAAGGCACGGTCCAGGTCGACGGCATGAACGTCGGGTCGGCGTTCGGCGGCGGCGGCGTCTCGAGTTTTGCCTACGATTTCGTCAACGCCCAGGAGGTCCAGGTCACGGTCGCGGGCGGCATGGGCGAGAGCGACCGCGGCGGCCCGGCGTTCAACATCATTCCCAAGACCGGCGGCAACACGTTCAGCGGCACCGCGTTCGCCAGCACCGCGGGCAAGTGGTCGCAGGGGAGCAATCTCGACGATCGGCTGCGCAGCGTCGGCATCACGGAGCCGCCCGGCCTGATCAGGAACTACGACACCAACCTCGCGATCGGCGGTCCCATCAAGCGCGACCGGCTGTGGTTCTTCAACAACCTGCGCACCTACGGCAGCAGTCAGGACATTCCCGGTGTCTACGCCAACGCGAACGCGTCCGATCCCGCGCAGTGGCGCTACCTCAAGGATCCGAACGTGAAGGCGCGGTCGGTGAGCGACAAGAAGATCGAGGCCGTCCGACTGACCGGCCAGGTCACGCCGAGGAACAAGGTCGGGTTCTACTACGACTACCAGGCGAACTGCGCCGGGTCGGCGCTCGTCAACACCGGCGACGCGTGCCGCGACCGCGGCGACGACTGGATCGGACTCGGCACGTCGACGACCTCCCCGGAGTCCGCCAATATGTGGCCCGAACGGGAAAAGATCACGCAGGCGACGTGGTCGTCGCCGATCACCAGCCGACTGCTGTTCGAGGCCGGCGTCTCCTCGTTCAGCAGCAAGTGGGGCGGCTACATTCCGCCGGGTTCGGCGACGGGTCTGGTCGCCGTGACCGAGCAGAGCACCGCGGCCGGTGTTCCCAACCCCAACTTCGTCTATCGGGGATGGAATTCGGCGGCGTCCAACAACCAGCAGCATAACGTCTGGCGCGCGTCGCTGAACTACGTCACCGGCGCGCACAGCTTCAAGGTCGGCTACCAGGCGGCGTACGAGGTCTACCGGCAGTATCAGAACGTCGACAACCAGCTGAGCTACACGTTCAACAACGGCACGCCGACCCAGTTCACGATGCGCATCGGCCCCCACATCCAGAGCAACCGGACCCGCTACGACGGCATCTACGCGCAGGATCAGTGGACGCGCGGCCGTCTCACGCTGCAGGGCGCGCTGCGCTACGAGCATGCGTCGAGCTTCTTCCCGGGCGACGAAAACGGCATCAGCGCCGACAACCGGTTCGGCAGCCGGCTGATCTTCCCGCGTCAGGACGGCGTGACCGGCTACAACGACATCACGCCGCGGATGGGTGCGGCCTTCGACCTCTTCGGCAACGGCAAGACGTCGGTGAAGGTGAACTTCAGCCGCTACCTGGAAACGGCGCAGAACGGCAACCTCTATACCATCAACAATCCGGCGGTGACGTTCCAGCAGACGACGGCGCGGAGCTGGACCGACGGGAACGGCAATTTCGTGCCGGATTGCGATCTGATGAATCCGGCGCAGCAGAACAACCTGGCATCGGGCGGCGACAACTGCGGCGTCTGGAACAATTCCAACTTCGGCAATCCGTTCGTCACGGTGCGGGTCAATCCCGAGGTGCAGCACGGCTGGGGCGTCCGGCCGGACGATTGGCAGTTCGGCGTCGCCCTGCAGCAGCAGATCCTGCCGCGCGTCGCGCTCGACATCAGCTACAACCGCCGCTGGTGGGGGAACTTCTTCTTCACCGACAACCTGGCGCTGGGGCCGCAGGATTTCGATCAGGTGACGATCGCCGCGCCGGCGAACCCGAATCTGCCGGGCGGCGGCGGCTACCCGGTGCCGTTCCTGACGCGCAATGCGCGCACGGCGCTCGGCGCGACCGACAACTACTACACGTTCGCCAGCGATTACGGCGACATCACGACCTACTGGCACGGTGTCGACGCGCAGCTGAGTGCGCGGCTGTCGAACCGGCTGTTCGCGCAGATCGGCGCCAGCGGCGGCCGCGGCGTGCGCGACTATTGCGCCGTGGCGGACAAGCTGCCGGAGCTGTACACGACCGCCGGGGCGCTGCTCGTCAATCAGCAGCTGGGCATGTGCGCCGTCAGCGAGGACTGGCTGACGAGCATCCGCGGCCTGGCGTCGTACACCATTCCCAAAGTGGACGTCCTGATCAGCGGATCGGTCCGCTCGCTGCCGGCGGTGGCGCCGGCGGGCACATCCGTCGCGAGCAACGGCGCGTCGCTGGCGGCGAACTACAACGTCTCGAGCGCGATTCTGCAACAGCAGATCGGGCGCCCGCTGACGACGGGCCTGGCGTTCCAGACCGTCAACCTGCTGCCGCAGGGACACCTGTTTCCCGATCGCCTCAACTCGCTCGACATCCGCGCCGGCAAGATCCTGAAATTCGGCCGGACCCGGACCAACATCGCGATCGACCTCTACAACGTGTTCAACAGCAACACCGGCACGGTTTACAACCAGACCTACGATCCCGTCACCAACGGCGCGACGTGGCTGGCGCCGACGACGGTGCTCAATCCGCGGTTCGCGCGGTTCAACGTCACGGTCGACTTCTGACATTGAAACCGACGAGGACGCAGAGGGCGCCGAGGAAGCAACCCGATCTCGGCGTCCTCGGCCACCCTCGCCGTCGTCTGCGTCAGCGCATCTGCTAGACTCTGGTTCCATGACACACCGTGCGGTAGCTCTCGCGTTCGCGCTCGTCCTGGCCGCAGCGCCAGCGGGCGCGCAGTGGAAGAACCTCCCCAACGACACGGTGCCGCCCGGGCCGGACGGCAAGCCGAATATGTCGGCCGCGACGCCGAGAACGGCCTCGGGACGGCCGGATTTCTCCGGCATCTACACCTCGAACTACAAATACTTCCAGAACCTCGCCGCCGACCTCGGTCTCGACAACGTGCCGATGACCGACGAAGCCCGGAAGATCCACGCGGCGCGGGCGACGGGACTGCTCGGCTACGACGAGCCGGATGCGCACTGCCTGCCGCAGGGCGTCCCCAAGATCAACATGGCGCCGGTCCCGTTCAAGATCGTCCAGACCGACCGGCTGGTCGTCCTGGTCTACGAAGCGTTCAACCTCTGGCGTCAGGTGTTTCTCGACGACCGCGAGTGGGCCGACGATCTGAACCCGAGCTGGATGGGCTACTCGAAAGGCCGCTGGGACGGCGACACGCTGGTGGTCGAGACGCGTGGGCTGAACGGCAAGCAGTGGCTCGATCACGGCGGTCTGCCGGCGAGCGACAAGCTGACCGTGATCGAACGATTCCGCCGCCCCAACATCGGGCGGCTGGAGATCGAGATCACCATCACCGACCCGACCTACTACACCAAACCGTGGACGGCGACCACCATCTCCCGCTTGACGCCGGGCACCGAGCTGTTCGAGTTCATCTGCAACGAGAACGAGAAGTCTTCGTCGCACATGGGGCCGCACATCAAGTAGGCGCGCGTCCGATCGCCGATCTGTTCCCCGGAGCGCAGACACCGATGAGTTCCCACCGCACGCGTCGCCGGCTCGCGCGCTCAATCATCTGGCCGGCGCTGCTGGCGGCTGCGGCGTTGACCACCCCGGCTGGAGTTGCAACGCAATCACCGCCGCTGGCGGATCCGGCCTCGCCGCTCGTGATCGGCGCCCGGTCGTATAGCCCGATGGTCGAGAACGTCGACGCGGTGATGGCGTTCTACGCCCGGCTCGGGTTGAAGACGCCGCCCCCGGCGCAGGGCAGCTCCTATCCATGGGACACCGAAGAGTGGCACTACGACCTGCACGGTGGGCAGGCGCCCCGTTCGCAGATGCGGTTCACCTACGCCAATGTGCCCGGCGCAGTGCCGCCGGCGACACCTCTCCTGGTGGAGCCGGTCGAACACCGCGAGATCGATCGTCAACCGCGGGCGATGCGGGTGCAGGATCCGGGCGCGTCGACGCTCGTCCTGCTGGTGCGCGACCTGGACGCCGCGGCGATGCGCCTGCCGGAGTCGTCGCGTCAGCCGGTGCGACGCGTGACGGTGTATGGCGGCGCCGCGAAAGCGATGGGCGTGACCATCCCCGGTGCGCACCTGGTCGAACTCCTGCAGCTCGACCCGATCCCACCGACCACCGCCGCGCCTGACGCCAACGTCATCGGCGCCTGGGTCCGCGTCACCGTCGATAGTCTCGATCGCACGCTGAGTCTCTACCGCGACCGGTTCGGCCTGCCGTTCCAGGAGATCGCCGTCTCCAACGCGGCGTTCGGCGGACTGATCAGCGCACCTGATGCCAGGCTGCGCCTGGCCGCGGCGACGCTGCCGGGCACCAGGATGAAGCTCGAATTCCTGGAGGCGACCGGCGTCGATCGTCGTCCGCTCGCGGCCCGCATCCAGGATCCCGGTGCGGCGCGGCTGCAGTTCACGGTGCGCAACCTCGATCAGGCGCTCGACGCGCTGCGCCGCGCGGGACCCTCCACGGTGGTCTCGAGCGGCGGACGGATCATCACCCAGCCCCAATACCGCGTCGCCGTCGTCTCCGATCTGAACGGCCTGTTCCTCGTGCTGACCGACCGGCCGGCCGCGGCGGTGAAATAGCTCCAGCGGCACGCCCCGGTCCGACAGTCAGGCTTTTCTTGCCGTATGCGGGGTCCGCCTTACTGAAAGCACGAAAACGGAAAAAAGTCTGAAGTAGTGCGGACCTTCAGGTCCGCCCGACACGGCAGGCCTGAAGGCCTGCACTACGACACACAACACGCCTGTCTTCGGCTCGATTTTTCTCAGGCGCGTGTTTCCGCGACATCGGCAACACGAAACCCATTCTACGGCTGCGTGACCGTCGGCAGCGGCAGGCTCGCGTCGAGGGCGAACGTCAGCAGCCTCGGTGGGGCCGACGTCGTCGCATTGCCACGACCGGTCGCGGCGACTCCCGCGCCCAGGCCGCCCATCAGGGAGACGTACTGTTTTCCTTCGAAGCGATACGTGATTGGCGGTCCCATGCCGCCTCTCAGTCCGGTCTGGATCTCCAGCAGCCTCTCGCCCTTGTCGGCGCTGTAGACGGCGAGCCGCCCGTCGTTGATCGTCTGGAACACGAGATTCCCCGCCGTGGTCATCGTGCCGCCGCCGATGCTGCCACCACCCGGTTGACGCCAGCGCATCAGTTGCGCGACCGGGTCCCAGGCCACCAGCGCGCCTCGTCCGCCCGGTCCTTCGATCGGCTCGGGTCCGATCTCGGGGAGCGGTGGGGTGGTCGGCGGCGGTGCGCCGCGAACCGTGCCCGTCGTCCGGGCCGCCGTGGGGTCGAAGGTCCGCTCCGCCGCGTGGGTGGAACTGCTGAACGACGAGGTCGGAATGTAGGTGAGACCGGTGGCGGGATTGAACGACATCGGCGACCAGTTGTGCGCGCCGCCGGCGCCGGGCGAGATGATCACCGACTCTGTTCCATAGAGCGCACCCGGAGTGACGAGAGGACGGCCGGTGCGCGCGTCGATCCCCCTCGACCAGTTGATCCTGGCATAGGGCCCGGCGGAGATGAACTGGCCGGTCAGGCGGTCGAGCACGTAGTAGAACCCGTTCTTGTTCGCCTGCATGATGACCTTGCGGGCGCGGCCGTTGATCGTGAAATTACCCAGCATCAGGTGCTGGACGCTGTCGTAGTCCCAGATGTCGCCCGGCACGACCTGGTAGTGCCACTTCAACTCCCCGCTGTCGACGTCGACCGCCAGGATTGAGCAGACATAGAGATTGTCCTTGCCGGTGGCGGTGCGGAGCTGCTGCGGCCAGGGCTCGGCGTTGCCGGTGCCGACGTACACCAGTTCCGCTTCCGGGTCGTAGGCCATGCCGTCCCAGACCGCCGCACCACCGCCGTTCTTCCACCAGGTGCCGTCCCAGGTGCCGGCGGCTTGCTTCATCGCCGCATTCTCGAACGGCTTTGCCGGGTCGCCGGGGACGGTGTAGAAGCGCCAGGCGCGGTGTCCGGTCGTGGCGTCGTAGGCGTCAAAGTACCCACGGGTCGGCTTGTCGCCGCCGCTGACGCCGATGATCACCTTGCCTTTGGCAATCCGCGGCGCCATCGTGATCGTCTGTTGCTCCTGCGGAAACGCGACGCGCGCTTCCCAGACGACCCTGCCGGTCTCCGCATCGTGCGCCTGGAGGCGGCCGTCGATGACCGGGGCGATGACCAGGCCTTGATAGATCGCGATCCCGCGATTCACCACGCCGCAGCAGATCTTCGGCCGCACCGCCACCTGGTTGACTTCCGGATCCCAGCGCCACTTCTCTTTGCCGGTCCGCACATCCAGGGCGAACACCACGCTCCAGTTGGTGATGCCGTAGAGCGTCCCGTTCCAGGCCAGCGGCGTCGCTTCCTGGTTCCCACCGCCCGCTCCGAGGTCGTAGGACCACGACAGCCCGAGTCGAGCGACGTTGCCCGCATTGATCTGGGTGAGCGGGCTGTAGCGCGTCTCCGCCTGGGTCAACCCGTAGGTCAACCAGTCGTCGCCGCTCTCGCCGGCAGTCTTCAACGCACCGTCGTCGACGCGCCGGACCTGCGGCCCGGCCGTCAGCCACGCCGAGAGCGACAGGCAGACGACTGCCGCCGACAATACCGACAGCCTTGGTGTGTTCAACATGGCGGTGATTCTACAACCGGCTTCAAAAAAGGGGTCGGGAGTCGTTTCGATGCGCCCCCGGGCTCGCAATCCAGAAACGACTCCCGACCCCTTTTTGGGCACGCGAGGCGGACGCCCCGCCGGCGCCGGGGATCAGCTGACGTCCGGCGGCCGGCGCCCTTCACTCCCCGGCCGCTCGTCCAGCCCGGTTGCGGATCGAAACGGTGGCGGGCCCTCGGCGCGGGTTGGCGACGCGGGCACCAATGAGAGAGGCCGGCCCGACCTGTAGCGTGCCGCCGTCTGCATCACCGCCGCCGCCATCAGGTCCAGAAACAGCGGATCGTCGTTGACGGTCTCCGCGCGCGCCATCGTCAACCCGATCTCTCGGCAGACCGCCGCGGCTTCGTAGTCCAGGTCGTACCGTACTTCGATGTGATCGCAGACGAAGCCAATCGGGCACAGCACGACGGCGTCGAGCCCCGCCGCCCGCTCGACGCGAAGATACTCGCGGATGTCCGGCCCAAGCCAGACATCTTCGGGGCGGCCGCTCCGGCTCTGGAAGACGAGCGCCCAGTCCGCCACGCCCAGCCGCGCGGCGACGAGCCGCGCCGACTCCGTCAATTGCGATTGGTACCGTCCGGCACCCGCCATCGCGGCCGGAATGCTGTGCGCCGTGAACACGAGACGCGCCGTCTGTCGCAGCGGCGGTGACAGGGTGTCGAGCGCGCGACGGACACGGCCGGCGTTGGCGGCGACGAAGCGGTCGTCGGCGTGCCAGTCGCCGACGTAGGTGACGGCGACATCCGGCAGCCCGGCGCCGACAATCTCCGCCCTGGCATCGACGACGTTCTGCCGGTATTGCGTGCAGCTCGAGTACGAGCGGTGCGCCGCGCAGATGAAGCCGATCGCCCGTCGCACCCCGTCCTGCGCCATCGTCCGCAGCACGTCGGGCAGCAGCGGATGCCAGTTCCGCATCCCGACGTAGACCGGGAGGTCGAGGCCGGACGCGTCGAGCCGGACCTTCAGTCCCTCGGCCTGCCGGCGCGTGATCGCGGTGAGTGGAGAGACGCCGCCGAAGAGCTCGTAGTGCCTGGCGACCGCCTCCAGCCGCTCCGCCGGGACGCGGCGCCCCCGCAGGACATTGGCCAGAAAGGGGCGAACGTCGCCGGGACCTTCGGGCCCTCCGAACGCAATGACCAGCACGGCATCGAACCTGTCACCTGCCACTGACGACACTCCAAGTCAAGGCGGCCCCCGGCGGAGACGGGCGTCGGCGGCGCCTCTGAAGCGGGTCGCGTACCGCTGCCATGCCTGGTCCGCGCGAATCTTACCGGAACCACCGAACACCTTCAACGACGCGCGGGATGATGTCGCGCGCCCGGCCGCGCCGAACATCTATCGCACGCCAAACCGGAGTCGAATCACATCGCCGCGGTACTGAAAGATCGTTCTGAGCGTGGCGCCGATGAAGAGCCGGTGCGCCAGCCGGCCGAGGATCCCGAACGGCGGCGCGTAGTAGACGCGGTCCTCCATCACCGTGCGTTCGCCATCGGCCTGAAACGTGTGCTCGTGCCACCACAAGCGGTACGGGCCGGCCTCCTGGAGATCGACGAAGCTTCGGCCCGGCTCCCACCTGGTGATGCGTGTGCGCCACCGGACCGGCAGCGGACCGACCCGGACGCGGTAGTCAATCGTCGCCCCCCTGGCCATCGGCGGCGCCTGGCCCTGGATCGAGAACTTCATGGCGGCCGGCGTGATCAGGCCGAGGTTGGCGGCCTTCGAGAAGAACGCGAAGGTGTCCGCCAGGGGCGCAGCGACGACCGTCCTCGTCCGCAGCACGTAACGGGCCGCTCCGGCTCCTTCGGGCCGCAACCCGGCGGGCGAGATCGTCACTGTGGCGCCGCCGACGATATCCGCCAGCGCCGCGTCCAGCGTCGGAAAATCGAACGCGAAACTGCGCTGCAGCAGCGCGGTCGGCTCGACGCGCTGGCTCGCCAGCAGCACGGTCGCCGCCTGGCCGAAGATCGCCTTGAGCACCAGCGCCGGCAGCGGAAGGATCGCCGGACGATGCACGGCCCGGCCGAGGGCGCGCGCGAACGATCGGCTGGTCGCCTGCTCCGGCGCCACGCCGTTGACCGGTCCGCGGTAGCGATCGTCGACCAGCGCCACCGCGATGATCTTCACCAGGTCGTGGAGATGGATCCACGGCAGGTACTGTTTCCCCGATCCGATCGGCCCGCCCAGTCCGAGCTTGAATGGAGGCAGCATCGGCGCCAGGGCGCCGCCGCCCCGCCCGAGGACGACCCCGGTTCGCAGCCGGACCACGCGCAGGCCGAGCGGGTCCGCCGGCTGCGCCGCGCGCTCCCACGCCCGGCACAGGCGCGCGAGAAAATCGTCGCCGCTGGCTGACGTCTCCGTCAACGTCTCTCCGCCGCGGTCGCCGTAGTACCCGACGGCGCTGCCCGAGATCAAGACGCCTGGACGCACCGCGGCCGCGCCGATCGCCCGCACCAGCCGGTCGGTCACCGTAATGCGGCTCTGCTCGAGCCGGGCCCGGCGCGCCGGCGTCCAGCGGCAGCCCAGCAGCGGCTCCCCGGCCAGATTGACGACGGCGTCGCTGCGCTCCAACGCCGAGACGAGGGCGTCGAAACCCTCGTCGGCCGGAATCAGCTCGACGTCGGCGCCGAGCCGGCTGCGCGCATTGACACCGGATCGGACCCACGCCACCACCGAGTGCCCTTCACGCTGAAGCAGCGGGATCAGCGCCCGGCCGATGAAGCCGGTCGCGCCCACGATCAGAACACGCATGTTGAATTCCTTCCTGTCAGGCGGCGGATTCGCGGACCGCCCCGGCGAGCGGCGTCCCGCCGGTTTCCGACCATGGCTCGTTGAATTGGGCGCGCCGCGTCCCGTTCTTCACCAGCAGCATCTGGAACAGCCCGGCGTGCCGTTCGAGGAATGCCGCTTCGCAGCAGGCGAGATACAGGTCCCACATGCGGATGAAGCGATCGTCGAACCCGAGCGCGCGCACGCGATCGAGCTGCTGGTGGAACCGGGCCCGCCAGCCGTGCAGCGTCCGGGCGTAGTGGCTGCCGATGTTTTCGGCGTGATACATCGAGAGCGACGTCGTCCGCGCCAGCGACGTCATGATCTGGCCGACCGACGCCAGTTCGCCGCCCGGAAAGATGTACTTCTCGATCCAATCCGGCGTGCCGTGATAGCTGGGGAACCATTGATCGTCGACCGTGATCGTCTGCAGGAGCATCGCCCCGTCCGGCGCCAGCAGCCGATCGACGGCCGAGAAGTAGTCGTCGTAGCGGTTGAGGCCGACCGCCTCGAACATCTCGATGCTGACCACCTTGTCGAACCGTCCGGTCAGTTCGCGGTAGTCGGCGCGGAGCACGTCGATGCGCCGCCCCGCCTCACCCAGCCTCGACTTCCAGTCGCGGACGTGACGGAACTGCTCGTCGCTGATGGTCGTGGTCGTGACGCGGCAGCCATACCGCGTCGCCGCCCAGACCGCGAAGCCGCCCCAGCCGCTGCCGATCTCGAGCACGTGATCGGACGACGAGAGCCCGAGGCGGCGGCAGATGCGATCGATCTTCCGGGTCTGCGCCATCTCGAGCGAGTCGGCGGCCGACTCGAAATAGCCGCACGAGTACATCAGCAGTTCGGCGTCGAGGAAGAGGCGGAAGAAGTCGTTGCCGAGGTCGTAGTGGCGATGGATGTGGCGCCGGCTGCCGGCGGGCGAGTTGTCGCGCAGGCGGCGCGCGATGCCGCCGGCCAGGCGGTGCAGCGCGCCGGGAATACGGCCCTGGGCGTCGAGGAGGCGGCGGTTGCGCAGCATCAGCCGGGCCAGCGGCACCAGGTCAGGGGTGGTCCACTCCCCGTCCATGAACGATTCGCCGATGCCGACATCGCTCCCCGCCAGCGCGCGGCGGAAGAACCGGTCGTCGTGCACGACCAGCGTGGCGTCGAGATCGCCGTCGCCGCCGTACCGGCAGGTGCGGTCGGGGCAGGTCAGGGTGAGCGTCCCGCCGCGCAGGCCGCGGAGGCCCGCCAGGAACGCCGCTTTCGGCCAGTGCGTCATCATTCTCATCGCTCCATCAACGAGTCGGCCCGGCCGGCCGCTCCGGCATCCCAGGCCGCGCGCTCGGCCACGCGTCGCGCGTCAGACGCGGCACCAGAGGCACGCCCTTCCACCACAACGCCAGCGCCTGCCAGTGAATCCCGGCCACCACGCTCGCGGTCATCGCCGGGTGCCGGAGCAGCGCCCGCCGGATCTCGCGTGCGCTCCAGGGCCGCCGCTCGAGCGACAGCGTCGCGTCAAAGCTGACCGCGCCCGACTCGACCGTTGCCATGTGCGCGACCAGGTGTCCGGCCGGCGGCGTCAGCGCAAACGAGTAGTCCAGCGCCATCGGCATGAACGGCGAGACGTAGAGGGACTTGGCGGTCGAGGCGCGAAAGGTGCGGGACGCAGATTCCGGCCGCAGCCAGTAGTTGTGCGATCCGCCGAAGGTGTTGCTCACTTCCGCGAGCACCAGCCGCAGCCGCTCCGCCGCATCGAAGCAGTAGTAGAACGACACCGGATTGAATGCGTAGCCGAGATAGCGCAGGTGCGTCAGCAGGAAGACGCGACCGTCGGGCAGGTCGATCCCGTGGCGCGCGGCGTCGGCCGCGAGCCGGTCCCGCAGCGGGCGGGCCGGGTCGCCGAGATGATCGCGGTCGTCGAAGCTGGCCCAGTTCCACCGGTTGTAGCTGGTCAGGTGCGAGACGCGCATCAGCTCCGCCACGCGATCGATGTCGAGCAGCGCCATGAAGATCGGGTAGGTAAACGCGTGCGAAACCGGCGTGAACCGCCGATGCCGCAGCCTGCCGACGAACAGCCCCGAAGCGATCACCACTGGACTCCGAGGGCGCCCGCCACCCTGAGCGCCGAGCGCAATCCGTCCTCATGAAAGCCATGGAACCAGTAGGCGCCGCAGTAATGCGTCCGGTTGACGCCGCTGACCTCGGTCCAGCGCGCCTGGGCGCGGATCGCCGCCCGCGTGTAGAGCGGATGGCGATAGACGAACCGGCGCAGCACGCGGCGCTCGTCGATCCCGCCGTCGGGGTTCAGTGTCACGCAGTACTGTTCGGGGGTGGTCAGCCCCTGCAGCCGATTCAGGTCGTAGGTGACGGTTGGCGCGGCGTCGCCGTCGGCGGCCAGCTGGTAGTTCCATGACGCGCGCGCCCGCCGCTGCGCCGGCAGCACGGACGCATCGGTGTGCAGCCACGCCGTGTTGGTCGTGGTCGTGAAGCCGGCAAAGACGTCGCGCTCGCGGTCGCTGGGGTCGGCGAGCAGCGGCAGCACCTGATCGCCGTGGCAGGCGAACACCACCTCGTCGAACATCATCGCCGGACGATCGCGGAAGGTGATCGTCACCGCGCCCTCTTCCCGCTGCACGGCCCGGATCGCCGCGCCCGGATGGACGCCCGACGACAGCGGCGCGATCAGCCGGGGAATGTAGCTGTGGCTGCCGCCGGCCACCACCTTCCACGCCGGCTGTGCCCCGATCGAGAGCAGCCCGTGATTGTCGAAAAAGCGGATCAGCGTGATGGCCGGAAACGAACGGATGGCATCGAATGAGGCGGACCAGATCGCCGACGCCATCGGAAACAGATACCGGCGCGTGAACGGATCGCCGAAGCGGCGCGACTCGAGAAACTCCCCCAGCGTCTGGCGTCCGCCGTCCGGCGCCTCGAGCAGGGCCGGCGCCTCACGATTGAAGCGCAGGATCTCGCGCAGCAGCGCGAAGTGCGACGGGCTGGCCAGGTTCCGCCGCTGCGCGAAGAACCCGTTGGCGCCGCGGCTGCTGTACTCGAGGCCGGTCCGCCGGCACGACACCGCAAACGACATGTCCGAGCCGCGGGTGGCCACGCCAAGCTCCCCGAACAGCCGCACCAGATTCGGATAGGTGCGGTCGTTGTGGACCAGGAAGCCGGTATCGAGCGGGACGCGACCGCCGTTCGGGGTGGCGATCAGGACCGTATTGGTATGACCGCCGAGCCGCGGCTCGCGTTCGAACAGCTGCACCCGGTGGCGTCGGCTCAGGAAATACGCCGCGGCCAGCCCGGAGATGCCCGCCCCGATCACCGCGATGTGCTTCATGACGCTCCTAGAAATATCAGTCCGGTCGGCTGTTGTCAAGTATTTGTCCATGACAGATCATTGACATCCATCGGACCGCTGCGCTACGCTGTCTCCAACCAGGCGGTTCAGAAATGGGGACTTCGATGGGACATACGATTAAGCTTGCCGCCGTCGGCGCCGTCGCCTTCATGGTGCTCGACGGCATCTGGCTCGGACTGCTGATGAAGAGCTTCTATCGCGATCAACTGGCGCCGATCGTCCGCCTCGCCAATGGCGGCATCGCCCCCCACTGGCCGGCGGCGCTGGTCGTCTATGCCCTGCTCGGGACCGGCATCGCCGTCTTCGTGATCCCGCGCGCGGCGACCGTCCCGCTGGCGGCGGCCTACGGCGCCCTGTTCGGCCTGGTGGTCTACGGCGTCTACGACTTCACCAACTACTCCACGCTGCGGCAGTGGCCATTCGTGCTGACGCTGGCCGACGTGGCGTGGGGCGCGGCGGCATCGGCCGCGTGCGCGGCGGCGGTCCGGATCGTCGGCCGGTGAAGAAACCACGCGACGCGCCGGCCCACTATCCGATCCGCGCGGTTGCCAGGCTGACCGGGCTCGGGATCGATACCCTGCGCGCGTGGGAGCGGCGGCATGGCGCCGTGGTCCCGACCCGCGACGATCGCGGCCGGATGTACACCGACGCCGACATTGCGCGCCTGCGCCTGCTGCGCGGCGCGGTGGCACAGGGCCACAGCATCGGCCGCCTGGCCGCGCTCACCGATGCGGAACTGCGCCATCTCGCGGCCACGGCCGGCGCGCTGGCGGGGTCCGGGGCCGCTCCCGCACGACCGGCCGCGGTCGATACCGCCGCGCTCAGCGCGGCGCTGCTGAAATACGATGCGGCGGGCATCGATCAGCAGATCAGCCGGCTGGCAGCGGTCCTGCCGCCGCTCGAGCTGCTCCGCGACGTGTTGATGCCGGTGCTGGCGCAGGTCGGCGACGACTGGCACCGCGGACCGGTCCGCATCGCGCACGAGCACCTGATGTCCTCGACGATGCGGAACATCCTCGGCTCGTTCCTCCGCCTGTACGCGCGCCCGGACGCGTCGCCCCGGCTGCTGTTTGCGACCCTGGCCGGCGAGCGCCACGAGATCGGCACGCTGGGC
Organism: Acidobacteriota bacterium; assembly: GCA_039931615.1. Lineage (GTDB taxonomy): Bacteria > Acidobacteriota > Vicinamibacteria > Vicinamibacterales > CAVVIG01 > JAHFUI01. Next base: position 14,562 of record JBDTRR010000036.1, read on the forward strand.
GCGGCCATGCTCGCCGCCAGCAGCGGCCTTGGCGTCGCGTATCTCGGCCCCGATCTCCCGGCGCGCGATATTGTCGACAGCGTCAGGCCGGCCGGCGCCCAGGTGCTGGTGCTGGGGCTCACCGCGACATCGGCGGGGAAAGCCAGGGAACGCGAACTGCGCACCATCGTTCGCGATCTGCCGCGCGAGGTCGAACTGTGGGCCGGCGGGCGCGGTGCCGTGCGTCACATCGCCCTGATCAGCCCGCGCGGGCTGGTCCTGCCGGACTACAACGCCTATCAGCAGCAGCTGATTCGGCTCGGCGGACGGGTGGCGTGACAGCCGTTCCACTGGGAGCGGCGCTGATCGGCCTGGGCTTCGTCCTGGCGGCCCTGACCGTCGTCTGGATGATCAGCGTGCGTCTTCAGGATGCGAGTATCGCGGATATCTGCTGGGGCCTCGGCTTCGTGGCGCTGGCGTGGTTGTACTGTTTCCTGTCACCGGCGTTGACGCCGCGATCATGGCTGGTCGCGGCCCTGATCACACTGTGGGGATCACGGCTGTCCCTGCACATCTTCCGTCGTCACCACGGACACGGCGAAGACCCACGCTACCAGGCGATGCGCGCCTCGCATCGGCCGGCCTTCTGGTGGCGCAGCCTGTTCACCGTCTTCTGGCTGCAGGGCGCGATCCTGTGGTTCGTCGCCCTGCCGCTCCTCGTCGCCGTGCGGGCCACGGAGCCCGCGCTGACGGCGATCGATGGCCTGGGCGTGCTGTTGTTCGTGGTTGGATTCAGCTTCGAGGCCGTCGGCGACCATCAACTCGAGCGGTTCAGGACCGAGGCCGCCGACCGCGGTACGGTGCTCGATCGCGGGCTCTGGCGCTACACGCGGCATCCGAACTACTTCGGCGACGCCACGCTGTGGTGGGGCATCTATGCCCTGGCGGCGGCGACGCCGAACGGATGGCTCACCGTGCTGAGCCCGGCCCTCATGACCCTGTTGCTGATGCGCGTGTCTGGCGTGACGCTGCTCGAGGACGGCCTGAAAGCCACGAAGCCGGGGTACCGCGCCTACATCGCCCGTACTCCGGCCTTCTTCCCATGGTTTCCACGCGTACCGAGGTGAATCGTTGCGGACGCCGGCGGCGACGCAGGTCGCCGGTTTTACCGCTTGACAGGTTTTCCGAAGACTTCGATCTTGGCAACGTTGACGAAACCGCCCGCCCCGTGGCCACTGCCGGGGATGAGATCGGCGAAGCCGACTTCGTCGACCCGGCTCAGGTCGGGATGCTCGACCCACACCCCGACGGTAACCATTCGAGCGGGATCGATCTTCATCCAGCGGACGTCCGCAATCGAGACATCCGTCTGGCTGAAGTCGGCGAACGGCCCTGAGGTGTGATCGCCGACCAGCCACGTGCCGTCGGCCAGCTTGATCAGCGGGCGGATCTGGTGGAACCCAGACGTGCGGACCACCCAGCGGATCTTTGCCAGGGGGTCGGCCAGGTTGACGTAGTTGCCCTGGTCGCGAAGGGTGGCGCCGATCGGAGACGTCGTGACGCCGGTCCACAGGTTCAGCGGGTAGACGTCGGCACTGCCCCGCACGGCAACCAGCGTGATGTCCTTGCCCGATGGACCGTACAGGGCGAGCCGCAGGTTCGGGCTCGCCACTCCGGCCTGGCCCGCCGGCCATTCGCCGTGATCGTCGGTCGGCGTCGGCAGCGCCTTCCAGGACTCGCTGAAGAACAGCGGCGGGCGCGCCGGCCCGGCGCCGCCGGCACGGCCCCCGCCGGCTGGCGGAGCCGTCTGGGCAAAGACGCCGGATGTGACGGCCCACACGACAAGGGTGGTGGCCAGAAGTCGTCGTCGATCCATGGGATTCCTCCGAAACCGCAGTCACCGGATTGCGAGGCCTCATCCTACACCACGGCAGGATGACTGGCTGCCAGGCAACGGTCCCACCATGATGCTGAAGTGATCAATGCTATCGGGAGAGGAGTGCCTCCATGGGGCGTCTGATTGTGTCAGCCGTTCTCCTTTTGCCACTGGCGCTGGTCACCCGGACATCGCCTGCTCACGCGATTCGCGCCGATGACCCGGCGTGGGATCGCGGGGCTGCCGCGACGTATCTCGATCAGCGGATGGACATCTGGTTTGCCAACGGTGAAAAGTTGCAAACCGGTGCGGCACGGACGACCTGCGTCTCGTGCCACACCGTGATCCCGTACGCACTCGCGCGGCCCGCCCTGAGGCGGGCGATGCACGTCAGCGAACCCACGCCGCAAGAGGCCAGGATCGCGGACGAGACATCGCGCCGCGTTCAAGCCTCGGACCCGAGAGAACTCCTGTACCCGTCAGACGAGGGACAGTCGAACGGAACCGAGGCGGTGCTCTATGCGTTGATCCTCGCCTCGGCGGACGCCGCGTACGCTGATCGTGCGCCGAGCGATGCGACACGCCGCGCCTTTGCGCGCATGTGGCAGACGCAGCGCGCCGATGGCGCGTGGGACTGGCTCGACGTCGGCCTGGAACCCTTCGAGAGCATCGATTCGGCGTACCAGGGCGCGGCGTTCGCGGCGCTTGCCGTCGGTCTGGCGCCCACCCTGTCGAACGGGCCAGAGGCGCGAGGAGGAATCGCCAGGCTGCAGGCCTACCTGCGGGATAATCATGCCGGTCAGAACCTTCACAACCGGCTTTGGGGCGTGTTGGCTTCCGCGTCGCTGCCGCAGCCGTTGCCGTCGGCGGGGATCGAGGCACTGGTCGGCGAGCTGGAGCGCCTGCAGGGGCAGGATGGCGGCTGGTCGCTGAACGGATTGGGCGGGTGGCGGTGGAACAGGACCGGCGCGCCGTTTCAGTCGCCGGGCCAACGGGATCCGGAGCTTGCCGCGCAGGCCGATGGCTATGCGACAGGCCTGATCGTCTACTCGCTCAGGCAGGCCGGTGTGTCGGCCGGGCACGGGACGATCAAGAGAGGCCGGCAGTGGCTGATTGCGCACCAGCTGCCCATCCGCATCGGCGATCGGGAATGGTCCGCGTGGCGCGCTCACTCCCTCAACTACGACCGCGAGCACGGCGGCGGCAGGGGCGCGCCCTGGCAGCGGCTGTTCATGTCTGACGCTGCCACTGCGTTTGCGACGCTGGGCCTGCTGGCGACGGAATGAGCGGCACACCCTGAAGGGTGTGCCCGACATGAGTTGGTGCAGGGGACGGTCTTCAGACCGTCCCCTGGCGCAGCCGGCGAGTCGCTTGGGAGTCCCCCCTTGTACGTGGGATCCGGCTTCAGCCGGATTGATCCGTAGTCCGACGAAAGTCGGACGCCACGTACGACCCTGGAATACGAGATTTCTTCACACGTTCTGAAGCCGGCCGCTACGTACGAATAAATCTAGAAGTCGATCTGCGCGCTGATCTTGGCGAACCGCGCGTCGATCACTCCGGTTGGCGTCAGCCACGCCGTGGTGGTCGGGCTGTAGGTCTGCTGGCGCGTCAGCACCGCTGACGAGTTCAACGCGTTGTAGAGATCGACACCAACCGTGGTGCGGGTCCGCCCGAGCCGGACGATCTTGGCCACTCTGAGGTCGACCTGGTTGACGCGGTCGTGGACCATCTGCCATGGCGACAGCAGGTTGATCGTCACGTTGGCGGCGCTGCCCGCCAGCGGGCGGCCCAGCGTCTGGGCGACGACGGCCGTCGGCACGACCCAGTTCGCCGCCAGTTGTGTTCCGGGACGGCTCTGGAACGTCCCGCTGACCTGCACGTCGACCTTCGGAATCACGTAAGACGCCAGGCCGTTGACCTGCGTGCGGAACGGCTCGGTGACGCGGCAGTCGCGCCGGCCCGGGTTGTCGACGCCGACGACGCCGCCTTCCGTCAACCCGACACTGCACTGGTCCGTCACCTGGCGGCCCGTGCTGGTCCCGCCTTGAATGGTCAGCCCGTTGCGAACGCGCATCGACACGTTGACGTCCATGCCGTGCCAGTATTGCATCTGATCGCCGACCGTGCTGGCGGCCACGACCAGGTTCTGGCTCTGCCCGAACCTGGCGTTGCTGATGTTCCAGAGGTCGCCGATGACGAAGCCGCCGCCGCCGGGCAGCCGCGCGTCCGCGGGGGCCGTGATGCTGTAGCGATCGTAGTCGGCCGGCGTCACCAGCAGGTTGTCGGTGACGTCGAAGTTGCCGAACCACCGGCGGTTGTAGCTCACTTCCACCGACGCGCGCGGAATGATCTGCCGCTGGAGGGAGATACCGAGCTGCCCGTCATTGGGCCGCACTCCCCACCCGGAGAGCAGCGAGGGATCGAGGTTCGTGCTGGTGACCGAGCTGCCGAAGTTGCGATTGTCCCATTGGCCGCAGAAGTCGCCGCCGCTGCCGCGCAGATCCTGCGCCAGCGGGTCCATCAGATTGCAATCCGAGACGCGGTTGCCGTTGGCATCCGTCCAGCTCCTCGTCGTCGACGTGACGATGCGGGAGAGGGGATTGGTGGCCGTGTAGCGGCCGCCGTTGGCGGCCGGCTCGAGATAGCGGCCCCAGTTCGCCTTCAGCGAGGTCTTGCCGTCGCCGGTCAGGTCGTAGGCCGCCCCCAGGCGGGGGCTCAGGTCCTTGAACCCGGTGACGCCGTCGGTGGCCGGCAGGACGATCGCCACCGGGATGAACCTGGTCGGGCCGACCTGCTGGTCGAGGAAGCGGCTGTAGGCATAGTCGAACCGGAGCGCGGCCTGCACCGTGAGCCGGCCGAACGTGGACTGGTCCTGAACGAAGGCCGAGTGCGAGCCCGTCCGCGTCAGCGTTTCAAACGGCTGGCCCGACATCGTCAGCTGGTTCGGCACACCGTTGCTGAAGCGATACTGCAGACGCTGGTCGTTGTTGAACGACTGCAGGTTGTTGACGAGGTAATTGCCTTCGTAGCCGAACTTCACGCTGTGGGCGCCGGTGATGTAGGACGCCGTGCCGCGCCACCGGTGCGACCAGGCGGCGTTGCTGGCCCAGTTCATCGATCGATACGTCAGATTCGGAATCGCGCCGGCCTGCTCGACGACGCGAATCAGGCTGCGCGTCGCGTTGCCGTCGACGAACGCGCCGTTGACGTAGGTCTCGGGGCGCTCCCGTCCGCCCCAGCGGCTGCCGTTCACCGAGTAGCCGCCCTCGAGCAGCACCCGCGCCGATCGCGGCGAGCGCCACGTCACCTGACGGGTGCGGAGCGGCACGGCGTCGGAGGTGGCCGCGGCTTCCGGCGAGGTCGTCGGCGTGCCGCCGCCGAGGTAGTCGGTGCGGATGGTCTGCTCGTCCCAATACAGGTTGAAGATGTTCTTCGGGCTGGCCTGCAGCGTCAGGCGCAGGCTGGTGTTCTTCCAGGTGCCGTCGTTGAGGGCGCGCTTGGTGTCCGCCTCGTAGGTCCACTTCGTCGGGTCGCCGGCGTTGCGGTTGTAGAACATGTTCGTGACGTACTTCCGGTTGCCCTGGTAACGCGAGGTCACGTAGTACCAGACGCGATCCTTGACGATCGGTCCGCCGAAGGAGCCGTTGAGATCCCACATCTTCTGCAGCGAGTTGGGGGCGCCGAGACCGGCCGCGCGCAGCTCGTCGGTCATGTTGGCGCCCTGAAGCGTGTTGTTCGAGCCGTTGACGTAGCCGGTGCCCCTGAGCGTGTTGCCGCCGGTTCTTGGCACGATGCTCATCACCGGTCCGCCGATCTCGGCCTCGCCGAGGGCGCCCGACGTGGTGAAGACGATCTCCGCCGCGTTGCCGACGTCGACGTTGTACATCGAGGTGCCGCCGCCGTTCAGCGTCCCGCCGATCCCCATGCCGTCCAGCTGCAGGCGGCCTTCGTTGGGACGTCCGCCGTGAATCGTAAAGGTGGCGACCGAGGTGCCGGACAGGCCGCCGACGTCGGTCGAGGTCGAGACGACGCCGGGCACGACGGTCAGGAGGCCGTGATAGGTCCGCGCCGTCGGGATGGCGCTGACCACATCGTCGCTCAGCACCTGCTGCCGCTTGGCGTTCTGGATATCGACGATCGGGCTGTCGGCGGTGATGGTGATCGTCTCGGAGACGGAGCCGACCCGCAGCTCGACGTTGACCGTGGCGGTGAAGGATCCCGACAGCTCGATGCCGTCGCGCTTCACCATGGCGAATCCCGGCAGCACGAACGTCACGTCGTAGCGTCCGGCCGGCATGTCGACGAACCGGTACTGACCGGCGCCGTCGGACGTCACGCTGCGCACCTTCTCGATCAGCGCCGGGCTGGTCGTTTCGACGGTGACACCAGGCAGGACCGCGCCAGACGAGTCGCGGACGACGCCGGTGATGGAGGCCTGGGCGGAGGCCTGCGCCAGGGCGGTTGAGGGGGTCAAGGCGGTGGCGCTCAGCAGGAGCGCGATCACAACAACGATCTTTTTATGCATGAGTGGGACTAGTTGTACCGCCGCGCCGTACGGGGGTCAAGGGTGGAGATTTGGCGAGGCGCCGCCGGAGCGGGTATCAACCTGCGGCAGGCGCCCGAAAGTGAAGCGGTGGCGGCAGAGATGACCGCAACCGCTAGCCCAGCCGGCAGCTTGCATCACTTCTCCGACGCTTGGGCCTGGCAATCTCCAATCGTCACCCCTATCGTTCTTGTAATGCCACGTTCCGTTTTGGTGCGGCCGCTCTCCAACCTGACACTGCGTCAGTCTCGTGATTCTGCCAACAACCGTGTGTGCAGGTGGATAGGGGCGGGTATTGAGCTGGAGGTCGTTGTGGCGTAGACGTTGCTGCTCCATCAAGGAACTCCGACAAATAGATAATGGTGCCACGATCCAGAACCGGCCACGGCCACGGCCGCAACGTATCTGCCTCCGCTCAACGAATGGACACCACGACAATGAAATGCATACTCATGGGATTACTGCTGTTCGCTTCGACCGCGATGGCGGCAGAACTGCCCCGCGTCTACATCGCTCCCAGCGAAACGGTCGACGCCTCAAACGCAAGGGACAAGGCAAAGCACGTTGACTTCGGTGCATCCCTGGCTGCAGCCCTGGGAAAAAAGGGCGCTCAGGTCGTGGTCGTGACGGATCAGAGCAAGTCCGAATGGACTATCAAGAGTGTCTCCTCGCAACGGGAGGACACCACAGGCACCAAGATCGCGAAGCTGGCCTTTGGCGGCGGTGGCGGCTTCACCAAATTCGAGGGTTCGATTCAAGTTGTCGACAACCAGACCAGTGTGGTGCTGTTTGCTTATAACGTGAAAAAGGGCAATTTCCAGTCAGCGGCCGACGCATTTGCCAAACACTTCAAAGGCGACTTCCTGGATAAGAGGTGATCGAAACGACGGAACCGAGAGTGTAAGGCGCTGGCGGTCGACCGGCCCCGCTGATCGAGACGCTTCCCGATTTCGCTCCGAGACATCTGTCAGACCACCCACTGGGGCAGTGTTTCGCCGGGCGCAGGTCTGGGCGCAGCCGGCGTCAGGGTCCCGTCCCGAGTGCCGACGCCATCGAACGAAACGGGACCGCACTGCTCCCGCCGGCGCCCCGCCGGAACCGACTCGCTTGGGTAACGCGTCGTCGCTTCCAGCGCGCGGATCGCGTCCAGGAGATTTTCAACATGAGTTGGTTTGAGCGCGCGACCGGCCCTGAACCCCGTCGCGAGTACGTCACCGCCAGGGGCGATAGCGCAAATACCGAATCGTCCACGTCGACATCGATCCCGTTGCTTGCCGCAGCAAACTCGAGGCAGCTCGTCCAAGCCAACCCGACCGCGGAATGGGAAGGAATCGTCAAGCGCTTAAACTGCGCCATTCCATTGTTTCGATTGGAGAACGCCCTCGCCCGCCATCTCGATCCGCGTGATGTCAAGGCACCGACCTCATCGCGACCTTCTCGAAAATTCGTGATCTCGTGTTGGACGGCGACCACAGACGAACCACGCTCGTTGTTCTTTCCGACATGATTCAAGATGCGGCCGGGCGAGACTTCACCCGTCTCAAGGACATTCCCAGCCAAGCGTGGATTGCAGAGCGAGGCGCGCAACGCCTGATACCAGACTTACGACAGGTTTGCGTTACCGCTGTCGGGGCGGATGCGACGAATGTCATTGGCGTCGCCAGACGTGAATTCTGGCAGAATTACTTCCGTGCCGCAGGAGCGGAGCTTTCAACCGACCACTATCGACTGACGATGACCAAGTGGAGCGCGTGCACCAGCGAGCCCTAATCTCTAATCTAAGGGGATCAGCAAGCAGGCGTCGCCCGATGCCACACCACCCGGACTCAATAACGGCAGACTCAGCCCGCCGAGCGTCGGGCGCACCGCCAGGCGTCGGCGATTCGCGCCTTGCAGTTGCTGCGGCCGGTTGCGCGCGGACGAACACCTTTCAGTTCTCGATCAGGGGTCGCCTCACCGGCCGGCGTGCAAAGTCGCGTTCGTCAGTGCCCCGATGAAGCCCGACGGACAATATGGGTGGCGCGCCTAGTCCCGGACACGGAGCTCCGCGAACCGCTCATTGCTGATCGTTAGACCAGATCGTAGTTCAGCGCCTCGGCGAGCCGACTCAGCGACGCGAGGAGTTTCGGGCTGTCAAGGCGCTCGTTGAACGCCGGCGCGGCGGGCAGCGCCCCGATCGCTCGCTCATAGAGCGCCGCGCAGTCGCGGTTGGTCATCGACGACGGGTACCAGATCCCGTCGGCGTCCGCGTACGAATCGTAGATCGCGCGGGACCACGCGCGCGCCTGGCCGCGGTTCCCCGAGTTGATGGCCATGTTCCCGCCGGCGCGCACCGGCCACCGGCCGCTGGTGTCGATCAGCTGCAACCCCTCCTGTAGATCGAATGCCGCCAGCCAGGGCTGGTTCCGGCGTCGATCGATCACCTTGGTCTCCTGAAACACTTCGCCAAGCGCCGTGAGGACGGCGTCGGCTCCGCTGGTCGCGTAGAGGATGCCTCTGGTCTGGACGCGCCTCGGCAACAGATGGTGATCGAAGCGGGCCGACGTCGGACCGAGATGCCGGAACGCGTTCCAGCGCGTCGGCAGAACGCCGTTGCCGAAATAGACCCGCCACAGGCGCGAACCGGCCGGGCAGCCGTGGAAGATGGGCGGCACGGAGAATCGGTCGCGAGGATCGGGGAGCACTTCCATCGGGGCGTGTCTGCTCCAGCGAGGTGAAGCCGAACCGCCTCGCGTTTATTGCCGGGCTGAGGCGTCGCCTCGCTAGAGATCCCCGGCGAGCTCGACGACAAGTTGAACGTTTCGGCCCTGCGCCAGCCAATCCAAGGGGGAAACGCGCTCGCCGTCCTGCTCGAGATCAATGTGCGGCTGGCGGAACCAGTTTTCCACGGCCACCGGGTCCAGCTCCCGATCAAGATGCGAAATGACCCGATCGACGTTCGGGACCAGCCCCTTCGACGCAAATTGAAAGGCCGGCAGGCGCCAGACGTGGCCGGCGCGGATGCCATAGAGCGTCGGCGGATCGGCGAGCAGCCGCTGCCGGACGCGCCCCGTACTGACGCCGAGCCGCCTGGCGGCCTGCTCGGCGTTGAGGCTGCCGGTGAGGATGGCGTGATACTTCGCCGCTCGTGCCGCGAGCGGGCGGAACGCCAGCCTCCCGCCGATCTGCACGCCGCCGCTTTCCAGCGCCCGTTGCTCGTCGATCGTCAAGGCGGTCGCGGCGACCGCCGCCTGCTCGTCGGCGCGCCCGATCACGTCGCGAATCGCCGCGTAGAGCGTCCGCTCCCGGAAGCAGTCCGCTACCGCCTCCGGCAGTCGGTCGAGACCATACCGGTACGACGACCCGGCGGGTCCGGTCTCGGACGGGGTGACCCAGACGATCCCGGCGTCACGGGTTTCCTGGCGAAGCCGCAGCGTCTGCAGCATGTGAAACCCATCGGCTCCGGGCAAACCGACGTCGAGGACGATGACGTCCGGACGGGAACGCGTGGCCGCATCGACCGCGCCGGTGACGGTGGCGAACACCAGCCTGGCCCCCGGCAGCTGCTTCCGGATGCGCCGCTCGGCCTGCTTGTCGGCGACGACCGCCAGCACCGTCGTTGTTAACGTGTCCATCTGTCGTTAGCTGTCGTTAGTATGGCTCTCACCGGCCGGGCGGGTCAAGGTCTCGCCAGTTCTGCGCCGCCGGCAGACCGAGCTGTTCCCCGCGGCCAGGCGATCCCGACGAGATCCTGGCGGCCCTGCCTGCCAGGCCGTTACCGCCTGGAATGTGGTGTACGAAAGCCGTCTCGACGACGTTTTACTGGTCAACGAGTCGTGCCAGCCCACTGGCATGGCGAAACCATCCCAGGGTCGACCCCGACGCCGCGCCCGGTCCGTCGATCCGTATCACGCCGCGATCGCTGAACGGCCTTTGCGGCGCTCGCAGTCACAGGAGAATGTCATGACGCCACAACTCGACGCCATCGAGCAGCAACACACGGCGGACAGGCCGGAATCCTGCACGCGAAGAGCCGGACGTCCCGCTGACCAGGGACGACGGCCGGCACGCGTTAGTACCAACGTCCTTCGGAATATCACGGGCGTGATCCTGTCAGGCGCGGTGCTGGCCCACAGCTCGCCGGCCCAGGCTCAAGTGGCGCCGTTCGGCATCCCCTGCAACAGTGTGGGAGTCGCTGGCATTCCCTACGTGCCGGGCGTCAATTGCCGGCTCATCGCCGTTGACGGGTATACCCGCCGCTACGTCGTCTGGGTACCCCCTGGCGGCGTAGCCGCCAATGCCGCGGCGGTGTTCATGCTTCATGGAGGGAGCGGCACGGGCGAACAGTTCCTGGGCATGTCTGGCTGGCGGCAAAAGGCGACGCAGGAGGGCTTCATCGCGATCTTTCCCACGGCGGTCGAACACTTCGTGCTGGAGACCCAGCGCTTCTCCACCCGCTGGAACAACTACAGCCTCCCTGGCGAGATCGACCCGAATCGCCGACCGGCCGGCTACCCAGCGGCGTCTCCCTGGCCAGCCGATGATGTCCAGTTCATCCGGCAAATCGGGCAGGACGCCATCCAACAGCTCCAGACCGACCCACGCCGCGTCTACGTGGCGGGGTTCTCGAGCGGCGGAGCAATGTGTGCGCGTCTCGGGATCGAAGCGTCGGATGTCATCGCGGCGGTGGCCTGTCATGGCTCCGGCTTCCACGAGCTGCACAAAACGCTCGCCGGTCAGCGCAATCCATCCATCTATCTTTCCCTCGGGACCCTGGACGATAACGCCCTGACCGCGATCAACGACTATCGCATCGCACTGGGACTGATGCCGATCCCCTCATTGCCCTTGAATCCGGCCGACCTCCACCAGATCCCGCAGATCACGACCCAGATCCTCTTGAATATCGACTCTTTCAACCTCGATCCGGCACAAGTGACCGCGGCGGCCGCTCCCCTCTCAATCGAATTGCATGCACAGACTCCACAACCCGGCAACAGCGACGGGAACGAGCTGTATTTCACCTTCCTTGAAGGCGTCACCCATCAGTATCCAAACGGCACGAACAACAGCCATGGATTCAACCTGCCCGATCTGGTGTGGCCGTTCTTCGTGCAGCATCCCAGGTAACCGGATCCGTTCGCGGAACACTCAGGATGCGGTCTAGCTAGACGAACTCCAGCTGGATCTCCGCCTTGGACGCCAGTGGATCACGGCTGACGATGGAGACGGTGACCAGCCTGGGGCTCGGTTCCGACACCAGCCGGAACGCCGCGCGTCCAGACCGCAGCCTGACCGACCTGATCCGCCCGCCGCCGTTCTCGTCCATGATGACGCCGCCGGTGGAGCGCAGAAAGAGCTCGTCGTCGTGCGCGCTCCCGCCCAGCGGCACGCCGCTCACGTCGTGCTTCTGTATCGTGATGGTGCTGTAGGAAACGCCATCGGCCACAATTTCGCCGATGCCATCGACGACGTGTCGGTCTGGCGCGTCAGACGCGACAGCGAACGCTGCCGGGACGCCCCGCTGCAGCTGGTCGAAGAACGATGGCTCCGGCAGAAAACCCTCCGTCGTCACCTTCTCGATCTGTCCATCGGTCCGGACGACGTAGGTATTCGGCGCCAGCGTAAAGGCGATCACCGGGTCAGGGCTCTGGTTATGAACCAGTTGACGCGAACCGGCGGACACCGACACCCAGGTCTGCCCCTGTAGATGCACCACCAGACTGTTGTGATCCGGCGGGATCGTCACGGTCTGTTGTGATGCCCGCGGCTGATCCGTCCGCGCCGTTCCTCCTGCCATCAGTCTTCCTCCGTCAGTCGTGATCGTGGGTGGGTTGGCCGGCAGGGCCGTAGTTCTCATAAATGATCGACACGCCGTGAATGGTCGCAAAATAGGGCCCCGGCGTCGTGAACGTCTTCGCAAACAGGACGTACTGGTAGAGGGCGTTGTTGACCGTGCGCTTTTCCAGATCGAGATGCGTCAGCCCATAACTGGTGCCGAATGACTGCTGCGGCGACGTCGCCCGGATCGTGTCCTCATAGAGGATGTCGTAGAACCGGTTGGCATCGGCCTGGGTTCCCGCAACGAACACCTGCTGGCTGATGCGCACGAGCTGCCACTGCAGCTGCGCGTTGACGGCCTCGATCGTCCCGCCGATCTGGATGCCGGTGAGGGCCGCGCCGTCGGGAAGGCTCAGCGGGAGCAGTCCGACAGACGCGTCAGCCTGGGGCTTGATCGCACGAAACTTCGGGATCTCAAAACCGATGGGATTGGTGAGGATGGACATCCCGATCCGCCACTCCGGCAGCTTTTGCGCGAAGCCGGGTACCGTACTGATCGGCAGGAACGCCGGAAAGAAGGAGACCAATCGCGTCCCTTGCGGCGTCGCCAGATAAGGGCGGAGGCTGTCGATGTTGAAAATCAGCGGCTGGTTGACCGGCCGGCGCAATCGCGCCAGGGGCAGGAACAGGTGGCCGCCGGGCGCCGCCGGCATCGTGGTCGTGCCTTCCGCGACCCGCACCGCGGCCTCGCGCTTCAGCCGCGTGCAGGTCTCGACGCCGATCGCCGGGTTGATCAGGCTGGTGTCTTCGTCGCTCAGGACCTCGCGGTCCCAGACGTCCAGGTAGACGATGTCGAGACGAGGCGGCGCTCCCTCGGGTGGACCGGCGGGCGTGGTCAGCGGCGGGATCACCGCCACGCCATCCCGGGCGGCCCGCTTCGGGTCGGTCCATGGCTGGGTGGAGTAGCGCACATTCTTCCGCAGACGGACCGGCCGGCCCTGAATGAGGGCCGCGCCGGCAAGCACGCCGAAATCGTTGGGCTCGCTGCGACTCCCCACCTCGAGATCGAAACCGTGCGGCTGAACGCCGTCGGTGAAGGTCAAGCTGAGCGCGTCGTAGAGCTCCTGCCGGGTGACATCGTTGAGCTCGTTCCAATCGGCGTCGAGTACCGGCACGCCCTGCTGGAGGCGCACCGCCACATAGTCTTTCAGCGGATCAAAGGTATTTCGCGAAACGTTGCCCATGTGCTCCCTTCCTCAACAGCCCGTCAATCCTCCGTCCGCCCGGCCTCACGTTGATTCGGTCATGAACACCGTCCGCACGGCAGCCGGCAGGAACTCGCGCAGGGCCAGCCGGAGCAGGTTCTGGTTGCGCTCGATCACCGCCTGGTCGGTGGTATCAGGCACCAGAAAAACCCCGGCCGTGTCGCGGGCGTACCGATTCAGGTTCGTCCGCCGGCCGTTCCGTCCGCTATCGTGGGTGTAGCCCTGGAAGTCGCCGAACCGGCCCCGAAGATCCCGCTTGGCGGTGTTGCGGACATCGATCGTGACGGAACCAGCATAGCGGGCATCCACGGTCCTGGTCGCGCCGTAGACGCTGCTGGCGTAGGTCACGCTGTCGCTGGCGTGATAGACAAGCATCGTCCCGGCGGCGGTGGGGATGGGCAGGGGATCGGCCTGCGTGAACGGCCGATCGATGACCAGCTCCGGTGCGCCCCAGGCATGCGTCGCCCGATTGACCGTCGCCCGCCAGATCGACCAGCGGCCGTTGCGCGTCGAGCTCCAGAACAGTTCGACATCGCCATTCGCTTTGACCAGCGCCGCCGGCTCGCGATCGTCGGACTCTGCCGGCCCTGGCGGCAGGGCGCGAAGCGCGCTCCAGTCCGCCGCGCCCGGATTCAGGCCGGCCTTGACGCGATACATGATCCGCCATCGCCGTTGCCCGGCCAGGCCGACCGGGTCGCGCCGGGCCCAGAAGACCCACAACCGCTGCGCCGCGTCGGTCGGGTGGAACACGACAACGGGCGGCCCTTCGACGCGCGGGTCGGCTCCCGCGTCGGCGGGAAACGTCGCCGGTACCGCTAGCGTCCAATTCGTTGCGTCGAAGCGATTGTAGCGGAGCTGCCATAGCCGACCCGCCAGCTCGAGCCAGAACAGCCACAGCATTCCCGCGTTGTCCGTCACCGCGCAGGGCTGCCGGCGAGGCACGCTATCAGTTGCAAACGGCGCCACTGCACCGAGCGGCGCCACCGGCGACCATTGGCCGCCGGCGCGCGTCCTCAGACTGATCTGCCACAGCTGCGTCGCTTCGTCGTAGCTGCTCCAGAACACCCGCAGTGTCGTCCCGTGCAGAACCGCCGTTGGATATTTGTCGATCACTTTCCGGCGTGCCAGCGGCTCACTGGGCGTCCAGCCCTGTCCTTCGCGAAAGCTCTTGTAATGGATGTTCCAGCGTCCGGCCCGCAGCGTGTGGTAGAAGAGCCAGAGGACGCCGCCCTGGTCACGGATTGCCGTCGGCCGGCCCTCGTAGGCACAATCGAGCGAGAGCGGCGCTGCCGGTGTCGACCACGTGCCATCGGCATTCTGTTCACGCACCCAGAGATTGAAGCGCTCAGGCTGGTTGGAACGGAAGACGTTGTGCACGAACTCCTGGGTGCGACTCTCCCAGCCGACCAGGCGTTTGACCGTCGCTTCGACGGTCGGCAGCAGGCCGATCGACTTGTACAGGTGCGGCGCGTTCCTGACGCTGTTCCGCTGCACCTCCGCTTCCAGCCGATGATCGATCTGCCAGCCAATCCACTGGCCAAGCAGCACCAACAACCGGCTGTCCACTTTCTCCACGTCATGGAAGTCCAGCATCGCCCTGGCGAAGCTGTGGAGCAGGTCGAGTTGGGACCCAGGCAGATCGAGGAAGCGCCGCAGTTGCCCCTTCGGCCGGTCGGCCGGCGCGACGGTCGCGGCCTCGGACACCGTATCGACACGGTGGTACAACGCCGGGAGGAGGTCGGCCATCTGACCGGCGCTGTCATAAGACGCGGTCGCCGTCGCCGCGGCGCGGTTGTGGATGTCGATGTCGTAGCTCGCCGGACTGCCGGCGTAGGGGAACAGGGCGTAGTAGTAGACGGTTTCACCATTGAGACCGGTGTCCGTCGCGGCGTAGCGTCCGCCGGCGTCAACGGTGATCCGGCTCTGGCCGGCTCCAGGGCTGGTGTCCGCCACGACGACGCCCTGCTGTGGCGTGGCCGGCGTGGGAGAGCCGGGATGGGTCCGCGCGCGACGCACGACGCGCACGCCCGGAAACCGCGTCGGGTCTGGATTGATCCAGCGCAAATCGATGCGATGGCCTTCCGGATGAGGGACGGCGGCGATGTCCAGCAGCCGCATGGTCAGCTGCCTTCCTCGAGCTCGAGGCGAAGCCCTGCGGCATACGCCGGACTGTCGCTGGGGATGGTCGGAATCTCGTGTGCGCTCAACTCGATCTTGCCGGCTGGCTCAACTCCGCCGGCGGGCTGCCCGTCGCGGCGGAACTCGCTGATATTGACAAACGCGACGCCGTCAATCGCTTCGATCGCTTCGTAGAACTTGCTGAGATAGACCGTCTGTTGGAAGCCGACGTTCTCGAACGCCAGCAGGGCGCGGACCGCCTGCTGGACATACTCCGTCACCTCGTCGCCGTTGAAGTAGCTCTTGACGCCGACGTGCGCGGTCACGTAGATCGGCACGTAGTCGACGTCCTCGATCTCGATGATGGTCGAAATCGGGCGCTTGTCTTCGAAGTAGGCCAGCAGGTTGGCGGTCAGCACGTCGCTGACGTGCCCACCTCCGGCCGGCGCCACGAACAGCGTCACGACGTTCCAGCTCGTCCCCTCGGCCAGCACCTTGCCGACGCCCTTGAAGTCCAGCGCCAGGGCTTCGTAGTCCCGGGCCGTGACGGCCCGCTTGAGCGACCGGAACACCTGCGGCGCGTGCGAAACGGCATGGGCAATGCTTTCCCGTTCAGCGCCACCGGTGGCGGCTGCCGGATTGGTGACCTGCGCGCCGAGCAGGGCCAGTTGCGGCGCATCGATCACCGTCTGGATGGTGTTGGGGGCGGTATTGCCATGGGCCCCGCCGCCGACACGATACGAGACCTTGATGACCGCACCGGCGGCGGGAATCGCGCCCAGCACGCCGTCACCGAACATCACCGTGCCCCGGTCCTCGGCGTCGACGTCGATGGCGAAGTCCTTCTGCCCCTCGCGACTGAACGCCAGGCTTTCGCGCAGCGTCCATTCGTCCCGCACCGGTCCGAGCTCGGTGCTCAGGATGATGTCCCGATTCACCGACTGCCCCTGGCCGAGGGAACGCAGGATCATGTTCGGGTGCGGCAGCCGGTAGCGCTGGTTGGCCGTGCCAGGAGAGGTAGCGACGACCTCCTCCCTGATCAGCCGCCCTTCTTCGACCGGAATGCCGGCATGAACCTTCCTGTTGGTCGCGGGATCGACCGGCAGGGTGGCGCAGTTGATGGTCAGGGGCTGTTCGCGGCTGTACTCGAAGCGGACACTCGGCTTGTCGCGCTGGCCCCTGGTCGCGAAGGCATCTCCGCGGCGGATCGTCAAGACCTCCGTCGCGGTGGCGGGAACACTCAGCGTCAACGTGCCGGCGGCGGGTGCGGCCGTGGAGAGGGTGTAGCCGATCAAGCGCAAGTGCTGGATGACGCTGCGCCGCTCCTGCGCCGTCCCGAGGAAACTCTCATTGGCGACACGGTCCTGGTAGTAGCTGAGGATGTCGCCCATGTGCGCAAAGAGCTCGAGCAGGACATTGCCGAAGTCGGCCTCCGACTCATAGTCGGTCCACTCCGGCAGCTTGCCGGGGATCAGCGCCCGCATCGACTGGAGGAAGCTGGCCGCATCGCGCGCCATGTAATCGATGACCGGCCGCCCGTTCACCTGTGTCACTTCCGCCATCGCCCCGCCTCCTGGTACGTAGGGTCCTTCAGCCGGACCGTGGGAGGTCCGCCTGAAGGCGGACACCACGTCCAAATGACAAATGCACTAGCGGAAGTGAATCCGCACGGCTCGTTGCGACAGGTCCTGCCGGCTGGTGTAGGCGACCTGAACGGTCACCGTCTCCTCCACCGCCTCGACCCCGATCCCATCGACGACAATCTCGTCTCCCAGCCACCGGTTGAGCGCCTGGCCAATCGTGAACTCCATCGTCGCAGCCAGGATGCCGTCGTTCGGATCGAAGACCAGATTGAACAGTCCGCAGCCGAACTCCGGCAGATTGACTCGCTCACCGGGAGCCGTCAACAGCACCTGCACGATCTTGGCGCGAATCGCCTCATCTCGATCGCTGGCGGTGATGCGGCCGGCCGCAGTCACGGCGAACGGGAACGCGAAGGTCGCCTTCAATGGTGGTGTCATGGCGCGGCTGCCGCTGGTTCGCCCGTGTGACGTGACCGCGACGAGGCAATCACGACTGTTTCTCTACTCCACCCGATGCCTGGCTGAGAGCGGCACTTGCAGTGTCAGGGACGGCACCATCGCCGTCGCCGTTGCCCCTGACACGGCATGCGTATGGGCATTCAGGGCCTTGAGGAACTCGGCCATGTTGGCGCGGAATTGATTCCCCAGCACGAATGGCTCGCTCGCGGCGCCACTCCCAACTTGAATCCCACCTTTGCCCAGAACAATCCGGCTGCCGTTGACGCCGTCCGTAATCTGGATCCCATCCCGGTCGAGGGTCACGACGTGCTTGTGGGTGGCCTCGACGATCACGATCATTTCCTGGCCATCCGCATCTTCGAACTGGATGGTGTGGCCCTTGCCAGTCTTGATGATCCGGCGGGTCGGCTGCGGCTGATCGTTCGGGCGTTGCCTGCCGTCGGCATCGTTGAGTGCCGGAATCTCGCTGATCCCTCCCGGCGCGCTCCAGAACGTTCCCACCCAGATCGGGAACTCGAGGTCCCCTTCCTCGAACTCCACCCAGACACCGGCGCCGACCTCAGGGACATAGAGCGACCCTTGATTCTTCTGGCCGCCATACGGCACGCACGGCATCGCCCATCCAGTGACCACGTCGGGACCCAGCACACTCGGAACCCGCAGGGTGACCCGTCCGAGATATCTCGGATCCTCATTCCTGACG
Organism: Acidobacteriota bacterium; assembly: GCA_039931615.1. GTDB lineage: Bacteria > Acidobacteriota > Vicinamibacteria > Vicinamibacterales > CAVVIG01 > JAHFUI01. Next base: position 32,851 of record JBDTRR010000036.1, read on the forward strand.
ACGAAGCCGCGATACTTTCCGTAGAAGCGGCGCTCGACTCTCCGTACCAGGTCGGCGACAATCTGTTCCAGCTCCACGCTGACTCTCCTATCGGAATTGGCCGACCGCTGCCGCGGTCCCCTCGAAGTCCTCCAGGCCGGTCGGGCGGATGGCATTGCGCTTGGCGCGAAAGCGCTGCGCATAACCCCTGGGCGTGAAGGTATGCGTCACGTGAGTGACGTAATAGACGCCGCTATAAGCCGCCCCGACCCCCTTGATGGTGACCGTGCGGTGGGGCCTGAGCACGTGGTTGTATCGCTTGCCATCGATCTCGCCTTCCGCCGTCACGAACCACTCGGATTGGTGGAACAGCTCCTGACAGAGGGTCGCCATTTCCGCCCCGCCGGTCGCCGCATTCATCCTCAGATAGATACGCCCTGGCGCCACTCGCGGCGCCACGACCGCCTCCGCACGGACCGCTCCCAGCGACTTCTGCTGTCCGACGCTCGCGGTCGCCTCCAGCAGTGTCTTGTCGGTCCGGTCGACCTGAAACATCGTCACGTTGGTCGGGGTCAGCGCATTCAACGCCAGGGAGAACCGGTTGACGTTGGTGCGGGCGCCGAAATGCACGGCCAGCACCGGCTGGGGTTCACTCGTCACGTCAGGGCGGCGGAAGAAGCCGGCGCCGCCCTCGACGTAACACTCGAATCCATTGCGGAGGGCCAGCCGCTTGAGGAACTGGATGTCGGTCTCGCGCTGCATGATGGTTGAGATCGTGTCGTCGTGCCGCGCGCCGGTCGGCGTGACCTCCGGTGTGAGTCCGTAGCGACGGAAGAGTCCCGAGGCAATTTCACTGTCGGTCTCATTCGGCCAGGCGCACAACCGCTCCTCGCGGTCCATCAGCACGCTGCTGTCCAGGCCCCAGATCTCCAGGCTGCTCTGCGAAGCGATTCGCGGAAAGTCCGGCTTGACGTGCGTGATGTAGCCCGTCAGCAGGTCGGCGGCGCCGCTGCGGAATCCCGCGGTGATCCGCATCGGCATCCAGGGACGGAACCGCTCCTCGTCCAGATACGACCAGCTGCCGTCACGCTGCTGTCTGATCGCCAGGCGCAGCCTGAACATGCCGGCCAGTTCGGTGTCCAGTTCGACCTCCAGACTCACCAGATCGGTCCTGGGCACATGCAGTTCACCGTCCAGCGTGGTGAGGGTAAAGGACTCGCACTCCATGGTGTCTATGCCGTCACGTCGCGCGGAATGATGATTTGCCTGCCGACGCGGCCGAGCCGCTCCGCCGGCCTGACCGTGAATCCCGATGCCGTGATGATGGCTGCCAGAACCTGATCGCTGGCGTTCAGGCGGTTGTAGGTCACCAGCACCGCACGTTCGAACTCTTCGATGTGCAGCGTGACAATCTGCCCTGACACGGTTCGCCGCGCCGGCACGAGGCGGACGTCCTCTACCACGGCGGCTTCCTCGACACCAGTCTGCGCTGTGAGGTTCTGCACCAGCGCCGCCCACGGCGGCTGGGCGCCATCGAACTCCAACCGGAAACGGTCGGTGACGATCGGCTCCTTGCCGAGGAGTGCCGGCGGCGACAGTACCTCGGGGTTGGCGTCGGCGAGACGCCACCATTTGTACGGTTGCTGGTAATACTTGTACGCCAGGTGGTCCAGGCGGTCGACGCCTTCCACCGTGTGACCAACTGTCCCCGAGACCGGCGGCAGCGGCCGCAGCGTCTTGGAGACCAGCGTCCGGCCCTGCGCATCGGTCGCGACGATGTCCGGCAGCGCGCGGTAACGGGAGCTACGGGAAAACATGGAGTGTCATCCGCCTCAGCGTGGAATCACGACTTCCACGACGTCACTCGCTCTCAAGTTGGCCAGTCGCAACCCCGACATGACCTCCTTCAGGCTCTTGGTGTACATGTAAGCTGGGTTCGGCCCCTCAATCACCGTGAGATCGACCGCCACCGTGGCGCGGATCGGCTCGAGATTGGCGTGGAACTCGGTTTCGGTGATGGTCAGGCTGTTGATGTTCACCGGCAGGACCCGCTTGCGTCCCCAGACGAACAGGATCATCGGCGGTTTGTCGGTGCAGGTGAAGCTGAAGCCGCCAGGCAGCAGCTGATCGACAAGGCCGCCGAACACACTTTCGTTCTTCGGCTGGGCCATCAGCTCCAACGTCGCCAGTTGCGGGGCGATGCCCAGCTGTTCGGTGAGGCGATCGCCTTCGTTCAGCTTGTCGGTCGCGTCCAGGCGGATCTCGAAGCCGATCGATTCCGGATGCGTCGTGACGTACTGGGCCTCGCGCAGCTGCAGGAGATCTTTGAAGTCCTGGTGGAAATCTCGCAGCGTCAGACCGTTGCCGGCATCCTCTCCCGGGGCGGAGACCGGCATGGAAAACTCCTGCGTTCGACTCCGCGACAGCTGCAGCGGGTTGAATTGAAACACCACCACCAGCGGCGGAATGGTCAGGCCATATTCCACGAACGCGCCGCGGAAGACTTTTGGTTGGTTACGCAGACCGCCCGCCATGTCCGTGATCCTTTCCTGGGTTCAGTCGGGTGCTGTTCCGGCCAGCGCTTCGGCATCGTCCATCTCGTACACCTCGGTCGCCCAGAGGTAGGTCGCATGGAGCAGATAGGGAAGACGCTGCATATAGGCCATCCCGTTCTGGGGAAAAAGGACCTTCCCATCGGTTCCCGGGACCCCGCCCCGCAGCAGTTCCTCGACCATATCCTGCCCATCGGGGCGCAGCTCGACCAGCCTGGCGCTGCCGTCAGGCAACAGGACGAAGCGGGCCACCGGCTCTTCGACGGCCTCGTCGGTGAGTGTCCTGATCTCGACAACTTGAACGATGCTCATGGCTCCACGTGTTGGACTGTCACAGGAGGCTGATGCGACCGGTGCTGACCGCATTCAACACCTCATCCAGCCTGGTAAAGATTCCATCGATCTCGGGTTGTTCGAGGAACTCCCGCAGATCCCGTTCGATCCTCGCCCTGTTTCCTCGCATCAGCAGCAGGCGGGCGTACAGCGTGCGGCTGATGGTGGCAGGCAGCGGCTCCTGATACGGCGGGTCGGGCCGGTTGAGCGGATAGCGCTGCCCCCCCGGCGGCATGGCGGCGTCCATGTCGATGGGAATGACTCTCTGGACCACCCTCGCTGCAGAATCGAACACGACCCGCCAGTTCCAATCATTGCGGTCCATGTTGGCGATGACGTAGTCGAAGGCATCGAGGTCGAGTTTTGGCTGGGACGTGCGCGCCCTCCGTTGCTGGCGACGGCTCGGGATAGTGCCCGCGACCCTGCCCTCCTTGGTCCATTCCTGCAATGACCCGATCTCGTCCTTTCCATCCCGCCGCCAGATCACCATCCTGGCCCCAGGCGTCACGAAGCCGGCTTCGCGAGCGAGGTAGGCGGCCGCCGGTGCGCGCCGGAAACGATCGCCAGGCATGATGCCCACATTGCTGCCGAGGATGTCCCGTTCACCCCATGCCGGTTTGAACAGGGACCATTCGCCTGTGACTTTGTCCTCGAGTACCAGTTTCCCGAGATTGGCGCCGACGGTCAGCTCCCTGATGATGTTGTAGTCCCGCGCATCGATAACCTCGGTCTGCACCGGTGACGTAAAGGCGCTGACCGGCGCCCGGTATGCCGACGCACGCTGTTGCGTCGACTGCTCGGAGGATGGCACCGCTCCCACTGGCGTGGCTTGTTTGCTGGTGGGGGTGACCGATGGCGAGACCCCCGACGGCGAAGAGCCTGACGGCGAGGAGCTTGATGGCGAGGATCCGGACGGCGATGATCCGGACGGTGGCAAGCCTGGTGACGCAGGCCCCCCAGGTGTGGGCGTTGCCGGAGACGGTGTGGTCGGAAGGACGGCCGCGGGCGCCGCGGGATTGGCCGCCGTCGGCTGGGACATCAGGACCCGGCTGGCCAGAACAGCTTCGTATCCCCTTGCGTGCTTCAGGAGGAGGGCCTGGTAGCCACGAGCAAGCAGGATCGCGCGCCACCGGTCGTTCACCACTGTCCGGGCGAATACTCGCGCCGAGGGTGCGCCCACCTGCCGGGCGACCTGGGCAACCGCCTGTTCGAGCGCGTCCTGAATCTCGGCACCGGCCCCGGCTGGCGCCGCCACCCTTTCGATGCCGAAGTAGCCGACACGCAGCTCGCGTCCGGCCCAGATCACTTGAAGGTCGTGGAACTGCACGCCAGCGACGTCGATGAAGCCGATCATCCCTCCGGTGGGTTGCTGTGCCAGTGGAACGAGCGCCGCCGCCAACTGCTGAACAGCCTGCTGCCTCGTCTCTTGAGAAAGTGCCGGCGCCCGCGTGGTCGCCTGGTCGGCGGGTCCGCTGTCCGGTGTCGATAAACGCGCAGTCGGCTCGACGGCCGTCGGGTTGATCCGCGCGGCACTGACGCCAGGACCGGCGGCGCCAACCGATCCGCCAGTAGATGGTGCCGCCGTACTGACAGTCGTCCCGGTCGAAGTGGGTCCGCCGGGCACCGTTGCTGTCGCTCCGGCGTCGGGCGTGACGGTGAGAGACGGACTCTGCCGCCGTACAGCCGACGTCGATGTGGAGGCCGGCGCCGCCGATGTGCTCCCGACGGATGGCGCAGGGCCCTGGGCGTTACCCTGAGTCGCGCCCGCGGCACGAGCGACTGCTGATGGCGGAGTTGGTGTCGGAGGGGCGATTCTGGGACTGGTGTCGACGACGGCCGCGGGGGTCGGTCCGGCAGGACGCCGAGCGCCGCCCGGGCCGAAATCCGGACCCAGGTTGGCCAGGTCGACTCCGTCGATGGTCAGCTTCAGCCTCGCCCCAAAACGCCAACGACGGAGCCGATCGCCGAAAGTCGGAGCCGGCGGCGTGACCGAGCGCGGCGGCACAGTTGGTGGAGCAGGTGTCGATGGCGCAGGCGTCGGCGGCACTGGCGCAGCAGGGCGCGCCGGTCTCACCGGAGCCTGCGGCTCAATCGTCGGCCGGGTGGCAACAGGTGCGGTCGCGGGCCGCGCCGGGGCCGGCGGTTTGACCAGTGGGACGTCGAACGCATCGCGACCCGTCACATTGAATCGACGGACCGGTGGTATTGGTGACGCCGGCTTGACTGGTTCAGGGCCCACGACAGGACGCGTCACTGGTGTGGTCGGCGGCCGGACCAGCCGGTTGGGTGGTTCGACCTCGGAAGGGTTCGGCGACCGGGGTTTGGAACCGCCGGCCGCGTACCGGATGTGAAGCAGGTTGAACGCCAGCTGAACCGGATCGAGATACTTGTCTTCCCCCACCTGGAGTCCCGTCGCGACGCTCGCCGTTCCGATCTCTGCCGCCAGGATCGGATGGCGCGCCGCCCATCCCATCACCCGCGGAGCAGCCCTGAACAAGGTGCCGGTCGCCGCCTCGGTGGTGATCAACGGCGCTGCCTCGACGGCCGCCCCGATCACCAGCGGCGCGACGACGGCAGCGGCATATCCTGCGGCTTCGTACTTGAGGACACGGGTGGTCGTCTCCTGGAGGCCGTGCAGGGAGGTTTCCTTGATCGTCTTCTTTGCACCCATCACCTCCAGGTACTCACGTGCGAGCTTGAGAGAATTGATGCCAAGCTCCCAATGCCCGCCAAGATGCGTCTTGCGGTTCCAGTCGTCCTCCCCTTGAATCTGCAGTTTGAATCTGATGTTGTCGATCTGACCCTTGGTTGAGCCGACGATCCACATCGCATTGGTGCGGAACATGCCATTCTTGAAGTACTTCCCGTACTTGTCAGACGACGCCACCTGCTTGAGCCAATCGTCGATATGTGCGACCAGGGCGAGGGCGCGCCGGACGTCCGGCGGGTCCTCCTTTTCGGCATCGCGCCAGGCTTCCTCGAGCATGCTGACGGCCTGGGCGACAGTCTCGGGGCCGGTGACCGGCCGGGCGCGCCGGAGGTCGCGGCGCCGCGTCCGTTCGCCTTCGAATCTCTTGTAAACGGGCATGACCCTGGCGAGTGAGTCGACATCGAACCTCTTCTCGAACATCTCCTCCCGGATCTTGCCGATCTTCTTTTCCAGCGCCTCGTCGGAGTACTTGGCCCGGAACAGTTCTTCCCTTCTTGCGTCGGCAGCCTTGCGATCCAACTGCCGCTGCCGCAACGCCGCGAGCCTGGCCTCCCGCTCGCGCCGCTCGGCCTCGTCGGCTTCAACCAGGGCCGGCTTGATCTCCTGTATGTAGATCTCTTTCGCCGCCCCCTCGAAGAATTCGAGCTTGGCATTCACTTCCTGACGATCTTCAGGGGACAACCTGCCGCTCTTGCGGATGCGCGCCGCATCCTTGCGGGCTTCCGACCGCGCATACCTCCGCCAGGTGCGCATGCGCCGGTCGCCAGAAAAGGGACGGTCCGAGGCGGGGGGCACCGGCGCGCGTGATAGACCGACGCCGCAGGCTGGAAGCTCACCGGAAACCGCTCCTCCGTTGGCCACCTCCCGCCCGGCGGCGGCCGCGCTCGATTCGGCCATCCCGCGCGGGTTCGCAGACGGCGGGGCGCCGCCCGGGTCGCGCTGCTGGATGGTATGCGCCAGCTCGTGGGCGAGCAGCCCGCGTCCCTGGTGGCTGGTTGGCGAATACCCGTCCGTACCGAAGACGACGTGTCGGCCCACCGTGTAGGCCAGGGCATTCACCGCGTCCGCGGACTCCGCCGCCCGCTGGTCCGTATGCACCTGCACGTGGCTGAAGTCGGCGTCGAAACGGGACTCCATGAACGTCCGGGTACCGGAATCGAGTGGCTGGCCTGGCGACCGCAACGCCTGCTGAACCGTCGGCGGCATCGCTGACGCCCGCCGTTCGCCGATCTCCTGCACATACCGGTTGCCGAGGTACCGATGCAGCGGCGGCGCAGACCCGGACACCGGCGCACCCCGTCCCCGTATCGGCGCGACACCCGGAGACGTCTGACGCGCCGGCGTCGGGCTCTCCTGCTGGCCGCGTGTTGTCGCGCCTCGTGTCGAACCCATTGCCATCCTAGTGTCCCTGGGCAACGCTGCTGTCCACCCAGGACTTGCCGATCTTCTCGAATTCACGCCGGGTGCCATGCAGCACGTGCGTCATCTCGACCGCTCCGTCAGCCGCAGCGGCGCAGAACGCGGCGTTGAGGACGATATTCCTGATATTGCCGCCGGTGATCTGCAGCTGGTCGGCCAGCCAGTCGTAATCCAGGTCGGCGCTGACGGGCGCTTCACGCGGAAAATGGGTTTGCCAGATCAGCTTGCGGCTGGCGGCGTCGGGAAATGGAAAATCGACGATGAACCTGATCCGCCTGGTAAAGGCGTCGTCCATGTTCTCGCGCAGGTTGGTGGCGAGAATCACGATGCCTTCGTACGCTTCCATGCGCTGCAGCAGGTAGCTGGTCTCGATGTTGGCGTAGCGGTCGTGCGCGTCGGACACGCGTGTCCGCTTGCCGAAGAGCGCGTCGGCCTCGTCGAAAAACAGGATGGCGTTGCTCGCCTCGGCTTCGTGAAAGATCCTGGCCAGATTCTTCTCGGTCTCGCCGATGTACTTGTTGACGACGCCGGACAGGTCAATCTTGTAGAGATCGAGCTGCAGCTCGCCCGCGACCACTTCGGCCGCCATGGTCTTGCCGGTCCCGGACGGCCCGGCGAAGAGCGCACTGATGCCGCGGCCGTAGGTCAGCTTGCGGGCGAACCCCCAGTCGTCGTAGACGCGCTGCCGATTCACGACCTGGCCGCACAGCTCCTTGATCTGATCCAGCTGACGGCCGGGAAGCACCAGATCGTCCCAGTGATAGTGCGGTTCGATCCGGACGGCCAGCTCGGCGAGTTTGTGGTGAGATTGCTGGCGGCAGGCCGCGTACAAATCGGCGCGGGTCACTGCGGCTTCCTCCCCCGCCATCACCTGGTGCTTCACGACCGCTGCCGCGGCATCGTGAATCTGTCCCGGCGTCAAGCGAAACTGGCTCGCCAGTTCGCCGGCCCAGGACGGCTCGCTCGATGGGACCCGCCGCAGCGCGTGCTCCCAGGCAGTCCGGCGAAGCGCGACCTCCGGGATCGGCAGTTCGACGGCGACAGACACGTCTGAATCGAACGCGCCGTGCCGGGGCCAGGGCAGCCCCCCGGACAGGAAGATGAGCTGACCGTACTCGCTCGCGACTCGCGCCAGCGTCTTCAGCCAGCCCCTGGACTTCAGGTCCTCCTGCAACAGCGCATCACACTCGTCGACGTAGATCGCCGCATCCCACAACAGTCCTTCGCGGAGCGCGGTTCGGATCACGGTCGCGGGGTCGAGCTCCCGGCCGAGCACGAGTTGCATATCCACATGCAGGAGGCGGCGGCCGCACTGGCCGCACAGACCCATCGCCAGGTCCAGCCGGCCGGTGCCACGCGCGCCCTGAAGGTAGACGGCGCACGACTGCCTGCCGGTTGGCACTTGGGATAGCCACCGCTGGCATAGTCTCGATAGCCGGCTCTTGACCACCGGATCGACCACGACCTGCTCCAGCGCGGATGCCGGATGCAAGAGGGTGGCATATGAAGCAAGACGGCCGTCGACCTCATCGCCTTCCACGAGGTAGTGCAGGATGCGCTGATCGAGCTGGAGGAAGTGGGCCAGCCCGCTCGAACCGGACGGGCTGCGCGGATCGTCCAGCTTCCGCAGAATACCGTGGCGAAACAGCGGCGCATCGTCGGCGAACACGGCGGCACGCGCCCGCCACCGATCGCCTTCCAGGGGACAGAGCACGTCCAGGACCAGGTCGACACTTGGTGGCTTCCGGGTCACATCGTCCTGGATGTAGGCATACAGCGTGTCGTACTTACGCCGCAATTCCGGAGCGAGACAGATGACCAGGGTTCGCACTTCCAACGGGGACAGCGCAAAGAGCCTGGCGAGCCAGGGTAATGACAGGAAGATGCCCCGTTGAGCGCTGGCAGCGACTCGATCGGCGATGGCCACGTCCTGACTGGCGGAGGCCGCGAGGTCCGGCGCGGCGTCATCGGCGCTGTCCTGCTCCAGCAGGGCATCCACCTCCTGATGCGTGATGTAGACACCCTTCGAAGCCATCATCCCCGGGGCCACCGGTTGTCGCGAACGGAGCGTCCCGATGTGCCGCCGGAGAAGCAGGTCCAGGCGCCGCAGTTCATCGGCCAGGTGCGCGAGGCTATCCGGATAGAAGTCGCACGGCGCGGCCGGGCGGGCGGGCACCGCCATCATGCCGGGACCTCGAACAGGAACACGCGCCGGTTCAAGTCGGCTACGTCAACCCGAATCTCATGGAACCCTGGAGCCAGTCCGGCCGGAATAATTGCCGTGAACGCATTACTGGTGAGCGTCGCGCGGTCGAGAATCCGCTGGCCCGTGATACTCAGGGAAGCTGACCACCCCTCCAGATGCCGGCCGCGGACGGTAATCTGCGTGCCGGCCGGACCTTTGAGGGGCGACAACTCTTCGATGACCGGCGGACGAAACGGCGCGCCGACCAACGGCACGCCCGTCCGCTGAACCCGTTTGCTGATCGGCCGATCACTTCGCAGTGCCAGCTGGACGACGGAGATCTCGTACATGACGGAGAGACGGAACGGCTGTGAGAACGTGCTCCAGATCTTGCCGAGCTGGTCCGGGTCGAGGGGACCGAGCATGATCTTGATCTGCTCCGCGGCATCGCGCAGGCCTGGAGCAAGTACACCCGGTGGCACGACCGCGTGCTCGTGAAAGACCCGCATCGCGTCGCCGAGCATCTCATGAGCCGTGGCGTTGCCGGTCAGCGGGTCGTTCTGCGCATAGGGCGTCATGAGGTAGTAGAGGTTGAGCGACAACGGCGGGGGCACGATCCGCGTCGCAGTACCCGGCTTCACCTGCCAGTCATTGTTCTTGAGAGCCGCATTCTCGACCACTCGATACAAGAACAGGTTGATCCGTCGATCGCCGCCCGTTTCGTCCGGCGCCAGGATGGTGACGCTGACCGGCGGGACAACGGTCATCTCCGTCACCAGAAGGTTCCGGAGGGACTCACTGACCATGCCGATCGCGTTTGAACCGCTCATGCCCTTGACGCGTCAGCCGGTGTAGAACCCGCGCCCGAGCCGACTGCGTTCCCAGAAGGCGCGAGGCGCACCCGGCGGCTGTTCCGAACCGGTGTTGTGGAACCGGCCTTCGGCCCGGCGCCGCGCCTCCTGGGATGAGACGGTCGCGGCCAGGCCATGCACCGTTCGCTGCAGCTGTTCCAGACGCTGCGCCAGCGCTGGATTGGTTCGCTCTCCCTCGCCGTTCAGCTCGCCGCGTGTCTCAGGCACTTCTGCAGGACGTCCGGCTGCCGCCATGACCAGGCCTGGCGAATTCCGGTGCTTCGTCAAACCGTCAGCGGCGAGCTGTTCGAGTCGCGTCAGCAATTCGACATCTGCCGTGACGACATCCCGCGCGTCAGGGGACGGAGCCGGGGCGTTGCGCGGCGCGTCGGGGGACGAAGCCGGGGTGCTGCGCGGCGCGGCTGAAACCGGGGTCGGACCCTGCTGCGCCCCCTCGCCGCCGATCGCCGGTGTGGCCGCGGCCTCCGACAGAGCCGGAAATACGGTGCGGCCTGTCGAGACGCCGGGGATGACCAGTCGGGTCTGCGCTCGATCCTCAGCCGAAGGCTGCGCGCGCTGCCGGCCATCCGCTGCCTGTTCCGGCGTCGCCGGCGGCAACGGCGCACGGCCAGGCCGGGGCGCGTGAGGGAAGTCCCGGTGGGCATCGCGCTGGTCTAGCGGGCGAGGCCGCACGCCGTCGACGACGGGAGCCGGACCAGTTCCGCTGTCGGTAACCGAACCACGTGCAGCCGGCGTGTCGAGCCAGCCGTCACCTTCACCGGGCGTCAGCAACGGTGACGATTCGGGGTGGTAACGGCCGAGCGACGAAGCGGTCAGGGCCGTGGCGGCGGCGCCGCTGCCAGTGACGGGGAGCCCCAGCAGCCCCCTGACGCCGCCCCGATACGGCGGCCGGTGCGTTTCCGGCGAAGCCGCGTGCGTACGGCCTGGCCCTGGCGGGGGAGGCGGCTCAGACGGCATGCCTCACCTTCCGCAGTTCGTCGGCGAGGATCGCGACATAGCGGCGCCGCTTCCCCCGCGACAGCGCCAGGATGTCCCGTTCACTCCAATGATAGTGATACGCGAGGAGATGGACCTCGCGATCGAGCAGGCTTCGACCGGCTTGACACTCGGCAATGAAACCGCCCAGCAGGTCGAGCGGCACCGTAAAGTCCCGGTCGCACTCCGGGCAGTGTGCTGAAAGGATCGAGTCGACCTGAGGCGCCGCCATTTCCATGTGCCGTTCGATTTCCGACAGGGCCAGGGGAGACAGTCTCTGAATCAGCTCCGGGCCCGGCGCGCTTCGGCCGCCAAGACGATGAAGGCACCGCGCCAGCAGCAGCGCGAACGCCTCGGCCTCCTCGCCGTCGACGATCTGCGAGATCGCTTCCTGATCCTCGCCATTGGGCAGCCGGAACACCACCTCGCGGTGCAGGGCGCCGTGGTCGTCGCTGAAGCCCGCTTGCGGCGACAACTCCCTCGCGTAGAGCGGACCTTTCTCCTCGGACTCGCGGACCGGGATATCGTCGAGTGAGAAGTCGATGTCGATCTTCTGCCGGCACGTTTCCCACGGGCACTGGACGGTCGCCTGCATGTAATCGCCAAACGTCAGCTGCCGCAGCTTGAGCAGCAGGAACTGGCGATCCACCACCAGCAGCCGACGAACCAGGTCCTCGGTCACCGGCCTGACCGCGCCGAGTCTGAGCACGCAACGAGACAGCAGGACGGTCAGCAGCCCGCGGCGCGCGGCGGGTGGCTGCGCCGCAATCAGCTCTTCGTCCCAGCCGCTGAGTGGCGCCACTTCGACTTCACGAAGCAAGTCGCAGTCCGCGGCAGCATAGCCGCCAGGCAGCATGAAGCGCTGTGTGCTTTCACCGGTGCCGATCATTGGGATTCCGACCATCGGTTGACTGCCGTTCCGCCGCCCCGAGCGAGGGGCCCACCGCCGGACTGTCAGTGCTCGACCGGTTCAGTCACGGCGAGGTCGCGCTCCCAGCCTTCGTTTTCGAGCTTGATGGTCTGAATCATCACCGCGTTGCCAGCCGCGTCGAGCTCCGGCAGTGCCTGGTACTCCGACACCCAGCAGCGGTAGACGTGATAGGACAGGACCTTCTGCCCGCCTTCGTTGAACACGTCGATGGTCATATCCTTGCGGAAGTTGCGCAGCGACATCGTCGCGTCGCCCTGAAAATTGTTCGCCAGGTTCGCCCAGGCTTCGAACGCCGTGTCATGGGTGACGCCGGCTTCGAGGGTAATCGCCTCGTACGAGGTCTTGCCTGGCAGCTTGCGGCCAGTACTGGGGTCGCCGCCTTCGCGCCATTCGGTCATTTCGGTGGTCTTGCGCAAGGCGCTGCACTTGTGCAGGCCGGCCACGTACTGGTTGTCCCATTTGACCCTGAACTTGAAATTCCGGTATGGATCGAAGCGATACGAATTCACCGTGAAGCGTGCCATGCGGCCATCCTCCTTGGATCCGCTGCGTCGGCTTGGCTGGCGACAGCTAGCCGCTCTGACCGACCTTCTGGCTGATCTTGACCACGACGAACTCGGCGGGCCGGAGCGGCGCAAAGCCGATCATCACGTTGACGATGCCGGCGTCGATGTCCGCCTGCGTCGTGGTTTCGTTGTCACACTTGACGAAGAAGGCCTGCGCCGGCGTCGCCCCCTGAAACGCCCCCTGGCGGAACAGGCTCATCATGAAGGAGCCGATGTTCAGGCGGAGAGACGACCAGAGATCGTCGTCGTTCGGCTCGAACACGGCCCACTGGATGCCGCGATAGATGCTGACGCGCAGGAAGATCGCCATGCGGCGGACGGGCACGTAGTTCCAGGCGGCATCCGAGGTCAGGGTCCGGGCGCCCCACAGGACAATCCCCGAGCCGGCAAACTGCCGGATGACGTTCACGTTCAACGGATTCAGGTTGCCCTGCTGGGTGTCGGTGAAATTGACGGCCAGTCCGACAGCCCCGCCGAGTGCGGCACTCGTCCCCGCCGGCGCCTTCCACACGCCCCGCTGCCCATCCGTCTTCGCATACACGCCGGCGACGAAGCCGGAGGGCGGCGCCAGGATGGGCGACGATGATCGTCCGCTCGGGTCGAGCATCTGCACCCATGGCGAGTAAATCGCCCCATACGAGTTCTTCGGGGTGATCGCGGCGCGAAAGCTCTTGGCGTCCTCGACGGTATCGTCGGTCTGGCTCATGTCGCCGATGAAGAAGCAATCGCTGAGCGGACGATTGGCGCAGTAGTTCATTCCCGCGCCGACCAGGACCGACGATCCGATCCCGGGGACGGCGATCAGGCTGACGTCCTCGAGGCCGTCCAGCCTGGCCAACGCATCGATATACGCCTGATCGGTGGTGATCGCACTTCCCTCCGATCCCGCCACGACGGCGGCGACCTCGGCCGTCGGCGCGCTGTTGTCACCGACGAAGAAGTAATTGTCGGGCGGGGTGCGCGGCGGGTTGTTCTGCGGACGGAGGACCGTCGCGCCCAGCGTTTCCAGCCCGCCATTGAGAAGCCCCAGACGCAGCAGCCCGGCGGCATCCTGACTGCTGTTGCCGGCGGGAGCGACCCTGATGGACGAGGAGGCGCTGGCCACGCCCGACGTGAGCAGGAGGACGCCGTTGTTGACCTGGCAGAGAAAGTTCGCCAACGCGTTTGGATCGGTCGACGTGCGGAGTTTCGTCAGCGAGCGGACGCGGGCCTGGATGGCGATCGCGATGTTCGCGGCCGAGCTCAGATCCGGCGCTGGAGAAGGCACGGCGGCCTGTAAATCGACCTCCTGGTAGCCGTCGCCATTGACGTTGATGCCGAACCTGGTCCTGGGATTGGTCAGCGGCTGCGGCGCCGCGACCCCGCGACTGGTGCCGGGCTGCGCGTTGGTGTTCGCGCCGTTGACCGTGACCCGGATAAACCGTGACGACAGGGTGGCGGCTTCGACGAAGTTCGGAGCTCCCGACACCATGCTCAGGTTGTCGAAACGCTCCAGCGGCGTCAGCTCGTCCTGGCGGAACACCGCCAGATTCCACTCGTTGACCGGGTCATTCGTGCCGTTGGCAATCACGACGGCCAGCTGGTTGCCCCACGCCCCGGGACTGTTGGCGGCGATCGTCACGCTGGCCTGAGGGTTCGCCGCCGCCCGGTCGCGCAGCACGATATTGGCGATCGCGGCATTCGCTCCGGCCACCCGGACGACATAACACTGGGTGCCGCCGTTGTTGAAGAACTGATAGACGGCGTGACTCAAGAACGAGGTCGAGAGAAAGCCGCCAAAGCGGCTTTGATACTCGGTGAAGTTGAAGATCTTCACCGCCTCGCCAACCGGACCCCTTTCCGCGACCCCGATGAACGCCGCCACCGATGTGCTTGCCGCAGCGATCGGCCGGACGCCGCTGGACACTTCTTCAACGTAGACACCGGGATAGGTCGGCTGCGCCATGGCGTGTCCCTTTTCTTCTTCTCTTTAGCGTTTCTCATCCCGCCGCGATCGTGGGGTCCTGGATCGCCTGGGCTCCGGGACGTCCGTGGCCGGGGGCTCTGTTGGATGAATGGCAATCGACCCGCTCGCTGCAAGACGCTGGACCTTCGCGTTTGCCGTCACTTCCACATCCATCAGTGATATCGACGTCCCAGGCGCCAGATGCCAGGTCTGCCCGCTGTTCCCCCGGAACGACACCGGGGCTGGCGACCGATTGATAATCGTGCAGATCATCCCTCGCTCCTCTGACACCGCGCCCATGCCAGTCAGGGATTGGCGCCTTTCTCGACTTCGCTGATCCGGCCCGCCGGCACGATCACCGGCTGATCAATCCCTTCGACATCGACCACCATGAACACGTCCGTGCCGTTGTCGGACACGTCGACGACCTGACCTTGCAGGATGTCGTGACCGTGCAGGTTGATCAGAATGGTCGCCGGGTCGGGGATGTAGATGTCCATGATCCGGAAGCTGACCCGTCGCTTCTTCACGGGCGTCTCGGTCGGATTGGCGATTCGCGGCATGGGGCGCGCCTCTGACACGGGTTGAGCGTCGCAAGGCGCCTGCCATGATTGGGGATGCGGCGCCACCGCGAAAATTCCCACGCGTGCGGTATTGGCGGCGGGAGAAGTGGCGGGCCGCGATCGGATCGGAAGCAGCCTTCCGGAACGGCTCGAGCAACCCGGAACAAGCGTTCATGGTCAAGGTCCGACCAGACAGCATGTGAAAAATCGAAGTAGTGCGGGCCTTCAGGCCTGCCGTGTCTGGCAGACCTAAAGGTCTGCACTACTTCAGAATCGATTTTTCAAAAATCGACATCGCGCTGCCTGATTAGCTATCGACTCTCAACCGGTGCCTGCGCATCTTGCTGTAGATACTGCGCGGCGTCAGCCCGAGCAGCCGCGCCGTCTGGGACTGATTGCCCTGCTTGCCGCGCAGCGCCGCTTCCAGCAACAGCTTCTCGCAGTGCGACAGCGTTTGCGCCAGGTTCCAGCCATGAGTGTCCAGCAGATGAACCAGGTCAGACGACAGCGTACGGGACGACGCGTCGCGCGGAGACTTCACGGACACGTCGGGTTCGGGCTGTTCCGGATTGGCGGCACCGGTCTTGTCCTGTTCAGCAAGCTGTTGCCAGACCTCCGCCGGCAGGTCGGTCAACGTGAGTGGGGTTGACGTCACCTTGTTCACGAGCGCTCGCCTCACCATGTTCTCCAACTGCCGGACGTTGCCGGTCAGGTCGATGCGGGTGAGCGCTTCGATGAAGTCGGCGCCGGCCGCGACGCCCCCCCCGGTTTGCAGCGACTGATTCTTCTCCAGCAGGTGCTCGATCAGCGGCCTGATGTCGGCGCGCCGGTCGCGCAGCGGCGGAACATGGATCGACAGGACGTTCAGCCGATGGAAGAGGTCGGCGCGAAACGTGCCCTGTCGAACCGCGGCGCTGAGATCCCGATTTGTCGCGGCAATCACCCGCACCCGCACCGGAACTTCGCGATCGTCGCCGACGCCGAGCACCCGGCGCTCCTGCAGCACCCGTAACAACTTCACCTGCAAGTTGTCGGCGAGGTCGCCGATTTCGTCGAGGAACAGGACGCCGCCTTCGGCGGCCCGGATCAGGCCCTTCCGATCCCGCTCCGCACCAGTGAAGGCGCCCCGTCGATGGCCGAACAGTTCGCTCTCCGCCAGGCCGGTGCTGATGGCGCCGCAATTCACCGCGATGAACGGCCCGTGCTGGCCCTTGGGATCCATCTGGTGGATGGCACGAGCCAGGAGTTCCTTGCCGGTTCCGCTCTCACCGGTGATCAGCGTGGAAAGATCGCTCAGCCTGCCAATCCGGAGAACCTGACGGAAGACGGCAGCCATGCCCTGGCTTTCGCCGACGATGCCGAGTTCCTTCATCGCCGCCTTGACGCGGTCCTCTTCGGAACGTCTGGCGCTTTCCAGCCGCACGTGCTCGACGAGCACGTCCTTCATCTGTTGCGGGAAGTCCTCGCCGGCGCTATCGAGGACCATGGCACAGCCTGCGATCAAGGCCCGGCATCGCGCACTGAGAGGCCAGGAGCCGACGCCGTCTGCGTAACCGATGACCGTGAAACCCCGTCGACTCAGGCGGTCGCTCACATCCAGACGCGAATCCCGACCCGCCGCATCTGCGCGCAAGGCGACCATCGCCACGCCCTGGCAGCCCCCGGCCGGCGCCGCGCCGGCAAGATCGTCGAGCCGCCGCACGCGGACGCCGCAGCCGTCGATCAGGCGGTCGATCAATCGCAGACGATCGTGCTCATCGTCCAGGACCATCACGACGCAGCCGGTCTCGCCGCTCACCGGTTGTCACTTCTCCGGCAGCGCGAACGCCATGATCGTGCTGCCCGACTCGATCAGCACGTATTGCCGCCCATCCAGCAGGTAGGTCATCGCCGCGGCGCCCCAGATCGGCGAACCGGTGCGATACGACCAGAGTCGTTTGCCGCTGCGCGCCGCGAACGCGCTGAAGTCCCCTTCCTGGCTCCCGGCAAACACCAGACCAGACGCGGTCGACATCACGCCGGCGAGCGACGATGTCGGCAGGCGGAACTCCCACTTCATCTCGCCGCTGCGGGCATCGAGGGCCCGCAGCGCGCTGAAGTCCGGATCCGCCAGCTTTTTCATCCCGCCGCCGGTCACGACCTTTCCGGTCAACAGTTCGGGACGGAACGGCGTGTAGTAGGCGCACGTCTCGCGGGCCATCACGAAGAACAGCTGCAGCGACGGGTCGAACGAAGGCGGGTTGAACACCGTGCCGCCGCGCAGGTCGGGCACGCACGGCGTGGTCGCCTCGGAACCGCCCGGCGGCACCACCCCCTGAGCGAGCACGATCGGCTTGCCGTCCCTGCCGATCTCGCGCGCCCACCTGGTTGCCGTGTACGGCTTGCCGACCAGCAGTTCGCCGGTAAGGCGGTCCAGCGTGTAGAAGAAACCATTGCGGTTGGCCATCATCACGACCTTCCGCTGGCGGCCGCCAATCGTCACCTCGCCAAGCACCGGGACGTGATTGGCGTCCCAATCGTGCAGATCATGGGGGGTGAACTGGTAGTGCCACCGGAGCTTCCCGGTGTCGGCGTCGATGGCGACGATCGAGGCGGTGTAGAGATTGTCACCCTGGCGATCGTCGCCGAAATAGCTGGGCGATGGATTGCCGACGCCCCAGTAGATCAGATTCGATGCCGGATCGTAGCTGCCGGTCACCCAGGTGGCGCCGCCGCCGCGCGGCAGCTCTTCCTTCCTGGCCCACGTCTCGCTGCCCGGTTCGCCCTCGCCGGGAATCGTATAGAAGCGCCAGACGCGCTTGCCGGTCTCGGCATCGTAGGCGTCGATGAAGCCGCGCGTCGGGATGTCGCCGCCCGAGTTGCCCACGACCACCTTGTCCTTGACCACGAGCGGCGCGGCGATGACCGCGTGGCCCACCTTGTAGTCGTCGACCACGGCGTCCCAGACGACCTTGCCGGTGTCGCGGTTTAGCGCCAGCACGTGGGCGTCGAGGGTGCCCATGAAGACCTTGTCGCCGAGCGCCGCGAATCCCCGGTTGGACGGGTTGACGCCGCCATAAGTCAGGGCCGGCGGCAGCAGCCGGCGATAGCGCCAGATCTGGCGGCCGGTCCGCGCCTCGATCGCCCAGGCGTAGTTGTTGTTGCCGGTGATGTAGAGGACGCCGTCCATCATCAGGGGCGTCCCCTCGAAACCGCGCGCCACCGGCATGCCCTCGGCCTGGAACGTCCACTGCGACGAGAGGCGCGACACGTTGGCGGGCGTGATCTGGGTGAGCGGGCTGTGCCGCTGACCGGTGTAGTCGCCCGAGTAGGTGAGCCAGCGCCCCGGGTTCTTCAGGCCGTCGAGCAGGTCGGTCGCGGTCACCGGCGGCAACGGCGGCGGCGGGGCAATGGGCGCCTCGGGCACGACCGGCGCGCCGGTATTCTGCTGCGCCGGGAGCGTCGCCACCGCGCTCAAGACGAGCCACAAGAGAACCAGTCTGCGAACCATGCGCGGCCATCCTTCTGACGAGGGGCGGTCTGGCCCCTCGTGGCTATCTGGATGGAGCTGCCGTGATGCGGACCAGCTTCAGCCGGTCGCGGTCCGCCGTCAACTCCTCTAATCCGGTGGGGGTCCCGCTCGCCTTGAATAGATACGTCATGATGTCGACGTAGACCTGCGCCGCCAGACTGTTCGGCGCCTCCTGCGGCATCGAGCTCCTCATCGTCTGCACCGCGTCGTCCAGCGTGCTTTCGTTCCAGCGCCGCAAAAACGCGTCGCCCGCCAGCGCCGGGGCCGTGCCGCTGCCCAGCAGGTCCTCCTTGTGGCATGCCGCGCAGGAACGGCGATAGGCCACCTCGCCGCGGGAGGCCTGCGCCTCGGTGAACACGCCGTCCCACACCGTGCCGCCGGATGCGGCGCCTTGCGCAATCAGCGGACGCGACGGCCACGCCAGACACGCGATCGACATCAGCGTCAGCACGATGACGCCTGACATCCCACCGCTTCCGGCGCCTCTTCCCTCTGTTCCCGCCTGCACCGCTCCCCCTGTTCGCGCCAGCTCGACGACACGAGGCTAACACGACGCGCCGGTTTTCAGCAGATCCAACGCGACTCGCGTGTCGGCGAGTTCCGGCTGCGACCCGGCCGGGGATTCATGCGATCCGCGGCGTCTATCGTCACCGCCTGCCCGTTAGAATCCTGTTGTGTTCGCCGTTGGAAAATGTTCTAGTGTCGCATCGGCGGCGGCAAACGGAGAGTTCTCCCACATCCCGCTCGCAACGATCCAATCATGTGGAAGAAAACCGCCGTCCTGATTGTTGTCGCGCTCGTCGGCCAGACCGTGCAGGCGCAGTGGGTGAAGCATCCGACCCCCGGCACGCCCCGCACGCCGGACGGACGGCCGATTCTGACCGCCCGCACCCCGCGCGCGCCGAATGGCAAGCCGGATCTGTCGGGCGTCTGGCACGTGCAGCCGACGCCACTCGCGGAGATGAAGCGGCTCTTCGGCGACAGCGTGGATGTGGTCCAGGTGCCGGGCATGGAAATCGACACCGTCTCCAAGTACGGGATCAACATTCTTCAGGACTTCAAGCCCGAGGATGCACCACTGCGGCCCGCCGGGGGAGAGATTCTCAAACGGCGTCTGGCCGGAGCCGAACAGCTCCCGTTGACGTACTGCCTGCCCGGAGGAGTGCCCCTGTCAACGCTCCTCTCCGAGGTCTCGAAAATCGTGCAGACGCCCGGGCTCATGCTGATCATGCTCGAGCTGGGTGGGACCCGGCAGATCTACACGGACGGACGCAAGCACGTCGCGGATCCGTCGCCGTCCTGGCTCGGCTACTCCGTCGGCGCATGGGAAGGCGAGACCCTGGTCGTGGACACGGTGGGCTTCAACGGCAGGTCGTGGCTGGACGCCATCGGCCACCCGCAGAGCGAAGCCGCGCACCTGGTGGAGCGCTATCGCCGCCGGGACTTCGGTCACCTGGACGTCGAAATCACCATTGACGATCCGACGTTCTACACGAAGCCGTTCACCATCAAGGTGACTCACGAGCTGCAGCCAGATACCGACATCCTCGAGTATTTCTGCAGCGAGAACGAGAAGGACATCCATCGTCTGAGACCGTAAGTATCTGGGAGCGTTGCTGCCGACGCTGTTCGCGTTGGCACCGTGTCCTGGCTCAGGCCCAGGGAGTCGCTGCCGGCAGCGTTGTCCTGCCTGCCTTGACTGCCAATCATGGCGTATGATTTCCGTCACCATGGGTAAAGTTGCCGCCCTCGCCGTCGCCATTGCCCTTCTCGTGCCGGCCACCCACGCGCAGCAGCTGAAGGCGCCGGCATTCGAGCTCGATCCGGCCTGGCCGTCCATTCCCAACAACTGGGTGCTCGGCGAAGTGACGTCGATCTCGGTCGACCGGAAAGACCACATCTGGGTGCTGCATGTGCCGCAGTCGATTCCGCAGGCGCAGCGCGCCAACGCCGCGCCGCCGGTGCTCGAGTTCGACGCCGCGGGAAAGCTGCTGAGCAGCTGGGGCGGCCCGGGCGAGGGCTTCGAGTGGCCCGAGCGCGAGCACGGCATCTTCGTCGACGGGAACGACTTCGTCTGGATCGGCGGCCGCGGCGGCTGGCCGCGGCCGGCGACGCCGGGCAGCGGCGACGACATGATCCTGAAATTCACGACCGCCGGGAAGTTCGTCATGCAGATCGGCCATCGCGGGCAGAGCAAGGGCAACACCGATACGGAAAACGTCCATCAGCCCACCGATACCTTCGTCGATACGGCAGCGAAGGAAATCTACGTCGCCGACGGCTACGGCAACAAGCGCGTGGTGGTGTTCGATTCAGAGACCGGGAAGTTCAAGCGCATGTGGGGCGCCTTCGGCAGCGTGCCGCCGCCGGCACTGGCCTCGAATCCCGCCGTGCCGCAGCCGCAGACCACGCCCGACGGACCGCCGGACTTCGGCCTGCCGCACGCGGTGAAGGTGTCGCGCGACGGCGTCGTCTATCTGGCGGACCGGATCAACAACCGGATCCAGATCTTCACGACGGCCGGGAAGTTCATCAAGCAGGTCCGCGTCACCAACGAAGGCAGCACGGTGGTGCCGGTGCCCGCCGGTTTCGCATTCTCGCCCGACCCGAAGCAGCAGTTCCTCTACGTCGTCGACTCGGGACCGATGCGCGTCGTCATCTACGAGCGCGCGACGATGGCGCAGATTGGATCGATTGGCATGCGCAGCGCGAAGCCGGGGGACTTCGACATCGTCCACCACATGGCGGCCGATTCGAACGGCAATCTCTACACGGCGGAGATCGTCACCAACCGGCGGGCGCAGCGGTTCGTGCTGAAGTCAGAGAAGTAGCGTCGCGCCTGCCGTTCAACCGCACGCTTCATCAAAGTCGAACCACAAGGGTGGGATCTGCACCCTCATCCTGAGCAAGGTCGGTATCAAGCTTGGGCTCGTGGGTGGCGCGACGCTACCGGACCGTGATGTCGAGCAGGGCCGGCGGTTCGCTTGATCTGCACTGCGGCGTTTGAACCAAGCCGCTGGCGCGGCGGACACCAGGCGTAAGTCTGCACGAAGTAAAGGAGCCCCCGGGCACGACCGGGGGCTCTTGCTCGTGCAGCAGGGTCGCTGCCTACCGGCTGGCCTGGAGGCTGGCTCCACCACTAGGGCCGCTGTCAGGGCCGCTGCCAAGGACGTCACCGGTGGAGACAAGCTTGACCCAAAGCGAACCGTTGCCCTTGTAGTGCGAGGTGGTGTTGGCCTTGCGCAGCGCATCCAGGCTGTCCTGCGCCGTACCCGAGGCTGCGGTGGTGAATCCCGGAAGCTCGAAGATCACCCACGAACCGGCGTCCAGCTCCGTCACGCTGAGGGACAGAGACGGCCTTTCGGTGGTTACCTTGTACTCGGTGCCCGCGCGTACGTTGGTTGCACCGTTGGCGGTGAACTCCTTGCCATTGCGGCTGAGAACGACTGGCGGCCCTGAGGGTGCAGCGGTACCTCTGATTCGACCACCACCTGGGGCAATAGCCACGGCAGCAGGTGCAGCAGCACCGGCTCCGGGGGCGCCTGCGCCAGGACCGGGAGCTCCGGCTCGTGCGGGACCGGCGGCGCCAGGGCTGGGAGCTCCGCCTCGTGCGGGACCGGCACCGGGACCACCGGCACGAGGACCGCCGCCGCGGCCGAACCCGACCGCACCACCGCCGCCGCCAACATTCATGCGCCCGACATCGCCCTTGCACACCACAGCGTTCCAGGTGGCCTTGACCTCGCAGTCTTCGTCGACGTCGATTCCGGTGATGTTGACGATGTAGGAATTGGCGACGCCGGTGATGGTGCCGTCCTTGTCATTGAACACCGCGGTCTTGTAGACCGTGTTGCCGTAATCGTCGTTGCTCCACCTGTTGTCGATCGGCGGGAAGTACACCGGCTTGGCGTTGATGAATTTCGAGCGCTGCACGGTGTTGTTGGAGCTCATGCCGAAGCTGGTGAACAGCAGGTAGGAGATCGCTCCCGTCTTGCGGGTGGCGTTGTCCTGGTAATTCACGAAGGTGTTGTTGTCCAGTTCATG
>JBDTRR010000037.1:0-54526 GCA_039931615.1 Acidobacteriota bacterium
ACATGAAGCGATCGAGCTGGGCCTCGGGCAGCGGATAGGTGCCTTCGAGCTCGATCGGATTCTGGGTCGCCAGCACGAAGAACGGCCGCTGCAGCGGATAGGTGTGGCCGGCCGCCGTGACGTGATATTCCTGCATCGCCTCGAGCAGCGCCGCCTGCGTCTTCGGCGGCGTCCGGTTGATCTCGTCGGCCAGGATGATCTGGGCGAAGATCGGTCCCTTGACGAACCGCAGCCGGCGCGTCCCCTGTTCCTCGTCGAGGATCTCGGTGCCGGTGATGTCAGACGGCATCAGATCCGGAGTGAACTGGATCCGCTTGAACTCGAGATCGAGGACGTCGGCGATGGTCTTGATCAGCAGCGTCTTGGCCAGACCCGGGACGCCGGTGATCAGGCAATGGCCGCCCGTGAACAGGGCGATCAGGACCTGCTCGACGATCTCGTCCTGACCGACGATGACCTTGCGCAGCTCGGTGAGAATCCGGGCCCGGCCTGCCGCGACCTTCTCGGCGCCGATCGTGACGTCCACTGTTGACCCTGGCGGCTAGTGCGTCAGCGAATAGACGATTTCGTTGATCGCCATCTGGTAGGCCATCGACGTGTGTTTGACGTAGCCGGGAAACTCGACGACGTTCGACCATTCCCAGCCGTCGGACATGTCGGTGTTCCAGTTGATGAACATCATCGGCCGGCCGAAGTCGTCGAGAATGGTGCGGAGATGCGGCTGGAAGCCGCCCTTTTCCCAGGTCCGGCCCTGCGTGAAGGACCCGATGCCGGCGACCTGCGGGAACCCGTCGATCTTGTAGAAGGCGGTGAAGACCGGGTGATCCTTCGGCACTTCGACAATCTCGCGCTCGGGAAACACCCGCCGCATCTGCCGGGCGAACGACTCCCACTCAATCGGCCCGTGAAAATCGTCGAACATCGCCGCGCCGCCGCGCAGCAGGAACTCGCGCAGGATCGGCACTTCGCTATCGAGCAGCCGCAGGGTACCCGGCTCGACGAAGTAGATCCATGGGTACTGAAACAGCCGCGGGTCGTCGAGGGCGATGACGATCGGATCCTCGACCTGGATCGAGGTCGCGGCCTTGACCCGGCGCGACAGGTTCTGCTCGGCGGCCGGGCCGTCGATGAACCACGGCTCGCCGGGATCCTGGGCGCCCGCCGTTCCGGCGGCCACCCCATCGGTCACATAGTGATATTTGATTCTGACGAACCGCCACTGCAGGCCGGCGGCGCGATCGTCGGCGGGGTTGGCCAGCTGCGCGTGCACGGGCGCGGACAACGGCGCCACCCCGGAGCGGCCGGCGGCCAGGGCCAGCAGGACCAGCACGCCGCCGATGCCGGCCCGGCGGACCGCGTCAGGCGGCGCGGCACGCTTCCTCACTTCTTCGCCTCGACCAGCTCGAGCAACAGTTCCTGGGCCCGGCTGTAGCTCGGCGCGATCTCGAGCGCCGCCAGCGTCTGCTTCTTGGCCTCGGCGGCCTTGCCCGACTTGAGGTAGCTGGCGGCGAGATCGGCATGCGCGGCGGCGCGATCGATCGGGTTGAGCGCGAGCACCACCTTGAAGTCGCGCGTCGCCGCCTCGAAATCGTTACGCTCCATCGCCAGGCGGCCGAGCACGGCGTGCGCGTCCCCGTCGAATGGATCGATGGCGACGATGCGCTCGTTGACCGCCCGGACCTTGGCGACGTCGGTGACGTTGGCCTGGCGCATCTGCGTCGCCAGGCCGCGGGCCGCTTCGACGTTGTCGAAATCGGACGCCACCAGCGCCTCCAGCTCGGTGATCGCGCGGGCCCGATCCTTCTTTTCCAGCGCGATCTGCGCCAGCTCGTTGCGCGGCGCCGGTGAGATCGGCACCAGGCCGGCGGCCGCCTCGAAGGCGCGCGTCGCCGCCGCCGGATCGGCATCGCCCGCCTTGCGCAGCGCGCGGCCGAGTGCCATCTGGACCCAGTAGCTGCGCGGCTCGGCCGACGCGATCGTCAGCAGCTCCTCCATCGATTTCTTCGACAGCTCCTCCGGGCCGGGGCCGGCCAGCGGCTTCCTGATCGGACCGAAGCGGCGCTCGAGCATCGCATCGAAGCCGGTCTGCATCTGATCGAAATCGGTGTTCAGCGCCGACTTGAGCGCGGCGCTGGTGTCCAGGCCCTGCCCGTAGGCGCGCAGCAATTTATTGACCCCGGCCTGGTTGTAGGTCTCCATCAGGTAGTCGACGACGATCGACCCCTGGAAGTAGGCCATGCCGATTTTTCTCGGGTCGCGGAAGGCGGCGTTGAGATCGCGCAGCTTGATGACCTTGTCGTCGTTCATCAGCGACGCGAATTCCATGTCCATCTGCCGGGCCCACTCGGGCCGCGCCCGCTTCTGCTCGAACTCCGAGATCCCCTCGGTCAGCCAGCGCGGCACCCGCTGGTTCGACACCTGGATGGTGACGACGTGCCCGAGCTCGTGCCATAGCGTCGCTTCCCATTGGAAGGTGGTCTGTCCTTGTCTGGCTTTGGGCGAAACCATCGTCACCACCCGGCCGAAGCAGGCGCCGAGCGCGCCCAGCATGCCGGGCAGGCCGACGTTGCGGACCGCGAAGTCGTCCTGCTTCGGGAAGACCTCGATCAGGATCGGTCCCTTCGGGGTGAACTCGTAGCGCTCGGCGTACTCCTTCAACGCCTGGTGCGCCAGCGGAATCGCATACTCCTTCAGCACCTCGACCTCGGACGGATCGAACTTGAAGATCAGATCGCCATCCTGGATGGTGACGAACTTGTCGAGGTTGTCGAGCATGTCCAGCATGTTCTTGGTCGGCTTGTCGCGCGGGAACAGCTTGAACGAAGTGTCGAGCGCCGCCCGCGCCGCCGGCTCGTCGCCGGTGCGCAGCAGGTGCATGCCGAGCTCCGACAGCATCTCCGGGTTCTGCGGCTCGAGCGCCAGTCCGCGCCGGAGCAGCGCCGCCGCTTCGTCGAACCGGTAGTTGTGCGCCGTCAGCTCGCCGGCGATGCGGTAGACCTCGCCGAAGGTCGGCGCGATCGCCACCACCTTGGCCACTTCAGCCTCGAACTCGGCGGTCTTGTCCTCGACGTAGGCGAGCGCGGCCAGGCCGGAGAGCGCCTCGAGGCTCGACGGATTGATGGCAAGGGCCTTCTGCAGCAACTCGCGCGCCTCGTCCTTCTGATCCATATCCATCGACTGGGTGGCCAGGAACACGTGGGCATCGACGTAGGAGGGATTGATCTCGAGCGCCTTTTTGGCGGCGGCCACGGCCTGCGGCGGATCGTCGTCGACCAGCGACTGCGCGGCGCCGAGGATGGCCGGCGTCCATTTCGGATCGCCCTCGAGCGCCTCGGAAAACAGTTCCAGCGCGTCGGCCTTCTGGTGCGCGTCGAGGTAGAGCTCACCCCATGCCGTGTTGGCCTCCGGATCCTTGGGCGCCCGGGAGACGGCGTTTCGCAGCACGTCATTGGCATCGTCGAACGCGTCGAGCGCATGAAGGGCGCGGCCGGCGACGATCGGCTCCTGGGCATTGGCGGCGACCGCCCGCAGGATCGCGGTGGCGTCGCTGCGGCCCAGCATCTTGGCCAGCAGGCCGAGCTCGAGCGCCGCCGCGCTCGCCGGGGCGCGCATCGCCACCGGGCGCAGCGCCGCTTCGGCATCGGCATAGCGGCCGCGGGCAATCGCCGCCCGGGCCTTGACGGCGACGACGTTGGGATCGCGTTGATCGAGTGCAGCGGTCAACGTCTCGACCTCGTCGTAGCGTCCTTCCAACAAGGCGCGAGTCGCTGCCTGCAACGGCGGCTGGGCCCGGCGCGCCTGCGCCGCGGCGACGACGCCAAAGGCGGCCACGCCGACGACGACCAGCCCGACCGAAACCACGAGCGCGGACGCACACACGCGACGCGACAGCGAGCCGGTCGACGGCTCGACCAGACGACGATCGGGATCGGAATGGCGATGCATCATGACGCTGGTATTATATCGGTCTCCGGGCCGAAGACTGCGGGTGGCTCGGCGTGTCAGACCCCCGGAACGTCACCCGCCAGGGCCCGCTGCTCGACCGCGATACGCTTGAGCATCAGCAGTCCGAAACCGACCACGGCGATCGGGCTGCCGATCCGCGAGCCGGTCATCAGCGCGACCGCCACCAGCTCGCCGACCACGCCGACGTAGTTGGGATGTCGGACGAACCGGTACGGGCCGCCGGCGACCAGCGGCGCGCCCGGCACGACGATGACGCGGAACGTCCAGGCCCGACCCAGCGCGTGAATCGCCCACCACTTCAGCGCCTTCGACGCCACGAACAGTGCCGCTCCGGCCGCGACGGCCGCCGGCTCGGGCGGCCGGCCCAGCGCGCCATCGACAATCATCAGCAGAAACGCCCCGGGATAGGCGATCCGCATCATCTTGAACACATCGTCGGTCGGCTCGACGCCGCCGCGCGCCAGCTGGACGCGCTCGTTCGCCGCGGACCGGCGCGCTTCGAGCAGCATCGGCAGATAGACGATCGCGGCGACGAATGCAGTGATCAGCATGGCAGTGCCGGTGCGTCCCGGGACGCCTTGACAGGCGTCCCCTGCAAACCAAACGCGCGACGCCTGAAAGGCGCCCGCTGCATCCCTGCTATGGCGGACGCTCTTCAGACCGTCCGATCTGTGTAGGGAACGGTCTTTGAGACCGTCCCTGGACCTCAGAACCTCCCCAGCGTCTCCGCCACGGTCAACGGCGCGCCGGTTGCGGCCCGGACCTGGTCGACGGTCGTCCCGGCGGCGATCTCCCGCAACCGGAGACCCTCCGGCGTCACATCGATCACCGCCAGCTCGGTGACGATCATGTGAACGACCTTCAAGCCGGTGAACGGCAGGGTACAGCGCTGGAGGATCTTGTGTCCGCCGTCGCGTGTCGTATGCTCCATCGCGACGATGACCTTGCGGGCGCCGGCGACCAGATCCATGGCCCCGCCCATGCCCTTGACCATCTTGCCCGGAATCATCCAGTTCGCGAGATTGCCTTCCTCATCCACCTGCAGCGCGCCGAGCACGGTCAGGTCGATGTGGCCGCCGCGGACCATGGCGAACGAATCGGCGCTGCTGAAATAGCTGCAGCCCGGCAGCTCGGTGATGGTCTCCTTGCCGGCGTTGATCAGATCGGGATCAACCTCACCCTCGGCCGGGTACGGTCCGACACCGAGCATGCCGTTTTCCGAGTGCAGCGTGATGTCCACCCCGGGTGGGATGTGATTGCCGACCATCGTCGGCATGCCGATGCCCAGGTTGACGTAATCGCCGTCCTTCAGCTCGCGCGCGATGCGCTTCACGATCCGTTCGCGGATGTCCATGTCACCTCGAAGGGGGTGCCTCAATACCGCCGCTTCTGCTGCCGGACGATGTCGAATTTCGCCGTGTCGGCAATCGCCATCACCGCCATTACGCCGGCCTGGACCGGGTCGGCAACGACGAGATCGGCGACGTCGGGCACGCTCCCGGCCATGTTGAGCGAGATCACGATCAGGCCCTTCTGGCGGACTTCGCCGACGGCGGCGGTGATGTCGCCGCCCATGATCGAGCCGGCAAGCACCAGCAGGCGGACCCGGGGCAGCCGGACCACGGCGCGGACCGCGCTCGCCAGCGCCTCTTCCCCGACCAGCGGGATGGTATCGACCGAAATGCGCTCGCCGCGGATGTTATGGCGATCGGCTTCGGCAATCGCGCCGAGCGCGACCTGCCCGACCTGCGCGCCGCCGCCCATGATGATGATGCGCTTGCCGTAGATCTTGGTGAACGACGGCGTCAGTTCGACGCGCGAGACGCCGGCGACCGCCTGCAGGTCGGCGATGATCGTCTCGATCGCCACGTCGGCGGTGAATTCCAGATAGATGCCGGCGTGCTGGTCGTCATCGGGAATGATGTCGACCGAACTGACGTTGGCATCGTGGTTGGCGAGAACCCGGGTCAGACCGAACAGCATGCCCGGCTGGTTGAAGACCGTCGTCAGCACTGCGTGAGCGGGCATGGTGTGCTGCGTATTGTAGAAGAATCCAGACGCCAGGACCTGGGACTGGGAACTGGGGGACTGGGAGTTTGGAGCTGCGGCTTCAGAGCGTGTGAAAAATTGACGTCAGAATCGATTGTTTCTCATCCTCTTTAGCTTCCGGCCTCCAGCCTCCAGCCCTAGCCGCCGGCCCCAGCCCGCACACCGCAATCGCCCGCGGTGGCGATCAGCCGCCGGACCAGGGAGGGGACGATGCGGGCGCCGAGGTTGGCGAGGTCGACCGCGCGCGGCGACGCCACCAGCGCGCGCAGCGTGCGGTTGAACCGCCATTTCGCCGCGAACTCGCGGTGCCGCGCCCGGGCCAGCCGTTCATGGACGCCGTTCCAGCCGTGCGACAGCGACTCGAGGGCGGCGGCCGCGGCCAGCTCGGCGCCGTGCACTGCGAATCGCAGGCCGTCGCCGGTCATCGGATCGATGAAGCCGGCGGCGTCGCCGGCCAGCAGCAGGCCGGACGGCGGCACGCCGGCAGCCTCTACCGCCAGCGGTCCCAGCACCACCGGCGGCTGGACCAGCCGCGCCGCCGCGAACCGATCGCGTAGCAGCGGGTCGCGGGCCAGTTCCGCCGCCAGCAGCGCGGCCGGATCGCCGAACGCCTGGTCGCCGGCCATCGATGGCTTGACCAGACACACATTGGCGAGGCCGCCCGGGATCGGCGCCACGCCGATGTATCGTCCGAGCCTGATGTGCATCTCGCCCAGCGATGACAGACCGGCGGCGTTTTCGTAGTAGGCGCCAATTGCCCAGCGCCGGGGGCGCGGCGGATGCCGGGCCAGCCCGAGCGCGAACGCCAGCGCCGATCGGCGTCCATCGGCGGCAATCGTCGCGCGGGCGCGGATCAGACGGTCGCGGCCGCTGACGGCGACGACCACCCCGCCAATCGAAGGCGAGCCGTTGGCGTCGTCGACGATCGGACGACGAACCGTCGTCGCCGGATCGAAGTGGGCACCGGCGGCAATCGCCTGCTGCAGCATCGCCCAATCCAGATCCCGGCGGGTCAGGGCGCGGCCGTGGACCCCGTCCGGATATCGGCCGTCGATGGCGACGCCACGCGGCCCGGTCACCCGCATCCCGTCGACTTGCAGACCGCGCTGGTCAACCGGCGCCGCCAGGTCGAGGTGCCGCAGCCGTGCCAGGGCGCCGGGATTGACGGTGTCGCCGCACAGCTTGTCGCGGGGAAACACGGCGCGATCGACCAGCCGCACCCGCACGCCGGCCCGCGCCAGCAGCACCGCGGCGACGCACCCGGCCGGCCCGGCGCCGACGATCAGGACGTCATCGATCATGGCAAGGGCGGCGCCTAACGACGGCCGATCACCAGCGCGCTGTTCTTCGATCCGAAGCCGAGGCAATTGCAGAGGGCCGCTTCGACGTCGGCCGGGCGCGCCTGATGGGGCACGAAATCCAGGTCGCAGGCTGGATCGGGATCGTCGAGATTGATCGTTGGCGGCAGCAGCTGCCGCGACATCGCCAGCGCCGCCGTCACCACGCCGGCGGCGCCGCTCGCCCCCTGCGGATGGCCGATCATCGACTTGACCGACGAACCGGCGAGGCGATCGGCATGGGCGCCGAACACCTGCCGGACGCACCGCGACTCGACCGCATCGTTCAACACCGTCGAGGTGCCGTGATAGTTGACGTAGCCGATCTCTTCGCGCCGGCGGCCCGACCGCTCGATCGCCAGCGAGATGGCGCGCACGATCTCGACCCCGTCCGGCGCCATCTGGACCCGGTGGTAGGCGTCGCAGGTCGATCCGTAGCCGTCGATCGAGGCGTAGATCGTCGCGCCGCGCGCCCGGGCGCGGTCCTCGCGCTCGAGCACGATCATCCAGGCGCCTTCGCCGAGCACGAAACCGTCGCGGCCGCGATCGAACGGCCGCGACGCGGCCGACGGCGTATCGTTGCGCGCCATCGACACCACCTTCATCCGCGAAAAGCCGAAGATCATCCCGGGCGTGACGCAGGCGTCCGTGCCGCCCGACAGCAGCACCTCGGCATCGCCGGCCCGGATCAGCGAGGCGGCGTAGCTGATCGCATCGGTCGAGCTGGTGCAGCCGCAGGACAGGACGTGGCTGATGCCGCGCAGCCGCAGCGAAATCGAAATCTCGCTCGACACCATCCCGACGATCGAGACCGGAATCGCATAGGGCGTGACCTTGCGGCCGCGCTCGACGAAGAAATCGTGGTATTGCCGTTCGCCGACGTCGATGCCGCCGCCGCCGCTGCCGACGATCACGCCGGCCTGCGGCTCGGCGATGCGCAACCCGGCATCGATCCAGGCCTCGCGCGCCGCGATCACGCCGACCAGCGCCGCCCGCGAGTAGCGCTTCGGATCGGCGCGGTACTGATCATCCCAGATGTCGTCACCGTCGATCCGCGGCACATCGTCGATGCTCACCGGCGGCACCGGCGCGGCGACACGGCAGCCGAGATCCGAGGCGTCGAAGTCGGTGATCGCCCGCGTCCCGCTGCAGCCGCCGCTGACGTGACTCCAGAAGCGCTCGCGGCCGACGCCGAACGGAGACACGACGCCGATGCCGGTAATGACGACGCTGGGCGCGCCTGGCTGCACGCGAGAACTATACTCTCCTGGCGAGGCTGCGCCTCAGACCGCGACAAAACGCCAGGCTCAGAATCGGACGTGGCGTCCGACTTCAGTCGGACTACGGATCAATCCGGCTATCATCTGAATGGCCGGACGCCCTTATTGATGACCTCGAGTGATCGGCTGTTGGTCTGGACCGGCGGAGGCGTCTTCGTCGGCTCGCTCGTCATCTGCGCCTACTCGTACATCGTGAGCTGGGCGGTGCCCCGCGAGATCGATTGGCCGGCGGGCGGGTTCGACGCCGTGGTGTTCTCGGTCTTCGCCCTGCACCACAGCCTGTTCGCCAGGACGCGGGTCAAGGAGCGCCTCGCCCGTCTCATCCCGCCACACCTGCTCCGGTCGGTCTATGTCTGGATCGCCAGCCTGCTGCTGATCGCGGTGTGCGTGGTCTGGCAGCCGGTGGGCGGCCTCTGGTATCGACACGCCGGCGGCATCGCCGCGGCGCACTTCGCCATTCAGTTGCTGGGCCTGGGCATCGTCGCTCAATCGGTGCGGGCGATCGACCCGCTCGAGCTGGCCGGCATCCGCAGCCAGTCGACGACGGCCAGGCTGCAGATGGCGGGACCGTACCGGCTGGTGCGGCACCCGCTCTACCTGGGGTGGATCCTGATCGTGTTCGGCGCCGCCCGGATGACCGGCGACCGCTTGGTCTTCGCGGCGATTACCACGCTGTATCTGGCGGCCGCCATCCCCTGGGAGGAAGCATCGCTGCACGCCGCGTTTGGCAGCGACTACGAGCGCTACCGGCGGCACGTGCGCTGGCGCATGATCCCGTTCATCTATTGAACCGCGAATCCTCATCGCCGCCGCCCGAAAAGACAGCCGGGCCGGACGCCGCCCCCCCCTTTTCGATGAACACCATCGAGTGCTGTGACGGGATGTCGAACTTCTTGCCACAGGTCTTGCACGTCACCGCGTCGTCGACCCGGATCATGTAATCGCGGAGCTTCGCGTACAGCGCCCGGTCGCGCTCGTCAGCGCCACCCGGCAGGCGGTCCTTCCTGGTCCGCACCACCCAGCGCATCTGGTAGTCATTGACCCGCTTGCAGCGCGGGCAGGTCAACTTGTCGACACGCGTTTCGTTCTTGTTGTTGAAGAAGTCGCGTTCATCGAGCGCCATGCCGGAATCATACTATTCTTTGGACATGGCCGAGACCGATCCCGCGCGGATCTACCCCAGCGAGCTGCCGGTTCTCGCGCTGCGGCAGAGCGTGATCTTTCCGCAGACGCTGCAGCCCCTGGCCATCAATCGTCCGGTCTCGATCGAAGCCATCCACCGCGCCCTGGCCGGCGATCGGCTGCTGTTCCTGTTGCTGCAGAACGGCGACAGCGACGATCCCGGGCCTGATGATCTGCGGCGGATCGGCACCATCGCCGCCATCCGCCAGATGGCCAAGGCGCCCAACGGCGCCATCCACGTCATCGTCGAGGGCACGCTGCGCGGCAAGGCCGAGGCGATGACACGGGTCGGGCCGGTCATGATGGCGACCGTCGGACTGCTGGCGGAAAAGGCCGACACGACGCTCGAGATCGACGCCTACGTCCGGCGCATCCAGGAACTGGTCGACCGCGCGCTGTCGCTGTCGAGCGGGCTGTCGCAGGAAT
The DNA here is from genome assembly GCA_039931615.1 of Acidobacteriota bacterium. Lineage (GTDB taxonomy): Bacteria > Acidobacteriota > Vicinamibacteria > Vicinamibacterales > CAVVIG01 > JAHFUI01. The sequence goes on from JBDTRR010000037.1 coordinate 10,241, forward strand.
TGCGCGGCCTGGTGATGGGCCTGGACGATCCGCTGCGGCTGGCCTACGTGCTCGGCAGCCTGATCGACATCAAGGCCGACGACAAACAGCGGATCCTCGAAGCGGACGACGTCATCAGCAAGCTCAAGACTGTGTCCGAGGCGCTCAACCGCGAGGTGGCGCTGCTCGAGCTGAAAGGCAAGATCGAAACCGCCGCGCAGCAGGAGATGACCGACGCGCAGCGGCAGTACTACCTGCGCCAGCAGCTCAAGGCGATTCAGGACGAGCTCGGCGAAGGCCAGAAGCCCGAAGCCCTCGACCTGCGCGCCCGGCTGGCCGCGGCGCAACTGCCCGAGCCAGTCGGCGCCGTCGCCAGCCGCGAGGTCGACCGGCTCGAGCGGATGACGCCGGCGTCACCCGAGTACCAGATGATCCGCACCTATGTCGACTGGGTGCTCGACGTGCCGTGGTCGGTGACCACGCCGGACCGTCTCGATCCTGTCGCCGCGCGGGAGGTGCTCGATCAGGATCACTACGATCTCGACAAGGTCAAGGAACGGATCGTCGAGTACCTGGCGGTGCAGAAGCTCAAGTCGCGATCGGCGGCGGCGGGGGGGAGCGCGGTGATTCGCGGGCCGATCCTCTGCTTCGCCGGGCCGCCTGGCGTCGGCAAGACCTCGCTCGGCCATTCGATCGCCCGCGCCATGAACCGTAAGTTCGTCCGGATCTCGCTCGGCGGCGTCCGCGACGAAGCGGAAATCCGCGGCCATCGCCGCACCTATATCGGCGCCATTCCCGGCCGGATCGTCCAGGCGATGAAGCAGGCGGGGTCGATGAACCCGGTGTTCATGCTCGACGAGATCGACAAGATCAGCACCAGCTACCAGGGCGATCCATCGGCGGCGCTGCTCGAAGTGCTCGATCCGGCGCAGAACCATTCGTTCCGCGATCACTATCTGGAGATCAACCTCGATCTCTCGCGGGTCCTGTTCATCGCCACCGCCAATCAGCTCGGCACCGTCCACCCGGCGCTGATCGATCGGATGGAAGTGATCTCGCTGGCCGGCTACACCGAGGAGGAAAAGCTGCAGATCGCCCGCCGCTATCTGATTCCCCGGCAGCTCGAGGAGCACGGCCTGACGCCGGCGGAGGTGACGATCGAAGACGCCGCGCTGCGCCGGGTGATCGCCCAGTACACGCGGGAAGCCGGCGTCCGGAACCTCGAACGGCAGATCGGCGCCATCGCCAGGAAGGTCGCGGCCCGGGTCGCGGCCGCCGCGGCCGACCAGCCGCCGACGGCGGCGACCGTCCAGGCGCCGGACCTGCCCGATTACATCGGTCCGCCCCGGATCCACGACGAAGTGGCGTTCCGCACGTCACGCCCCGGGGTGGCGACCGGCGTCGCCTGGACCGAGGCCGGCGGCGACGTCCTGTTCATCGAAGCCAGCCTGCTGCCGTCCGGCCATCACAACATCATCCTGACCGGCCAGCTCGGCAACGTGATGCAGGAATCGGCGCGCGCCGCCGTGAGCCACATCCGGGCGGCCGCCGACGAGCTCGGCATCGCGCCAGATTTTCTCGAGCACAGCGATCTGCACGTCCACGTCCCGGCCGGCGGGATTCCCAAGGACGGCCCGTCGGCCGGCGTGACGATCGCCACCGCCATTCTGTCGGCGGTGAGGAAGCAACCGGTCCGCGAAGACGTCGCCATGACCGGCGAGATCACCCTCAGCGGGCTGGTGCTGCCGGTCGGCGGCATTCGGGAAAAGGCGCTGGCGGCCCGCCGCCACGGGATCAAGGAGTTCATCCTGCCGGCGCGCAACGAGCCGGATCTCGCCGAACTGCCGCCCGAGGTCCGGAGCGCCATGCGGTTCGTGCCGGTCACCACGCTGGAGGAAGCGCTCAAGGTCGCACTGCCTCGCCCGGTCCCCGCGGCGCCGTGATTGGCCGCGACAATCCCACGGTCGGGCCCACGGTCGGGCCGATCGTCTATTACATCTCGGGACACGGCCTGGGCCACGCGTCTCGATCGGTCGAGCTGATCGGCGCGCTGAAGACGCTGCGGCCCGACCTGGCCTTTGTCATCCGCACGCGCGCCCATCCCCGGTTCTTCGATCCGATCCGAGGCCCCGGCGTCGACGTGCAGCCGCTCGACACCGATACCGGCATCGTGCAGATCGACAGCCTGCGGCTCGACCAGGACGAGTCCGCGCGCTGCGCCGCGGTCTTCTACGACGATTTCGACCGCCGCGTCGACGCCGAAGCCGACGTTTTGCAACAGCTCGGGGCGTCGCTGGTCGTCGCCGACATTCCCCCGCTGGCGATCGCCGCCGCAGATCGGGCCGGCATCCAGTCGATCGCCGTGGGCAACTTTACCTGGGACTGGATTTACGCCTACTACGCCCGCTTCGAGCCGATCGCGCCCGGCGTGATCGGCACCATCGCGCTGGCCTACGCGGCGGCGGACCTGGCGCTGCGCCTGCCCATCCACGGCGGCTTCGAGTCGATGCAGGCGGTCACCGCCGACGTGCCCTTGATCGCCCGCCGATCGGTGCGCGATCCCGCCGACACCCGCCGTCTGCTCGGGGTCGACGGCGGCCGGCCGATCGTGCTGGCGTCGTTCGGCGGCCATGGCCTGCGGCTCGACTACGCTCCGATCATCCGGTCGGGGCTGACCGTGCTCGATGCGGAACCGCCTCTGCCGGCGGGGCTGCGCTACGAAGACCTGGTGGCGGCGGCGGACGTGGTGGTCAGCAAGCCCGGCTATGGGATCGTGTCCGAGTGCGCCGCCAACGGCACCGCGCTGCTCTACACCTCGCGCGGACCGTTTGCTGAATACGATGTGATGGTGGCTGAGATGCCGCGGCTGCTGAGATGCCGGTATCTGGCGCAGGAGGATCTGCTGGCCGGCCGGTGGACGAACGCGATCGAGGCGCTGCTGGCGCAGCCGCTACCACTGGCACAACCGCGGGTCGACGGCGCGTCGGTTGCCGCCGCGAGAATTCTCGAGCGGCTAGAGGATGATCAGAAGTCGACGTAGTGCAGGCCTTCAGGCCTGCCGTGTGGCAGACCTGAAGGTCTGCACTACTTCAGAATCGGTTTTCACACGCTCTTTAGCGTGACCGTGGAGACGGAGCCGCGCTAGTCCTTCCGGCAGGTGACGAGCGACCAGATCCGCGGCACGTTCACCTTTTCGATCGAGATCGGCTGAAGATCGGCCTGGACCAGAAAAGCCGGCAGGTCGAGATCGGACTTGAACCCGAGATAGAGCGTGAACGGCGCAATCATGCGCTCGAGGGTCGAGGCGATCCGCCCGGCGCTCCGGAAGTGGTTGAGGATGATGATCCGCCCACCCGGACGGCAGACGCGGCGCATCTCCTTCACCACCGCGATCGGATCAGGGACGACGCTGATCAGATAGGGCGCATAGACGATGTCGAAGGTCGAGTCGGCGAACTTCATGTCGGCGGCGTCCATCTCGACCAGCCGGACGTTGCGAACGCCCTTGCGGGCGACCCGCTCGCGCGCCTTCTCCAGCATCGGCGCCGACAGATCGATGCCGGTGACGGCACAGTCGCGCGGATAGAGGGCCGCGTTGATGCCGGTCCCGACGCCGACCTCGAGCACGTGATCGCCCGCTTTGATGCCCATCCGCTGAATCGCCTGCATTCGTCCCGGGTGGAGCGCCGGGCCGAAGGTGAAGTCGTAGAACCAGGCGATGTTTTCGTAGACGCGGGCGACAAAGTCGTTCTCGACAACGGTGACCGACAACGCGCGCGTGGCTGCGTCGGACCCGATGAACTCCTCGTCTTCAGGCGACGGGTGCGGCTCAAATAACGCCATTCAGCTCCTCAGCAGCCAGCTCAACAGGCCGCCCGACCCGTTCAGGCGGCTTGGGTTCAACGCGGTGCAGCGACTATACATCTGGACAGTTTCGGAAGTCCATCATCGATCTTCGCGCCGATTTACGTCTCCACCCGCTCACAGCGCAGCGTCGTCGCGTCGACGAGCAGGTATGAGGTGGTGACGACGTCGAGCCCGATCGATCGGACGCCCTGCCGGATCGAGTCGGTGAACTCGTGATGATGGCCGAACAGGTGCAGGCGGGGACGCATTCCCGTCAGCACCTCATTGAGCACGGTCTTGCCGGCGTCGATCCGGCGCCCCGCCGGATAGAACGGCCGCGGCGCCTCGTGGGTCAGGAAGACGTCGATGTCGGTGAGCGACTTGCACGCCATCACCTCGTCGCGGACGAAGTGGCGGCGCTTGTCGTCGCGGCTCTTGCCCAGCTTGAGCGACGATGCGGTCGTCTTGCGCCCGCGCGACGGCGGCAGGGCCGCCGCCGGCGTGTGATACCAGCTCGGCGCGAACGTGCCGCCGAGCGCCGCGACGCGCCACGGGCCGACCTGATGCGGGCCGCCATTCGGCAGGTAGTACAGGTCCGGCGCCGCCGGCCGCCCCGCCATCGCCGCCGCGATCACATCGAAGTCTTCGTTGTTGCCCTTGATCCAGTGCAGCGGCGCGACCGGCGTGAAGTAGCCGCCGTCGTTGTCGGCGACATCGCCGACCGAGACCCAGATGGCGACGTCGGGATGCCGCCTCATGATGTCCTCGACGGTCTCGAACGCGCCGTGAATGTCGCCGAGAGCGCCGATTAGCATCTCAGTAGGGCTGGAGGCCGGAGACTGAAGACGGGCGGCCCACCGTGGGCCGTCCGATCCCCGCTAGCTGCTGGCTCCGGCGGGGAGAACGGGCGACGTCGACGCCGGCACCAGGAGGTCCGATTTGTCCCAGATGAAGTCGGCCTTGCTGTAGACCGCCAGTTCGTAGTCCTTGCCCATGAAGATGGCACCGACCGGACAGGCCTCCTCGCAGTAGCCGCAGAAAATGCACCGGGTCTTGTGAATCTGGTAGACCGAGGCGTAGCGCGGACCCGCCTGCACCGTACCGTCGTTCTCCGCCGCCTCCAGATAGATCGCATCGGCCGGACAGGCGACGGAGCACAGCCCGCACGCGACACACTTTTCCAGACCGTTCTCATCCCGCATCAGCACCTGCTTGCCGCGGAACTTGGGGAACATCGGGAACTTCTGTTCCGGATAGTTCACGGTGATCGGTTTCAGGAACATGTGTTTCAGGGTGGTCGCGAACCCGATCAGGAGCGGTCGAATGACAGCCATTGCTCTCAGTTTACCCGGCCGATAAGATCAAGTAAATCATGCAGGTCCTGCTGACGACGCTGCTCGTCAAGCTCGCCGTGATGGCAGCGCTGGCGACGATGCTCGTCCGCTACCGGCGCTTCCGCCACATTTTGATCTTCGAACGGCGGGCCTGGCGCGACCGGTTGACGTTTTCGCTCGCGCTCGGACTGCCGCTGATGCTGGCGGTGGCCGCCCGGCTGCTGCTGCGCTACGACGCCGCCGATCTGACCCTCGAAGGCTCGTTCCTGGTCGGCCTGATCGCCGGTCCGTACGCCGGCGCGACGGTCGGCGCGATGGTCGGGGTGCCGCCGCTCTTCAACGGCGAGTTCATTGCCCTGCCGTTCGCCATCGGCTGCGGGTTCGCCGGCGGCGGTCTGCGCGAGCTGTGCCCGAAGGAGGCGATCTGGCACTTCTCCCCGTTCGTGTTCACCAGCCTGCCGCGCCGCGCCTGGAAGATGATCGGCGCGCTGCAGGTCGACTGGCAGGTGATGCTCCTGCTGGCGCCGATCGGTCTTGAAGTGATCCGCCAGGTGCTCGGAGCGCGCTGGCCGGCCCACCTCTTCCATCTTGGTCCGGTGCCGCCGCAGACGGCCGCCTCGGTGCCGTTGTGGAACAATCTCATCGTCCTGCTGGCGTCGCCCTGGACGATCGCCGTCGTGCTGCTGGCCACCGTGCTCTGCGTCGCGACGCCGATCAAGATCTGGAACAACGCCCGGATCGAGCACCGGCTCCAGGAGCAGGAAAAGCTGCTGCTGGCCGCCAAGCTCGAGGCGCTCGCCAATCAGATCAACCCCCACTTCCTGTTCAACACCCTGACCTCGATCACCTCGCTGATCCGGACCCAGCCGGACACCGCGCGGATGCTGATCACCAAGCTGTCGGGTCTGCTCCGCCGGCTGCTGCGGGCCACCGACCATTTCGTCTCGCTGCGCGAAGAGCTGGAGTCGATCGACGAGTACCTCGATATCGAGGTGGTCCGGTTCGGGCCGCAGCTGAAGGTGGTCAAGCAGATCAGCCCGGCGACCCTCGACGTGATCGTGCCGAGCATGCTGCTGCAGCCGCTGGTCGAGAACTCGATCAAGCACGGCCTGTCGCGGAAGATCGGCGGCGGCCGCATCACCATCCGCAGCATCATGCAGAACGGCCACGCTATCATCGAGGTCCATGACGACGGCATCGGGATGACGGAGGAGCGGCTCGAACAGGCGTTCGGCGGCGGGATTGGCCTCAGCAACGTGAACGAACGACTGCGCACGATCTACGGCGCCAGCTACCAGCTCAAGCTGACCAGTGTGCCGGGACAGGGCACCAGCGCCAGGCTGGAGATTCCCGAGCTGACGCTGGCCGAGCGGGTGATTGCATGATCGGGCGGCGGGCGGCGAGCCGCCAGCCGGTCGGCCGCGGCTAGCAGCGGAAGCCTGCCTATGGATCTGCGCGCGGTGCTGGTCGACGATGAGCAATTGGCCCGGGACGAGCTGGGATTCCTGCTCGAACAGCTGGGCGGCGTCGCAGTGATCGGCCAGGCCGGCAATGGCGTCGAAGCCCTGTCCACCATCGACCGGCTGCAGCCCGACCTGGTCTTCCTCGATGTGCAGATGCCGGGGCTGACCGGGTTCGAGGTGGCGCGGCGCCTGCTCGACGCCGACGCGCCGACCCACATCATCTTCGTCACCGCGTATGATCAGCATGCAATCGAGGCGTTCGAGGTCAACGCGGTCGACTATCTCTTGAAACCGGTCGACCCGGTGCGGCTCGGGCTGGCGGTCCAGCGGGCGCAGCGCCGGGTCAGTGTCGACCGGACGCTCGACCGCGGCGACAACGAGGGGTCGATCAACGACCAGCTGGAAAAGATCGTCGAACTCGTCGCCGAGCGCCAGAACCGGCGCGACCGGCTGGCGATCAAGGTCGGCGAACGGTTCATTCTCGTGCAGGCAGAGGAGATCGTGTACGCGTCGCTCAGCGACGAGAGCGTCACCGTCGTGACCAACCAGCACACCGGGACGTCCAACTACCGGACGCTCGACGAGCTGCATACCCGTCTCGACCCTGGCGTGTTCTGGCGCGTGCATCGATCGCACCTGGTCAACATCAACAAGATCAAGGAGATCGTCCCTTGGTTCAGCCGGAATTACATCCTGAAGATGAAGGACGACAAGTCGACGGAGATCCCGGTCAGCCGCACCCAGACGCGGCGGCTGCGGGAGTACCTCAAGCTGTAGATCCACTGCTGGTTCAGCCCGACAGCGGTCCCGGGACGCCGGATGCGGAACCGGTGGACGCGGCGCTGCTCGATCGCGATGTGGATCAGGGGCTGCAGCTCCACTTCGACACGGTGGCGGACGATTTCACGCCCCCGTCACCGCTGGCGGCGGATCCGGAGCCTGCCACCTTCGGGGTCGAAATGGGGGACGGCGGCCGGCCGCCGGGGACGAGTCTCCAGCTCGCCCAGGTCAAGGAAGAGCTGGTGGCCTGGGTCAAGACGCTGCTGTCCGCCGCCGTCTACGCGGTGCTGATCGTGACGTTCGGATTCCAGGTGGCGCGGGTCGAAGGACAGAGCATGGCGCCGACGCTCGAGGATCAGGATCGGCTGATCGTCAACAAGGCGGTCTACCGCATCAGCGAGCCGCGGCGCGGCGACATCGTGATGCTCTACTACCCGCTCAATCCTGACAAGTCGTTCGTCAAGCGGGTGATTGCCGAGGAAGGCGACCAGGTGCGGATTGTCGACGGCCGCGTCTACGTCAACGACGTGCCGGTGCACGACGACTACGTGCCGCCGCAGTACCGCAGCCACGACGAATGGGGACCGCAGGTCATCCCCGAGGGCTACTACTTCGTGATGGGCGACCACCGGAACAACAGCTCCGACAGCCGGACGTGGGGGTTCGTGCCGAAGAAGTACATCATCGGCAAGGTCCAGCTGCGCTGGTGGCCGGTGCCGACCGCGCGGGTGTTCTAATTACTGGGGGCTGGAGGCTGGGGCTAAAGGCTGGAGGCAGGGGCTGGAAGCTGGGGCTGGAGGCTGGGTCTGGAGGCTGGGGCTGGGGTTCGGAGTTTGCAGTTCGTAACAACACATCGTGAGTGATCGTCCGGCCCCCGGCCCCCAGCCCGCAGCCGCCCTTTCGTCGACGCGTTACCGCGATGTCTCACGCGTTCTGCTGCGAGTCCTGTTCCTCAATCTGGCCGTGGCGGTCGCCAAGATCGTCTTCGGCTACTCCAGCGGCGCGATCAGCATCCTGTCCGACGGCTTCCACTCGCTCACCGACGCCGCCTCGAACGCCGTCGGCCTGATCGGCGTCAAGGCGGCGGTGCGGCCGCCCGACGAGGACCATCCCTACGGGCATCGCAAGTACGAGACGGTCGCGGCGGCGGCGGTCATCCTGTTCCTCGTCCTGGTCGTGGTCGAGGTGCTGCGCAACGCCTTCAATCATCTCAGCGGACGGACCGCGCCGGTCGAGATCTCGGCCGCCAGCTTCGTGGTCATGATCGTGACCGTCGGGGTCAACCTCGTGGTTATCGCCTACGAAGGGCGCGCCGCCCGCAGGCTGGCCAGCGAGGTACTGATGGCGGACACGCTGCAGACCCGCGGCGACGTGTGGACGTCGCTGACCGTGATCGCCGCGCTCGCCGGCGCGCGGTCCGGGCTGCCGATTCTCGACCCGATCGCGGCGCTGGTCGTCGCGGCGTTCATCGGCTACTCCGGCTACCAGGTGGCGCTCGCCACCACCGGCATCCTCAGCGACCGCATCGTGATCGCCGACAGCGACCTCGAGCGCGTCGTGCTGAGCGTGCCGGGGGTGCTCGGCTGCCATCACATCCGGACGCGCGGCGCCGCCGATCACGTCTTCCTCGACCTGCACGTCTGGCTGCCCCACGACATGCGCCTCGCCGACGCGCACGATCTCTCGCACGTCGTCAAGGATCGGCTGATGGCCCGCTACCCGCAGATTGCCGATGCCATCATCCACATCGAGCCGCCGCCGGCGGGGTCGGGCACTTAGAAATTAGGAATTGGGAATTGGGAATTGGGAATTGGGAATTGGGAATTTCGAATTGATAATTCAGAATGCCGAATTCGCCGCCTTTACGCGCCGAAAGGAACAAGAGGCGCTCACGGCGGCGTTGCCACCCTACGTCACGACCGTTGATCACCACGACGCGGCGGCGATTGCCATCGGCAGCGCGTGGTCGCGGTCGCTGTTCGACGGCCCCTTCTACCTGTCGCCGCCGCCGCACCCGTCGCGGCCCGCCTGACCGGCGTCACTTTCGCACATAGGTCCCTGAGCGGCCGCCGCTCTTGAACATCAGGCGGACGTCGCCGATCACCATCGTCTTGTCGACCGCCTTGACCATGTCGTAGATGGTCAAGGCAGCGACCGCAACGGCGGTCAACGCCTCCATCTCGACGCCGGTCTGCGAACTGGTGCGCACCCGGGCTTCGATGGCGTAGCCGCGGCCGGTCGGCGTGACGTCCACCTGCACGCTCGACAGCGGCAGCTGATGACAGAGCGGGATCAGCGCCGCCGTCTGCTTGGCGGCCATGATGCCGGCCAGCCGGGCGGTCTGCAGCGGATCGCCCTTCTTCACGGCGCCGGCCCGGATCAGACGACGCGCCTGGCTGGACATCGCGATCGTGCCGCGGGCGATCGCCTCGCGGTCGGTCACCGGCTTGTCGCCGACATCGACCATCTTGACGTGGCCGCGCCGATCGACATGGGTGAGCGCGCGTGCCTTCACCGGCTCGCGCCGGCCCGATGTCCTACTCGCCACTGTCTTCACCCTCACCTTCGCCCTGGGCGAGGAAGAACGACAGGCTCTCGAGCGAGACGGTCAGGTCGACACTCTTGAGCTTGACGTCGGGCGGCCCCTGCAAGGTGCCCGGCGAAAAATTCAAGACCGCCTTGATTCCGGCGGCGATCACCAGGTCGACGACATGCTGGGCCGACTGGGCCGGGACGGCAATGACGGCGATGCTGATGCCGTCGCGCCGGACAATCTTCTTGAGATCCTCGATCTCGTGGATCGGGACGCCGCCGCGCGAGCGCTGGCCGACCTTGGTGCTCAAGGTGTCAAACAGCGCCGAGATCTCGAAGCCCTCCTGGCGGAAACCGGGATAGTCCGCCAACGCCAGCCCGAGGTTTCCGGCGCCCATGATGGCGACGCGCAGCTTGCGATCGAGGCCGAGGATCTGGCGGAGATGCCGCTTCAGGTCGCGGACGTAGTAGCCGACCCCCCGGACGCCGAACTCGCCGAAGTGCGCAAGATCCTTGCGAATCTGCGCCGCATTCAAGTGAAACTGCTCCGCCAGCCCCTGCGACGAGATGGTCCGCGCCCCGGCATCGTCGAGGGTGTTCAGGCAGCGCAGATAGACTGACAGGCGATTGGTGGTGAGCTCGGAGACCTGCTCGGCGCCCTGTTTTACCGCCGCGGTCTTGCCCGGCCCTTTGTTCGACGCTTTCACAAGCACAAATGATTGTACCAAAAGCGACATGGCCTCTTTTGCCGCGCCGATCTGGACCGGCCTTCGGGTAAGATCGATCAAAGAGTGCTCTCGAGAATTCTCGCCCTTCTGCTGGTCGCGGCGACGGTTTCGGCCCAGGCACCGCCTCGCCGCGCCACCAATATTGCCGCCCTGCTCGCCTTTCCCGTGTTCTACCACGGCCGCTCGGTCCTGGTCGTCGGCACGGTCACGACCGACAAAGACGGCCAGGTCCGGGTGTCGGACGGTTCGACGTCGCTGCGCGTGGTGTTCAAGGGCAGCGCGCCCGACGGGAACGACGAGATCCGCGGCGAGTTCTGGGATCTCGGGCGGATGAAGTCGGATGATCCCAGGCTGGTCAGCATCGACCTACGCGCGACCTTCGGCGTCGATCCGGAAGGAGGCTGGCCGCGGGCCGGAGAGGCCACCGCGCTGATGGCGACGGCGATCGCCTCCTCCCCCGTCCCGACCGCCCCGTCGATTCGCGCCATCGTCCTCCACCCGGTGCGATACCTGAATCAGAAGGTGACGATCTCCGGCCAGTATGCCGGCCGGAACCTGCTCGGCGACATCCCGGACGCACCGGCGCGCAGCCGCTGGGATTTCGTGATTCGATCGGCGGACGCCGCGATCTGGGTGAGCGGCGCCCGGCCCAAAGGCAAGGGATTCGATTTCGCGCTCGATTCGCGGCTCGATTCCGGCCGCTGGCTCGACATCACCGGCATCGTCCACGAAGGCCGCGGCCTGCAATGGATCGATGTGTCAGACGATGGGATCCAGTTGGGGAAGGCGCCGCCGGCGGCGCCGGCGGCCGAGGAACGGCCGACTGTGCGCGTCCCGGCCGCGCCGCCGCCCGAAGTCGTGTTCAGCGCGCCGACGCAGGACGAAAGCGACGTCCCGATGGCCGCCTCGGTGCGGATCCAGTTCTCCCGCGACATCGCGCCGGCGACATTGAAAGGCCAGATCCGCGCCGCGTATTTCGAGTCGGAAACGAAAGAGCGCGGTGAACCGGTCACGCCGACCGCCGAGTTCACGACGCAATACCTGGCCGCCAACCGGGTGCTCGAACTGAAGTTCACCAAACCGCTCGAACGCTTCCGGACGCTGCAGATCGATCTGCAGGAAGGCATCCTCGGCACCGATCAGCAGCCGCTCAAGCCGTGGACGCTGACCTTTGTCGTCGGAGGTTCTTAAGGGCAAGAGTTAGAAGGCAAAAGGACAGTCGGAAAACTCCCGTTGCTTCCGCCTTGCAAACTTACTTTTGCCTGTTGCCTTCTGCCTTTCCGAGCTACTGCACCACCCTGAACCCCAGTAGCGTTCGCTTTCCCGATCCGCCAGACTCCGTCATCTCAATCACGTAATCGGCCGGCGCCAGCGGCGCCAGCGCGAGCTGGGTGACCAGCCATCGGCTGCCGTCGGCGTCATCGCGCGCGGTAATGGTGATCGGGACGGCGAGAGCCTTACCGGTGCGGTCGAGCAGGCGCGCGCCGCCTGTCCCGGCGAACGGCGTTGGCAGCTCGACGCGCAGCTGTTCACTGCGCCGGAACCGCAGGTCCGCCGTGGCGATCTCCTTGTTGCCGGTCGCCGGGCCCCGCCGTATGAAGATGGCGCCGGTTGCGTCCGGCAGGTCGGGGAGAACGATCCGCAGCGTCTCGGCGGTCGTGCCGGTCGAGCCGCTCCCCTTCACGCGCACCCGGACGAGATAGTCGCCAGGGGGCAGCGGCTGTTCTCCCGTCAGGGCGACGCGAAACGTTCGCGTGCCCGGCAGGATGGTCGCGTGGGCCGTTGCCAGCGCCGCACCGCCCGCTGTGCTCAACACCAGATCGGCCTCGCCGCCGCCCCGCCATTCCTCGCCCGGCCCGATCTCGCCCACTGTCCAGACCGCGCCGGTATTGCCAGGTTTCCAGCCGGCCGCACCGTGCAGACGAATCGGCAGCGGGCGACTGTACCCTTCGAGCGGCGCGACAGCCGCGGCAACGGCCCCGGCCTCGGCGGCGGCGGCCACGGCCAGCGGATCACCCGCCGACACGGCGCTGGAAGAGGGGACGGGAGCTCGCGCGTCGGCTTCCGTCGCCGCCAGGTAACCGCGGCGCGCGCGCACCTGGACGCCTGTCCGCTTCACGCGCACCGAGATCGAATGGAACTTGCCGTCCAGTTTCGCGTTCGAGTAGTAGCCGAGCAGGTAGTACGAGGTCAGGTCCGCCACGACGCGGCGCAGTCCGCCGGCGATGTCGTTGCTGTTGACGATCGCCAGTCCGTCGGTGTCCTCGGCCAGGGTGCGTAGCGACGTCAGCCGCTGACGGAGCATGGCCCCATCGACCTGGGGTGGCGGGGGCGGATCGGGACCGATGTCCGTGTCGAACACCGCCAGGCCGCGCGGATCCACCGGATAGAAGGACGTGTTGGATCGATTGGCTTCGTCGAGGAGGCGCCGGAACCCCTCCTCGTCATCAATCTGCGCAAGCTGGAGCCGTTCGTTGTCGCAGCCGCCGGATCCCGGCGCCCCCGTCCTCGGGTCGCCGATCCCCAGTCTGCCGCTGCGCGGATCGACCGCGACGATCGGGCCGGTCGGAGGAGCGCCGTCGAGCGGACGGGCCAGCGTCGGATCCGGACGATACAGCAGCCACCCCTCCGAGATGGCAAGGATGGCCTTCCGCTCCTCCCGAACGCCGCGCAGGAACCGCACCAGGTCGTGCAGGCCATCGAGCGTCGTCTTCTCCCGCCGGCGCCCGATCATCTGCGCCGCGATCCCCGGATATACGGCGCGCGGATAGCACTGCTCGTAGCGCTGTTCCTGCGGATCGACCGGGTTGAGCCGGCCGCGTTCTCCCCAGAATCGATACCGGCTCAGAATGCCGTCGATGGTCGTCGTCTTCCGTCCGAAGGCCACGTCGCGTGCCGACATGTCCGGCGTCATCAGGCCGACCAGATCGTCGGCGCCGATGATGCGGTCCAGCGCGTCGACCAGCGGCTTCCTGATGTTGTAGGAGCCGCTGATGCCGACGTGCCCGATGTCGAGGAAGAGCACGAACACCCGGGCCCGTGCGCTCTCCAGCATCGACCGCGACTCGCGCACGGTGTTGGGTTCGATCCGCGCTTCCTGCGGCCCGGCCGCGCGCACCACGACGCGCTCGAATTGCTCGACCGTCTGACGGACGCCGTTGTCCAGGACCTCGAAGTCACTCCGGGTGAGATCGGTGATGGGCGCGCCGTTCTGGGTGGGATAGACGTCAACCCGAACGTAGTTCGCCTCGGTGCGGAACGTCGCCTGCGGGGTCTGGTTCTGGGCGGCCTGGTCCTGAGCGGTCCGGCCTTCGACGATCCGGCTGAAGTCGTGTCCTCCGTACCGCACCGGCCAGAGCGCACCGGCCACCGCGGTCAGCAGGATGCCGAACAGGACCCGGACGGAGCGTGGTCGCAGCACGGCAGAACCTCCCCAACAACCGCACCTGTGTCTCAGACCTCAGTCTACAACGGCCCCTCGGCCAGCATCTCGGTTATCCGCGCGCGCACCTTCTCGATCAGCATCGCGCGATCGGTCAGTCCGAGTCCGGTCGTCTCGATCGGTTCACCGACCCGGACGCTGAACGTCGCCGGCCGGATGATGCGGCTGCCCCGATGCATCGCCGCGCGGCCGCCCTGGATCGCGACCGGGACGATCGGCGCCTGGGCCTTGATCGCCATGATGAAGCCGCCCTTCTTGAACGGGAGCAGTTCGTCGGTCCGGCTGCGCGTGCCCTCCGGGAAGATCAGGAACGAGTTGCCGGAGCGGATCGACGCCGCGCCGGCATCGATCGATCGCATCGCGGCCTCCTTGTTGTGCCGGTCAACCGGAATGAACCCGCCCATCCGGAAGGCGCGCGCCAGCACCGGGATGGCGTTGATCTCCGCCTTGTAGAAGATGTGCATGCGCGGGTGCAGCACATAGAACAGCAGCGGTGGATCGACGTTGCTCTGATGGTTGGCGCAGTAGACCGCGGCGCGGTCGAGCAGCAGCGTTTCGGCGGGGGCCAGGCGATAGCGGATGCCGGAGAGCGTCAGGCCGAGGCGGACGCCGACGTGCCCCAGCACGTAGAGGTGGGCCTTCCACCCGAACAGCAGCGCCAGCAGCATGCCGATCGGGCCAACGATCAGGACGTATAGGGAAACCGCGACGTAGGTGATGACGGAGCGAAGGGCAGCGATGATCACGCCGGCAGATGATAAAGGAAAAGCCCGTCCGGCGCTTTCGGGCCTGACGGGCTTTTCGAATTCGAGAGTCAGAGCGTCGGCGCTTCTGCTTCCTTTACGACGCGCGGGCCGCCCGCCGAGCTGGAACCGGCGCGACCGGAACGCGTGCCACCGCCTTGACGACCTTGGCGCGCGCCGCGGTGCGCGCCTTCGCGGTGAAGCACCGCTCGAGGGCGCTGTCGACGCGGCCTTCGATCGCCAGCGCCGTCTCACGCATGACTTCGGAGACTTCCGAGATGATGAGGAACTTCGCCCGATCCAGCATCCGCTTCTCGCGGAACGAGAGACTCTTGGACTTGGACAGGAACGTCAGGCTCTTCAGCACGTCGGCCACCTCGAAGATCGAGCCGCTGCGCATCTTGTCCGAGTTGTCCTTGAAGCGTCCCTTCCAGTTCTGGTGATTGTCGATCTTGCCATCGCCGAGCAGTCCGAACAGCCGCTCGACCTCATCGTCGGAAATGGCGCGCCGCAGGCCGACACCGTCGACGTTGCTGAGCGGAACGAGCACGATGGTTTCGTTCGCGACGATCCTGAGATGATAGAAACCGCAGGTGGTGCCCAGAATGGTTTTGTCTTCGATCCGCTCGACGATCCCGAGACCATGGTTCGGGTAAATGACCTTGTCGCCGATTTCAAACGTCACGGTTCCCCCTGTTAGGAAGCCAGTATGGAAGG
This sequence comes from Acidobacteriota bacterium, assembly GCA_039931615.1. Taxonomy (GTDB): domain Bacteria; phylum Acidobacteriota; class Vicinamibacteria; order Vicinamibacterales; family CAVVIG01; genus JAHFUI01. The sequence continues at coordinate 25,805 of JBDTRR010000037.1, forward strand.
CCGCAGTCGTGCCAGCAGTCCCTGAAGTATATCGCACCTCCGGCCGCCGGGCAATGAGAAATGCCCTAAAAGCCTCACGATTTCGATGTTTTTGCCAGACCAGGCAGATATGGGCCGGGGTGGGAACGGCACCATGGATCCGGGCCGCAAATGCGGTTCCAAGGTCACCGCAGATGCACCACGCGGTGCTGCCGTGCTGGCCACTCGCAGGTGATCCGAAAAAGGCCGCCGTGCGCGCCTGCCAGGGCGGACCTCTCGATGCTCACAACCGACGGCGCACTCTCGTGATCGCTCTAAGTTATTGCATCGTAATAACTTCCAAGCAGGACAGGGCGGATTGTATCGGCCGGATGGGCACTCGTCCCACCAAAGGCAGCGGCGCCGTCCACCAGAGTCAGAGCCCGTATGGACCTGATAAGATGTCGGTCTTATGACCACGACGAGCGCCCTGACACGGATGCAGCTGGCCCGGCAGCCGGTGGCGGTGGCCTTCCTGCCGGTGCCTCCCGCTGGCATGGAACGGATCGACCGCCCAGCCGCCGCCGGCTGCGGATATTGGAAATACGCCTCCGACGGACATTCCTTCTACACGACCGCGGAAGACCATCAGAACTGCACGGTCGGAGCGTTCACCCATGGCGTGACCCTGCCGCCGGCCAAGGCGGAAGAGCTCCGGTCGCTGATGGGGACGATGATGGAGCTCCAGTATCTGCGCAGCGATGAAGTGGCGGGAATCCCGCATCGTCAAGAGCCACTGCAGGTTGCGGCCTATGCGCCGCTCGACGCGGCGACATTTGCGCCCGATGTGGTGATCTTTCGCGGCAACGCCCGGCAGATCATGCTGTTGTCGGAGGCGGCGCGGGCCGCACGGGCGTTCGACACTGGGACCGCCATGGGTCGTCCCGCCTGCGCCATGGTCCCCCAGGCGGCCGGCTCGACCGCGGCGGTGGCGAGTATCGGCTGCATCGGCAACCGCGTCTATACCGAGCTCGGCGACGATGAGCTGTATCTTGCCGTGCCGGGGAACGCGCTCGACGACACGCTGGGGCAGCTCGACACGATTCTCACCGCCAACGCCGAGCTGGAGAAATTCCACAAGCAGCGAGCGGCGGCACTGGCGTAATCTGATGATCGGCCGGAGTGGTGAAACTGGCAGACGCGCCGGACTCAAAATCCGGTGACCCAAAAGGTCGTGAGGGTTCGACTCCCTCCTCCGGCACCAAATTCCAGAGATTCCGCACATCAGGCCTTTTCTTCGCGGGTGCCAGGTTTTGTGGGAACGGATGTCGCCTGTGAGCATACCGCTCAGCTTTCGGGGCTCTCCACCTATTCTGCCCGCGCTGCGCGGAGTCAACTACTTCTGCGGGCGGCAGATCTAATTGTCGCCACGCACGCGCTCTCGGGGTGAGGCTGGCGGTCGCGCACTCGCACGTTGGCCGGCATGGTCGAAGCTCGGTGAGCAGAAGAGTCTGACCAGATGATGGCGTCAGCCAAATCCTTTCATACGGGCGAGATTGACGTGCCAAGATTCGGCGTCCTATGATGCCGCCAGACTTTGTCGAAGGAGGCGAGAATGACGACCGTCTTCGTCCACCACCGCGTAGCCGACTACACCACTTGGAGACCAGAATACGACCGCGCGATGGCGGCCGATTGGAGCAAGGCCATCCGGGCGCACCGAGTCTGGCGCGGGCAGGATGACCAGAACCTTGTCATTGTCGCGAGCACCTTCGATTCGCGGCAGGCCGCCGACGCCTTCATGAATAATGCCGGCCTGCGTGAGGCCATGGGTCGAGGTGGCGTAATCCAGTCCTCCGTGCGGATCGACGTTGTGGATGAAGTTGTTGCCGAAACGCGCTAACGGCAAACTCTGAAAGAAGACACGATGCTCGCGGAAGCGTCTGCGATACTGCGCGAAATCGATGATCCCGACAGACGACGATGAAGGCGTGCGCCAAGACGCATTGACCAGATCGCTTCCTGCGTGACCGTTCTCGACAACCCGGCTTGGTCGGCGCTGACCACCCATCAGGCGCATCTCGCACTCGGCGGTGATCTCGCACGGCGCTATCCGCCGCATCTGGCGCCGATCGCCGCGCTCGGCCGCCGTGATCGCGCGGCTCTCGAGCAGCTGGTCTCGCTGATCGAGGTGGGCGACTCGGTTTCCCTGCCGGCGACTCTCGAGAGCGTGGTACCCGTGCTGCCGCCGCAACTGGAGGTCAGGCTCGAGAAGCGTCTGGTCCAGATGGTGTGCGAGAGGCGCGTCGATGTACCGGTTGCCACCCTCGAGCTGCTGGCACTGTCCGGGCCTGACGTGCCGGAGATGCTGGCGCTTACCGATCTCACCCACCCGGGACCGTTCCGATCGCAGACCTACACGCTGGGGACCTACCTGGGCATCCGGATCGACGGCCGCCTCGCGGCAATGGGCGGCCAGCGGATGCACCCGCCGGGCTACCGGGAAATCAGCGCGATCTGCACGCACCCGGATTTTCAGGGAAGAGGGTACGCCCGGGCGATCGTGGCGCGGCTGGTGGCGGAAACCTTCGACCGCGCCCTGGTGCCGTTCCTGCACGTCGAGGAGGACAACCAGCGCGCGCAGCGGGTCTACCGGGATTTCGGCTTTGTCGAGCGGACCCGGCTGCCGCTGCTCGTCGTCCAACGCGTGCAGTGACTGCCGATCACGGTCCGGCTGAAGCCGGACACTACGTACGGTCTGCTACTGCTTGGACGGCGTCTGCGGGGGGCGGGGCGCCGCGCCGGCGGCCGTCTGAAGCCGGGCCCACGTACGGCCCTGTAGTAGAGCAGACGCGCGTCACACGCGCTATTTCAGCGTATCCGCTCCGGCTTTCGCACACTGGCCGTCCTGATCGCTCGTTCCGCCGGACAGTCCAATCGCGCCGACGATCTTGCCGTCCATCAAGAGCGGGATGCCGCCGTCGACCGGCACGGCGCCCTGGAGGGCGAGCATGCGCAGTCCGACGCCGCCGGCGGCGAGCGTGTCCTGCAGCGCTTTGGTCGGCCGCTTGAAGCGGGCGGCCGATCGCGCCTTGTCCATGGCGATATCGATGCTGGCGGCTTGCGTCCCATCCACTTTTTCGAAGTAGATCAGATCACCGGCCGGATCGACGACGGCGGCGGCCATGGTCCAGTTGTTCTTGCGCGCTTCTGCCAACGCAGCGGCCGCCGCCTTCTTCGCGTTCTCACCGCTGACCGGCGCACCGTACGGATTCGGCAGTTGGGCGGAAACGGTCGCGGCAGAGAGAACGACGGCCATCGCACACGCAGACTTCAACACAGCTCGAAACATCGGCGTTCTCCGTCACTCGAAACGGCCGGCTGAGCGGCCCCGGTTTGCTGCGGGGCGAGCGGCGCCTGGCGCGGCGGCGGCCTCGCGTGCCGATTCTAGCGAAGAATGCCGTCGCCCCAACAGAAAACAAAAGGGGACCGGGAACATTTCGGTTCCCGGCCCCCTTTTATAATGTGTGTTCGAACTGAACGAAGAGCGCTTCCTAGCGCGCCGGAGGCCCGCCTTCGCCGGCCGCGGTCCCCGCGCCAGCTGGCGGCCCGCCTTCGCCGGCTGCCGAGCCGGCCGCGGCGTTGATGTTGCCCTGCACTGCCTTGCGGGCGCGGATGATGCCCTTCTTCGCGTCTTCCTCGATCGCCCTGTCCTCGGCGCGCTCGCCGCCGAGCACGGCCGCCAGCATGTAATTCCCCTCGTGGCAGTCGTACGGCAGCAGCTGGAATCCCGGCGGCGAAATCAGCGGAATCCGAATCGTGAACGGCCGGGTATAGGTCTTCTCATCCTCGATGCGGATCTCGTACTGCAGTTCGTCCGGCGCCTTGCGGGTGAACCGCTCCACCATCTTCATGTCGGAGCTGTGCCGCAGGCCGTTGCCGTTCAGGCCGATGCTCGTCTGATCGGTGAGATTGGTGGTTTCGACGACCAGCGTGTCGCCTTCCCAGTGGCCGCGGGCGTCGCCCATGTACTGGCGGATTCGCGAGCCGACGTGGGCCCGGCCATCGAGCGGGATGATCCGGGTGTCGTGCACCATCTCGTAGCTGATCGCCACTTCGTTCGGCGCCTGCACGATCCGGTTGCCGTTGCCGTAGATGACCGGCAGGATCGATCCGACGATGCCGCGGGTGATGCAGCGATCGTAGTTGGTGAAGTCGGTGCTGCTCTCGAACGGCCCGTTGCCGAAGGTGCCGCGGTCGCGCGGGGCGCGGCGCGATTCGGCGAACGGCGTCAGCGGCGGCATCTTGCCGTCGCCGTCGATGATCAACGACGTCTGGTTGAACGACTTCTTGAGCCAGGCGTTGTCGTCGCAGAACGCGCCGCAGCGGTCGTCCGACCGCTTGCGGGTCGCTTCGTCTCGCTTCAGTTTGTCGGCGAACTCGGTCTCCGACAGCTCGACGCGGCCGGCGAACTGGTCGGGGCGCGCGAGCGGAATACCAATCGCCCCGTCGCTGGTCCAGGTGCCTGAGATGTCAGGGTGTCCCCACGGCGTCTTCGGCGTGGTCCACGGCTTCGCCGCCGCGGGCCTGGCCGCCGGCCCCTTCGCGGCGCCCGATGACGTCTGCGCTGCGACCGGCACCGCTAACGCTGTGACGGCGAACACACCGGCAGCAGCCAGCAATTGGTTGCGCATCGTGCCTCCTCGAAAACTGAAGGATGGGAATCGAATGACCGGCGATCGTGCGGGCGGACAACAACGCGCAATCACCGCCCCGCTCATCAATTGCCGATCACTCGATCACCCGATCGCCGATGTCTTACTTCTCCTGCCGCTCGTCCGGCGCGCCGGTGCCCGACGAACCGACGAACAGCTTCTTGCCGTCCTGGTAGGTGATGTCTCGGCCGTTGGCGCGGTTGGCGCCGTCCTTGGCCTGGTAGCCCTCGACCGTGATCACCGTGCCGACCGGCAGCGATGCCTTGGTGAAGCCGCGCCGCAGCAGGGCGTTGGGCGCGCCGGCTTCGATCATCCAGCTCTCGACCTTCCCGTCCGGTTTCTTCACGTCGATGTGAATCCAGGCGTGCGGATTGATCCACTCCATGGTGGTGACGGTGCCGGTGAACTTGACCGCCTTCTGCGCGTCGTATTCCGCCGCGAATGAGTGGTGCGCCACCAGCGGCACGGCGGCCGAAAGCAGACCAACTCCGAGGATCACAATCGCAAGTCTTGTACGCATACCGATTCCCTCCAAAACAAAGCCTCAGCTCCTCCATTCTACAGTCGCTTGCCACACCGCGTTCTCGAAATCTCGCGGCATCGCCCCGGCCGGGTCTGGACCATGAACAGGGTGACCATCTGCTCCTGCGGATCGATGTTGACGTTGACGCCGGTCCCGCCCGCCCAGCCGAACGTGCCCTTTCCGACCCGCAGATCCGCCGCCACCGGATCGAGCACGGTCTGGACGCTCAGGCCAAAACCCATTCCGCGCGCCGGCCGGCCGAACTGACCGTTGACCATGTCGCCGGTGTACTATCGGCTCGACTCGCCTTGCTTCAGCGAAGTCCACCGATCAGCCGCCACCCGCGGCCACTCTTCCCTGCCGCCGTCCGGCCAGGTGACGCGGATCTGCGCGGCTTCCGCCGCCGCGCCGAGCCCGACCAGCACGCGCGGGTCGCTGGCCGACGCGTAGCTGCCATCGGCACGCGCCCTCCGGAAGAGGGTCGGCTGTCCGGCGCGCACGATCTCGACCCGCGCGCCGAGCATGTCCCGCGCGGTTCGCGCACCGATCAGGCGCAGGCCGATCCAGTGTGCCCGGTTGCCGACGTTGTTCCGGAGCAGCCGCAGCCGTCCCGCCGCGCTGGCGATGACGACATCGGTATCGCCGTCGTTGTCGATGTCTCCGAACGCGGCGCCGCGACCGACATCGGCAATCCGGAACGCCGGCCCGGCGTCAGCCGACACCTCATCAAAGTGACCGTCGCGCCGGTTGCGGTACAGCTGATTGGTCATGCGCAGCGGAAACGGGTCGTTGGCGCGCGCCTGCGCCTCGATGATCGCGACGCTGCCGTTGACCGTCAGTAGATCCAGCCAGCCGTCGTTATCCGCATCGAACCAGCCGGTGCCGAAGCCGGTCTTCGCCAGGCTTGGCCGGCCCAGCCCTGACGCCGCCTTCCGATCCTCGAAATTTCCCAGCCCGTCGTTGACGTACAGCGTGTTCATCTGGTTCTGCCAGTTGGTCACGAACAGATCCTCGTCGCCGTCGTTGTCGAAATCGCCGGCGTCGACCCCCATCCCGGCTTCCGCCGTGCCGGCGCCGCTGACCGCGGCGCCCGCCAGCTGCGCCGACTCCTTGAACGTCCCGTCGTGCTGGTTGATCCACAGCAGGTTCGGCTGGCCGTCGTTGGCGACGTAGATATCGATCCACCCGTCGCCGTTGACATCAGCCGTCGCGACGCCGAGCGCCGGCCCGTAGGCGCCGCCGACGAGCGCCGTGCCGGTGACGTCCCGGAACGTGCCGTTCCGTTGGTTGTGGTAGAGCCGGCTCGGCTGGGCACGGTAGCTGTCCGGCGGGCAGTAATCGCGCTGGCCGGCGACGCTCAGGCACGGCCGCTCGGCGGCAAGACTGTAGAGCAGGTAGTTGCCGACGAACAGATCGAGCCAGCCGTCCCGGTCGTAGTCGAGGAACGCCGCCGAGACACCCCAGCCGCCGCGATTCTCAACCCCGGTCCGCCCGGTGACGTCGCTGAACGTACCGTCCCGGTTGTTGTGCAGCAGCACGCTGCCGGAGAGTCCGGTCCGGTAGAGATCGACCCAGCCGTCGTTGTCGAAGTCGCCGGCCGCGACACCCATGCCGTACGATCGGACGACGATTCCGCTCTGCGCAGTGGCGTCGGTGAAGCGGGTCGTCCGCGTACCATCGGCACTCACCGTCAGGTCATTGCGGAACAGCCGATCCTCGAGCGCGCCGGCCGGCGCAAAGACGGCGTCGCTCAGGCTCTTGCCCGCACCCAGCATCTGCCCCTGCACGGCGTAGACGTCGAGGTCGCCGTCATTGTCGTAGTCGAACAGGGCGACTCCCGGCGCCATGATCTCGGGATAGTAGTGTTCGCCCGACATGCCGTTGAAGTGGACGAAGTCGAGGCCCGACAGGGCGGCGATGTCGGTGAACCACTCGGCGGCGGCCAGCCGATCGCCGCCCGGCGATGCGGTGGCGGTGAACGCCGCCGGCGCGGGCGGGTCGGCGCGGCAGCCGGCGGCCACGGCGGTCGGCAGCAGCACGATCGGCAGCAACGTCAGGACACGCAGCAGGCGACTCATGGGGTGGCACTATAATCGGCCGGGTGCGAACGTGATGATCAGCCTGGTGTCGCGGCGCCTCGCATCGTGGCGGTTGGTCCCCGGGCTGCTGGTCGCACTCGCCCTGTCCGTCGGCGGCCAGTCCCCGGATCCGAACACCGACTTTCTCCGCGCGCTCGGCCAGTTCAGCCTCGCGCTCGACGGCGCGTACGGCGACGAAGGGCACGGCATCAGGTCGAGCCTCGAATCGATGGGCCGGGCGCTCGACCGCTGGGACGAAACGATTCGTACGGCTGAAGCGGCGATGGCTGCCGCGGTCGCCGGCGCCGATCCGGGTCCAGCGGCCGCCATGCACGCCACCCTGGGCGGCGCCTACCTCGATCGCGGACGGATTGCCGACGCGCTCCGGGAGTTCACCACCGCCGCTCAACTCGATCCGGCCCGACCCGAACTCTACACCCTCCAGGGTCTCGTGCTCAGCCAGGGCGTGAACGACGACGCGGCCGCGACCGACGCGTTTCGAAAAGCCGCGGCGCTCGATGCGCGCAATCCCGTGCGCTGGTACATGTTGGCCCGCCAGCTCGAGAAAACCGGCGCGGCCGAGGAGAGAACCCGCACGCTGCAGACCTTCCAGCAGAGCTGGGACCAGGCAGCGAACGGCAAGGGACGAAGCGCCATCGCGCCGCCGTTCAGCCGTCTGGGGCTGCTCCAGGAAAAGTCCCGCGTCGAACCGTTTTTCCCGCCGGTCCTCTACGCCGAGGGCTTCGCCCGGCTCCAGCGCGGCGACTACCGCGGCGCGATCGACCAATTCGGCGAGGCGGCGGCTCGCGATCCCCTCGCGGCGGCGCCGGTTGAACGAAGCGAGGCGATGGGACAGGCCGCGACGGCCATCCGCGACGGGTCGATCGACGCCGCCATCCGGCACCTCACGGTGGCGATCGAATTGGCGCCGGATCGCGCCGAAGCGCATCGCCTGCTCGGCGCCGTCTATCTGGCGAGTCAGCAGGGGGACGAGGCGATCGGCGAGCTCGAGGCGGCCGTCCGGCTCAGCCCGGGCGATGAGCGCACGCATCTCGCGCTCGCCAACGCCCTGGTGGTGACCGGCCGGTACCCAGACGCCGAGCGGTCGCTCCACCAGCTCATCGCGGTTCTCCCCGGCTCGGGCCGGGCCCGTTACGCGTTGGGGCGGCTGTATCAACGCCAGGGCGACTACGAGAACGCGCTGCGTGAGTTCGAGTCGTCCATTGCGTTCCATCCGCTGCTGGGACTGAACGGCATCTACCAGAGCATGGGTGCGATCAACGCCGCCCGCCAGCACTTCGATGCGGCGATCGACGCGTATTCGAGCCGCGTCGACGTCCATCCCAACGATGCGGATGCGCACCAGGATCTCGGCGACACCTACCTGCGGCTGGGCCGCCACGACGAAGCCCTGGCCGAATTCGCGATGACCTTGATGCTGGCGACCGGGCGCGCCGGTGCGTACGCGGGGATGGCCGAGGTCCACCTCAAGGAAGGACGCTACGCCGACGCGGTCGAGGCGTCGCGGCGAGCGCTCGACCTGGACGGCGATCATCGGCAGGCGCGCTATTCGCTCGCGACCGCGCTGCTGCGTCTGGGCCGGACCGAGGAAGGTCAGACCGAGCTCGCGGCCTTCCAGCGCCTGCAGGCCGACGATGCGGCGGCGCGGGCGCGCAGTCTCGAGCTGGGCGGGTTGAAACGCGAGGCGTCGGAGCACTCGGCCAATGGCGACCACGAAAAAGCCGTCGCCTTGCTGCGCCGGGCGCTCGATCTCGAACCGAACGACGCCGTCTCGCATCTGAACCTCGGCCTCGCGCTGCTCTATGCCGGGCACGCCGCTGATGCCATCGAGCGGTTCGAGTCGGCCGTCGCATTGAAGGCCCCGCCGGACGTGCACCGCCATCTGGCCGAGGCGTATGCGGCGCTCGGGCGTGACGAGGACAGCCGGCGGGAGCTGGCGCTCTACCAGCAGCTGCAGCAGGACAGCCTCCGGCGGGCCGGTGGCAACCGGTGACGCGGCGGTGGCCGCTCCTGCGCCTTCTCTTCTTCGTGCTGACGCCGCTCGCCGCCTCGCAGTCGCCAGCACCCGAACGGTTCGTCCGCTTCGACAACGTGGCCGTCACCGCCGGCCTCGACTTCCGGCACGTCAACGGCGCCAGCGCGGCACGGCATCTGCCCGAGATCATGAGCGGCGGCGGTCTGTTCTTCGACTACGACAACGACGGCTGGATCGACCTGTTCCTGGTCGATGGCGGATCGCTCACCGACGCCAGTGTCGCGGCCCGGGCGCGGCACCGGCTCTACCGCAATCGCGGCAACGGCACGTTCGAGGACGCCACGGCGCGATCGGGCATCCAGCACACCGGGTACGGCATGGGCGCCTGCGCGGCCGACTACGATAACGACGGCTGGCCCGATCTCTACGTGACCAACGTCGGCCCGAACGTGCTCTACCACAACAACGGCGGCAGGACGTTCACGGACGCGACGCGAACGGCCGGCGTCGGCTCGCGGTCGTTCGGTGCCAGCTGCGCTTTCGCCGATCTCGACCGGGACGGCGATGTCGACCTGTTCGTGACCAACTACGTCGATGCCCGCGTCGACAACAACATCTTCTGCGGCGACACCGCCAGCCGGCTCCGCGTCTATTGCCACCCGCTCAACTTCGCTCCCCTGCAATCGGTCCTCTACCGCAACAACGGCGACGGCACGTTCAGCGACGTCAGCGCGGCGGCGGGAATCGCCCCCCGGCGCGGCAACGGCCTGGGTGTCGTGATCGGCGATTACGACGATGACGGGTGGCCGGATATCTTCGTCGCCAACGACATGACGCCGAATTTCCTGTATCACAACGAGGGCCGCGCCATCTTCAAGGAGATGGCGCTGGCGGCGGGCGTCGCGCTGCCGATCGACGGCAAGCCGCGGGCCGGTATGGGCACCGACTTCGCGGACTACAACGGCGACGGCCGCCTCGATCTGTTCGTGACCAACCACGAGCTGGAGATGCACACCCTCTATCGGAACCTGGGCGCCGGCCTGTTCGCCGATACGACGTCAGAAAGCCGCATCGGCCTCGAGACGCTCCCCTACGTCGGCTTCGGCACGCTGTTCCTGGACTACGACAACGACGGCGATCTCGACCTGGCCGTCGTCAACGGTCATGTGATGAACGACTCCGGCCATTTCCGGCCGGGCGCGAAGGAAGCGCAGCGCAAGCTGCTGTTCAGGAACGACGGCGGCGGCAGGTTCAAGGAAGTGGGCCGGCAGTCCGGTCCGGGATTCGCGGTCGAAGGGGTCGGCCGGGCGCTGGCCGCCGGCGACATCGACAACGACGGCGACCTCGATCTCATGGTCACCAACAACGGCGGCATGGTCGACCTGCTCCGCAACGATGACGGACCCGAGGACCATTCGCTGCTGGTGCGCCTGCAGGGCACGCGCAGCAACCGAAGCGCGATCGGCGCCCGCGTCCTGCTGACGGCCGGCGGGGCGACCCAGATGCGGGAGGTCAAGGCCGGCTCGAGCTACCTGGCACAAAGCGATCTTCGCGTCCACTTCGGGCTTGGCAGGACGACGCGGATCGATCGGCTGGAGATTCGCTGGCCGGATGGCGCGTCCGAGGTCGTTCAGGACGTGCCGGTCAACCAGATCGTGAGCGTGGTCGAGGGTAAAGGCATCACGGAGAGACGCGGGAACTTAGGCATGCGAAATTAGGAATGCAGAATTATCGAAGAATGTTTCGGACATTCCTGATTCTTCACGCATTCCTAATTCCTAATTCCCAATTCCTAATTTCTAAAAGTCTACCGTCACATTGAACCGCACGAACCGCGGATTCAGGATCGTCGTCGGACGGAGCCACACCAGGCCGTTGGTGGCGAAGTCGTAACCCTGCTGGTACGCGGTCCCGGTGTTGAAATTTGTCAGGTTGTAGAGGTCGAGCGCGACCAGCGTCTTGGTGCGGCCGAACCGCAGGTTCTTGCCGAATCGCAAATCGACGCCGTTGATCCGCTTGCCATAGATCTGTCCGGGCAGGACCAGGTTGACCGACTGGAACGGCGAACCGAACGCCAGGCCGCCCGGCACGTTGGCAGCCGGGACGTTGGTGTTGGCGTTGAGGGAGGCGCCGTTTGTCGCGACCGCGACGCCGCCGGCGTCGGGCTGGATGTTGGCCTGCGATCGGAACGAGCTGCTGATCGCGACATCGATCTTCGGAATGGTGTAGGCGACCAGGCCGCGCGCGGTGGTCAGGAACGGCTCGTTGACCGCGCACGACGTCGTCTGCTGCATCACCCCGGCGACGCTGAGGAGCTCGGGCAGCGCGGCGATCACCTGACAGTTGTCCCTGACGCCGGCGCCGGTCGTGGTGCCGCCCTGAAGAGTGAGCCCACCGGCCAGGCGCGCATTGACCGTCACGTCCACCCCGCGCCAGTAGGAGGTGACGTCGCCGTAGTCGCTGGCGAAGGTGTAGTAGTTGTCGGTCGCGCCGAGCGCGCTCCGGGCGTTCCGCACCATGAATGGGACCGCGTAGCCGCCGCCGCCAGGCAGCAGCGGGTTGACCGGCGCCGTGATCCTCACTGAGTTGTAGTCCAACGGTCCAAGCGCCCGGTTGTCGGTGGCGAAGAAGTTGCCCCAGCTGCGCCGGCTGAACGCCACGTCGAGCGACACCCGCGGCAGGATCTGCTGCTGCAGCGAGACGCCAAACTGCCAGTCGTAGGGCCGGACGCCCCAGCCGTGCAGCACGTCCGGGTTGACCGTGGTCAACACCAGCGGGTTGCCGAACGCCGAGTTCGAATACGGTCCACAGAAGTCGCCGCCGCTGCTCTGGAGGTCGACGCTGGCGTTGTTGGCGAGCCCGCCGGGGCCGCAGTCCGGAATGAAGTTGCCGTTGGCATCGGTCCAGGTGCGCGTCGTCGTCGCCTGGTAGGTGCCGGCCGGATTGGCGATGGTGAAATTGGCCTCGTTGTTGGCCGGCTGGAGATACTTGCTGAAATTGGCCTTCACCGAGGTCCGGCCGTTGCCGAAGACGTCGTAGGCCAGCCCCATCCGCGGCGTGATGTCGTGGTAGCCCTTGACGCCTTCGGTCCGCGGGAAGGTGAACGGCGTCGCCAGGAACCGCGATGACGCGATGACGCCGTTCTCGCCGGCCGGCGCCCAGCTCCAGGCGTGCTCATAGCGGACGCCGCCCTGGAGCGTCAGCCGGTTCCTGGTCCACTGGTCCTGGACGTAGATCCCGTCGTAGCGCGTGCGATTGCTGTTGGCGGTCGGCGCGATGCGCAGTCCGAACGAGGACGGTACCCTGGCGTTGAACGTGTAGTTCACCGTGCTGTCCGCGTTCTGGAAGGTGTGGACGATCTGATACGCCGCCTGATACCCGACCTTCAGGCTGTGCGCGCCGGTGACGTAGGTCGCGGAGGCGCGCCAGACGTTGTGCTGCTGGTCGTTGGACGGCGCCGAGTTCCACCCGCGGTAGGTGAAGTTTCCGATCGGCACGCCGGCGGCCGGGCTCAGTTCGGTGACCGGGATGAAGCCGGTGAGGGCGCCGGCCGGAACCTGACCGCCCCACCGGCTGTTGAACGAGGACAGCCCGGCTTCGAGCAGCAGCTTGCTGGTCGCCGGCGACGACCAGCTGGCCTGGACGATCTTCTCGCGGTCGTCCCAGACGTTGCCGGACTCCGGCGACACCGAGCCGAAGCCGCCGATGCTGCCGAGCGCGACCCAGTCGTCCGAACGGTCGCGGCACTGCTCGCCGCCCTTGATCAGCGCTGAGCCGGTGCAGTTCTTCTGGTAGTCGTAATAGAACCCGACCTTGTTCTTCGGCGTCAGCTGCGAGGTGAGGCGGATCGCTTCGATCATCTTGTCGGTGGCGCCGCGCGACTTGACCGACGTGTCCGGCGTGTAGAACCACTCGTTGGCGATGCCGGCATTCTTGTTGGCGTAGAGCAGCGGGATGTCGCTGTGCTGTCCGTAGCTGCGCACGTTGTTGTAGAACCACAGCCGATCCCTGACGATCGGGCCGCCGAGCGCGAAATTGGTGTCCCAGTTCTTGATCAGCCCCGGCACTTCGGTGATGCCGTAGCTGCGCAGCGTGTCGTCGAGGTTGTTCCCCTGCGACCACTTGCCGGCCGTGCTGAGGAACCCGGTGCCGGAGAACTTGTTGCCGCCGGTCTTCGGAATCATGTTGAACGACGGCCCGCCGCGGTCGACCTCGCCGAGACCGCCGGCGATGGTCATCTGGATCTCCGACGCTTCGCTGGTCGGGTAACCGAAACCGGCGACGCCGCCGCCGTTGAACGACGAGCCGACGTTCATGCCGTCGATCTGGATGGTCCCTTCGTTGCCGCGGCCGCCGCGCGCGGTGAAGAAGTTTGTCGACACGTTGGAGCTGACGTCCAGGCCGGTGCCCGAGATGCCCGGCACGGTCGCCAGCAGGTTGCCATAGCCGCGCGACGCCGGAATCGCCGAGATGACCGCCTGGGGCAGCACCACCCCGCGCTTCGTGCTGGTCTGCACATCGACCACCGGCGTCTCGCCGACGACGGTGATCGTTTCCGAGACCTGCCCGATCCGCATGTCGGCGTTGATCGTCGTCACGCCGCCGCCGGCCAGCTCGACGCCTTCGCGGCTGACGGTGGCAAATCCGCCGAGTGTGAAGGCGACCTTGTAGACCCCCGGCGTCAGGTCGGGAATCCGGTATTGACCGCCGCCGTCGGTCACCGCCGACCGCACTTTTTCAATCAGCGCCGGGCTGGACGCCTCGATCGTCACGCCGGGAAGCACCGCGCCGGAGGTGTCCCTGACCACGCCGGCGAGGGCCGATTGTGCATACGCCGATGCCGGGAGAAGCGTGAGACAGAACAAGAACAAGAGACGCGTCACCATCCGCATGTTCGCTCCAATCTGACGGACCCATACCGATCGGATCTGAGAGCAACCGTGCGCCGCTCTCCCGCACGTAGTGCATTTCCACTACGAAGCGACAGAATAGTAGGAACCGGGCGGATTTGAAGTCAATACGGATCGGACGTGTTAATCCAGAAAAATCGTGGCGTTCAAGAATTTGAACCGCCGGGCTAGCGCAGCGTAGTCGATCCGGACATTTCCGGAGAGGGGGGAGCGGACGCGATGATCGCCACTTCGTCCGGCTGCCATGGTGTGCGGTTCGGCCGCCGGCTCTCATAGAGCTGGAGATGGCCGATCATCCGCCGCACGGCGTCAGTCAGACCGGCCTTGCGGGCCGCTGCGATGAGGTCGCGCTGAATCGCGGCGGCCTCGCCGTATTCCCCCAATTCGGCCAGGGCCATCGCCATCGTCTCGCCGAGAGCGGTGGTCTTCTGTTGCCGTGTCAGCAGCTCCTCGACCATGGCCCGGGCCCGCTGTCCGTCCCGCACCCGCTCGTCGGGGGCGGTCGCCAGCAGCCGCGCCAGCGCATGAGCGAGCTCCGGCCGATCCGGCGCCAGCGCGACCGCCTCGCGCAGCCAGTCCTGCGCGTCTTGATACCGGCCCAGACTGGCAAGCGCGATCCCGTATCCCAGTCTCGCCTGCGGCGCGCGGGGATCGAGCCTGACAGCTTCCCGGTAGGGATCGAGTGCGCGGTCGGCGTGCCCGCTGCGGCGCCAGAGGTCGGCCAGCGCCAGCTGTGCCTCGAGGTAGCTTGGCTGGTACTTGACGGCCGCCGTCAGGTGTCCGATGGCGTCTCCGGTCCCGCCGCGAGCAGCGATCAAGACCGCCAGACTGTAGTGCGCCTTGGCCACCGATTCGTCGATGCCGCCGGCCGGTGCCCATCGCACCACCTCCTCGAACTGAACAGCGGCGCCCGGCGCATCGCCCGACATGAACAACGCCGTGCCAAGCTTGTGCTGAAGCGATCGGCGGAGCGGCGTGTTCGCCCGCGCCAGCTCGAGTCCGTGCCGGAAATAGGCCGCCGCCTCCGCCCATCGGCTGGCCTCGAGCGCGCGGACGCCGCGAAGCTCGTCGGACAGTCCGCTTTGCAGCAGCAGGTCCAGCTCCTGGCGCAGCGGATCGGGCACCGGCAGCTCACGATTGCGCCACAAACGCAGGTGCGATTCCGCCTTGTCGCGGTCGCCCAGTCCGCGATAGGCCGAGGCCAGGGGAGCCTGCAGGCTGTCGGCGGCGGGATCGATCGCCAGCGCCTGTTCGAGGTGGGCCGCCGCCTTGGCATACTCACGCCGTTCGAGGTCGACCCGGCCGAGACCGGCAAGCACGGCAACCGAGCGGGGTGACAGCGCGAGCGCCCTGGCAAAGAGCGGCTCGGCGTCCGCGCCACGGCCTTCATCGAGATACAAGCGGCCGAGCCACGTCAACGCGGCGACGTCGGCGGGCTGCAATTCGAGCGCGCGGGAGAAGGAGGCTGCCGCTTTCCGGGTGTCGCCCTTGTCTTTGTAGAGATGCGCGAGATAGTACGGCCAGCGCATCTCGCCCGGCGCGAGCTGCTGCGCGTCGAGGAAGCACGGCTCGGCCGCGTCGGCGTACTCGGCGGCGTAGAGCACCATCCCCAACCTGCCGTAGGCGAGACCCAATTCCCCTGACGGAGTGCGGCGATTGTCCATCTGCCGCATCACCGCCGCGTATTGCTCGCGCACCTGCGCCTGCACCGAAGGATCCGCGCGCGACAGATCGGGCAGGGAGATGGGGAGCAGCGGCGGTCGCGGCGCGGCGCAGCCAATGCTCAGCGTCAGACCGGCCAGGGCGAGCCATTGAACGCGCATGCCGGGTGCCTGTCGGGGGCGACGGGGGTTGGAGGCTGGGGGGCTGGAGGCGGGAGAACCTCTAGTCCCCGGTCCCCAGCCCCTGGTCCCGGTCTCCAGTCCCTGGCCCCTAGCTAGCCACCTCGGGGAACCAGCGGTAGGCGCGATCGTAGCGGACCGCTCCCTGCGCGGTGATGCGGCCGCGCGTGAACTGCTCCTGCGCGTCACGCATACCTCTCTCCTTTGTCGGTTCCGGCGCGCACCCGCGAAGCCGACGAAGTCCGGCCCGGCTTCCGCAGACGCGGCGGCCGGACCGGGTCGAACTCCACCCTAGAAGCTGAACGTCAGGTTGAACCGCGCGAACCGCGGCTGAAGGATCGTCGTCGGGTCATTCCACGAGCCGCCGTTCGCCTGAACGTAATCGTATTACGACTGGTATGCCGTCGGCTGATTACTGTTCAACAGGTTACCAAGATCGACACCGACGTTGGTTCGTGTCCTGCCGAACCGCAGGATCTTCGCGAACCGCATGTCGATCTGCCCGCGGCGCGGGCCGTAGACCCGGTGATCGTTGTCGAGAATCGCGACCGTCGTCGTGCCCGTCGCCAGCGCACCCGGCGGGAGCCGACCGAGCAGGCCCTGCACCACCGTATTCGGCACGAGCCAGTTCGCCGCCAGCGCGATGCCCGGCTGTGATCGCATCGTGGCCGAGAAGAGAACGTCCACCTTTGGCAACGTATAGGTGACCGATCCGCGAAGGGTCGTCTGGAACGGGTCGACATTCCGGCAGTTGCGGGGGTCGGGACTGTCGATCAGAACCGTTGTGGCGCAGTTGTCGGTGATGGCCCGGCCCGAGCGCGTGCCCGCCTGCAGGTTCAGGGCGTTGCGCAGCCGCGCGTTCAACGTGATGTCGACCCCGTGCCAGTAATCGGTGCTGCGGACCGTAGTCCGTTTCGAGGGTGATGTAATTGGAGGCTCCCAGTGCCGAGGCCGCAGAAGTAATGGCGTAGAGCGTGATCGGATAACCGCCGCCGCCCGGAAGCCGTGCATCGAGAGGCGCATTGATTGTCCACGCGCCGTAGTCCGCAGGGCCGGCCAGCCGATTGTCGGTGACGGTTCCCTGCCCTCGCCAACGGAAATAGCGACGGTTGTAACCGACGTCGAGGGAGACGCGCGGCAACAGCTCCTGCTGCACGTTGAGACCCCACTGCCAATCGTTCGGCCGCACGCCCCAACCGCTGAGCACCGCGGGGTCGACCTCCGCCACGGTGTTGCCCGACTTGCCGAAATTCACGAATTCCCCGTAATCGAACCGCACGTATCCGGCGTGGTCTGTGGCGCCGCGTTCAGGATGTCGCAATCGGCGACGAAGTTGCCGTTGGTGTCGGACCAGCTGCGCGACACGGTCGTGACGATCTTGTTGGTCGCCGCCGGGTTGTTCAGCGTGTAGCGGCTGTCGTTGGTCGCGGGCGCGAGATAGTGCCCGAGATTGAACTTCAGCGCAGTCTTGCCGTTGCCGAAGAGATCGTCGGCGGCGCCGAAGCGCGGCGTCAGATCGTGGTAGGCGTTCACACCCGTCGTCCGCGGGAAGGTGATCGCCGCGGTATTGAACCGCGACGTGACGGTCGTGCCGTTGCCGTCCGCCGGACTGAAGCTCCACGCCCGGTCGTAGCGCAAGGCGCCCTGCAGCGTCAGGTGGCCGTGCGTCCAGGTGTCCTGCACGTAGGTTGAGCCTGTGAACGTGCGATCGGACACTTGCCACATCGGGAGCCGGAAGGTGAACTGGTTGGCGATTCATGCGTGAACATGACGCGATTCTTCGGCGTGACCCGTGCCGTCAGGCGGCCCTGGTAGATGTTGCGCCCCTGGAGGTTGCGCGAGGTGATGCCGGGATCTCTCAAGTAATCCCAGTGCGCCGGGTCGAGCGCGTATTTGTTCGCCACGACACCTTCGACCCCCTGTGCCGTCTCGAACTTGCGAACCGCACCCCAGAACCAGATCTTGTCCTGTTTGATCGGCCCGCCGTACGACGGATTGACGTCGTACGATGAGATGACGCCGGAGCCGAGCGTGATCGGCGTCTGCAGGTTCCGCAGATGATCGTCGAGGTTGTCGCTTCGCGACCAGTCGCCGCCGGCGTTGAGGAACAGCTGGCCGGCGAACTTTTTGCCGCCGCTTCGCGGCACGAGATTCATCACCGGCCCGCCCACATCGGTCTCGCCCATACCGAGTCCTTGACCACGCCGGTGATCGACGCCTGCGCGTATGAACTGACGTGTTCTCGTAGATCGTCGGGTAGTTGGTGTTGAGCAGGTTACGGAGGTCAACGCCGATGTCGGCGCGCCTGGGCCAAAACGGAGGACCTTCGCGAAGCGCCTGTCGATCTGCGTCCGGTGGAGGAAGGGCAGCTCCGGCCGCCCGGCCAGTTCCTGCGCGCGCCGCCGGTTCAAATTTCTGGATCCAGGATTCCATCTCACGGCTTTTCCGTCTAAATCAGATCCCGCCGTTGACAGCCCTTCCGGCCATACCTAGAATCCGTTAGGTTCCATTGGTTTTCTGATAGCTCAGAAGGATGCTCTCAATGGTGAAACTTGGTGCGTCCCGGTGGCTGTAGCAAAGGAGAGGCTGTGCAAAGAATAAAGACGTTGGTGTTCGCGCTCGCCTTGACGGCGATCGTGCCGGCCTCGGCCTTCGCCCAAGCCACCATCACTGGAACCGTCAAAGACGCGTCCGGCGCGGTGATGCCAGGCGTGACGGTCGAGGCCACGGGACCCGCGCTTCTGGCGCCGCGGTCCGTCGTCACGGAAACCAACGGCGTCTATCGGATCCTCGACCTCCCCCCTGGCATCTACAAGCTGGACTTTTCACTGACCGGATTTACGCGGGTTGTGCGCGAGGGGATCGAGGTGGCCGGGTCTGCCGTCTTCACCATCGGCGCCGAGTTGAAGGTCGGCGCGTTGTCGGAAACCGTGACGGTGGTCGGCGAGACCCCGGTGGTCGACGTCCAGAGCGCGAAGCGCGAGGTCACGCTCAGAGGCGACGTCATCGAGAACCTCCCGGGCACGCACGCCTACGGGGCGATTCTCAACGTCATGCCGGGCATCACCGTCGATCAAAACGGTCTCGCGAACACCCCGACCATGACATTCTTCACGGCGCGCGGCGGCAACACGAACGAAGGCCGTATGGCCATCAACGGCATGGTGGTCGCGGCGACCTTTAACGGCGGCGGTGTGTCATCGCTCACCTACGATGCCAACAACGTGGAGGAAGTGTCCGTCGTCGTCTCCGGCGGCATGGGCGAGAGCGACGTGGGCGGACCGGTGATGAACCTCGTGCCGAAGACGGGCGGCAACCGGTTCGCGGGACAGATCTTCTTGAACACGGCGGGCAGCTGGTCGCGCGGCGACAACCTCGACGACAACCTGCGCGGTCTGCAGACGCCGATTACGCTGGGCCCGGGGATCATCAGTTCGTACGATTTCAACCCCTCGTACGGCGGGCCGATCAAGCGCGACAAGATCTGGTTCTTTGGCGCCTACCGCAATTTCGAGACGGCGCAGGGCCAGGAAGGGATCTTCGCGAACAGGTTCGCCCTCGACCCGGCGCACTGGGACTACGCGAAGGACACCAGCATCGCGGCGCGGCAGGTTCAGGGACGGAATATCTACCAGGGCCGCGTGACCCTGCAGGCGACAACGAGAAACCGTGTGATGGTCTCGCACGAGTATCAGATGCGCTGCGAAGGATCGACGCTGACGGTCTCGGGTGAAGGCTGCCGCACCCGCGGCGACGACTGGGTCGGCCTCGGCTCGTCGACGCAGTCGCCGGAAGCCAACACCGGGTACTTCAAACTGCCGTACTACGTGAGCCAGGCGACGTGGACGGCTCCGGTCACCAGCCGCGTGCTGCTCGACGCCGGGTTCAGCCGCTACGCGTACTGGACCAACGGCGGACCGGGCATCGTTCCGCCGGACGGGACGATGGCGCTGATTCCGGTGACGGAGCAGAACGCCATCGACGGCCACCCCGCGAACTTCCTCTATCGCGCGGTGAACAGCTACAACAACAACTGGAACGATTCCGGCAGCTGGCGCGCGAACATGTCGTACGTCTCCGGAGCGCACAGCTTCAAGGTCGGTTACCAGGGGTACTACGCGCTCTACAACACCCTGGTGGTGACCAACGATCCGCTGCTCCAGTACCGGTTCCAGAACGGGATTCCCAATCGCTTCACCTACCGTCTGCCGAATTGGCGCACGGCCGATCGCACGTTCACCAACGGCCTGTTCGTGCAGGACACCTGGACTGCCGGGCGCCTGACGC
Organism: Acidobacteriota bacterium; assembly: GCA_039931615.1. Taxonomy (GTDB): domain Bacteria; phylum Acidobacteriota; class Vicinamibacteria; order Vicinamibacterales; family CAVVIG01; genus JAHFUI01. The sequence continues at coordinate 46,113 of JBDTRR010000037.1, forward strand.
TGCAGGGCGCGCTGCGGTTCGACCACGCGTGGAGCTTCAGCCCCGGCGAAGGTGGCGGCACCGGCGACACCTCGCGGTTCAACGCCGCGCCGATCTCGTTCGCGCGCACGCCGGGCGTCGCGGCCTTCAACGACCTCACGCCGCGGATCGGCGTCGCTTACGACGTCTTCGGCAACGGCAAGACGGCGCTCAAGTTCAATCTGGGTCACTATCTCTCGCCGGCGACCAACGACGGGCGGTACACGCTGAACAATCCCGCGACCACGAATAAGATCGTCACCACCGTGGACCGCACCTGGGTCGACACCAACGGCAATTACGTCGTCGATTGCGACATCCTCAATCCGGCGGCACAGTCGGGTGGCGGTGGCGATACCTGCGGCGCGAACACCGGCAACTCGCTGAACTTCGGGAAGACCGGCGATAACGTGGCGCGCGTCAACGACGCGGCTCTGCATGGCTGGGGCGTCCGTCCGAACGACTGGCAGTGGGGCCTCAACCTGCAGCAGCAGCTGCTCCCCCGCGTGTCTCTCGAGGTCGGGTACAACGAGCGCTATTTCCGATACCGCTTCCAGGGCGCTCAGGGGACCGTCACCGATAACCTGCTGGTCGGTCCGTCCGACTACGACAAGTGGACGATCAACGCCCCGCTCGACTCGCGGCTTCCCGACGGCGGTGGCTATCCGATTTCGCTCTATACGATCACTCAGGCGGCCTCCAGTCGAGGGGCGCAGAACTACATCACCCTGGAATCGGACTTCGGTCCCGACCGCGACGATCACTGGCGCGGGGTCGACCTGACGGTGAACGCACGGCTCCGCAGCGAGCTCAACCTGCAGGTCGGGTCGAGCACCGGCAAGGCCGTGACGGACAACTGCGCGACGACGGTGCTGATCGACAGCCCCGACACGCGCAACTGCAGAAACGAGGAGCCGTTCCTCACGAGTCTCCGTGGTTCGATCGCCTACACGATCCCGAAGGTGGACGTGTTGATTGCCGCGACCATCCGGTCGCAGTCCGGATTCCCATACGTCACGGCTGCGGTCGGCAACGGTGCGCAATGGCTCGTCCCGAACGCCGTGGTGCAGCAACTGCTCGGCCGTCTCCCGCCCGGCGCGCTGCTGAGCGGCACGACGACCGTACCGCTGCTCGATACCGACCACCGCCTCTATGGCCCGCGGCGGAACCAGATCGACATGCGGTTCGCGAAGATCGTCCGCTACCGCCAGATGCGCGCGAACGTCGGCGTGGACCTCGGCAACCTTCTGAACAGCAACCAGGCGACGGCGTGGCAGGCGACCTATGCTTACAACCTGCCGAACGGCGGCGCGTGGCTGGAGCCGACGAACATCCTCCAGCCGCGGTTCGCGCGGTTCAGCGTGACGTTCAACTTCTAACTCGATCGAGACAATTACGCACAGACTGGGAGAACGCAGAGGGTATGGAGGTACCCTCTGCCCTCAGCCTGGTGATCGTCTTCGGCCGGACTGAACCGCGCCCGACTTTGCTGCTTGCCTTGCTCACGTCGACACTCATCCACACACGATCCGGTTCAGGTTTCCGGATAGCCGTGTTTCCGTCTGCATTTTCTGCTGAAGAATCGTGAATGGCCGTCGCCCACCTTCAGCGGGGTCCTTGGTCAGCTTGAAATAGCCGGGTATTCGCCTCGGGCGACTGCGTCGTCGAGCCCAGCGCGATCCAGTCATCGCCACGCGGCGGAACGCTGAGGGCGGGAGGCCTGCGGCAGGATGGCGGACGCCGGTGCAGGCCTTCTCGGCTGCCCAACACGCCACAAATTGGGGGTGGTGCGCCTTTCTTGTTTCGCTTGTGGTCTGAATAAAAAGTACGCCCCTTTTCGTCGCTGACAATCGTGGTCGCCTATTTCGGCGCCGCCGCTTTTTCCGCCGCGCGCGATCCGTTCAGGATGTTGGTTATCGCGTAGTTGCCTTCGTGGCACGCGTACTCGTACACCGGCTCCTCGTCGTTCATCGTCAGCGGCATCGCGAACGTCCACGGCCGCGTCCACGTCGTTGGATCGTCCACGGTGACCGACCATTCGATGGTGGTCGGCGACGTCCGGGTGAACTTCTCGACGAGACGCATCTTTTCCGGATTGGCGTTGCGATAAATGCTGCGGTCCCTGAAATTCGTCGTCTCGACCACGAGCGTGTTGCCTTCCCAGTGGCCGCGCGGGTCGCCCATGTCGAGCGCAATCCCCTTGCTGACGTGCGGCCGGTTGTCGAGCGGGATGACCCGCGTCTCGTGAATCATCTCGATGCGGATGCCGACCCATCCCTGCCCCTGGACGATCTGGTACGAGTCACCGTAAATGGCGGGCAGCATCGAGCTCGGGTAGCCGCGCGTGATGCAGCGGTCGTACAGACTCAGGCCTTCATAGCTGTCGTAGACGCCGTTGCTGAAGCTGCTCCCGGTCCGCGGCCGCGCCGCGATCCGCTTCTGAGCGTCCGGCAGCATGGGAGGAATCTTGCCGTCGGTCGGCTCGGTGACGAACCACGGACGCGACGCCTTCGCGACCTCGTAGATGTCGCGGAACTCCATCGGACCGGCAATCGTGCCGGTGGGATCGCCGGAGAGGAACGGCGCCCGCTCGATGGCGGTCTGCTGCCGCCGTTGAATGGCGTCGACAAGATCCTTTCCTTGAATGTCCTCGATCCGTTTGCCTTCGAATTCCTGCGGCCGCTCGAATGGCGTGCCTTGTTCGTACTTGTTCGTGTAATTGCCGGAGAGATCCGGGTCGCCCCACGGAGTCTTCGGTGGCCGGTAGGATTTTGCCGATGACGCCGTCGGCAGAGGCGCCTTCGGTGCGGACTCGGCTGACGACAGTTTCACTGGAACCTCGGCCGCCGGATTGTGCGAAGTCTGCGCCGCCAACGCCACGGACAGCACAGACGGCATCACCGTACCGAGCACAAGCAATCTCTTGAACATTCCAACCTCTCCTATGGTCGATCGGTCGACATGACGCACTCGCCCTACCTGCCCTGGTCTCGGTTGTTCGCCTTCACATACCGGCCGATCAGCTCGGCTTGCTCGATGATGTGGCCCTGCATCGCGCCCTCGAGATCCGCCTTGTTCGCAATCTTCGCGCCGGTCAGCTTCGTGTCGAGCGCGTAGAGCTTGAAGAAATAGCGATGCTCGCGGTCCGGCGGGCAGGGACCGATGTATCCAGACTGCCCCATGCCGTTGATGCCGCCCTTGCCGGCGCCTTCGGCAAACCCCTTGCTGTCCGCAGGAAGATCCCACACCAACCAGTGATCGAACACGCCGGACGGCATCAGACTCTTCGGCACGTCAGGATCGTCCACGATCAGCACGAGACTCTGCGTCTTGGCGGGAACCGAACTGAACGCCAACGGCGGCGTGACGCTCGAGCCGTCGCAGGTGTATTTGGACGGAATCGCGCCGTTGGGCGGAAATGCCGTGCTCGTGATCTGAAGACCGGCCGCGGCCAGGCCCGATCCGCACACGAGGGCGGTCAACGCGGCCGTCAGGAAAATCGCGCGCCTGTCTCTCTTCATGGTTCACCCGGACCGGGCCTCAACGAAGGGTGCGACGAACGGCAGATTCTAGCACAAGTGACTTGTAACGCAGGACTTAGCCGGCGCGTTCGAACAGCGCGGCCGCACCCTGCCCGCCGCCAACACACATCGTCACCACTCCGAGGCGTGCCTGGCGGCGGATCATCTCGCTGGCGAGCGTTCCGACCAGCCGCGAACCGGTCATCCCGTACGGATGGCCGATGGCTATCGACCCGCCGTTGACGTTGAGCCGGTCAACCGGAATATCCAGGCGATCGCGGCAGTAGATGACCTGCGAGGCAAATGCTTCGTTCAGCTCCCACACCTCGATATCGTCGACCCGGAGTCCGTGCTTCGCCAGAAGTCTGGGCACCGCCACTGCCGGCCCGATTCCCATCTCGTCGGGCTCGCACCCGGCGACGGCGTAGCCGCGAAACAGCAGCGCCGGCCGGATTCCGAGCGTGACGGCCCGCTGCAGCGACATCACCAGCGTCGCCGACGCGCCATCCGAAAGCTGCGACGAATTGCCAGCGGTGACGCTGCCGTCACCACTGGTCGAATCGAAGACCGGCGGCAGCTTCAGCAGCGTGTCGAGCGAGGTGTCGGGCCGGTTGCACTCATCGATACGGACCGTCACCGGCTCCTCGCCGATTTTCGCGCCGGTGCGCCGGTCGAGCACGGCCCGAACGACGTCGATCGGCGCGATCTCATCGTCGAGGAAGCCTTCTGTCTGCGCCCGTGCGGTGCGCTGCTGGCTGAGCAGCGCGTACTCGTCCTGGGCCCGGCGCGTGATGCCGTAGCGCTTCGCCACGACTTCGGCAGTCTGGCCCATCACCATGTAGACGCCGGGATAGCGCTCCTGCAGCCAGGGGTTGGGTGCGTTGTCACGCGGCGTCAGCGAGATCGATTCCACGCCGCCGGCAATCGCCGCCTCGACGCCCTCTGACAGCACCATGTGCGCCGCCTGGACGATCGCCTGCAGGCCGGAATTGCACAGCCGGTTCACCGTGACGCCCGGCGTCGTCACCGGCAATCCGGCCCGCAGCGCGGCGACGCGGGCGACGTTGTGGCCCTGCGATCCATGCGGCTGGCCGCAGCCGAGCACCACCTCTTCGATTTCGGCCGGGTCGAGCTGCGGCGTCCTCGCCAGCACATCGCGGATGCAATGCGCCGCCAGATCGTCGGGCCGCGTCATGTTGAACGAGCCACGATGCGACTTGGCCAGCGGAGTCCGCCGGCTGGCGACGATCACGGCTTCTCGTCGTGGTGGCATGCTGCCGCTCAAATCTCGTCGAAGCTTGCAATCATTCCGTACGGGTGATCCGGCTGGGGCCGATTGCCAGGCCGCACGCACAGGATCGCCCGGCATCCCGCGGCGGCTGCCGCATCCAGCTCGGTGGTCACGTCCGACACGAACAGCAGTCGATCGGCGGCGCGCCCGAGCGCGGCGGCGATTCGCTGATAGCTCGCGGGCGTGCCTTTGGCGCCGACGCCGGTATCGAAGAACCTCGAGATGAACGGTGTCAAATCGCCGTAGGGGGTCCGGCCGAAGATCAATCGCTGCGCCAGTTCGCTCCCGGACGAATAGATCCCGATGTCGAGACCGGCGCCACGCCAGCGCTGCAGGGCCGGCGGCACGTCGGCGAAGACGTCGCCTTTCAGGACGCCGGTACGGTAGCCACCCTCCCAGATCAGCCCCTGCAGCAGCTTCAACGCCGGCGACTTACGGTCGCGATCCATCAGCGATTCGACGTACTCCGCTGCACTGTAGTGTCCGCCTTCCGTCGGACCATGATCGGGATCGACCAGCCACTCCTCGTGCAATCGCCGGAGCGGCTCCTGCAGCGCCGCGGCGTTCGCCGGATCCTGCAGGAACCCGCGCAACTGCGCCCGTGCGAACGGAAACAGCACGGCGTCGACGAAGGCGATCGGCGTCGTGGTCCCTTCGATGTCGAGGACGATCGCCTCGACACCGGCCGCGTCCGGCGCTGCGCTCACGACGGCGCTCCGCTGCGCGGCATCACGCCGGCGCGATCGGAGCGACCGGCGGGAAGTAGCGCGGCCCGAAACAGAGCGGCTGGAATCCGCGATCCACACCGCTGCTTGTGTACAACGGCGTCCAGCCGGAGGGATCCTGGAACAGACGGATGGCGCGGATCCGCCGGTCGGCGCAGAGATCGAACCAGTGATGGGTTCCTTTCGGCACCCGGATCAGATCGCCGGCTTCGACTTCGATCGCGAACACCGGGCCCTGCGGCGGGTGGATGTGGAACAGACCGCGTCCCTCGACGATGAAGCGGACCTCGTCTTCGTCGTGCCAGTGCTCGGCATTGAACCGCGCCAGCATCCCCTCGAGACCCGGGGTTGCGGCGGTCACGTCGATCACATCGGCGGTGACATATCCCCCGCGCGCTTTCAGCTCGGCCACCTTGCCGGAGAAGGCGTCGAGCACCGCCTCGGATGTGGCCCCGGCGGCGACGCCCGGCACGTCGCTCCAGCGCTCGTAGTCGATGCCGTAGCCGGCCAGGAACGCCGCAATCGCCGGCTCGCCCTCGACCGTCCGGTTCTCCTCGGGAATTCTCACCAGCGCCATGGGACCCTCTCGGAAATTGAGAATTAAGAATTAGGAATTAGGAAGTCGAAATTGGCAATTCACAATGCATTCCCAATTCCTACTTCATGATTCCCAATTTCACGATTCCGCTCCGTCCGACGGTTTCGAACAGGAACTCCAGAATTTCGACGTGCCGCTCCGCATCCGCCAGGGTTTCGCCCCAGGTGTACAGTCCGTGGCGGCGCAACAGGAACGCGTGCGCCGTGCTGAACCGGTCCAGCGTCTCGCCGACGCGCTGCGCGAGCCGCGGCATGTCCTGATCGTTGGCGAGAATCGGCACCCACTCCCGGTGGTCGTGCGATCGGACGCCGTGCAGTCCCTTGAGCATTTCGTAGCCTTCGATCGTGAACCCGTCGGCGCCGGCGTGCAGATCAGAGAGCACCGTGGCCCACACCGAGTGGGTATGGAGCACCGCCTCCGCCCCGCGGCGGCGCACAATCTCGAGATGCAGCAGCGTTTCCGCGGATGGGGTGCCGCCGCGCCCGTCCACCGCGGCGCCGTGCTCGTCGCATTGCAGGATATCGGCGGCGCTGAGCTGGCCTTTGTGCACCGAACTGGCGGTGATGGCCAGCCGGAACGGCTGGCGTGAGACAACGGCGCTGAAGTTCCCGCTGGTGCCCATCACCCAGCCGCGCATGTAGAAACGGCGGCCGATCTCCGCGAGACGGCCGGCGATTCCGCTCAACGCCTCACCCGCCATACGGCGATTCTACAACCAGCGAGGCTCCGCCTCAGGCCGCCGGGACAGGCGGGGAGCTGTTTCTTCGCCTCGCTAGGAAACGGCGCGCGCCGGCATCGGCGTCAGGCCGAGGTCGGTCAGGAGCGCGGCGTCCGCATCAGGCGCGGGATTCGGCGTGGTCAGCAGCTTGTCGCCGACGAAGATTGAATTCGCGCCGGCCATGAAGCACAGCACCACCGCCTCGCGGCTCAACTGATCGCGGCCGGCGGCGAGGCGGACCATCGACGCCGGCATCAGGATGCGCGCGGTGGCCAGCATCCGCACCAGCACCAGCGGATCCAGCTCCGGCATCGCCGCCAGCGGCGTGCCGGCAACGCGCACCAGCAGGTTGATCGGCACGCTTTCCGGATGCGGCGTCTGCGTCGCCAGCTGCTGCAGCAGCCGGATCCGATCGCCTTCTGATTCGCCGAGCCCGACGATCCCGCCGCAGCAGACGGAAATACCGGCAGTGCGCACCGCCGCCAGCGTCCGCAGCCGCTCATCGTAGAGCCGGGTCGTGATGATCTGGCCGTAGAACTCGGGTGAGGTATCGAGGTTGTGGTTGTAGGCGGTGAGGCCGGCCGCCTTGAGGCGGCGCGCCTGGCTGTCCGTCAGCATGCCGAGCGTGCAGCAGACCTCGAGCCCGAGATTGGCGACGCCGCGCACCATGCGCAGCACCGTTTCGAACTCGGGGCCGTCGGGCGCGTCGCGCCACGCCGCGCCCATGCACATGCGCGTCACGCCTTCGCCGGCCGCACGGCTGGCGCGGGCGATGACGTCGTCGACGTCCATCAGCCCCTGGCGGCCCACCGGCGTCTCGTAGTGCGCACTCTGCGGACAGTAGGCGCAATCCTCCGGGCAGCCGCCGGTCTTGATCGACACCAGACGGCACGTCTGCACCAGATCAGGAGAATGAAACTCGCGGGCGACCTGCTGCGCCCTGAACAGGAGGCTGAGCAGCGGGGTCTGGTACGTCTCCGTGATCTCGGCGATCGTCCAGTCGTGTCTCATTTCTGGGCCTGGGTCCGGGACAGCGTGCGGACGAAGTTGACCACGCTCCAGATGTCGTTGTCGCTGATCCGCCCGACGTAGCCGCCCATGTCCTTGCCGCCGATGCCATCGTGAATCGCCGCGAAGATCTCGCCGTCGCTGGCACCGTAGTCCCAGACGCCGTCGGTCAGATCCGACGGCTGGTCGGCGCCGGCGGTGGCGCCGTCGCCCCTGCCGACCGGCCCGTGGCAATTGGCGCAGAACTGTGTGTAGAACCGCTTGCCCGCGGCCACGGACTCGGCCGTCGCCGCGACCGGGTTCTTCACGTTGGCCGCTTCCGGGTTGCCGCCGCGACGCGACGCGGTCGGCGCTGCCTGCTGAGCAGCCAGAGCGGACGCGCACCACAGGAGGACGGCGAATACCAACCCGAACGGTGATCGAAACATGGGACCAGTGTAAAACAAAAACACTAGCGCCTGGCACGGTCGAGCCTTCAGAATGTCAAGCCTCGTTAGAAATGTCCCCATCCTTCCCTCGATAGAAATGTCCCCTT
>JBDTRR010000038.1:0-51195 GCA_039931615.1 Acidobacteriota bacterium
AGGGGACATTTCTATCGAGGGAAGGATGGGGACATTTCTAACGAGGCTTGACACGGGCCGGATTTCCCGGTTGAACTCGCTGGCGGATGTTGCTACTCTCGCTGCGCAACGTTTATTGCCCCTCGCCGCGCGGGGCCGCCTCGCCCGAGGTCGTGCGGTGACTGCCCTTCCCGGCAATAAACCGGGCGCACCATCATTCATCGCGATGTTTTCTGGCTGAGCTTTTCGCGGCTCGGGAGATCGACGGCATGCCTGAAAGTTTCGGCGCTCGGCTGCGCCAGCGACGCGAACGACAACAGATCGATCTGACCGCCGTCGCCGAGCGGACCAAGATCAAGTTGTCGCTCCTGGAAGGACTGGAGCGGGACGACGTCTCGCGGTGGCCGGCCGGCATTTTTCGCCGCGCCTTCGTGCGCGCCTACGCCGACGCCATCGCCCTCGAGCCCGACGTCACCGTCCGCGAGTTTCTCGAAAACTACCCGGAACCGACGGAAGCGGTGACCACCGAGCCGGCGATGCTCCAGGGGGGCGACGAGGCCGGGGCGGCCGCCGGGCCGCCCACCCGGCTTCGCTGCCTGGTCAGCTCAGCCGTCAGTTCGTTGTCCCGCCTGCGGTGGGGAGGTGTGGCCAGGCCGCCGGCCGGCGCCGAACCCGACCTGTTGGCCGCCGCGCATCTTTGTGTCGAGCTCGGCCGGTTCGACGAGACACGCGACGTCGCGCCCCTGCTCCACCAGGCGGCCGGCATTCTCGATGCGGTCGGCTTGATCGTCTGGGTCTGGCAGCCGAAGACCGGCGAGCTGAGGCCCACGCTCGCCCAGGGCTACTCGGAGCAGGTGCTCGGACAGCTTCCCAAAGTCGGTCGCGACGCCGACAATGCCACGGCCTCGGCATTCCGCTCGACCCGCACCTGCGTGGTCAACGGCCGCAACCTGACGAACGGCGCCGTCGTCGTGCCGCTGATGACGCCAGGCGGCTGTGTCGGTGTTCTGGCGATCGAGCTCCAGCACGGCCGCGAGCAGCTGCAGTCGGTCCGCGCACTGGCGACGATCTTCGCCGCGCAGCTGGCACGAGTGATCGGCGCCGCCCGCTCGGCCGAGGACGCCAAGCGCAAGCGGGCGTAAGGCCGAACCGACCGAATTTCAGCGTCTGAAAAAGGTCACTGAAGTAGTACGGATCTTCAGGTCTGCCCAACCGGCAGGCCTTCTATGAGGCCTTCTATGAGGCCGGCCGTGTCAAGCTCCGTGACTAAGACGGTCAATTAGACACACATCTCTTGCGTTGCCTCACAGGCCAACTGCGAGTAGGCGGTCGGGTCCGAAGTTCCGATCCGTCGATGGCGACGCCGACGTCCGACGCCCTGAGCTGGCGGTTGCGTTTTGGAGTGCGAGCCTGGCATGCGCCCGCGACCACCTTCTATTCGTGTCGACCGCTGGTCGAACACCTCATCAATCATCCGCGCTGACGCGCGAGTCGCAACCGTTGGCGCGAGCGACCCCGTCTGAAGGACGGTACCTGGTGGCACCCGGTCTGCTATCGGGCCGCCCGCACCAGCTCACGAGGGCATCGCCGCGCGCGCGGCGCGCCCCACGTGTTACGCGGCCGGTTGGTGCACCCCCTGGCTATCCCCGCTGGGTTTGAACACCGCGCCGTCGGGAATCACGCCCGCGTCCAGATACCGCCACAACGCGATGACCAACCGCCGCGCGACGGCGACGATCCCGACCTTGCGCGCCCGCGGTCCGCCCTGCGCATAGCGCTGCTGGTACCACTGCGCGAGCGCGCTGGCTGGTTGATACTGCAGCCAGCACCACGCCAGCTCGATCGCGATCGCGCGAATCTGCGCATTGCCCGCCCGACTGATGCCTTGGTCCCGATCGAGCGTCCCACTTTGCCACGGCGTGCCCGTCAGGCCCGTGAGCCCGCCCAATTGCCGACGATTGCGGATCTGTCGCCACGCAAACACTTCCATCACCAGGAGCCACGCGCCGTGCTCGCCGATGCCCCGCAGCGTCACCAATTGGCGGACCTGCGCGATCGCCGCCGCCGCGTCGGGCGGGGGCGCCTGCAATCGCGCCCGGCGCGCGCGTTGCACCGCCTGGATCTGCGCCGTGAGCAGCACCACCTTGGCCCACTCACGTTGCAACCGGGCGTGCAGGGCCGCCCCCATCGCCTCGCCCCGCCAGTCCCGCACCTGCGCGAGTCGGTCGCCAAAATCGGCCCGCACGAGCAGGGTGATGCCCTGCGTCGCCAACAACCCGCCGATCCGGTTGGTCACGCGCGTCCGGTCGCGCTTGAGCGCGCGCAACTCGCGATGCGGTTGTCGCCCATCTTCGTCCGATTCACGGGGCACGCGCACTTCCCGCCACACGCCGACCTCGCCCTGCAGCACCCGGTACAGCATCGTGCCCAACTTCCGCACATCGAGCCCATCGGTCTTCGCCCGTCGGGCGCGCCGGTTCACTTCAATGCTCGACGACTCCACCACCCGATTCGTCACGGCGATCTGCGTCAGATACCGATGCACCCAAAACCCATCCGGCCCGGCTTCGTAACAACTCTCGACCGGGGCGTCCGGCGGCAGCCCGAACCGCGCCTTCGCCGCGGCCATCTCGGCCGGCAACCGCTGCCAATCCTCCGCGCGTAGCGTCCGCTGCCGCACCGGGCTCCCTGGGGTCGTCGTGAACCCGATCACCCATTGCCGGCGGCCCAGCTCGAGCGCCATCAATAGCCGCGGCGCCGATGCACTACACTCACTGCTGCGGGTCGTGGTTGTCATCACAAGCTCCTTTCGGAATCACCGTTCCTGATGGAGCTTAACAAGCGCGACCCGCTTTCAGGGCGGCCGCATCACGGCCGGCCGTTCATATGATCTGAAGGCCTGCACTACTCCAGAATCGATTCTTCACACGCTGTCCAAAGCCGGCCACTACCGACGGGAAGAACAGCCCAAACCCCCTGGCTAGAACCCTTGAGAACCGGAAACTTGACTCAACAAGTCAAGTTTCCGGGCTCTTAAGTGACCGATAGCGGGCCGAGGCCCTGGCTGGGCCGGAGGCCCGCTAGAAATCGATCTGCGCGTTAAACTTCATGTACCGCGCGGTGGCGATGCCGGTCGGCGTCAGCCAAACGCTCGGGCTGGTCGCCGTCGGCCCCAAGTACGAATTGTTGTAGGCGGTGACGGTGTCGCTGTTGAGGACGTTGTAGATGTCGATCCCCACCTGCGTCCGCGTCCGGCCGAAGCGGAAGATCTTCGCCGCCCGGAAGTCGATGTTGTTCCGGCGATCCGAATAGAGCGTCGCGTTCGGGATCAGGTTGACCGTGACGTTGCCCGACGAGAGGTTGCGGCCGAGCGGCTGCGGTCCCGAGTTGGCGATGGCGTTGTTGACGACGTAGTTCGCCGCCAGCTCCGTGCCGGGGTCGCTCCGCCAGGTGGCGCTGACCTGCAGATCCACCTTCGGCACGACATAGGTCGCCAGGCCCCGGAACGAGGACAGGAACGGCTCGACGATGCGGCAATACGGCCGGGTCAGTCCGGCGACCGAGTCGCCGCGCAGCGACTGCGTGACGGGGATGGTCGACCAGGGATAGGTCTCCGGCAGCACCGACCGGATGGCGCAATTGTCCTGCAGCGTGCGCCCGGTGCTGGTCCCGGCCTGGATGGTCAGCCCGTTGCGCAGCCGCGCGTTGACCGCGGTGTCGACGCCGTGCCAGTTTTCGATCGCCTCGGCGCCGATCGCGCTGTCGAGTATTGCCAGGTCCTGGACCTGACCGACCTTGCTGGAATTGAGGTTGTAGATTCCGCCCACCGCGCCGCCGCCGCCCCCCGGCAGCCGGGGATCGACGGGTACCGGCACGCTGAACTGCGTGTAATCGGCCGACGTGGTCAGGGTGTTGTCCAGCGTATAGAAGTTGCCGAAGACGCGGCGGTAATAGCCGACCGTCACGCCGATGCGCGGCGCCACCTCCTGCTGCACCGAGACGCCCATCTCCCAGTTGTTCGGCCGTTTGTTGAAGCCGTTGATGAAACCGCGATCGAATGTCCGGGTGAAGAACTCCTTGCCGAAGTTCTGGTTGTCCATCGCGCCGCACTCGCCGTTGCTGGCGGTGTTCAACAGATCGCACTGCGGGACGTAGTCGCCGTCGACTCCCAGTCCGCCACGGTCGTTCCAGGTCCGCGTCGTCTGGAGGTTCAGGCGGATCAGCGGATTGAGATCCATGTCGCTGTTGCTGGCGGTCAGCGCGGTTACGTACTTGCCGATGTTCACCTTGACCGCCGTCTTGCCGTTCCCGAACAGGTCGTAGGAGGCGCCAAGCCGCGGCGTCACGTCGTGCCAGTGGACGCCTTCCGTCGACCGGGCGGCATAGCAGATCTGCTTCGGCATCAGCGGGTAGTCGGCGCCGCCCATGCACGACTCGGGATAGCTGCTCAGGATGTAGTCGTAGCGCACGCCGCCCTGCAGCGTCAGACGCCTGGTGGTCCACTGGTCCTGCGCGTACAACGATGTCGGCACGAGGTTGCGGACGAACTCCACCGCCGAGGCGCCGGATCCGCCGTAGATGGCCGTCTGGGTCAGCTGGTTGGGGACCCCGCCGCTGAACCGGTACTGCACGAACGGCGTGAAGTTGTAGTAGGACTGGCTCGGGTTGCTGAAGCCGCCCTGATAGCCGACCTTCATGTTGTGCGCGCCGGTGATGTACGACATCGACGCCTTGAGGTTGGCCAGCGTGCCGATCTGATGGTGCTGGAACCCGCCGCCGAGCGGATTGTCGAACCGGTAGATCAGGTTGGCGATGCCCCCGTTGCCGACGCCGGTCTGTTCGAGGACCGAGATCAACGCCGGATTGTGCTGGCCATCGATGCGCGGCGCGTCGTTGGCGTAGTTCGCCAGGTAGCTGCCCCAGCCGGCCTCGAGCAGCATCCGGTTGGTCAGCGGCGAGGACCAGGTCAGGGTGCGGGTGTGCCCGGGCGTATAGAGGTTCAGCCCCTGCGCTTCCGGCGTCCGCTGCGCCCCGCCCCCGCCCTTGCGGTTGCTCGAGCTGTACTGTTCCGAGTTCATGAAGCTGATCTTGTTGCGCGGCGATGCCTGCCACGTCAGGCGGGCGATCGGATTCCTCACGCGCGTGTCGCTGAACGCCGGTCTGCTGGTGTCGAGGTCGACCAGCCATTTGGTCGGGTCGCCGCCGTTCCGGTTGAAGAACATCCCGGGGACGGTGTTCTCGGCGTAAGACTCCCGGTAGCTCATGTAGAACCACAAGCGGTCGCGGACGATCCGGCCGCCGCCCATCGGATTGAACTCCCAGACCTTGATCAGCTCCGCCGGCGACCGCAGCCCGGCGTCCTTGAGCGCCTGGGTGTAGTTGCTGCTCTGCAGGCTGCTGTTGGCGCCGGCAAACGCGATCGTGCCGCTGAAGGTGTTGCCGCCGTCGCGCGGGACGACGTTGAGGACGACGCCGGCGGTTTCCGCCTCGCCCAGGCCGCCCGAAGTACTGACGACGATTTCCTGCGAGCCGGCGACGTTGACGACGGCGGCGTTGGAGTTGGCGCCGGCCCACCCCATGTTGAGGCCGTCGGACAGCGTCCGCGAGTCGGACGGCCGGCCGCCGTGCATGCTCGACGCCCCGCCGCCGGTGCCCCCGGTAATCCCGCCGGAGTCGCCGTTGCTGGCCATCCCCGGAATCACCCCCATGATGCCGGTGGCGTTCCTCGACGTCGGGATCGCCGCGATGACGTCCCGGTTCAGCGTCGTCTGCACCTTGGCGCTCTGGACGTCGACAATCGGCGTCTCGCCGGTGACGGTGATCGTTTCGGCGAGGGTCCCGACCTTCAAATCGGCGTTGATCGTCGCGACGAACGTGCCGGTCAGCTCGATGCCTTCGCGCTTGACCGTGCTGAAGCCGGGCAGCGAAAACGTCACCCCATAGGTGCCGGTGCGCAGATCGATGATCCGATACTGGCCGGTGTCGTCGCTGACGACGGTCCGGATTTTTTCGATCAGGGCAGGGCTGGACGCTTCGACGGTGACGCCGGGCAGCACCGCGCCCGAGGCATCCTTGACGACTCCGGTGATGGCTCCTTGAGCCCTGAGCGACGCGGGAACGGCGACCAAGACGAGGACGACGAAGAGGACCCGAAGCACCGTGCGCATGTGGCCTCCTGACGCTGATTTGGCGTGATCCGCGGATTGTCGTGTGGGTTTTACGCCCGGCTTATGGGGAAAGCAACAAGAAAGGCGCACGAATGGGGCAATCGTCGCAGAGCGGTCCCGCGCCCACCGGCATTTTGGACGGGAGGGGCGTCAACAAAGAACCCTTGACATGCGCGAGCGGTCCGCCAAAATAGCGCGGGGGGATCCGTGAACACGAGACTCATCGTCGCAGCTGGCGTGACCGTCATGTCGGTGGCCCTGGTGTCCGGGCAGTCTGGTCCGGCCGCGCGGCAGACCAGGCCGGCATCGGCTGCCGCCGCCCGGGTGCAGACACCCGCCGGGCCGCTGGCGCCGGCCGTGAAGGGCCCGGCGCCGGATGTCGCCGTCCAGCGCGCGCTGATCGATCAGTATTGTGTGACCTGTCACAACGCGCGGGTGAAGACGGCCGACCTCCTGCTCGATCAGCTGGACCTGACCCAGCTCGGCAGCCACGCCGACGTCGGCGAGAAGGTCGTCCGGAAGCTGCGTGCCGGCATGATGCCGCCGAGCGGCCTGCGCCGGCCGGATCCGGCGACGATGGAGACGCTGATCCGCTGGATGGAGGGCGAGCTCGATCGCGGCGCCGTCACCCACCTTCCCGCCCCCGGCCTCCATCGCCTCAACCGCACCGAATACGCGAACGCGATCCGCGATCTCCTGGCGCTCGAAGTGGATGCCACGAAATTCCTGCCGGGCGACGATTCGACCCGGGGCTTCGACAATATCGCCGGCGCACTGACGATGTCGCCGGCCCTGATGGAGGCCTACCTGTCGGCGGCCGGCAAGATCAGCCGTCTCGCGATCGGCGACGTGTCGGCGCCGAGCCAGGCCGTCTTCGACGTCCCGGCGGATACGGCGCAGAACTACCACATCGAGGGACTGCCGTTCGGCACCCGCGGCGGCATCCTGATCAAGCACCCGTTCCCGGCTGACGGCGAGTACACCTTCAAGGTCAAGGGCGTCACCGGGTACTTCCAGGCCGTCCTCGGCGGCGTCAAGGGCGAGCAGCTCGAAGTGACGGTGGACGGCGAGCGCGTCAAGCTGTTCGACTGGGACAAGGAGATCGCCAACACGACCGGCAACGGCCGCGCCACACCGCGCATCCCGATCAAGGCCGGGATGCATACGGTCGGGGTGACGTTCCTTGCCACCAACGACATTCCGGGCACCGAGCTGAACCGGCCGTTCCAGCGCACCATGAATACGCCGGGATCGATCCCGGGTTTCCTGTTCTATCCGCATGTCGGCCAGGTCTGGATTGAAGGACCCTACGACGCCAAGGGCGCCAGCGACACCTCGAGCCGGCGCAAGATCTTCACCTGCCAGCCGGCGGCGCCGCGCGAAGAGATCGGCTGCGCCCGCACCATCGTCTCGACGCTCGTCAAGCATGCCTACCGCCGCCCGGCGACGCCGGCCGACGTCGGGCCGTTGATGGAGTTCTACATGGCGGGGCGCGACGAGGGCGGCACCTTCGATCAGGGGATCGAAGCGGCGCTGCAGCGGATTCTGGCCGATCCGGAATTCATTTACCGCGGCGAGCGGGAACCGGCGGACCTGGCCGCCGGCAAGAGCTATCGGGTCAGTGACCTGGCACTGGCGTCGCGGCTCGCCTTCTTCCTGTGGAGCAGCATCCCGGACGATGAACTTGTCGATCTGGCGGCGCAGGGCAAGCTCAAGGATCCGGCGGTGCTCGAGAAGCAGGTCCGGCGGATGGTCGCCGATCCGAAGTCGGCGGCGCTGATCACCAACTTCACCGGGCAGTGGCTGAGCGTGCGATCGCTGCGGACCAGCGAGCCGGTGGTCAACCTGTTTCCCGATTTCGACGACAACCTGCGCAATGCCTTCCAGCGCGAGACCGAGCTGTTCTTCGACAGCATCGTCCACGAAGACCGCAGCGTGCTGGATCTGTTGACCGGCGATTACACCTTCGTCAACGAGCGGCTGGCGAAGCACTACGGCATCCCGAACGTCTACGGGCCGCAGTTCCGCCGTGTCACCCTGCCGGCCGATCTCGACATGCGCCGTGGGCTGCTGGGCAAGGGCGCGCTGCTGACGGTGACATCGGCGGCGGCCCGCACCTCGCCGGTGACCCGGGGCAAGTGGTTCCTGGAGACGTTCCTCGGCGTCAGCCCCCCGGCGCCGCCGCCGGACGTGAACACGGCGATCGCCGAGCGGGCGCCGGACGCGACCGGGAACGCCAAGGCGCCGACGATGCGCGAGACGATGGAGGCGCACCACACCAATCCGACCTGCGCGACGTGCCACCGGATTTTCGAGCCGATCGGTCTGGCGCTGGAAAACTTCGACGCCGTCGGCGCCTGGCGGACCCACGATGAGGGCGGTCCGATCGATCCGACCGGCGTGCTGGTCGACGGCACCAAGGTCAACGGTCTCGCCAGCCTGCGCGCCTCGCTGATCGGCCGGTCCGATCAGTTCCTGCGCGTCGTCGTCGAGAAGCTGCTCACCTACGGGCTCGGCCGCGGTGTCGACCATCAGGACATGCCGGTGGTGAGGGCGATTGTGCGCGACTCCGCCGCCAGCCAGTACCGGTTCTCGTCGATCGTGCTCGGGATCGTCAAGAGCGATGCGTTCCAGATGAACATGAAAACCGCCGCCACCGAACAACGGGCGGCTCGCTAAGAGAGAGAGTCATCGCAATGTTTATCACCAAGAAGCACATCTCGCGGCGGACGGTTCTGCGCGGCGCCGGCGCGACGCTGGCGCTGCCGCTGCTCGAGGCGATGGTGCCGGCGGCGACGGCGCTGGCGCAGACGGCGGCGGTGCCGAAGCCGCGCTTTGTCGGCTGCTTCGTGCCGCACGGCATGGCCCCGGGCTACTGGGTCCCGGGCACCGAGGGGCCGCTCGACGCCGCCCTGCCGTTCAACTTCAAGCCGCTCGAGCCCTTCCGGGAACAGACCGTGATTCTGAGCGGGCTGCATGCGCGGTCGGCCGAGCCGCCGCCGGGCGCGACCGGCGCCGACCACTGGGTGGCGGCGGCGTTCCTGTGCGCGAACAAACCGAAGAAGACGGCCGGCGCCGACGTCTATGTCGGCACGACGATCGATCAGATGATCGCGCAGAAGATCGGCCGGGACAACCTGATGCCGTCGATGCAGCTGGCGGTCGAGGATCCGGGCGCCAACTCGAGCAACTGCGGCGAGGGCTACAGCTGCACCTACACCAACACCATCTCGTGGTCGTCGCCGACCTCGCCGCTGCCGATGGAGCTGAACCCGCAGGTGGTGTTCGAGCGGATGTTCGGCGACGGCAGCACGATCGAGCAGCGGGCGGCGCGGCGCAAGCGGGACGGCAGCATCCTCGACTCGCTGACCGGCAGCCTGACCCGGCTGCGCAACGGGTTCAGCGCCTCCGATCGGGCGCGGCTCGACGACTACGCCGAGAACGTGCGGGAGATCGAGCGGCGGCTGCAGATTGCGATGAAGGCCTCGACCGTCGCGCCCGCCGATATGACGGTGCCGGTCGGCGTGCCGCAGACCTTCGACGAGCACATCAAGCTGCAGTTCGATCTGCTGGCGCTGGCCTTCCAGGCCGACATCACCCGGGTCGGGACGCTGCTGTTTGCCCGCGACCTGACCGGCCGGACCTATCCCGAGAGCGAGGCGCCGACGGTCGGCTTCCATGGCGGGTCGCACCACGGCGAGGATCCGCGCCGGATCGCCGAGTTGTCCAAGATCAACCAGTATCACGTCAAGATGCTGGCCCATCTGGTCGAGAAACTGGCCAAGACCAGCGACGGCAACGGCACGCTGCTGGATCAGTCGCTGGTGCTCTACGGCACCAACATGGGCAACTCCAATCAGCACGTCCACTACGATGTGCCGCATGCGATCATCGGCGGCTTGAACGGCCGGCTCAAGGGCGGCCGGCACCTGGCCTATCCGACCAAGACCGTGCCGACCGGCAATCTGCTGGTCAGCCTGCTGGAAAAGTTCGACATCCACCAGGACAGCATCGGCGACAGTACGGGCCGGCTGGATAATCTGTAGCTTGAAATTAGGAATTAGGAATTAGGAAAAGCCGATATGAGACGCATCACGGGAGTCGGTGCGGCGGTCCTGCTGCTGTCGATGGCGCCGCTCAATGCCGGGCGCTCGGACGTCGCCGACGCCGCGATGAAATCGGATCGGGCGGCGGTGCGGACGCTGATCGATCAGCGGGCGGATGTCAACGCGCCGCAGGCCGATGGCGCGACGGCGCTGCACTGGGCGGTCTATCGCGGCGACAAGGAGATGGTCGAGGTCCTGATTCGCGCCGGCGCCAACCTCAAGGCGGCGAATCGCGAAGGGGTCACGCCGCTGTCGCTGGCCGGCATCAACGGGGATGCGGCGGTCCTCGCGGCGCTGCTGGCCGGGGGCGCCGATCCCAACGAGCGTCAGGCGCTCGGGCGGACGGCGCTGATGGTCGCCTCGCGCACCGGCAATGTCGAGGCGATGAAGGTGCTGATCGATCGCGGTGCGGATGTGAACGCCAGGGAGACGCTGCGCGGCACCACGCCGCTGATGTGGGCGGCGGACGAGGGTCATCCCGCCGCGGTCCAGCTCCTGATCGAGCGTGGCGCGGACATCAATGCCCACTCGAATCCCGCGCCGCGCGGCCGGGGGCCGGCGCTGGGCAAATCGAACGATCCGCGGCGGGCGGTGGCGGCGCAGGGCGCGGCGCTGGCGGCACGAGAGGCAGCGCCGGATCTCGGGACGTTGGATGCGCTGCAACGTGGCGGGCCGGCTCGGGGTGCAGGCGCGGCCGCGCCCGGACAGCGCGGCGGCCGCGGCGCCGCCGGACGAGGCGCCGGTGCGCGCGGTGCCGGGGATGGTGCGGACGATCAGGCCGACGACGCGGCGCCCGGCCGCGGCCGGCAGGAGCCGACCGACGGCGGCGCGCTGACGCCGCTGGTCTTCGCCGCCCGCGCCAACGATGTCGAATCGACAAAGATCCTGCTTGGCGCCGGCGCCGACGTCAATCAGGTCACCGGCTACGGCTGGAGCCCGCTGCTGGTCGCGACGCAGAACCGCTACTACAAGCTCGGCGCGTTCCTGCTCGACCGCGGCGCCAATCCGAACCTCGCCAACAAAGGCGGCTGGGTGCCGCTGTATCTGGCGACCGACAACCGGAACATCGAATCGGGCGACTACCCGGTGCGCAAGGGCGACATGGACCATCTGGAGTTCATCAAGCTCCTGCTGGACAAGGGCGCCGACGTCAACGCCCGCGTCAAGGACAGCACCGAGACGCGCACCGTCTTCACGAACCAGTGGCTGGACGAAAACGGCGCCACGGCGTTTCTCAGGGCGTCCCAATCGGGCGACCTCGCGCTGATGAAACTGTTGCTGGCGCGCGGCGCCGATCCGAAGATCGCGACCGTGCTGGGCGTCACCGCGCTGCACGTCGCCGCCGGGATCGGCTGGGTCGAAGGCATCACCCATGAGTGGTCGGCGAAGGACACCACTGAAGCGGTGAAGATGCTGCTGGACCTGGGCCTCGATCCGAACGCGCAGGCCGACACCGGCCGCGTCGCGCTGCACGGCGCCGCCCACAAGGGGGCGACGGCCGTCGTGCAGCTGCTGGCCGACCACGGCGCCAGACTGGATGTCCGGGACTACGGGAATACCGACAATCGCGGCGGCAAGCTCGCCGTGCATACCTGGCAGCCGGTCGACTACGCCGATGGCCTCGTCCGCGTCGGCGTCCAGTCGGCGATTGCCCACCCCGAGACCGGCCTGCTCCTGCGTCAGCTGCTGGAGAAAGCCGGCCTGCCGGCGCCGCCGATGGGCCGCACGCTGGAGTCGATCTGCATCACCGAAGCGTGCGACTGAATCGCCAGATTGACGTCGTGACATCCTGGTGGCTTGACCTGCCTTCAGCCACGAAGCCACGAAGCCACGAAGCCACGAAGAAGAAACGTTGCCGCATCTGATCGGCGCAATCGCAGCCGCGTCGCCGAACCCAATTCGGGTCGATAGTCAGTCGTAGTGCAGGCCTTCAGGCCTGCCGGTGCGCAGCGGAATCTGCTGAACTTCCTGCGCTCGCTGTAAGGGGGACCCCTCGTGCGGGAGTCCGACTCCAGAATCGTACGTGGCGTCCGACTTTAATCGGACTGCGGATTACTGGCCTCGGTGCTCGCCGGGACCTTCCGCCACAGGCTGAGGCAAATTGCGGTAGGATCCACGGCTGTGATGAACATCATCAAGATCGTCTCCGTACTCGCCTCAGTGACGTTGGTCGCGATTGGAATGGCTGCGACCGGAACCGGCCAGGGTCAACCGGCGGCGCCAGCAAAAGGGCAGACGGCCGCGGAAACGCCCGCTCCGCCGCCGCCCCCGCCAGCGGCCCAGCGCGGCCACCCCTCCGGCAAGCTCGTCATCTGGGGCGATGTCGTCAACTTCGATCCGCCGGGCACGCCAAACCAGTGCACGGCCACCAGCCGCTTCAAGCGGGGTCAGCGGGTCGGCTTCCGCATGACCGCGATCGACGGCGGCTCGGGCGAGGTGGAAAATACCGCCCTCCTCGTCGCCCATGTCACATATGGCGGCAAAACCGTCGACGTGCCAATGCGGTGGCGCGGCAACACCGGATTCCCCGCCGACCAGTACCTTCGCGCGCCGACAGAGATGTGGACCGGCGCCTGGACGGTGCCGGCGGATGCGGCGATCGGGACGATTCGCTACACGGTGACCGCCACCGACCGGTTCCGGCGGACCGCCACGTTCACGCCGTTCCCGGCGATGCCGTCGCAGTTGACGATCGCGGAGTAGCGCAGTTTACCTGCCCGCCACCTTCGAGTAGTCGACGAGCGTCTGATCCTTGCACTTGTCCTGCGTATAGGGCGCGTCGGCAACCTGGATGACGTCCGAACCGGTGTACTGGCCCTTCATGTAGACCGGATCTTCAGCGACGTAGGTCCGGGTCAGCTTCATCGTCTTGGGGTCGAGCGAGAAGCGCTCGATGACATGCAGTTTGTCGCTGTGGCGTACCGGCGCATTCAACACGCCGGGCACGAAGCCGACCGTGTCCACCACCAGCACATCGCCATCCCACCGGCCGATCGAATGACCGGTGCGGGTCGGCTTGATGCTCGCTGGATGCTCCTTCATGTTCATCGCGATCGTCCGCTTGAGCCCCATCTGTCCGTACTGAAGGAGGATGGTGTCCTTGTTCTGGGTGACCCGGTTGACCGGGCCATCGAAGGTCCAGTCGAAGACGATGCTGGTCGTTTCGCAGCGGAAGCGCGGATTGTCTTCGCGCTTGAAGCTGGCCGCCGCCTGTTCGCCGAGCGCGGTCAGCTCGGTGCCGCCGTAGAGCCGGGGACCGGCCGGCGCCGCGCCCCGGCGTCCGCCGCCGCCGCGCCGTTCGCCGGGCTTGAAGTCATTGAGCTGCCCGAGCGGTACCAGCCCGCCGCCCGTGCCGCGCGGGTCGACCATGACGACCTGTTCGGCGGCCCAGTCGCCCGAGATGTTCGGCTCACCGGTCGGACGCCGCGGCGCGCGCGCCGTGCTCGGGACGACGACCGGACCGCGCACTTCCCGGATCCCGCCCTCCGGCGCCTTGACGTACTGGCCGTAGCGATCCATGTGACTGCCGTTGTCGAACTTGATCGTGTTGAGATAGCACGAGTTGACGTCGGCCCGGTCGGGCGCGGCCTCGACCGTGATGCCCTGGCCGACCGGAAACAGTTCCTTGGTCCAGCCGGATCGGCGCAGCACGTGCACCGAGCGCATCTCGCAGCGATGATGCGAGACCTTCCCGTTCGCGTCGACGACGTCGAAGTAGAGCCAGGAGTGAGGATTGATCAGTTCGATCTTGGTCAGCTTGCCGGTGTAGGTGACGGACTTGGTCAGATCGAAAGTGCCGGCGCCATGGTGGGCCAGTGCCGGCAGGGTGGACGCCATGAACACGGCGACGAACGCGGTGGTTCGAGTCATTGGGTGCTCCGCAAAAGGTGACGTGTGAAGGGCGACCGCCGTATGCTCCGGCGGGCGGCACGATGAAGCCCGGTCGATCGTAGCCAAATCGAGCTTGGAGGGGAACATGAAATCGTTGTTGAGAGCGGTCGGGCTGATGACCGCCTTCGCTGCCATCGCCGCCGCGCTGTCGCCATCGTTGTCGGCCCAATGGCCGCCGCATCAGCCGGCCGGCGTTCCCAGGACGCCGGACGGCAAGCCGGATCTGACCGGTCCGGCACCGCGCACCGCTGATGGCAAGCCGGATCTGTCCGGCAACTGGATCCGTGGGGACGGGGCACTCGGTCCGGCTGGAGGCGGCACCCTCGCCGGGCCTGCGCCGGCGTTCACGAGCGGCCCGCCGGTGACGACGTTCCGGGATGTCGCGGCCAACATCAAGGAGGGGCTGCCGCTGCAGCCCTGGGCCGCCGACCTGGTCAAGGCCCGGCGGGCCGGGAACAGCAAGGACAACCCGGACGCGCACTGCCTGCCGATGGGGCTGATGCAGTTCCACAATCACGGGATGCCCAGGAAGATGATCCAGACGCCGGGACTGATCGTCATCACCTACGAGGCCAACTACGGTCTCCGCTACATCTTCATGGACGGCCGCACCCTGCCCGGCAAGGACGCGCAGCCCTGGTGGTACGGCTACTCAGTCGGACGGTGGGAAGGCGACACCCTGGTCGTGACGACGACCGGCTTCCGCGACGAAGGGTGGCTGGACATCATCGGCAATCCGCTGACCGACGCCGCGACGCTGACGGAGCGCTTCCGCCGGCCGAACTACGGCACGCTCGAAATCGACCTCACGGTCGACGATCCGAAGGCCTATACCCGGCCGTGGACCGTCCGGGTCAACCAGCGCGCTCTGCTCGAGACGGAATTGATGGAATTCATCTGTCACGAGAACCAGCAGTTCGAGGATTACTTGAGAGGAGCGAAATAGGCACGGCAAACCAAGCCACCAGGATGCCGCGATTGCCGACGTCACCAAAGTTCGCGGTGGAGAAGTCAGTAGAAACGTGTTAGATCTGTCGCGCACTTTTGCTCGCGGCGCGGCTTGACGTGCGCCTGCCATTTGCATTCAGCACGCACTCAGCAATCCGCATTCAGCAATCCGCAATTCGAGGAGGTCTCAGTGATGGCGCGTCTCGTGAGGCGGCTCCTTCTCCTTGGCCTGGTCGTTCTTCCGGTTGAAGCGTTTGCTCAGGAAGCGGTGTTGAGCGGCACCGTCGCCGACGCGACTGGCGGCGTGCTGCCTGGCGTCACCGTGACGGCCGTGCACGAGGCCACCGGAAACCGGTTCGTCGGCTTCACCGACGAGCGCGGCATCTATCGCATTCCGGCGCGGGTCGGCGCGTATCAAATCACAGCGGAGCTGCAGGGCTTTGCGACGGCCTCGCGCGCCGGCGTGCAGATGCTGGTCGGTCAGGTGGCGACGGTCAACCTGCAGATGGCGCCGTCGCGAGTCCAGGAGACGGTGACGGTCACCGCTGAATCGCCGCTGGTCGAGACCACCACCTCCAGTCTCGGCGGCAACATCGATCCGCGCCAGGTCGAGGGGCTGCCGGTGCAGGGACGCAACTGGATGGCGCTCGCCATGCTGGCGCCGGGCAGCCGGATGACCTCCGCCACCGCGACCACGCCGCTGACTGATCGCAACGCCGGCGAACAGCGCGAGTTCCAGTTCAGCATCGACGGCCAGCAGGTCGCCTCCGAGCTGGGTTTCGGCGCGCAGCCGCGGTACAGCCAGGAATCGATCGCCGAGTTCCAGTTCATCTCGAACCGGTTCGACGCCACCCAGGGGCGCTCGACCGGTGTCCAGGTCAGGGCGATCACGAAATCGGGCGCCAATGCCTTTTCCGGATCGACGCGCGGCAATTTCCGGGACAGCCGGTTGAACGCCAGCAATCCGGTGTTGAACCGGGTCGTGCCGATTGACAATCAGCAGATCGCCGCCACGCTGGGCGGCCCGATTCTGAGGGACCGGCTGCATTTCTTCGGTCATGTGGAATACGAGCGCGAGCCGCGGACCAGCATCTGGAACACGCCGTACCCGCGCTTCAACGTCGACCTCGAGGGCCTGGAAACCATCAAGATGGGCGGCGTCCGTCTCGATTACCAGATTTCTCCGCAGATCCGGATGATGGGGAAGGTGTCGGAGGGGCGGCGCTACCGCCCATTCGATCCGGGGAACACCAGTCATCCCGCCGCGACGGGGTCGACCGCGGAGACGAACCGCGAGGACCTCGTGCAGCTGACCCAGGTGATCGGCCACCGGGCGGTCAACGAAGTCAGCGCAGGGTATGCGCGCTGGATCTTCCAGAACGCCAACCTGACGACCTGGTCGAATCACTGGCAGGCGGCCAACGGCGTCACGACCGGATCGCCGCGCATTACCTTCACCAACTTCACCATCGGCGGCAACACGTTTTATCCGCGGCACGGCGCCCAGGACATCTGGAGCGTGCGCGACGACTTCACCTTCTCGTACAGCCTGCGCGGCCGCCACGATTTACGGATCGGCGCCGAGTACCTCCGCTACATCGACGACGGGAACAACTGCCAGGTGTGCATGGGGCGGCTGAACGCGACGAACGGTCTGCCGCCGGCCAACCTCGAGGCGCTGTTTCCCGATCCCTTCAACGCCGACACCTGGAACATGGCGGCGATCTCGCCGCTGGTGCGGACCTACGACATCGGCATCGGCGATTTCACCACCCACGATATCCGGCCCCAGTTCGGGACCTGGATGCAGGACGACTGGCAGATCTCGTCGAACCTGACGCTGAACCTCGGCCTGCGCTACGACCTCAGCGTCAACGCCAACGGCAACGAGTATGCGGTCCCGCCGTTCACCGATGCCGGGCGTCCCAACGATACGAACAACCTGCAGCCGCGGGTCGGCTTTGCCTACTCGCTGAACGATCGGACGGTGCTGCGCGGAGGCACCGGGTTGTATTTCGCGGCGCCGTTGTCGGTCGAGACGTTCTGGATGGCGCAGATCAACCGGCTCCGGGTGCTGCAGTTCACCAACGACGGCCGGCCGAATTTTGCCGCCGACCCGCTCAACGGCCAACCGCTGCCGACGCTGGCCCAGGCCGATCAGCGTTTCTGTCACGTCCGGAACGTGCCCGGCTGTCTCCGGCTGGCCATTCAGGAATTGATGGGCCCGGACCAGTACAGCCGCGACCTGGCGCGCACCTGGCAGACATCAATCGGCGTCCAGCGGCAGGTCGGTGCCACGATGGCGGTCCAGGCGGATTATGTCTACAGTCAGGGGCGGCACGAAAAGGACGTCATCGACAACGTCAACCTGACGTTCAACCCGGAGACCGGCGCGAACTATCCGTTTTCGGACATCAGCCGCCGGGCGTATCCCGACTACGGCCTGATCTCGCTGATCGCCCGTACCGGCCGATCCAGCTATCACGCGCTGCAGACCGGCGTCACCAGGCGGCTCAGCGACCGCTGGCAGGCATCGGCCACCTACACGCTGTCGGGTCTGTGGAACGCCGAGGCGCCGCCGCACAGCGGGATGGATCAGGTCCCGTTCGCGACCGCGCCGGACCTGGGCGGGGAGTTCACGTTCGATTCCAGCGACCTGCGCCACCGTGCGGTGTTCAACGGCATCTGGCAGGTCAGCCACGGCTTCCAGGTCAGCGGGCTGTTCTACCTGGGCGTCGGCGAACGGGCCGCCACCACCTATGGCGGCGATGTTCGAGGCTTTGGCGCGACCGGCAGCGCCCGGCTGCGTCCCGATGGCACCATCGTGCCGCGCAACGACTTCACACAGCCGGCCCGCAAGCGGGTCGACCTGCGGCTGCAACAGCGGATTCCGCTCGTGCACCGGGTGTCGATCGATGCGATCGCCGAGGTGTTCAACCTGTTCAACTCGCCCAACTGGACGATCACGACGCAGGAAAGCAGTCCGCAATTCGGCACGGCGACAGTCGCCGAGAATCGCACGGCGCAGCTGGGGTTCCGGCTGACGTTCTAGCGGGCCTCCGGCCCAGCCAGGGCCTCGGCCCGCTATCGGTCACTTGCGAGCCCGGAAACTTGACTTGTTGAGTCAAGTATCCGGTTCTCAAGGGTTCTAGAGCTGGAAGAATCGATGTCGTGCCGGCCTTCAGGCCTGCGGTTGTCTGGCAGACCTTACGGTCCGCACGACTTCAGAATCGATTTTTTCCACGCCGGCTGAGGGGACGATCAGCGGCCGCCGCGCTTCCGGACCGCCCGTTGCTCCGGCCCGGCGCCGCTCCGGGTGAGATGCGTGACGGATCCCGTCCCGTCCTTGACGAACTGGAGCACCACCTGGCTCACGCTCGAAAGGAACTCCGTCTCCGATCGGGCGACGAACAGCCGATCGGCCGGGTTCGCCGGGTCCTGAACGATCAACTGCGCACCGGCGACCGTCACCACCGCTTCCCGCCCCGGTGTGAACTCATACGTCCCGGCGTACTTCGACAGCACCTCCGGCGGCAGCGTCACGCCGCCGGCCAGGTGCGCCCCGCTTTGCTCGTTCTCGCAGACGTCTTCCAGGAGCTCGAGATCCGGCGCCAGCGTCTTGTCGGCGCGCAGCGTAAACGGCCTGGCAAAGGCCTTCGGATCGTCGAGCGTCATCTCATATTCCAGGTGACCGACGTCGCGGCGCCGGAAGCGCTCGGTAATCCGCAGCGCCTCCGTCTGTGGATGACCGCCGACGTCGAGCCAGCCGCGGTCGTTGAACCCGGTGGAGTTGACGACCAGCGTGTCCTGCTCCCAATGCCCGACCGAGTACCCCAGCCAGGTCGGATTGGGATCGTCGGGAAGCGCCCGGCCATCGGTGAAGATGGTTCGATGCGGGCTGTTCGGCGACTCGTGGAGGATCACGATCAGCGCCGGGGTCTGGACAATCCGGGACAGACCGCGGAAATTGAGGAACGGGACGCTGACCGGCAGACAGCGCGCCAGCGGGCTGTCCTTGCGAAAATCCTGGACCCGCTGCAGGCGCAGCGCCTCGGCCCAGGGCTTGACCCCGTCTGGCGTCAAGGTCTGAGCGACGTTGTAGTCGTAGCCATACTCACCAGTCCGCCCGGCCCGCCAGATTCCAGACAGATCCGGTTTGCCGTCCGGTGTCCGGGGCGTGGCTGCGGCCAGGTTCGGCTTGCCGTCGGGGGTTCGCGGGATCCCGGGAGTCGGGTAGTTGATCCACTGGGCGGCGGCCGGTACAGACAGCAGCCACAGCAGCGATGCGGCCGCGACGGGCAGAAGGCTGGCTCTCATGACGCCCCTCCGTTCGCGGCCATCATATACCCCGTAAAAAAAGGGGTCGGGAGTCTTTTTCTGAGGGCACGATGGTTGCCTGGGGTCTTTGCCCGCAGCCCGGTCCGGCCCGGTGCCCACCGCGACGCGGCCGCCGGACTTGGCAGTACCATGGGCGGCAGCATGACCTTGAAAATCGACGTGTTCAACCATATCTTCCCGAAGCCATTCTTCGACCGGCTTCAGGCGGTCATCGTCAACCGGGGCGCGATCAAACGCTGGCTCAATATTCCGTTCCTGCACGACCTGGACGTCCGCTTCAAAATGCTCGAGGAGTTCGGTCCCGACTACCGGCAGATTCTGTCGCTTTCGGCGCCACCGATCGAGTCGATCCATCCGGACCCGGGGATCACCCGTGACCTCGCCCGGCTCGCCAACGACTCGATGGCCGATCTCGTGCGCGCGCATCCCGGCCGCTTTCCGGGGTTCATCGCCTCGTTGCCGCTCAGCGATCCCGACGAGAGTGTCGCCGAGCTCGAGCGGGCGGTCACCGGGCTGGCGGCGATCGGCGTGCAGGTGTTCTCGAACGTCAACGGACTGCCGCTCGACGATCCGCGGTTCTGGCCGCTGTTCGAGACCGCCGATCGGCTGCGCTGCCCGATCCTGCTCCACCCCGCCCGCGGCGCCGGCTTCGCGGACTATCCGGGCGAGAGCACATCGAAGTACGAAATCTGGTGGACGTTCGGCTGGCCGTACGAGACCAGCGTCGCGATGCAGCGGCTGGTCTTTTCGCGCCTGTTCGATCGGCTGCCCGGGATCAGGATTCTCGCGCATCATCTCGGCGCGATGATCCCGTATTTCGAAGGACGGATCGGCTACGGCCTCGACCAGTTCGGCACCCGCACTGCGGACGAGGACTATGCCGCCCTGCTCGCGTCGCTGCACAAGCGGCCGTACGACTACTTCAAGATGTTCTGGGCCGACACCGCCGTCTTCGGCAGCCGGGCGGCAACCGAGTGCGGACTGAAGTTCTTCGGCCCCGATCAGGTGGCGTTCGCCTCGGATGCGCCCTTCGATCCCGAGGGCGGCCCGTTCTACATCCGGGAGACGATGCGGGTACTGGACAGCCTGGACATTTCTGCGGCCGACCGGCACAAACTGTATCAGGGCAACGCGGAACGGCTGTTCAACCGGACGTTCTGAAACTTGGCAACCAGCGAACGGAGACAGGCAGATGCGACATCGTCAGCTATGGATCGGGGTGATCATCGCCGCGTGCTCGGCCGGCGCCCAGGCGCAGTGGCTGAAACATCCGGCGCCCGGCACGCCGCGGACCAGGAACGGCCAGCCGAACCTGCAGGCGCCGGCGCCGCGGCTGGCGAACGGGAGGCCGGACCTGTCGGGCGTGTGGCAGGCCGAACCGGCCCCCCTCGAGATCCTGCTCAAGGCGTTTCCCGACAGCGAGAACGGCACCCAGGCCCTGGGCGAGTCGCCCGGGTCGCCGTACTTCGCCAACGTCCTGGGCGACTTCAAGCCGGACGAGATCACGATGCAGCCGTGGGCCGCGGCGCTGCAGAAGGAGCGGTTCGAGAGCAACTCGAAGGACATCCCGTCGTCGAAGTGCCTGCCGCTCGGCCTGCCGCTGAGCGATGCCGCCGTGTTCCCGCACAAGATCATCCAGACTTCGGCCGTGATCGTGTTCCTGTACGAGGACCTGACGACGTTCCGGCAGGTCTTCACCGATGGCCGGAAGGCGCCGGTCGATCCGCAGCCGACGCTGATGGGCTATTCGGTGGGACGCTGGGAAAAGGACTGGCTGGTGGTCGAGGTTTCCGGCTTCCAGGATCGCGGCTGGCTCGACGCGTTCGGCCATCCGTTCAGCGATGCGATGCGCTTGACCGAGCGCTTTCACCGGCGCGACTTCGGACACATGGACGTGGAGATCACCATCGACGATCCCAGGACCTACAACAAACCGTTTTCCTTCAAGTTCTCCAAGCGGCTGCTGCCCGATACTGATCTGCTGGAGTCCTACTGTGAGAACGAAAAGGACGCGGCGCGCCTGATCGGGTGACCGGAGGCGCCCCCGGGCGGAACCGCGGGCGCGACAGCCGTTGGTAGCGGGGACGGTCGTCAGGCCGTCCCGTCGATGGTAGGATTTGGCCTCTGGGCGCGGCCGGACCGCGTCATCTCGGATTGGGGGCCACGTCCGGAAGGAGGCAGGCATGCGCGTCATCGTCAGACTGGCGGCCGCTTGTGCGGTCTGCTTCACGGTTTCACTGTCGGCGCACCATTCACACGGTCAGTACGACCAGGCATTCCGGGACATCGAAGGCGTCGTCAAGGAACTGCACCTCCTGACGCCGCACTCGTGGATTTATCTCGAGGTCAAGGACGCCGGCGGCGAGCCGCAACTGTGGGCGCTCGAAGCGACCAGCCGTACCGGGCTGGAGCGGATCGGGGTGACGCGCGACTATCTCAAGCTGGGCGAGACGGTCAAGGCGCGGTGCCATCCGCTGCGGGACAAGACGAGCGGCTGCCTGCTCGGGTTTCTCAAGGCCCAGGATGGATCGGTCAAGGATTGGGACGGCGGCAACGCCGTCATTCCCACCGACTTCTAGTGTTGTCCTGCCCCGCCTCTGGCGGGGCGACCGTCAACATCCCTACTCTCGCCAGGAGGCCGTCATGCGCGTGACCGTCTTCGTTGCCGCGTTGGCCTTGTTGGTGTCCGGGCGCGCCGCCGCCCAGGAGTGGGACGAGTATACGAACGTCCAGGATGGGTTCCGGATCAACTTCCCCGGTCCGCCGAAGGTGACCGAGGCGACCTGGACCTCGCAGTTGAACTACCCCTTGCCGATGCGTGTCTACAGCGCCGAGAAGGGGCCCGAACACTATTCGCTGACCGTGGTCGACTATAGCGGCATCGAGCAGCTCGGCATCGAGCGCGCCAGGACGTGCCCGCCCGGCAACGCCAACTGCCGCGCCAATGCGCCGCCGGCGCTCGGTCCCGGGTATTCGCATCATGACGAACGGGGCGCGATCGTCTATGCGACGTTCAAGCTGCTGCAGCGCGACGCGACGCTGAATTTTCTGGCCTGGGAGTGGCAGGATCTGGTCGAAGGACATCTCCTCCAGCTGACCAATGCCGATCGGTCACGCACGTTTGCCTGGATCGGGATGCACGCGCACAAACTCTACATCGTGGAAGGAACGGTGCCGGACGGTCGTCCGGAGCCGGGCCTGTTCCAGCAGTCGTTGGGGTGGGTGGACAAGGATGGCAACGGGATTCGTTACCAGTCGATCTACTCCAATTCATATCACGCCATGGGGATCTACCCCGTACCGGCCAATGCAGGAGGTGGCCGGTAGCTTTCCTTTTGCCTTCTGCCTTCTGCCTTCTGTTTTTTGCCTTTGTCACGGTGTCCACGACCGACCGCCATCGCTCGTGCTGAACGCACGGCCGTCGGCGGTGTAGACCGTTGCGGTCGAGGCGTCGGTGGCGCGGACCGATGTCAGGTCGGCGGTTTCGGGAAACGTGATCCGCTGCCACGAGCGGCCGTCGATCGACAGCAGCACGATCCCTTGCGGGCCGACCAGCCAGCAGACGGACGGGGCCGGCGACGCGCCGGCGGTCAGCATCACAGTGACGCCGGTCGGCTGCTGCTCCCAGGTCGCTCCTTCGTCAGCCGAGTGTTCGACCACGCCCCCGTCCAGGATGCGCCACAGGCTGATCGGGTTGGGTGACGCGATCACCGCCGGTGGCCGCCGTGCTTCGAGCAGGAGGTTCCGCGCACCCGCCGACCCGAGCGGCGCTGCGGCCGTGCGCTGCACGCTGACCGGCGGTTCGATGACGCCTCCGGCCGCGGCGTCAGCGGCGGCTGATGGCAGCGGTGGCGCTGCTGCTGCCGTCGCCGACTGCGCCGACGACGGCGCCAATGACGAGGAGGGCGCCGCGCCGACGCGGGCATTCTCTGCGAGTGCCTTGGCCATGCCGACCGGCGGGGCAGCGCCGATCTGACCGGCGGCCGCGGCCGGCGCCCGTTCGCGCCCGGCCGCGGCTCGCTCGTTCCTGTTCACTGCCTGCGCGTCTGCCTTCGACGACCGCAGCGGGGCGCTCGCCACCTCGGCGACAGATGGACGAGGCTGCTCCGGCACGATCGCACTCGACATCGACGTGACGGCCGGCCCGCGCGCTGGTCCCGGCACCATCATCCAGACCAGCAGCGCCGCGGCCGCGGCCGTCAACGGCACGAGCCATCCCACCGCCGGGGCGCGCCACCACGATCGCTGGGCTGCCGGCGGCGCCGTCTGCGCCATCGCGGCGACCAGCGCCAGACACCGTGCACAACCGGCCGCGTGCGTCTCGGCCGCCCGCCGTTCATCGCGGCCGAGGGTGTCGTCGGCCCAGGCGGCGACCGTCTCGGCGTCGAGACAGTCCGGCCCGGATCCGGCAGGCCCTCGAACCTGCAGCGTCTCGCGCAGCAGACGAACCGGCACCTCATTCATAGATGACCTTCTTGAGATCGAGCGAGCCCGGATCGCCGGCCATCCACTCGAAGCACGCCGCCACTTGATCGTCAGTCAAGCCGGCCTCGTCGCGCAGCTGTTGCTCGACCGCGCCGCGGATCGTTCGCCTGGTCCGGGCGAGCTGGCGGGAAACCGTGGCTTCGTGCTCCTTCAGCACCCGCCCGGTTTCCGCCAGCGTCAACTCCTGCACGTAGTAGACGGCCAGCCGGAGCCGATCGCGCGCCGGCAGCCGGCCGACGGCGCAGCCGAGCGCCTGACGCACCAGCCCGAGGTAGCGCGCCCGAGCGGGATCCGGCGGCTCGCTGCCGCCAGCGGGAGCCGCACCGGTGCGAGCCGCGCTCGCCGTCTCGGTTTCCTCGTCTGGAAGCGGCTCGAACCGCCGCTGCGTGCGGATCCGGTCGACATGGCGTTGAACCAGCACCGCGCGCAGCCACGTGGCAAGACTGCTGCGCCCATGGAAGTAATGGAGAAGCGATCGGCGATCGCGCCCTCGTTCCGTGACTCCGTACAGCTCGGCATACAGTGAATCGGCCAGGTCTCGAGCCCCGCCGCCGCGGTCGAGGGCATCGGCCGCGCGATAGAGCACCGGCCGGTACTTGGCGACGAACCGCTCCCACGCTGCCGGATCGCCGGCAGCGCAGCGGGACGCGAGCTCGAGGTCGGCGGCGTGCGGCGGCTCCACCTTGCCTCTATCGTCTCACCACGAGAGCCGTTCGGGCGACCGCCGGTCGCCCGGATCCCGCCAGCTCACTTGACCCACAGCCCTTCCCACCACGCCGCCGGCTGCGGCCGGACTTCTGCGCCGAGGCCGGCTCGCGTGCGGATATCGCTGAGGCGCCAGCCGGTCAGCGCGGCCAGACGCGCCACCTCCTGCTCACGCTGATTGCGCTGCGCCGCCCGGTAGGCGATCGCCTGGGAGCACTGGGCCGGGCCGGTCCACGGGTGGCGCAGGACGTAGCGACCCTGGAAATTGGTGCGGTCGGCCGTTTCCTGGAACACGAGATCCTCGGGGAAATGCGCGTTGTCGTAGCGGACGTGCAGCCGGGTCAGGAACACATCCGGCGCCTGCCCTGGGGCGCTGTCGTCCCAGAACACGCCGAGCTGGCGCAGCTCGCTGCTCGACAGCGGGTCGGACGCGCACGGGTCGCACCACTTCATGTCCCAGGCATACTCGAGAAACGGCGTCCGTCCGTCTTCCTTCTTGACCTGCTGCGCGAACATCGCCTGGTAGAACCGCGAAAACTCTCCACGCTCCTTCAGGTAGACCGGCAGCTCCAGATCGGAAGGCAGCCGGCTGGTGCGATAGTTCGTCGTTTCGACGCGCCCCTTGCGGGTCAGCGCGTAGACGAACAGATCCTGCGCCCCGTTCGCGTTCACCATGCCGAGCCGGATCGGCAGCATGAACTTCGGTGACTCGTACGCGACCTGCAGCGGGCGCAGAGACGAGAAGCCGAGCCTCGCCTGTTCCGCCAGGTTGACCCTGGCCACGAAGAAGCGCATGTTCTGTTTCAGGTAGCTCGCCAGCACGCCCGATGCGCCGGCCGGAATCCGATAGCCGTTCTCGATCAGCCAGGTGGTCAGGCCCGCGCTCTGCTGCGCCGACAAGATGAGAATGTCGTACTCGCCGACGGTGTACTGCGCTTCGATGGTCACGCCGAGGCTCTTCGCCGAGTCGGCGAAGCTTCGAGCCCTGGCCTCGGCGCGTGGGCCTGCCGCCGACATGGCCATCATGGCTCCCGCCATGATGCACGGATCGGAGTCGAAGTACTCGACCAGACGGGGCGCCGAATAGGCGTCCAGATGATCGATCAGCGACTTCTCGCCGACGTGGATCTGCTCGCGCTTCAGGAACGTCGGCACCGGAATGACGACGGCGAACTCGGTCAGCGCCCCCTTGAAATCGGCGGCCATGGTCATCACCGTGCGGTCGCCGTCGCGGACCAGGACGACCTGCGACGCCTGGTTGAACAGCCTGGTGTCGGCCTTGCCGACGTAGAATCCGCAGAACGCGAGCAACGGCGGCGTTGACCAGGCGACCATCGCCGCCACGACGATTCCGAACACTGTGCGTTTCATCATCTACTCCTTCGGGTCCTTCAAGCTGCCAGTTTCGTGGGTGAGGCCGGGGCCAGAGGCGAGGTCCAGGCGTAGCGCGATCCCGGCAGCAGCCGATCGATCAGCGGCACGATCAGCGACCACGCCGCCAGCGACCAGAGCAGGCCGTTGGTCCTGAACAGCCGGAACTGCACGTACCAACCGCCGAACGCGACCAGCCCGGCGAACAGCACGCGCCCGGCGCGCGAGTCCGGCGTCGTCTTCGGATCGGAAATCATGAAGAAGGTGAACAGCAGCAGCGCGCCGCTCTCGAGCCGGTGCAGCGGAATCGCCGGCGGCTCGCCGAGGTAGAACGACCGGCCGAACACCAGTGCGCAGTAGCAGGCGATGAACGCGACGGTGACATCGGCGCGGGCCGCCCGGTTGACGACGAGGCCGCCGACGCAGGCCATGAAGAAGGCGAAGAACACCACCGATCCCCATTGGCCGGGTGACACCCAGACCTGATCGGTCAGCAGCAGCATCGCCACCAGTCCGCCATTGGTGGGGTTGAAGATGTGCTTGCGGTGGAAGCGGATGACGAACTTGGCGGCGATGGCAATCACCGCCGCAAGAATCGCCAGCTCGACGCGATTGGTGCGGAGCAGCAGACACAGCGACAGGCCTGAAATGAGCGCGCTCCGGGTGTTGACGGGAGTGCCGTTCAGGCGGTCGCAGACGGCCTGGGTCGCGACGACGGTCAGGAGCACGACGAAGACGCGCGTCGAGGTGATCCCGAAGTCGAGCCAGCCCATCCCATAGACGAGCAGCGAAGCAAGTGTCGTAATCTGATACAGGCGCGGATCGATCACATCGGACCTCCTCTAACAGGAGAACGATCGAGCCGTGATTTCTTGCAGGCGGGTGAATGGCTTGCCGTGATCGGACGCGTGGGACAGGACGGGTACGTAGTGTCCACCTTCAGGTGGACCGTGACGGGGCCCGAACCGTGTCGCGGCAAGCAGAGTCTGAACCGATATGCGTTTGAGCTCCCTGGTGGGTTGGTGCGGCCTGTCCCTGGCGATGCTGCTGCCGGCGGCGCCGCTCGCGCAGGAGCAGCCGCTTCCCGACTTGACGACGCTGATCGCCAGGGCGCGCGCCAATGTGCGCTCGGACCGCGAGCTGCTGAGCCAGTACACCTATCTCGAGCGTCGCGCCGATGTGCGGGTGTCGAAGCTGGCCAAGGTGTCGACCGGACCGGTCAAGGTCTATCAGGTCTACCCGGGGGCCGAGGACATCGAAACCTACAGGCGATTGATCGAGGTGGACGGCAGGCCGGTGCCCAGGGACGAGCTCGACAAGCAGGATCGCGAACGCCAGCGGGAGGTGATGGACGCGGTGGCCAGGCGCCAGCGGGAATCACCGCGCGACCGCGACAAGCGGCTGGCCAGGCGTGAGCAGGCGGAACGCGAAGAACAGCGCGTGATCGATGAGCTGTTCCAGATCTACACCTTCACGATGGTCGGCCGCCAGACCGTCGACGGTCGCCCGGCGATCGCCCTCGACTTCGTACCCGGCGGCAGCCTCGTCCCGAAGACCGACGCAGGGAAGTTGATGAAGAAGGTCAGGGGCCGCGTCTGGGTGAGTGAGGGCGACTACCAGGTCGCCCGCGTTCAGGCGGAGATGCTGGACGACATCTCCGTCCTCGGCTTTCTCGGCAAGCTCTACAAGGGGACGACGGCGTCGTTCGAGCGGCGCAAGGTCAACGATGAGATCTGGCTGCCGGCCGAAGCGCGCTTCGACGGATCGGGCCGGGCATTCGTCAGGAAATTCCAGGTCGGCTCGGTCGTGCAGTACTCCGACTACCGCAAGTTCTCGGTCGAGACGGACACGAGCTTTGAACTGCCTCCTAATTCCCCAACATCTCCTTCTCGCCGCTGATGCGCTTGAGCGTGACCAGTGTCGTCGTCTCCTGTCCCTGCGGGTTGACCGTCGGCGGGAACGTGAGATGGATCTCGTCTCCCACCAGCTCGAATGGCCGCTTCAGCGTGTTGCCGTTCCCCGGCCCGAGCGTCGCGAGCTGGTGATGAAAGACCATGTTCGGGTACACCGTCAGCGCGCCGAAATAGCCGACATACCCGGCAATCGCGGCTTTCGCCTCGTCGCCGGTCGGAATTTCCGCGGCGAACGGTTTCCGGTTGAGGGGGACGAAATGCACGCCGACGTAACCAGAGGGTGAGTAGACGATCACGCTCGGCGCGCGGCGGTTCTCGGAGATCTGGGCACCGGTGGTCAGGTTGACGCGCTGCTCGATGACGTGCTGCCAGAAGCCGATCACCTTGCGGTAGGTGGGCGACAGATTTTCCACCGGCGGCACCCGCTCCCAGGTCCAGCGGATGTTGCCCTGGCCATTGGTCTCACCGGGCAGCGACGTCACCACGAGGCGGCCGTTCTTGAACTCGTAGGATCGCGGCAGATCCTTTCCCATCTGGGTCGGGTTGACGGCGCCATCGGGCCGGTAGGTGATCCGCCCCGGCTCGGCGCGATAGCTGCCCCAGAATCCGTTGTAGTTGGCGAAGGTCACCAGCGCCTCCGCCGGTGTCGGCTGGCCGGCGGCATATTGTGCACGGCCGCTCCGCGTGATGACCTCGAACGCGTGGCCGGCCCCGTCGTAGATCAGCAGGCCGCGGGAATTGGCAAGCGGCGTCGCCTCGCCGCCGGCGCCCAGCCGCTGGGCCGACGCCAGCGTCCAGGTGCCGACCAGATCGCGCGCGCCAGGCGCCGCCGCCTGCTGCGCCGCCGGCGAGTGGACCGCCAGGAGAAACAGTCCAACCGACACGATCGGGACGATCGGGTGACGCATCATGGCCGGGCTCCTTCGAGTGAACCGCATGCAAGCACGAAAATACCGAGGCCACAAAGGCCACGAACTCACGAAACAACGAAACCAAACTGGTCTTTGACAGGCTGATCTTTTCCTCGTGTTCTCGTGTTTTCGTGGCCCCCGTTGCTCGACAGCCGCGCCCTCGAGTTCCCCGGGGACGATGACGCTCAGAAATCCAGCTGCACGGTGAGCTTGGCGAAGCGTGCCGGCAGGATCAGGGTCGGCGTCAGCCACGCTCCGTTGAGCACGTAGGTCTGATTGTAGCTCTGGGTCGCGTCCGAGTTCAGCAGGTTGTAGACGTCGACGCTGAACTGACTCCGCATCCGGCCGAATTTCAGGAGCTTCGCGGCGCGCACGTCGAACTGGTTGATCCGGGCGCCGAACCGGGTCGCCGGCGCGACGAGATTGATGGTGGCGTTGGCCCCACCCGAGAGGCTGCGGCCGAGCGATGGCGCAATCACCTGGTTGGGCACATTGTAATTGGCGGCCAGCCGTCCGCCCGGGTTGCTCTGGAAGGTCGCGCTCACCGAGACCGCCACCTTGGGAAGGGTGTACGACCCGAGGCCCTTGAACTGCGGCCGGAACGGCTCCTCGACATGGCAGTATTGCGCCGGGGTCGCGGTCGTGCCGTTGACCAGGGTTTCCGGCAGCGCCGCCACGATCTCGCAGTTGTCGGTCACCGTCCGGCCGGTGCTGACGCCGCCTAGCAGGGCGTCACGGAGTGAAAGTCAAGGACGATACCGACAATCTGCACAACACGTTGTCTACGGCATGGCGACCGCGTCCGGTGTTCCGTTCGGAACACCTGGCGACCACGGCGCGAGAAAAGAATGGGAGGAGATCGATCACGTCGAGAAGGGTGGTGCATGTCGAAAACCGGCTGGCACGCCTGCCCTCGGCGATGACCGTTCAGCTGCTGTTGATACCCATGTCGAGCGTCGTCCGTCTCCTCGCCGAGAATCCCCTTCTCCTGCTGTTCCTGGTGGCGGCGATCGGCTATCCGATCGGCCAATGCCGTCTCGCCGGCACCAATCTGGGCGTCGGCGCCGTCCTCTTCGCCGGCCTCGCGATCGGTGCGCTCGACCCGTCCCTCAAGCTGCCCGAGATGGTCTATCTGCTCGGTCTGGTGCTGTTCGTCTACACGGTCGGCCTCGCCAGCGGCCCGAGCTTCTTCGCGGCGCTGGTCAGCGGCCGGGGGATCCGCATCAACGTCCTGGTGATCGTGGTGCTGGCCACCGCCGCCGGGCTGACGCTCGCGATGCAGCGCGTGCTGCACCTGAGCGCGCCGATGGCGGCCGGGATGTTCGCGGGCACCCTGACCAACACGCCGACGCTCGCCGCGCAGCTCGACTTCCTGCGGCACGCCGGCGCCGACAGCGCCGAACCGATCGTCGCCTACTCCTTGACCTACCCGGTCGGCGTGCTCGGCGCGATCGTCGCCCTGATGATCGCGCGGCGGCAACTCCGCCCGCCGGCGCCGCTCGAGCCGGAGCGGACCGGGATCACGATGGTGGTGGCGCGGGTGACAAACCGGCAGGCCACCAGCGAACCCCTCGGCTCGCTGGCCGCCGCCCAGCGCTGGCGGGTGTCGCTCGGCCGCTTCAAGCGCGGCGATGAGCTGCGCGTCGCCACGCCGGATGTCCGGCTGCGCGTCGGCGACCTGGTCACGGTGGTCGGCCCGCCGTCCGAGATCGCGCGCATCGTCGCCTGGATCGGCGAAGCCAGCGCGGAGCGCATCGATCGCGGTCACAGCGACCTGGACCTGCGGCGCATCGTCGTCTCGAACCGGGCGGTGGCCGGCCGCGAGCTCGGCGATCTCGATCTCCCGGGTCGATTCGGCGCCGTCGCGACGCGCCTGCGCCGCGGCGACGTCGACTTCGTCCCAGACGACCATACGGTCATCGAGCCCGGCGACCGTCTACGCGTCCTCGCGCACCGGGACGCCATCGGCGACGTGACGCGGTTCTTCGGCGACTCCTACCGCGCGCTCAGCGAAATTGACGTGCTCACGTTCAGCGTCGGCTGCGCGCTGGGCCTCGGACTGGGGCTGGTGCCGATCCCGCTGCCTGGCGGACTCAATCTGCGGCTCGGGCTGGCCGGCGGCCCGCTGATCGTCGCGCTCGTACTCGGTCGCCTGGGCAGGACCGGTCCGATCCTGTGGACCCTGCCGTTCAGCGCGAATCTCACCCTGCGGCAGCTCGGACTGATTCTCTTTCTCGCCGGCATCGGCACCCGCGCCGGCGACGACTTCGTCCACTACCTGGTGCACGGCGGCGGGCTGCTGGTGTTCGCCGCCGGTGCGGGCATCACGCTGGCGGCGGCCACCCTGACGCTGTGGGCGGGTGCCACGCTCCTCCGTCTGCCGTTCGGTCTGCTCGCTGGCACACTGGCTGGCTTACAGACGCAGCCGGCCGTTCTGGGCTTCGCGATCGAGCAGACGAAGGACGAGTCGCCCAACGTCGGCTACGCCACCGTCTACCCGGTGGCGATGATCGCCAAGGTGCTGATCGGTCAGATCCTGCTGGCCGTCATGCGCTGAGTTGTTGGTAGTGTCCGGCGCCAAAGCGGGTGAAAAACCGCGAGGCTAGGCGGTCCGGTTCTGAAGCGTGCGGATGTCGCTGGCGCGCTCGAAGGCGGCCGGATCGATCTCGCGGCCGGTCTCTCAGCCGCGCGCCGCGCTGCTGGTCAGTGGCTGGGGGTCGCGCGAATGGCCGGCCCGATCGCCGAGCACGATCTGCACGTCGTGGGTCGCGCCGTCGTCGATCAGCGGGATCGCGTCGGCATCGACCGCGGCGCCGTCGAGCGTGGTGGTCATGATGCCGCGGCAGCGGCGTAACGGGTTGGTCACCGTGATCACATAGCGGCTGCCGAGGAACTGCCAGGTGATCCGGTACTCGGGCCACGCCGAGGGGATGCAGGGGTCGACGACGAAGGTGTTGCCGCGCCGGCGCAGACCGAGGATGCTCTCGAGGCCGGCGCGATACATCCAGCCGGCCGATCCGGTATACCAGCTCCAGCCGCCGCGCCCGGCGTGCGGCGACCGGGCGTAGACGTCACCGGCCATCACGTAGGGCTCGGTCTTGTAGCGCAGCACGTCCGCCGCCGTCCGGCCGTGATTGACCGGATTCAACATGTGGAAGAATTCAGCCGCCTCGTCGCCGCTGCCGAGCCGGGCGAGCGCCATGACGATCCAGACGGCGGCGTGGGTGTACTGGCCGCCGTTCTCACGCACGCCAGGCGGGTAGCCCTTGATGTAGCCTGGTTCCTGCGCCGACCGATCGAACGGCGGGTGGAGCAGCAGCAGCGTCTCTGAGGCGCGCGCCACCAGGAAGGTGCGGACCGCATCCATCGCGCGCTCGGCAAAGCGGATCGGGACGGCGCCGGACAGGACCGCCCACGACTGCGCGATCGAATCGATGCTGCACTCGTCGTTCTGCGCCGATCCGAGCGGTGAACCGTCGTCGTAGTAGGCGCGTCTGTACCACTCGCCGTCCCACGACTGCTCGAGCCGGTCGGCGAGCCGCCGCGTTTCCGCCGCGTAGCGATCGGCCCGGGCGCCGTCGTGCCGCGCCCGGCACAACGGGACGAAGTCGCTCAGGACATGGTGCAGGAAGAAGCCCAGCCAGACGCTTTCGCCGCGACCCTCCGCCCCGACGCGGTTCATCCCATCGTTCCAATCGCCGGTGCCGATCAAAGGCAGACCGTGGCTGCCGCTGGTGATGCCCTTGTCGATCGCCCGCACGCAGTGCTCGAACAGCGTGCCGTCGTCGGCGGACACCCGCGGCAGGAGGTAGGCTTCGTGCACCTCCGGCGCCAGCACCGGCGCGTCCAGAAAGGGCACCCGCTCGTCGAGTACGGCGGCGTCGCCGGTGGTG
The DNA here is from genome assembly GCA_039931615.1 of Acidobacteriota bacterium. Classification (GTDB taxonomy): domain Bacteria; phylum Acidobacteriota; class Vicinamibacteria; order Vicinamibacterales; family CAVVIG01; genus JAHFUI01. Next base: position 32,708 of record JBDTRR010000038.1, read on the forward strand.
CGGACATACTCCGCCACCACGAACGGCAGCCACAATAGATCATCGGAGCAGCGTGATCGCAGACCGCGGCCGCTCGGCTCATGCCACCAGTGCTGCACGTCGCCTTCGTGGAACTGCCGGCCGGCGGCCCGCAGCAGATGCTGGCGGGCGAGCTCCGGCCGCACCAGCAGCAACGCCAGCACGTCCTGCAACTGGTCGCGGAAGCCGAAGGCGCCGCCCGGCTGGTAGTAGCCGGCGCGGGTCCAGAGACGGCAGCTGACGTCCTGATAGACCAGCCACCGGTTCAACAGCACGTCGAAGGAATCGTCCGGGGTCCGCACCTGGATGGTCTCCAGCGTCCGGGTCCAGGCCGCTTCGACCTTCTGCAGCGCGGCGACGGCGTGCTCGACCGTGTGATGGCGTGCAATCAGCTGCCTGACGTGACCCTCGTCGGTGCCCTGGCCGAGCAGGAACAGGACGCGCTGCCGCGCCCCCGGATGCAGCACGATCTGCACCTGCAGCGCCGCGCACGGATCCAACCCGGCGCCGAAATGCGGCTCGAGCGTCAAGTGGCGCAGCGCGGACGGCCGGGCCAGCGACCCGTTCCGGCCGATGAACGACTGCCGGTGCGCGGTCGCCGATCGCGGCGTTTCGCTGGCGTGGGCGAAGGCGACGCGCTGCGAGAACTCGTCGCTGTAGGAATTGCGCGCCACGATCGTCCCGCCCTGGCCGTCATACGCCGTCGTGATCTGCGCCGCCTGACCCTCGCGCGGCGGGCCGAGCACCCAGTCGTTGTAGGCGAACAGGCTCAGCGTCCGCGCCGTCTCACCGTCGTTGGTCAACGTCAGCAGAGAGAACTTCACCGGATCGTCGACGTCGACGAAGACCTCGAGCTGGTGGCGAATCCCGCGCGTCGCGCGCGTGAAGCGGGTCACCCCGGCCGAGTGCCGGATGACAAACTGATCGCTGGTCCCGTGCCGCGGCATTGGTCCCGGCGTCGGTGACCAGGCATCGCCCGTCTCATCGTCGCGAATGAACAGCGCCTCCGCCGTCGGATCGACAATCGGATCGTTGGCGAACGAGGTCAGCCGGTTTTCCCGGCTGTTGTCCGACCAGGTGTGCGCCGCGCCCGAGGCGGTGACGATCGTCCCGAAGTGGGGGTTGGCGATGACGTTGACCCAGGGCAGCGGCGTCTCCTGTTTGCCCTCCAGCACGATGGCGTAGGAGCGGCCGTGGTCGGTGAAGCCGCCGAGGCCGTTGGTCAACGTCATCGGCGGCGGCGCGATCGCCGGCTCAACGGCCGGCGTCCCGCTCGGCTCCGACCAGGCCGCGGCAGGGAAGGCCGGCGTCCGCCTGGCCTGGACCGGATGCGGCTTGTCGAGCTGGGCGCGCAGGTCGGTCTGGTCGCCGCCGAGCACCGCCCGCGCCACCGCCTCAATCAGCGTGCGCTCGGTCTTGCCGATCAGGTCGGCGCGCAGCAGGTAGGCGCCGCCGGATCGGTGCTTCCAGGCCCGCCACGGACCGTTGTCGAGCAGGGCGGTGAGCTGGGCGTGCATCTCGTCGAGGTAGCTGGACGGATCCTCGTTCAGGATGACGACATCGGCGCTCAGCCCTTTCAGCCGCCAGTACTCCTGGGCCTGCAGCACCTGCCGCACCAGCGCCACATGCTCGTCGCCGCCGACGCGCACCAGCAGGATCGGCAGATCGCCGGAGATGCCGTGCGGCCACAGGCTCGCCTGGCCGAGTTCGTTCGACGCGATCGTCTCCGGACGCGCCCGCAGAACGCCGTCGGCGAACAGCACCCGCGACGCCAGCCGTTCGAACAGCAGCGCATCGTCGTTGGAAATGCCGAGGTGGCGGATGCCGCTCTGGGCATGGGTGAAGGCGAGCGCAAAGGCGCGTGACGCGGCGCTGGGATGACGATACTTGAGCGCCAGCGCCTGGGCGGTCTCGCGATCGGCGGCGATGCCGGTGGCGAAGCACAGGCGGACCGAGGCCCCGGGCACCAGCCTGATCCGCTGCCGGAGACTGAAGATCGGATCGAGCACGATGCCGGTCGTGCCGGACAGGGCCCGGCCGTCGAGCGCCACCGGATCGTTGGTATCCCGGCCCCGGCCGAGGAACCGGGCGCGATCGGTTTCCCATTCCACCGGCCCCTGCGGCCGGCCTTCGAGACTCAACACGTGCATCGCCCAGACCGCCGGATCGCGCGAGTCGCGCGGGCGGCGGTGGCAGAGCAGTGCGGCGCTGTCGGCCAGATATTGCGTCTCGAGGAACAGCTTGCCGAACGCCGGGTGCGCGAGATCGTCAGCCGGCACCGCCAGGACGATTTCGACGTAACTGGTGACATCGATCTCGCGAATCCGCGTGCTCTGGTTGACCACGGTCACCCGGCGCACTTCGACGTCGTCCTCGGTCGAGACCGCGACCTCGAGCTGGGTGGCGATCTCGTCGTCGTGCCGGCGGAAGGTCGCCTTCGCGGCGCGGAACTCGACCACGTAGTCGGCCGACTCGGCGCCGGTCGGATGATGGGTGGCCGACCACACCGATCCGGTCCGGACATCGCGGAGGTAGACGAACTGGCTGCCCGGATCGCGCGTCGGGTCGCGGCGCGACTTGGTCACCGCCAGGCCGCGGCAGAAGCTGGCGCCGCCGCCGGCGTTGGTCACCGCCGTCACGTAGTTGCCGTTCGACAGGAACTGGGCGTGCGGAAAGACCGTGTGCGGCGACCGGAACCGCCGCATCGGCATCGATGGCAGCGGCGCGACGACGCGCATTTCGTCGAGCGGGCGGGGTTGAATCGTCGGCGAATGACGCGGCACGCGCTCCTGCAGGAGCAGCTCGGTGGCCTGGACGCGGCGATCGGCGTGAAAGCGCCGAACCATCGGATCGCCGAGCAGGGCGTTGGCCAGCGCAACCAGGGTCATCCCGGCGTGGTGAGCGAAGTAGCTGCGGACGACCGTGCCGGCGACCGCGCCCGGCGCGCCGCGGGTGTCCGCGCCGCCCGGCGGCGTGTCGTGATGCTCGCTGTCGCGCGTGGTGTAGTCGATGGCGTCGAAGAATCCGTAGTCGCCCTCCAGGCCGGCGGCGGCCAGCCGGCGCAGGTTGGCGGCGCTCTGCGGCGCATCGATCGCCGCCGCGAGCGCGCTGGCGTAGGGCGCCACCACCAGTTCGTCGCCGAGCCCGCGCTTCAGTCCGAGCCCGGGCACGCCGAACGCCTTGTACTGATAGGTGTCGTGCCGGTCGACGACGTTGTAGACCGATTCCGAGATGCCCCAGGGCACGCCGCGGGCGGCGCCGTAGTCGATCTGGCGGCGCATCACCATCCGGCACGATTCGTCGAGCAGCGTATCCGAATAGCTGCGCATCAGCAGCAGCGGCATCAGATATTCGAACATCGTGCCGCTCCACGACAGCAGCACCGGGACGCCGCGCACGCTGGTGACCGGTCGACCGAGGTGGAACCAGTGCGACTCCGGGACATCGCCCTTGGCGATCGCCAGAAAGCTGCCCAACCGCGCCTCTGACGCCAGTAGATCGTAGTACGAGGCGTCGCGCCGGCCGGGTCCGTCGTCGTCTGCCAGCCGGTAGCCGATGGTGAACAGCTGCCGCTGCGGGTCATAGAGGAACTTGAAGTTCATCGCGTCGACCAGGGCGGCGGCCCGCCGGGCCAGATCGTCGAGCAATGGCGCGGGCGTGGCGCCGGTCGCCGTGCCGGTCTCGGCGTTGGTTTCGGGGCCGGTCTCTGCGCCATTCTCTGCGCCTTCTTCTTGGCGTGGGGCCAGCTGCGGCAATGCCGCCGCCAGCGTCAACAGCGCGCCGGCGAGATTGCCGCTGTCGACGGTCGAGATATAGGCGGGCGGCAGCGGCGCCAGCGTGCGCGTGTCGTACCAATTCAGCAGGTGGCCCTCGAAGCGCTCCAGGCTTTCGATGGTGGTGAGAGTGGCCTGGATCCGTTCGGTCAGGGCGGCCGTGTCGATGAACCCGAAGTCGTGCGCCGCCAGGGCCGAGAGCAGTCCCATGCCGATGTTGGTCGGCGACGTGCGGTGGGCGACCGCCAGTTCGGGGAGTAGCTGGACGTTGTCCGGCGGGAGCGCGTGATCCTCCGGGCCGGCGAAGGTTTCGAAGTAGCGCCAGGTCTTGAGGGCGATGGCGCGGAGAAACTCGCGGTCGTCCTGGCTGAGCACCGCCCGGCGGGTCGGCACCGGACGGCTGAGGGTGAAGGCGATCGCCGGCGCCGCCGCCCACAGCACGATGATCGGGAGCGCCCCCGGCAGCGCGCCGGGTCGGATCAGCGCGACCAGGACCAGGCTGGCCGCCGCGATCGCCGGGCTGGCGATCATCTCCTTCGCGAACACGCTCAGCCGCGGCGGGCCGTGGCGATCGGCGCTGGCGGCCGCTGTCTCCCACTCGAGCAGACGGTGCCTGGTGATGACCAGACGGACCAGCGTCACCGTGATTGCATCGACCGTCTCATAGGCGTGATAGGCGAGAAACGCCAGCTGCAGGCCGATCCGGACCGCGTCGGCGCCGAAGTCTTCCGCGGTGGTGCGCAGAAATCCCTTCCAGTATTCCAGCCGGCGCGGCCCGCCGAGCAGGGCGAGCAATCGCAGGCACGCCGGGAGCGCCGCCGGGGCGATCGCGATCAACGTCCAGACGGCGGGGGACCCGGGCAGCACGGTCCAGCCGAGGATCAGCAGCGCGACCATCGCCGGCGCCAGCAGACTGCGCCGCAGGTTGTCGAGGATCTTCCAGCGCGCGATCAGCGGCAGGCGGTTGCGCTGTGGACCGTTTGGCGACGGCACGAACGGAAACAGCCACCACAGGATCTGCCAGTCGCCGCGCACCCAGCGGTGCTGGCGCCGCGCGTGCGCGAGGACGCTCGACGGATAGTCGTCGACCACCTCGACGTCGGTGACCAGGGCGGTCCGCGCGTAGAGGCCCTCGAACAGATCGTGCGACAGCAGCGCATTCTCCGGCACGCGGCCCTGGAGCGACGCGGCGAAGGCGTCGACGTCGTAGAGGCCCTTGCCGGTGAAGATGCCTTCGTTGAACAGGTCCTGGTAGACGTCGGACACGGCGGTCGTGTACGGGTCGACCCCGGTGTGACCGGCGTAGGTTCGCGCGAACAGCGACCCCGCCGCGCTGGCCATCGTGACGCTGACGCGCGGCTGCAGGATCCCGTAGCCGCGGGTGACGCGGCCGATTGCGGCGTCGAAGCTCGGCCGGTTCAGCGGGTGGGCGATGATGCCGATCAGCTGCTTGGCGGCGTTGCGCGGCAGGCGCGTATCCGAGTCGAGCGTGATGCAGTAGCGCACCGACGGAAACACCGCCACCTCGCCGACCTCGACGGTGTAGCTGGTGTCGGTCGCGCCCCGCAGCAGCCGGTTGAATTCCTCGAGCTTGCCCCGTTTGCGCTCCCAGCCCATCCACGCCTGTTCCCGCGCGTTCCAGCGCCTGACGCGGTGGCACAGGAAGAAGCGGTCGGCGTGGCCGGGACCGAACCGCCGATTGAGATCCGCCACTCCGGCGCGCGCGGCGGCGAGGATCGCGGCGTCCTCCGGCATCTCCTGCGATTCGGCGTCGGCGAAATCGCCGAGGATGGCGAAATGGATACACGGGTCGAGGTTGCCGAGCGCCAGCACTTCCATGTGCTCCAGCAGCGGCGCCACGCCCTTGAGGCTGGTCAGCAGCGTCGGCACGACGACCATCGTCCGCATCTCGTCCGGGATGCGTTGTTCGCGATCGACGAAGTCGAGGCGGGCCAGGCGGCGGGGCGGGATCGCCCAGACCAGCAGGCGCTGGTACAGCACGATCGCCAGTTCGGCGGCGGGAACGAGCAGCAGCAGCAGCGTCAGGGCCACGGCTCGCGGCGATCCACCCGCCCGCTGCAGGTAGGCGGCGCCGGCGGCCAGCAGGAGCGCCGTCGTGATCGCAATCGGCGCCAGATAGATCAACGTGGTGTGGGCGAACATCACCCGCCGCAGCCGCCGCGAGAACGGCGGCCGGTAGGCCAGGTCGGACTCCAGATCGCGACGGCCCCCATTGATCAGGTGGTAGCCGACGTGCGACGCCCGGTTGTCAGCCGATTCGCGGACGACCGCCTGCCGCGCGCTCTCGACCGCCTTGAGCGCCGCCCGCATCTGCGCCTCGCCCGACCAGGGCGCCAGCTCTTCGACCGCCTGCCGCGTCCGGTCGCGGCTCAGGAAGTCCATCCGCCCGTAGGCGCCGGCTGGATCGCGCTGCAGCACCTGCTCGACCAGGCTGACCGATTCGAAGTACTGACGCCAGTCGATCACCGAGCAGAGCCGCAGGCTGGTAATCGCGTTCGCGACCGACACCTGCGCCGCCGCCTGGCGCTGGTGTTCGCGGCGGATCACCGCCTCCGCCGTCAGTTCCCGCGCCGCCAGGTGCTCCTCGACCGCCGCCCGGATCGACGACTGCCGCAGCCCGTACTCGCGGACCCGATGCAGCAGCTGAACGATCGCCGAGATGTCGGTCGACGGCAGTTGTCCGACGCTGTCTCCGGCCTCGCGTTCGAGCCGCGACACGTAGGCGTCTGCGGTCAGCCGGGCGTTGCGGGCATCCAGCGTCTCGACGGCCAGCCGCCGCAGGTTCTCGATCAGGGCCAGCTTCAGCATGCTGGGCCAGGCCCACAGCTCGCCGATCGTCAACGGCGCGACGCGCTGATAGCTGTTGATGAACACGCCGAGCTGCTGACGGTCGATCCGGCTGTCGCTGTGCCGCACCAGCTCGACCGCCATGCTGTAGATCCGCGTGTGGCCCGCCTGATCACGCGAGGCAAGCGTCGGCAGCTGGCGGTAGTAGGTGCCGGGCAGGTGCTGACGGATTTCGCGAATCTCCGACGTCACCAGGTGGAAGTTGTCGAGCAGCCATTCCCCCGCCGCGGTGATGAACTGGCCGGTCCGGACGTCGTCGGCCAGGGTCCGGTAGGCGTCACGCAACACCCGGGCGTTGTCGTCGAACCGGGGAAAGATGTTGCGGGCGCGGCGCCGCGGGTCAGGGTCGATGGTGAAGCTCGCCGCGAGCGCGAGCGCGCGCTCGTCGAGGCGCTCGACGCTGAGCAGCTCGTCCCGGAACGGCTTCTCGGGTTCCCGCGCCCGCGCCGGCCACATTCGCCGGAGTAATCCGTTCACCGGACTCCGTGGATTCGTCTGGGAGCTCTCATCGACAATGCTGCTCTGCCGTGACCTGCGTCGGGTTCCCTGGGTGGAGACCGTGGGCCCAGCTGGGCCGCCGGGCTGACAAACGCGGGAGAATTCAGTATACGTTGCTGACTGCGGCGGATCGTATATAGTGAAACCTCATCCAGGATCGGGCAGCCGGTTCGGCTGATGCATCCGCTCTGCGATGACGCGGTTCGCACCCGGCATTGACGCGGTCCACGACCGGCATCGACGCGATTCGCGACCGGCCGTCATATTGGTTCCGTTCCGCGCCCGTCGTCCACGGCGCCACTCACATCCGCTTCGGAGTCCAGCCATGAATACCGTGTGGGTCGCCTTGGCTCTCGCCGTCCTCGCCGTCGTGATCGTGCTGCTCAGTTCCTGGCGCCGGCGCACGCACCCGGCCGACCTCGGTGCGGTCAGCCATCAATGGATCGCCGAGCACCGGGCGGCGTCGGGACAGGACTCACGACGCTGACACCGGACGGCTCGCCGGCCGTCCCGCCTCGCCGCCGATCCGGATCGACACCCCGCCCAGCCTGACGCGGTCGCAACCCGCCACGCCGCCCATCACGTCCCGCTCGAATCGTCCGTTGTTCAATCCGGTACACGACGGCGAGGCGCCGGCGGCATACCGTAAAGATCCCGGCATCTGAGGAGATCACCCCGACCGCCGGTCCGGGAGTGAACCGCAGCTGCGGACAGGAGCCTGTCTCGGGCTGGCTTCGGGAAGTGGCGCGGTCGTGCGAGCGGCGCGACGCTCTGAGGACGTCAGCGATGATCGATGGCACGGCCCGTCACGACTTCAAGAATCAACTCGCCATCATCCACGGGTTCGCCGCGCTCCTGATCGCTGAAGCCGCCGCTGACGATCCACGCCGCCGCGATTTCGAGGAAATCGCCAAAGCGGCCGTCAGCGCCCTCGACCTGCTGGCGCGGATGGGACCCGAACCCGTCGCCACGCCGGTGACATAGGAAGGGCGGCATGGCCAGCGTCCAGATCGTTGATGAATTGCGAGCCGCCAACGCGCGGTTTCGATCGCTGCTGGCGATCGGACTGGACCTGTCGTCCGAGCCCGATCCGATCCGACTGTTGCGGCGCGCCGGCGCGGCGGCGCGCCATCTGTTCGGTGCCGCCGATGTGACGATCGGCGTCATCGATCTGAATGATGGCACGGTGCAGTATCTCCTCAGCGGCGTCGCGGACGGCGCCGGCGGGGCCGACCGGATCACCACCGGTGCGGCGGTGCCGGCCATCTTCCGGCCGGTCGTCGCCGGGCGGCGCACGCTGCGCGGCGACACTCGCAGCGGCGACTCGGCCGGATGGCAGTGGCCCGTGCCGCACCCCGCGCTCCGGACATTTCTGGCCGCCCCGATCGCGTCGCCGGCGGCCGTCTACGGCTGGATGTGTCTGGTCGGACGCGAGGACGCGACGTTCGCCGATGACGATGAGCCGCTGCTCGCCGCGCTGTCGGCGCAGGTCGGCCGGATGTACGAGAAGCTGGCGCTGCTGGCGGCGGCCCGGCAGCGCAGCGACGAGATCGAACACGAGATTCTCGAGCGCCAGCAGGCGGAGTTGACGGCGCGCCACGAGCGGGACCGCGCGCAGCGCTGCCTGGACGTCGCCCAGGTGATCCTGCTCAGTCTGGATCTCGACGGGCGCATCACCCTGATCAACCGGTGCGGCTGCGAGCTCCTGGGATGGACCGAACGCGAGTTGCTCGGCCGCGACTTTCTCGACACCTGCCTGCCGGCCCGGACGCGGGTTGCGCTCAGACATCGATTCCACCACGTGCTCGACGGCGATGGTGCGGCCGTCGAAACCCCGGTCCTGACCAGATCGGGCGGGGAGCTGCTGGTTGAGTGGCGCAACACCCTGCTGCGGGACGACGCCGGGCGGGTCATCGGCACGTTCAGCTCCGGCACCGACATCACCGCGCGGCATCGCGCCGTCGAGGCGCTGCGCACGGCGGAAGAGCGCATGCGATTCGCGCTGCAGAACGCCAACGTCGGCGTCTGGGACATGAACTACCGCACCGGGACGCTCCGCTGGTCGGAGACGGTCGAGGCTCAATACGGCGTGCCGCCCGGCACATTTGCCGGCACGATCGAGGCGTTCGTCGCGCGGGTTCACCCGGATGATCGGGCCGGCGTCCGTGAGACGTTCCGCAAGGCGGCAGAGTCCGGCGCCGATTTCAGCTTCCACCACCGATCGATCTGGCCCGACGGCACGGTGCGTTGGCTGAGCGGGGCCGGACGGGTCCAGCTCGGCGATCACGGCGAACCGGTGCGAGGCGTCGGCACTTCCGTCGACGACACCGAACGCCGGGCGCTGGAGGAACAGTATCTCCAGTCGCAAAAAATGGAAGCGATCGCCCTGCTCGCCGGCGGGGTGGCGCACGACTTCAACAATCTGCTGACAGAGATCCTCGGGCATTGCGAGCTGCTGCTCGCCGATCTCGATCCGGACGACACGCGCCAGGCGGACATCTCGGAGATCCAGAAGGCCGGCGCACGGGCGGCCGGGCTGACGCGTCAACTGATGGCCTTCAGCCGGAAGGAAGCCATCGAGCCGACGGTTCTCGACCTGAACGTCGTGGTCGGCGGCATCCGGGAGATGCTCGGACGGCTGATCGGCGACGACGTCAGCGTCGCCCTGAAGCTCGGGCCGGAGCTGGCGCGGATCAAGGCCGATCACGGCCAGGTCGAGCAGGTGCTGATGAACCTGGCGGTGAACGCGCGCGACGCCATGCCGCGAGGCGGGACGCTGCGGATCGAGACCGCCAACGTCAATCTTGACGGCCGCGAGACGATGACCGGACCGGTGGCGCCCGGCCCCTACGTGGCGCTGACGGTGGCCGACACCGGTACCGGCATGACGGCGCCGGTGCAGGCGCGGCTGTTCGAGCCGTTCTTTACCACCAAGGGGCCCGTCCAGGGCACCGGCCTCGGTCTGGCCACCGTCGACGGCATCGTCCGGCGGAGCGGCGGCGGCATCGACGTCTGCAGCGAGATCGGCCGCGGGACGTCGTTCACCGTCTATTTTCCCCAGTCGCTGGACGCGGTGACGGCGATCATCGCGCCGCCCCCGATCGTCCCGCCGCCAATCCGGATCCAGACCGTGCTGGTGGTAGACGATGCGGCCGCGCTCTGCGAGCTGACCCGACGGCTGCTGCAGCGGCTGGGCTACGCCGTGCTGGTCGCCGCCACTGGCGATGAAGCGCTGCGGGTGTTCGCGGAGAACGCCGCGATCGACGTCCTGCTCACCGACGTCGTGATGCCGGGCACCAGCGGGCCTGAACTGACCAGGCGGCTGGTCGAGCAACGGCCCACGCTGAAGGTGATCTATATGTCCGGCTACACCGAGGACGTGATCAGCCAGCACGGCGTCATCGGGTCGGGAATTGCGTTCCTCCACAAACCGTTCACCTCGGCAACGCTGGGCGGAAAAATCCGCGAGGTCATGGGGCAGTGCTGATCGCGGAGCGCTGGACACGCCGCGCATGAGGAGCGCGCCCGTTCGCGGCGGCTGGCGTTTCCTGGCGAGTCACGCGCTGGCCGCCAGCTTGATCGCGGCGCCCGGGATGGCGGCCGGCGACGGCGCCGCGCCGACCGAGGTCGCTGTCAAGGCGGCGCTGCTGTTCAACTTCGCCAAGTTCGTCGGCTGGCCGGTGCTGCCGGCCGGCGCGCCGATCGTCACCTGTGTCGCCGCCGATGACGGGATCGCGGCCGCCCTCACCGTCACGGTGCGCGGGCAGCAGATCAACGGCCATCGGCTCGAGGTCCGGCGCGCCCCGGACCACGCCACCTGGCCGTCCTGCCACCTGCTGTTCATCGCCGACGCCTCGAGCCGATCGCCGGATGGCGGGGTGGGCGGAATCAGGACGCTGCCCGTGCTGACGGTCAGCGACGGCCCGGGCTTCGCCACGCGAGGCGGCATCGTCGAGCTGTACCTGGAGGGCGGGCGGGTGCGCTTCGCCATCAACGTCGATGCCGCCGACCGTTCGAAGCTGCATCTGAGCTCACGGCTGCTCGGCCTCGCGAAAGTGATAAGAGATGGTCAAATTCAATAGGCTCGGCAACTGGTTCCGCCGCCAGTCGGTGGCGCGCAAGTTGACGACGACCGCGGTCACCACCAGCGGCGTGACGTTGCTGGCGGCCTGCACCGTTTTCGGCATCTACGACTACGTCAACCTGCGCTCCCGTCTGATCCGCGACGTCACGATGCTCGCCGACATTGTCGGCACCAACAGCACCGCGGCGCTGACCTTCGGCGACGGCGGCGGCGCGGTTGAAATGCTGCGGACCACGGCGATCAACGGGCACATTCTCGACGCCCGGCTGTTCTCCCGCGACGGCACCCTGCTCGCCACCTATGTCCGCCCGGGTGTCGTGCCGACCACGCCCGGCCCCGCGCCCCGGCCCGGGGCCGAAGCGGTCGCCGTGTTCGAGCGGCACCGCCTGCGCGTCGTCCGGCCGATCGTGCTCAACCGCGAGATCATCGGCAGCATCGCGGTCGAGTCCGACACCACCGAGGTCTGGACCCGGCTGGCGCGCTTCGTCGCCATCGTCGCCGGCACGCTGTTCGGCGCGTTCTGGATCGCGCTCGGCATGTCGCGCACGACGGCGCGCCTGATCTTCGATCCGATCGCGCGGCTGATCGAGGTGACGCGTCTGGTGCGCGACGGCGGCCGCTACGATGTCCGCGTCGGCCCCGGCGACGACGACGAGCTCGGCGAGCTGATCGATCAGTTCAACGCGATGCTGTCCGACATCCAGAAGCGTGATCAGCAGCTGCTGTTGAACCAGGAGACGCTCGAACGGACGGTCGATGCGCGCACATCCGAGCTCGTCACCAGCAACCAGGAACTGATCACGGCGCGTGACGCGGCGATGGACTCGAGCCGGGCGAAGAGCGAGTTCCTGGCCAACATGAGCCACGAGATCCGGACGCCGATGAACGGGATCATCGGCATGACCGACCTGGTGCTGGACAGCGAACTGACCGTCGAACAGCGGGACAGCCTGGCGACGGTGCGGACGTCGGCCGACACGCTGCTGTCGATCCTGAACAACATCCTGGACTTCTCCAAGATTGAATCGCGCCGGCTCGAGCTCGAGGCGGTGCCGTTCTCGCTGCGGCCGTCGATCGCGGCCGCGCTCAAGCCCCTCGCGCTGCGCGCGTCCCAGCAGGGGATCGAGCTGATCTGCGACATCGGGGCCGAGGTGCCGGACGGCATCATCGGCGACCCGACGCGGATCCAGCAGATCCTGACCAACCTGGTCAGCAACGCGCTGAAGTTCACCGAGCACGGCCATGTCCTGGTCGCAGTCCGGCAGGACTCGTCGACCGAGCGCAGCACCAGGCTGCATTTCAGCGTCACCGACACCGGGATTGGCATCCCGCCCGAGAAGCACGAGCTGATCTTCGAGGCGTTCCGGCAGGCCGACGGGTCGACGACGCGGCGGTTCGGCGGCACCGGGCTGGGGCTGACCATTTCGGCGACGCTGGTGCGGCTGATGGGCGGCCGGATCTGGGTGGAGAGCGTGCCGGCCGGCGGCAGCACGTTCCAGTTCACGGTGGCGCTCGACGTCAGCGACGCGGGCGAGGCGGCGGTCCCCGTCGAGGCGCGGCCGTCGCACCTCCGCGTGCTGATCATCGACGACAACGCGGTCAACCGGCGGATCCTGGCGCGGCAGGTGAGCGGCTGGGGGATGACGGCGACGGTGGCGGCGAACGGCCGCGCCGGGATCGAGGCGCTGACGGCGGCGGTGCAGCGCCGTCAGCCGTTCGAGCTGGTGCTGCTCGATGCCAACATGCCGGAGATGGACGGGTTCGAGGTGGCGGCGGAAATCGGCCGGCATCCCGACCTGCACGGCGCGACGGTGATGATGCTGAGCTCGTCGGGGGACTACGGCGACCAGCTGCGCTGCGCCGAGCTGGGGATTGCGGCGTATCTGACCAAGCCGGTCTACGCCGCCAATCTGCTGGCGGCGATCGAGCGGGCGATCGGGAACAAGACGGCGGCGCCGGTGCCGGCCTCGGCGGCGGCCTCGGCGGCGGGCGGCCTGACGCGCGGGGCGCCGGGGGTGCGCGTCCGGATTCTGCTGGTCGAGGACAACGCGGTCAACCAGCAGGTGGCGGCGCGGCTGCTGACGCGGCGGGGCCATCAGGTGACGCTGGCGGAGAACGGGCAGGTGGCGCTGGACCGGCTCGACCGGGAGACGTTCGACCTGGTGCTGATGGACCTGCAGATGCCGGTGCTGGGCGGGCTGGACGCGACGCTGGCGATCCGGGAACGGGAGCGCGCCAGCGGGGCGCACCTGCGCATCGTGGCGATGACGGCGCACGCGATGAACAACGATCGGGAGCGGTGTCTGGCGGCGGGGATGGACGGGTATCTGTCGAAGCCGATCGATCCGGCGGCGCTGTTCGCGGCGGTCGAACGGGGCGCCGACAGCGGCGTGCCGCCGGCGGCCGTGGTCCTTCCGCCGACCTTCGACGAGGCGGCCCTGCGGATTCGGGTCGGCGGCGACGAGGAGCTGATGATCGATGTCATCCAGGTGTTTCTCGAGGATCTGCCGCTGCGGCTGGCGGCCATCCGGGAGGCGGTGACCAACCGCGATGCGGCCGGCCTGGCGGCGGCGGCGCACCAGCTCAAAGGTGCGGCCGCCAATCTGTCGGCCGGCGGCCTGCTCGCCGCGGCGAGCGTGCTCGAACGGATCGGCGCCGAAGAGCGCCTGGACGCCGCCGAGGCCGCGTGGCGGCACCTGTCGGTCGAAGCCAGCGACATCATCGACGTCCTGCGGCGCTACCCGCCGCCGGCCAAGGAGCCCTACTCGTGCGCATCCTGATTGCTGATGACGATCGAACGTCCACGCTGCTGCTGGGTCGAACGCTTCAGCAGTGGGGCTTCGAGGTGATCCTCGTTCACGACGGGGCCGCCGCCTGGAACCACATCGTCAGCGACGCGCCGCCGGCGCTGGCGATCGTCGATTGGATGATGCCGGGCGTCGACGGCATCGAACTCTGTCGGCGCATCCGCTCCGCGCCGCCCCGTTCGCCGGTGTATGTGATCCTGCTCACGGCACGGACCAGCCGGCAGGATCTCATCGCCGGACTCGATGCCGGCGCCGACGACTACCTCACCAAACCGTTTCATCCCGATGAGCTCCGGGCACGGATCCGGGTCGGCCAGCGGACGCTCGGGCTGATCGCGAACATCAAGCAGCTGACCGGACTGCTGCCGATCTGCAGCTACTGCAAACGCATCCGCTCCGATCACGACTACTGGGAGCAGGTCGAGAGCTACATCACCGACCACACCAACGCGATGTTCTCGCACGACATCTGTCCCTCCTGCCTGCTCAAGGAAACAGAGGAACTGCCGCCGGTCGAGGTCGTGCCCCCGACCATCACCAAGCCGGTGTGAACACTCGCAAGTGCCGGTCGCCGGAGCACTGACAAGGCTGAACGCGCTGCCGGGATCAGCTCTTGGCGAGTTCGACGGGTTCGAGGCGGCTGACCGGCGCCGCGGCCGGCTGGAGCGGCGCCTCGCTGCACACAATCGACACGAACGCCTCGACCAGGCGGGCGTTCTTCCAGCCCTTCCGCACCTCGTTGCGCAGCTCCCGGCAGGCCCGCTTCGAGGTGAGCGCCGGCTTGTACGGGCGCGCGGTGGTCACCGCATCGTAGGTGTCGACGACGCTCAGGACCTGGGCGAGCAGCGGGATGTCGTCGCCCGCGAGCCGATCCGGATAGCCCGAGCCATCAGCGCGTTCGTGATGGTTCCGGATGATCGGAATGACATCCTTGAGCAGTCGAAAATCGCGGCAGATGGCGTCGCCGATGACCGTGTGCTGCTGCATCACGCGGTACTCCTCGGCCGTGAGCGGGCCCGCTTTCAGCAGGATGGCGTCCGGAATGCCGACCTTGCCGACGTCGTGCAGGTAGCCGCCTCGATACAGGGCCAGCTGCTGATCGTCGGACAGACCGAGATGGGCGCCGAGCGCCGTCGCGTAGCCGGCGAGACGCTCGCAATGGCCGTGGGTGTACGGATCCCGCGCTTCAATCGTCCGCCCCAGGCTGAGGATGACCGACGCGGCAGAGTCCAACTCGTCGGTGAAGCGTTTCAGGCGCGTCAGGGAACGGACCCGGGCTTCCAGTTCGACTTCGACGTAGGGCTTGGTCAGGAAGTCGTCGGCGCCGGCCTCGATGCCGCGCACGCGATCGGCCACCGCCGAGAGCGCGGTCAGCAGGACGATAGGAATCAGCCGGGTCGCCGGATCGGCCTTCAGCCGCTGGCACACCTCGAAGCCGTTGAGCCGCGGCATGTTGACGTCGAGCAGCACGATGTCGGGCCGCTCGCGCGCGACCGCGGCAAGACCCGCCTCGCCGTCTTCGGCGGTCACGGCGGTGTAGCCGAGGCGGCCCATCATGCGGCGCAGGATCTCCAGGTTGGCGCTCTCGTCGTCGACGATCAGGACCTTGCCGGTGACAATCGCGTCGCGCAGCCGACCGGGTTCCCACACGCCAGGGTTCTTCATCATCTCGCCCAGACCATGCTAAAGGCCGCCGCGAAGAATCGGTGTGCTGTTCCGAACATCGCCGCGGTGAGCCGCGGACAGCCGCCGCGGCCGGCGCCCGGCCGGTGCAAATATGCACACCCCAGCCGGCCGGCGGGACGTATCATCAGGTGTGCGCGACTGGATGACGAAGCACGGATTGTTGACGTCGCGCCGCCCGGCGGCGATAGCGGAAGCGCCCGCTGCGCCGGGGCGCGCAATGTCGGGCACCTATCTGCTGCTCTACAACTACCTGGAAAACCGCTACGCGGCCACCGTTGTCCTGACCTTCGCGCAGATCGAAGACCTGCTTGGCTTCGTGCTGCCGGAGCAGGCCCGTGTGGACCAGGAGTGGTGGACGGCCGCCGACAGGAACGCCGCGGGCCCCAACTACTCCGATTCCTGGGTTCTCGCGCGACGAACCGCTACTCCCAACCTGGCCGCCCAGACCGTGGCCTTCGAACGGGCCGCCTGAGTACCCGCCGGACACTCTTTCCCGCGCGGCGATGCATCCCGACCCCGCCGGTACCCGGCTCTTCAGTTCGCCCCACGCCGAATTGCAACCCTCGCGATTCCAGTCGCTCTCGGTGTATAACGGGAAGCGTTGACACGCTGATCGATCAACACGCGATCAGGCCGCGTCACGAGGCCGCCGCGGCTCACTTCATGAGAAGGGGCGCATATGTTCGAAGTGACCCTGCTCGATCACCTCCGCTGACCTTCGGCCACGTCGTTCACCGTCATCGGGCGCACTCGCACATCGCGGAAACCCGGGTACGCTGGAGCCGCTGGCTGCGGACCGCCGAGTCGCTGCTGATGGCCGGCGTGGCGTTCTCGGCCCTCGCTGCGGCGATGAGCGGGAGCCGCGGATACATCGTCGTCAGCGCCGTCCTGGGCGGGCTGGCGGTGATCGCGCTCCTGGTCCACATCACGTTCGATTTCGACGGCATCGCTCGCGCACATGCGTTGTGCGCGACCCGCTTGTGGCTGATCCGCGAGCAGTATCGCGCCGTGCTGTCGGATCTCACCGATGGCGCGATCGATCTCGAAACCGGACGGTCGAGACGGGACGACCTGATGAGCCGGCTGCACGCCATCTACGAACACGCTCCGCCGGCGGAGTATCAGACGTATCAGGCGGCGGAGCGGGCGGTCGTGAGCGCGGGAAACCCGGCGCTGCCGGACGAAGAGATCGATCGGTTTCTGCCCAAGTCGCTGCAGAAGGCCGAGAGACCGGCCTGAGCCCGGAAAAGGGCCGTACCCCTTGTTACTTGACCTGGAATCCGACCCGTGGGTCGAAGCGCTTGCCATCGGATCGGGTCGCTTCGACCCAGGCAGCTGCGGGCGTGCCGTCCTTCATCGGGTGACCGGTGATCGTCAGCTTCGTTCCCGGCTTGAAGTCGCTCGGGCGGATGCCGGAGCGCTGCAGTGTGCTCGGCCCTTCACCCTCGAATCCCCAGGTCGTGACCGTCCCATTCTTGTTCTTGACGTCGACCAGCAGCCAGGAGTGCGGGTTGGTGTATTGAAATTCCTTGACCACGCCTTCAACCGTGACCGTTTTCTCCTTCTCGAACATGGCGCCGGAGTGATGGGCGAGAATCGGGACGGCGAGCGCCGCCGCGGCGCCGATGCTGGCGAGCGCGCTCACCCGGGTCTTGATCATGGCTTGTCTCCCTGATTGTCTTTTCTGGGTTGAGTGTCTTTTCTGGCAAACGTAAATCCCTGGAAATCGGTCGCGCCTTCCTTGGTCTGGTAGACGCTGTTGTTCTGGTTCTCGGCGCAGTTCCAGTAGCGGATGCGCAGGTTCTTGTCCGCATCATTCAGCTTCAGGTAGGACTGCTTCGTGTACCACGGCTCGGTGAGCGCCGGCGGGTCGTAGACCCAGACGTCGGCGCCGACCATCTTGTCGTCGACCCGGCGCCAGATCTCCACGGTTTCGACCTGATCGGTGTAGTCCGGATGCGACCGCTGATAGATGCCCGCCTGCAGCTGATTGGTGTGGATGACGAGATGATCGCCGTCCCAGAACCCGATCGAGTCGCCGTTGTAGAGCGGGTAGCGATCGGCCTCGGGCGTGTGAGTGCGGCCGTCGGTATAGATTCGACGGATGTCGTTGACCATCTCGTTGATCAGCCACGTCTGGTCCGGCGTGACGATGAACTCGCGCAGGAACGGCTCGGTCAGCCAGCGCGGATGGCCAGGCGGAGCGCAGGTCGAAATCGGATCCCATTCGACGCCCCGCTTCACGCCCTCAATCCGCTTGATCAGCCGGGCCTGATACTCCGGCGTGAGCCGGGCCGTGGTGACGGCGTCCGCCGGCTGTTCCGGATCGAAAGCGAAGCCAGCGACCGGCGCGCGTGTGTAGACGCCGCTCCAGTCGGGCAGATGGTTCCAGGTGAGGCGCTGGCCGCCCTTCGATTGATCGCGCAGTGTCTGGAACAACTCGGCCGCGGTCTTGTGCTGACGCCCGAGATCGATCAGCTGCTGCCTGGTCCGTTCCGGCTGTGGCGCGGCGGTGCTCGCTGACGCCGGCGTCTCGGTCTGGGTCGGGCCGCAGGCCGCCAGCAGTGCGGCCACCGCCAGCAGCGCTGCCCGGGCGACGTTCCTCGTCGTGCTGCATGTCATCATGGATTTCTCATCGCGGCTAGACGGCTTGAAGACCGGAAATCCGTGCGAACGAGTCAAGTTTTCTCAACCGGCCTTCGAGACGTCTCGCCCCGCCGGAGGCGGGGCAAACAACACTGCTCTAGCGAGGCG
>JBDTRR010000039.1:0-50307 GCA_039931615.1 Acidobacteriota bacterium
GTTCGGCCGCCTCGCCGCCGGCCTGGTCCACGATCTGTCGCACCCGATCCAGAACCTGGGCAACAGCACGCGCCTGCTGGTGCGCGAGGATCTCGACGAGGAGTCGCGGCTGGCCATCCGCGCCACCGTCGACCGCGAGCTCGAGACGCTGAAGCGCTTCCTCGACGACCTCCGTCATGTCGTCAAGCCGAAGCCGGTCGAGCGGTTCGCCGTCGACATCAACGGATCGGTCGCGGACATCGTCGAGGCGATGCGCGGCGAGAGCGAGCGGGTCGGCGTCGCGCTCGATGCCCGTTACGCCGACGCGCCGGTGACGATCGACGGCGATCGCTTCGCCCTCGGCCGCGTCTACCGCAATTTGATCAGCAACGCCATCCAGGCGACCGGGCGCGGCGGCCGCGTCACCGTCGCCACCCGGCGGTCGGGCGAGGCGGTGGAGATCACCATCAGCGACACCGGCGCCGGCATCGCGCCGGAGCGGCTGGCGGCGATCTTCGACGACTTCGTCACCACCAAGCGCCACGGGCTCGGCCTGGGGCTGGCGATCTCGAAGCGCATCGTGGAACAGCTCGACGGCACGATTACGGTCGAAAGCGAAGTGGGACGCGGCACCGCATTCACGGTCCGCTTCCCGGTCCAGGCCAATCGCTCGGCGCAGGCGGCGGCGAGCTGATCGAGGTTCCGACCCCCCTGAAAGGAAGAAGTTGAGAGAACAGCCATGATTCAAACACTACTGAAGACCGAGGCGCTGGCGATCGAGGACCGGACCTTTCCCATCCGCTATTTCGAGCTGCGCACGCTGCGCGGCTCGCGGCGGTACAGCGCGGAGATCCTGCTGGGTCCCGGCGACCGGATTATCCTGGATGATGATTCGGTGACGAACCTGGAAGCGCGGACGACCCGGCTCGTGCCGGCGACGCTCTACAGCCGCCTGCTGGCCGGCCGGACGGCGGCGTAGCGCCCCTGTGAGGCGCGTAGCGGGGGGCGATGACCGCCCTCGCTACGCCGCTCTCACAACCCGGAGTGGTTCTGGGTGTAGGGTTGGGAGCCGTAGTGGTGGCGGCTACTTGCGCGGCAGTACCGCGTCTTTGAGCTGCTTGGCGATGCGCGCCTTCACGACGGTCTTGGCCGGAATCTTGATGGCCTCGCCAGTCGCCGGGTTCCGGCCCATCCGCGCCTTGCGCTTCTGCACTACCAGTTTCACCATGCCGGGCAGCACGAACTCGCCCGACCGCTTCAGCTCGGCTTCCGCCAGCGCCGTCAGCTCGTCGAAATACTCGCGGGCCTGCGTCCGCTTGATCGCGAACCTGTCGGCGAAGCGCGAAAACAGCTCCGATTTGCCCATCCTGCGGGCGTCAGCCATATTGATTCCCCCTGCTCAATGCGCGTGATCTTCGCCGCCGATCGCCGCGCGCGCAGCGTCGTCGCGGTCGTGCTCCAGAAAACCCAGTATCCTAGCGCGGGCCTTCCGGGGGTGTCAATCAGAGCGGGGCGAAAGCGGCGCGTTTCGGGCCGCCGATGCTAGAATTTTCCATGTCCAGCCCGCCGCTCGAGACGTTTCCCAACCCGCGCCCCGAGCGCGATTATGAGATTGCCATCAGCTGCCCCGAGTTCACGTCGGTCTGCCCGAAGACCGGCCTGCCCGACTTCGGCGAGATCCGGATCACCTACGTGCCCGACGCGCGCTGCGTCGAGCTCAAGGCGCTGAAGTACTACCTGATCGGATTCCGGAGCCGCGGCATCTTCTACGAGCACGTCACCAACGAGATTCTCGACGACCTGGTCGCCGCGCTGCAGCCGCGCCGTCTCACCGTGGTCGGCGACTTCTCGGTGCGCGGTGGAATAAAGACGGTGGTGAAGGCAGAGTACGAAGGCAAAGGGCAGAAGGCAAAGAGCAAAAGTAGAGGCAGAAGCATCCGCAGAAGGTAAGCAGGAACTTCCTTTTGCCTCTGTCCTTTTGCCTGTTGCCTTTGCCACAGCGCCGCTGCGCCCTGGCGGCGGCGCTCTGCGTCGTCGTTCAGCTGTTCGCGGCCCGGCTCGGCGCCCAGGTGCCGGCGCCGGCGGCGCACTTCGGGTTCCGGATCGGCAGCGACGGCCGGCTCGCCGACGCCGACGGCATCGAGCGCTACTTCGAAACCGTCGCCGCCCGATCCGATCGCGTCAGGATCGTCGACCTCGGGCCGACCACCGGCGGCCGCCGCACGCTGGCCGCGATCGTCAGCGCGCCGGACAACATCCGCAACCTGGACCAGATCCAGGCCGCCAATCAGCGGCTGGCCGATCCGCGCCGCCTGACGCCGGACGAGGCGCGGCGGATCGCGGCGGCGCACCCGGCGATCGTCGCCATCGGCGGCGGCATCCATGCCTCGGAAGTCGGCGCGACGCAGGCGGCGATCGAGCTGCTCTACGAGATGACGACCTCCGACGCTGCCGAGACGCTCGACGTGCTGCGGCACGTGGTGCTGATCCTGATCCCGTCGTTCAACCCCGACGGCCATCGGCTGGTGGTCGACTGGTACCGGAAGATGCAGGGCACGCCGTTCGAGGGCGGCCCGATGCCGTGGCTGTATCACCAGTACGCCGGCCACGACCTGAACCGCGACGCCTTCATGATGAACACGGCCGAGAGCCGCAGCCGGGCGCGGTTCTTCTACACCGAGTGGCATCCGCAGGTGCTGCTCAGCATGCACCAGATGGACAGCAGCGGCCCGCGCATGTTCGTGCCGCCGGTGGCCGACCCGATCGATCGCAACTACGACCCGATCATCTGGCGCGAAGCGGCGCTGCTCGGCGGCGCGATGGCGCTCGAGCTGCAGCGGGACGGCCGCGCCGGCGTGGTGTCGAACGCGATCTACGACTACTACTGGCCGGGCTACGAGGACTCGGCGCCGCTCGGCCACAACACCGTCTGCCTGCTGACCGAGGTGGCCAGGGTCCGGGTGGCGACGCCGATCACCGTGACGGCGGACCAGCTGCGCGGCGTCAACGGCCCGCCGGCCGGCGCGCCGCAGATCAACCTGCCGGACCCCTGGCCGGGCGGGCCCTGGACCCTGCGCGACATCGTCGACTACGAGCTGAGCGCGGCGCGCGGCCTGCTGCACGCGGCCGCCGCCTACCGTGAGCGGATCGTCCAGAACTTCTACGACATGGGCCGGCGGGCGGTCGAGGACGGCCAGCGCGGCGGGCCGTTCGCGTTCGTGATTGCCGCCGGCCAGTTCGACCCGCACGCGACGGCGCGGCTCGAGCAGCTGCTGCTGGACGGCCGCATCGAGCTCCATCGCGCGCTCGAGCCGTTCGTCGCGGACGGCCAGCCGTTCCCGGCCGGCACCGACATCGTCCTGCTGGCGCAGCCGTACCGCGCCTACGTCAAGACGCTGCTCGAGCGGCAGGACTACCCGGCGCGCCGGCCGGCCGCCGGCGGACCGCCGGAGCGGCCCTACGACGTCGCCGGCTGGACGCTGCCGGCGCAGATGGGCGTCGAGGTGAGAACGATTGCCCGGCCGTTCGATCCGCCGCGGATGGAGCGCCTGACGACGGCGCGCCCGGCGGCGGCGGCGCTGGGCGGCGAGACGAAGCCGGCGTTCTACCTGATCGACGCCCGCGGCAACGGCGGGGCGATAGCGGTCAACCGGCTGACCGCGGCCGGGGCCGGCGTCTCGTGGCTGCGCGGCGCCGTGGACGTGGAGGGCGTAACCTACCCCGCTGGCACGCTGCTGGTTGCCGACTCGGACGTGGCGCGGCCGATCGTCGAGACCATCGCCGCTGAGATCGGCTTGCGGGTGAGCGGCGTGCGGCGGCGGCCGGCGGTCGCGGCCGTTCCGATCGGCACCGCCCGCATCGCGCTGTATCGCCCCTGGACGGACAACAACGACGAGGGGTGGACGCGCTGGCTGCTGGATCAGTATGAGTTCAAGTTCGCGAGCCTGGCCGACGCCGAGGTGCGGGCCGGCGGACTGCGCCGGCGCTACGACGCGATCATCCTGCCGTCGGCGCCGGCCGAGCAGCTGCGCGCGGGCAACCCGGATGGCGAGATGCCGCCCGAGTATGAAGGCGGGCTGGGTGAGGCCGGCGTCGCCGCGTTGAAGGCGTTCGTCGCGGCGGGCGGGACGTTGATCTGCCTCGACCAGGCGGGTGGGCTGGCGATTGCGGACCTCGGGCTGCCGGTGCGGGACATCGCGCACCAGGCCGGCAGCGACGAGATTTTCTGCCCCGGATCGATCCTGCGGATCGAGCTCGACCCGACGGCGGCCGGGGCGTACGGGATGCCGCCGCAGACCGCCGGCTTCTTTGCGTTCAGCTCGGCCTACGAGGTGACGAAGGGCGCGGAGGCGCGCGTCCGGGTCGTCGCGCGGTATGGCCAGACCGATCTGCTGGTAAGCGGCTGGCTCGAAGGCGAGGCGGCGCTGGCCGGCCGTCCCGCGGCGGTGGAGGTGACGTCGGGCGCCGGCCGGGTGATCCTGCTCGGCTTCCCGGTCCAGCACCGCGGCCAGTCCGACGCCACGTTCCGCCTGCTGTTCAACGCTCTCTTCACCGCCCGCTGAAAAAGGGGTCGGGTCTCTTTTTTTCTGGCATCAGGGTTGCCCCAGCCTGAGCGCGTCTGACCCCATCTCGAATTTTTCCGTGGGTTTCCGACGAGTGGAGCGATCGATGCGGCAGGAAGATGAACCAACCTGCACGGCAGCATCTGAATTTCTGCAATCGGCGGGTGATCTCGTCCATGTCCGCGGCCAGCGCTGGCGCGTCGTCGATGTTCGCGCCTACGGCCAGTGTCAGCTGATCGCGCTCACCGGCGTCGGACCGGGGAACCGCGGGCTCGCGCGCCGCGTGCTGACGCCGTTTGACACCGTGGCGACGATCGATCGTGAGACGCCGCTGCAGTTTGTGAGCCGGCCACGCTGGCGGCGCGTCTGCCGGGCGCTGCTGGCGGACGACGCCCCAGCCGTGGGGCTGCGGACGGCGCGATCGGCGCGCATCACGCTGCTCCCGCACCAGCTCGAACCGGCGCTGGCGGTTGTCGGCGGCCGCGGATCGCGCGTCCTGCTGGCCGACGATGTGGGATTGGGGAAGACGATCCAGGCCGGCCTGATCATCGCCGAGTTGCGGGCGCGGGGCATGGCGGAGCGGGTCCTGATCGTCACGCCGCCGGGCCTGCGCGACCAGTGGGCAGCGGAGCTGTCGGCGCGATTCGACATCGCGGCGTCGATCGTCGACGTCCGTGAGCTGCGGCGACGCACGGCGATACTGCCAGTCGGCGTGAATCCCTGGTCGACAGTGCCGATCGCGATCGCGTCGGTCGACTACGTGAAGCGGCCGGACGTGCTGCGGTCCGTCGTGTCGTGCCGGTGGGACGTTCTGGTCATCGACGAAGCGCACGCCGCCGCCGGCGACAGCGATCGCCGCGCCGCCGCCGGTGCGCTGGCGGCGCGCGCCGCCTGGGTCCTCCTGCTGACGGCGACCCCGCACAATGGCGACGTTCACGCCTTCGATGCGCTCTGCGACACCGGCGCGCATGCCGACCCCCTGCTCGTGTTCCGGCGCACGCGAGGCGACGTCAAGCTGGGCGTCGGCCGCCGCGTCCATCAGCTGCACGTCCGCCCGAGCGCCGCCGAACTCCGGATGCACGCGCTGCTCGACGCGTTCACGCGCGCCGTCCGGGTCGAGCGCCGATCGGCGGACGTCTGGCTGCCGCTCGCGGTGCTGCACAAGCGGGCGCTCTCGAGCGCACGGTCGCTCGAACAGTCGGTCGAACGCCGGCTGGCCGCGCTCGGGCGCGCCAGCGGTGGACACGTCCACCAGCTCGATCTGCCGCTGACCGATCCAGGAGGCGAATTCGACGCGGGCGACGATGCACCGGGCTGGGCGACCAGCCTCACGCTCGCGGACCAGTCCCGCGAGGAGCATCTGCTCGGGGCGCTCGCCGCCGCCGCGCACATCGCCGCCAGACAGGAGACGAAGGTCAGCGCCATCATCCGCCTGCTGCGTCGTGTGACCGAACCGATCGTGATCTTCACCGAGTATCGCGACACGCTGATTGACCTTCACCAGAGACTGGCGCGGCCGGTACTGGTCCTGCACGGCGGACTGACCCGTCAGGAACGGGCCGCCGCCCTCGACGCCTTCGTCAACGGCCGGCGCCGGATCCTGCTGGCGACCGACGCCGCGGGCGAAGGGCTGAATCTGCACCGGCGCTGCCGGCTGGTGATCAATCTCGAGCTGCCATGGAATCCGATGCGGCTCGAACAGCGAATCGGCCGGGTCGACCGCATCGGGCAGCAGCGGACGGTCCACGTCTTTCATCTGATCGCGCGCGAAACAAACGAGACGCGGGTGCTCGATCAGCTCACGGCCCGCGTCGCGCGGGCGCAGCAGGACATCTCGACCGCCAATCCCCTGGAAAACGATGACCGGGCGATCGCCAAACTCGTCATCGCTGGTCCCGACGACGGCAGCGGCGCAGCCCGTCTGCCCTCCGGGCGCACTGCCGAGCGATCGGGAACGGATCGCATCGCATTGTGCCTGACCGACGACGCCCAGGCCGAGGCCGCGCGGCTGGTCGCGGCGCGACGGTTGTCCGGGGCGGCGGACGATCGCATGCTCGGATTGCTGGAAGGAGCTGGCGCGTGGATCGTCACCGCCAGCCTGCGGCGCACCCGCCTTCGGCTGCGCGGCCGCGTGATCGCGATCCTGCGGGTGGAACATGAAAATGGCCAGGGGCGGACGTCGCATTCGATGCTGGTGCCGCTCGCCGTCACGGCGCCACGATTGCTGCGGCGGCCAGGCCGCTCCGAGGTCGTCCGCATCCTGCGATCGATGACGCGGCAACTGCAAGCCGCCGCCGCCACAGCGGCCGGCGGCGCGGGGGGCGGCATCGTCACGGCGGCACGCGCGCTGGCCGGGGTCAGATTGAGGCGGGAAGAGGCAATCGCGCGGGCGCGGCGAGACGGTCCGCGATCGGAGCTGCAGCCGGGATTGTTCGATCGACGGGCGGAGCGCGCCGCGCGGATCGTCGAGGCCGCCAGCAACGACGCCTCGGCTGATCAGAACGAGCGGCTGGCCGACTGCGCCGGAGCGACCGCGATCACCATTCGGACACCGCGCCTGCTGCTGATCCTCCTGCCGTAACCCCATGCTGCCAGGCCTGACGGGACATCTCGTCTCCGGGTTCTTCATCGAGCGCGAGCTCGCCAGCGCCGAATCGATTCGGCCCGCCGCGTCTGGCGGTCCGCAGCAAGCGCGGCATCACGGTGACACGACGATCCAGACGCCTTCCAGATTTCGGCCGGTCGAGCGCAGACGACTGGATCGATGGCGCCGCTCCTGGAGCGTGATCGGTCCGGCGACCAGCGTCCGGACGCTGCTGGAGGCAGCGGCCGCCCCGCTCGTCGAGGTGCTGGGGTTCGAAAGACCGGCGGCGATCGAACGTCTGGATACGATCCTGATTGCCACGATCCGGGCCGGCGGACAGCCGGTCCTGCTGCTGGTAACGCCGTGGGCGGACCGCATCGATCCTCATTGGCGCGTCGCGGTGACCCAGGCGATACGGCGGGCCGCCGCCTGGACGCTGATCTTCAACGGCACCCACCTGCGCCTGGTCGATGCCGGCCGTCTCTATGCACGACGCTTCCTCGAGTTCGACGTCGACCTGGCGATCGACGACGAGCGCACCTGCGCGGCGTTCTGGTGGCTCCTGCACGCCTCGGCATTTGTTCCGGCGCCGGGCAGCAATCGCCCACGGCTGCAGGCGGTCGTCGAGGCGTCGGACCAGCATGCATCGGCCGTTTCCAGATCGCTGCGGCACGGCGTCCTGGCCGCCTCGGCTGACGTCCTCGGTGCCCTGCTTCGGCCGGGACGACGAGGACGTGCGGTTCCGCCGCTCGACACCACGTTCGAGCAGGCGCTGACCATCGTATCGCATGCTCTTCCTGTTGTTCGCGGAAGCCCGCGGCCTCGTGCCGCTGTGGCATCCGGTCTATCGCGAGAGCTACAGCGTCGAGACGCTCCGGACGGCGGCCGAGCGGCCGGAGACGGCGGTGGGGCTGTGGGATGCGTTCCGGGCGATCGCCCACCTGGCCCACTCAGGCTGCCGCGCCGGGGATCTCCTGGTGACACCGTTCAACGGCCGTCTCTTCGCGCCGGCGCGGACACCGCTCGCCGAACGCCGCGGCCTCGACGACGAAGCCGCTCGGCGCGCTGTGCTCGCGCTCTCGACCCGACCGTCAACGGATGGCGCGGGGCGCGAACGCATCGCCTACCGTGATCTCGGCGTCGAGCAGCTCGGGGCGGTCTACGAAACGCTGCTCGACTACGAGCCGCTGCGGCTTCCGCCCGAGCGGCCGGCCGCCAACGGCGCTCCCGGTGCCGTCACGCTGGTCCGCGGCTCCGGGCTCCGCAAGGCGACCGGCTCGTTCTACACGCCTCAGCCGATCGCCGACTACCTCGTCCGCCGGACGCTCGGACCCTTGGTGCGCGACGCCAGCCCGGAGCGCATCCTCCAACTCCGCATCCTCGACCCGGCGATGGGCAGCGGCGCGTTCCTGGTATCCGCGTGCCGGTATCTGGCCACGGCCTACGAGGCGGCACTGCTCCGCACCGGTGCCTATCACGGCAGCGATTTCGACGCGCGCGAACGCGTCACAACCACGCGCAGGATTGCCGAGCGGTGCCTGTACGGCGTCGACGTGAACCCGATGGCGGTCCAGCTGGCACGCCTCTCGCTCTGGCTGGCGACGCTGGCCGCCGATCGGCCGCTGACGTTTCTCGATCATCATCTGCTGACGGGTGACAGCCTGTTGGGCGCCTGGCTGGCCAGCCTGCGGCGGCCGCCGATTCCCGGCGAGCGCCGGGGGCGACAGCGGTCCGACGCCGCTCTGCCCCTGTTCGCCGGCGACGACATCGCCGGCGCGCTCCGCGCGGCGCTGCCGATCCGGTTCGGCCTCGCGGACACGCCCGGCGACACCATCGATCAGGTGCGGGCCAAAGAAGCCGCGCTGGCCGCGCTCGATCACCGCGATGCCGAACTCGCCAGGTGGAAGCGGGTTGCCGACCTGTGGTGCGCGGTGTGGTTCACCGCCTCGAACGGCGCCGTGCCATCGTCGTCGTTCAGCGCGCTATCCGACCTGATCCTCACCGGTCGCGGCGCCCTGCCAGCGAGACTCGCCGCGGCCTATCTGCAGGACGTGGCCGCGATCGCTGCATCGCACCGGCTGTTCCACTGGGAACTGGAATTCCCCGAAGTATTCTTCGCCGCCGACGGGGCGCGCCGGCCCGATGCCGGATTCGACGCGGTGATCGGTAATCCGCCGTGGGACATGCTGCGGGCCGACGCCGGATCGGCCGATGCCCGCGCGCGCTCGCGATCCGAGGTCTCAGCGATGGTGCGGTTCACTCGCGATGCAGGCGGCTACACGGCGCAATCGGACGGCCACGCCAACCGCTACCAGCTGTTCGTCGAGCGCGCGATGGCGTTGACGAAGCCGGGCGGCCGGATCGGACTGGTGCTCCCCGGCGGGCTGGCCACCGACCACGGCAGCGCCTCGCTTCGGAAAGAGCTGCTGCGGACCTGTTCCGTCGAGGCGCTGGTCGGCTTCGAGAACCATCGCGGCGTCTTTCCGATCCACCGGAGTGTTCGTTTCCTCCTGCTCACCGCCTCGCGCGGCGCGCCCACCCGCTCGATCGCCTGCCGGCTGGGCGAGCGCGACCCTGCCGCGCTGGAAACCATCGGTGACGAACCGGCGGACGAGTCCGACTGGTTTCCGGTTCGGCTCACGCCGGGCCTGCTCGAGCGGCTGTCCGGCGATGGGTTGAGCATTCCCGACATCCGCGCGCCGATCGATCTGTCGATTGCCGAACGCGCGGCGGCGCTGTTCGCCCCGCTCGGCGGCGCGGCCGGCTGGCATCTCCGGTTCGGCCGGGAGTTGAACGCAACCGACGATCGGATGCACTTCACGTCCCCCTACGCCGCGACGCGGCCGGCGGGGCTGCCGGTTGTCGGCGGCAAACAGATCGAGCCCTTCCGCGTCGACGTCGGCGCCGCGCGGTTCGGGATCGGCGCGGACACGGCCGCGCGCCTCCTCGATCCGGCACGCTTCGGCCGGCCGCGGCTCGCCTACCGGGACGTGGCCAGCGCCACCAACCGCCTCACGCTGATTGCCGCGATCCTTCCGCCACGGTGCGTGTCGACGCACACCGTCTTCTGCCTGCGCACGCCGCTGCCGCTCGCGGACCAGCATCTTCTGTGCGGGCTGTTCAACAGTCTGGTCGTGAACTATCTGGTCCGGCAGCGGGTCTCCACGCATGTGACGACAGCCATCGTCGAAGGGCTGCCGATCCCGCCCCGGCAGGCCGGCCCAGGCGCTTGCCGTGAAGTGGCGGCACTGGCACGCCGGCTCGCGCGCGGCGCCGACGACGCCGCGGCGGCGCGGCTGCAAGCGCTGGTCGCCGGGTTGTACCAGCTGACCGTGCCCGAGCTTGAGCACGTGCTCGGCACGTTCCCGCTGATTCCAGCGGAAGCCCGGCTAGCGGTACTGCGGACCTATCGGGAGTGGAGAAGGTAACGAAGGAAGGAAGGTCCGGCTTCAAGCCGGACCCCACGTACACCGTTGCTGTTTACGTTGCCAATTTCCGCGTCTGCCCCAGGTAGCGCGTCGCCTTCTCGATCGCCTTCTGCTCGGCCTCTTCCTTCGTCGCCCCGTCGGCCCGCGCGATCCGGGCGCCCGGGTCGGCGTTGCTGATCGTGCAGTGGTAAACGGCGCCGAGCCGGTAGGTCTCGACCACCACCGGCCAGCCGGCCAGCTCGTGCGGCTCCCGCGAATACTCCTCGGCCTTCATCGCCTACGGCTTCTCCACCGCGGCGCCGACCAGGTTGCCCCACTCGGTCCACGATCCGTCGTAGTTCTTGACGTCGCCGAAGCCGAGCAGATACTTCATCACGAACCAGGTCAGGCTCGATCGCTCGCCGATCCGGCAATACGCAATCACCGGCCGGTCGCCCGAAATGCCCTGCGCCGAGTAGAGCGCCTGCAGCTCCTCGACGCTCTTGAACGTGCCGTCGTCGTTGCAGTTCTTGCCCCACGGAATGCTGCGGGCGCCGGGAATGTGGCCGCCGCGCTGGCAGGTTTCCGGCAGCCCCGGCGGCGACAGGATCTCGCCGCTGAACTCCGCCGGGCTGCGGACGTCGACCATCGCCCCCTTCGCCGCCACCGCCTTCTGCACGTCCGGCAGGAACGCCCGCAGCGACAGATCCGGCCCGCTCGCGACGTACTTCTTCGCCGGAAACGCCGGCGCCTCGGTGCTCAGGTCGCGCCCCTCGGCCAGCCACTTCTTGCGGCCGCCGTCCATGATCCGGACGTCGTCGTGGCCGTAGATCTTGAGCTGCCAGAACGCCCACGCCGCGAACCAGTTGTTGTTGTCGCCGTAGAGGACGATGGTGGTCTTGTTGTCGATGCCGCTGTTGCCGAGCAGCTCCTCGAGCTGCTTGATCGGCGCGATATCCCGGACCAGGGTGTCGCACAGCTCGGAGGTCCAGTTCCACCCGGCCGCGCCGGGGACGTGGCCCTGGTTGTAGGCCGTGGTGTCGACGTCGACCTCGACGACGCGGACGCCGTCGTCGGTCGCGTGCTGCGTCACCCAGTCGGTGCTGACAAGAACGTTCTGTGCCGTCGAAGTCGCCATCGTCATCTTCTCCTTCTCGTCTCGTGCCCCCCGTCACGCGGGTGACGAGGCCGGCCATCCACTCCGCCGTCTGACCACTAGCCGCGAATCCGCTTGCTGAAGGCCTCGTAGGCGCCGGGCGCCTGCTTGTTCCACCACTGGACGTACGACGCCGCGGCCTGCTCCAGGTTCTTCAGCTGCAGCGGGTTGCCGGAGCTCGTCCGCAGCTCCGGCAGGAGATCGCGCACCCGCTCCCAGACGAAGATCATCTCGCCGCCGCTCTGGAAGAACAGCTCCTGGTTGACGACGCCGCTGGTCAGGAAGGAGGCGACCATCTCCCAATGGGTGACCACCATCCGGTAGAACTCGTTGGTCTCGCTGCCGATCGGACACAGCGCGTTGAACTGTTCGAGGGTCCGGGCGCGGAACGAGACGGCGAACCACCGCCGGGCATCGCGCATCCGGCTGTCGCGGCGCAGTTCGTAGAGCCTGATCACCAGATTGACATCGTCGTAGGTCGCTCGGGCGGCACCGATGGTCATGGGTATGCAGTCCTGTCTGGAGGCAGCGTCTGAAGCCAACGCGCCACCAGCCGGCCGGGCACGCGGGCGATGCGCCCTGTCGTTTGACGCCAGCAACTTTACATCGTTTCCAGCTGATGAATATAGTTGCGGATCATGCGCAGGCTTTCACACTCCGGCCGGATTTGCCGATGACGGCCGGCCAGCTCTACATCGGCGGCGAGTTCGTCGGCTCGTCCTCACCAGCGACCCTCGACGTGATCGATCCCTCGACCTGCGAGGTGATCGGCCGCGTGCCCGACGCCAGCCGGGCCGACGTCGATCGGGCGGTCGGCGCGGCGCGCGCCGCGTTCGATGCCGGGGAGTGGCGGACGACCACGGCGCAGGACCGCGGCCGGGTCCTGTTCAGGCTGGCGGAGATCGTCCGCGCCCGGGCCGGCGAGCTGGCCGAGCTCGAGACGCGCAACAGCGGCAAGCCGATCGTCGAAGCCGAGTACGACGTCGCCGACGTCGCGACCTGCTTCGAGTACTACGGCGGCCTGGCGACAAAGATCCAGGGCGACGTCCTGCCGGTCCCGGACAACGCCATCAGCCTGGCGCTGCGCGAGCCGATCGGCGTCGCCGGCCAGATCATCCCGTGGAACTACCCGCTGATGATGGCGGCGTGGAAGCTGGCGCCGGCGATCTGCGCCGGCTGCACGGCGGTGCTCAAGCCGGCCGAGCAGACGCCGCTCACCATCCTGGCGCTGGCGTCGAGCTTCGCCGACGCCGGGCTGCCGCCCGGGGTGGTCAACATCGTCACCGGCGCCGGCGAGACCGCCGGCGCGGCGATCGTCGAGCACGCCGACGTCGACAAGATCGCCTTCACCGGCAGCGTCCCGGTCGGCAAGCAGATCATGCGCGCCGCCGCCGACACCCTGAAGAAGATCTCGCTCGAGCTGGGCGGCAAGTCGCCGAACATCTTCTTCGCCGACGCCGATTTCGAGGCCGCGGTCGAGGGGGCGCTGTTCGGCATCTTCCTCAACCAGGGCGAGATGTGCTCGGCCGGCAGCCGCATCCTGGTCGAGCGGCCGATCTACCGGCGATTCGTCGAGGCGATGGTCGAGAAGACCCGCGGCATCCGGATTGGGCCGCCGCTGGAACGGGAGACCAAGCTGGGGGCGCTGATCAGCCGCGAACAGTTCGACCGCGTCCGCGGCTACCAGGACCTCGGCAAGGCCGAGGCGAAGCTGGCGTTCGGGGGCGGCCGCGCCACCGGCGGCGCGCTCGATCGCGGCTACTTCGTCGAGCCGACGATCTTCTATGACGTCGGCCCGGCGGCGCGGATCGCGCGCGAGGAGATTTTCGGGCCGGTCGCCTGCGTCATCCCATTCGACGACGAAGACGACGCGCTCGGCATCGCCAACGACACCGACTTCGGCCTGGCGGCGGCGGTCTGGACGCGCGACATCTTCCGCGCGATGCGGGTGGTCAAGAACCTGCGGGCCGGGATCGTCTGGGTGAACCACATGCAGCCGACCTACGTCGAGGCGCCGTGGGGCGGCTACAAGCAGAGCGGCATCGGCCGCGAGCTGGGCAAGTGGGGCGTCGAGGAATACCTCAACGTCAAGCAGGTGTTCATCAACCTGTCCGAAGAAAAGATCGGGTGGTACTGACGCCGCCGCAGGCTCCCCGGTTCACGCCCGCCGCGACGGCGTTCCTGCGCGCGCTGAAGCGGCACAACGATCGCGAGTGGTTCAAGGCGCGCAAGGAGCGCTACGAGCTGCTGCTGCGGGCGCCGATGATCGCCATCGTCGAGCGTCTGGCGGTCGACTTCCGGACGTTCGCGCCCGAACTGGTGGCCAGCCCGAAGACCTCGCTGTATCGGATCTACCGCGACACCCGGTTCTCGGCGAACAAGGCGCCGCTCAAAACCCACATCGCCGCGGTCTTTCCGTGCCGCGGCATGGCGAGACACCAGGGCGCCGGCCTCTACCTCGAGGTCGCTCCCACCTGGGTGTGGGTGGGCGGCGGCCTGTACGCGCCGGAGCCCGCGGAGCTGCAGGCGGTGCGCGAGCATCTCGCCGCCAACGTCCGGGCGTTCCGCAAGCTGGTCGAGGCGCCGGCGTTCCGGCGCGGGGTCGGCCCGCTCGGCGGAAACAAACTGCAGCGCGTGCCGCGCGGGTTTGCCCGGGATCACGAGGCGGCGGAGTACCTGAAGCACCGGCAGTTTCTCGCCGGCCGCGAGTTTCCGGCCGGCTTCGCGTCGAGCCCGCGGTTCTATCGCGGCGTCCTCGACGTCTTCCGCCAGATGGCGCCGCTGATCCGATTTCTCAACCAGCCGCTGCTCGGCATGGAACGGCCGCAGGACCACCTCCTGCACCGGCTGGATGCCGCGCCGGGCGCCGCGCCAGGCGCCGGGACAGCCCGCGCTCGGCGATGAAGGACCCCGACGACCTCGACGCGCTCGTCTCCGAGCTGAATGCCGGCGCGCCGCGCGGGCGGAGGGTGGACGGACACACCGCGCGGCTGCGCGCCTGGCTCGAGCTCGTCGTCGCCCGGTCGGCCAGCGATCTGCTCCTGGTCGCCGGCGCGCCGCCGATGCTGCGGATCGCCGGCGCGGTCGCGCCGCTCGACGAAGCGCCGCTTGGCGGCGAGGAGATCGCCGACGCGGTGGAGCCGGCGCTGCCGCCGCACGCGCGGCGGGCGTATCGCGACACCGGCATTGCCGACGCGTCCTACCGGACGCCGGATCTCGGCCGCTTCCGGGTCAACCTGCACCACGAGCGCGGCCGCGCCGCGGCGGCGATCCGGCGGCTGCCGGCGGCGGTGCCCCGCCTCGCCAGCCTCGGCCTGCCGCCGAGCGTCGAGGCGCTCAGCCGGCTGACGCGCGGGCTGGTCCTGATCGGCGGCCCGACCGGCTCGGGCAAGACGACGACGATCGCGGCGCTGGTGAACGAGATCAACCTGCGCGAAGCGCGCCACATCGTCACCATCGAGGATCCCATCGAGTACGAGCACCACCACCGGCGCTGCCTGATCGAGCACGTCGAGATCGGCGTCGACGCGCCGGATTTTCCGACCGCGCTGCGCGCCGCCCTGCGCCAGGCCCCCGACGTCATCGTGGTCGGCGAGATGCGCGATCCGGAGACGATGCAGATCGCGCTGGCGGCCGGCGAGACCGGCCACCTGGTGTTCTCGAGCCTGCACACCACCGACGCCGCGACGACCGTCGCCCGGATCGCCGACTCGTTTCCGCTCGAACGGCAGAACACGGTGCGGCAGGAGCTGGCGATGGGGCTGGCGGCGGTGCTGGTGCAGACGCTGCTGCCGAAGACCGGCGGCGGGCGCGTGCCGGCGGCGGAACTGCTGATGGTCGGCTACGGCGCGCGTCAGCACATCCGCAAGAACTCGGTCCACCACCTGCACCAGGAGATCACCATCACCCGCAAGTACGGATCGTTCACGCTCGAGGAATCGCTGACCGAGCTGGTGAAGCAGGGGCTGGTCGATCGGAAGGAGGCGGTCGCCCGGGCCGGCCATCCCGACGAGCTGGAGCGATTGCTCGGCTGACGGCCACGCCCAAGCGGGGCCGCACAGCCAGAACGGGCGTCGCCCCTCTTACGTCCTGCCGCGCCGCAAAACAGGATTTGAGTAGACTGTTCGCCATGGCTACATCGCAACCCAAGATCACCTACGCGACGATGACCGCGGACCGCATGGAGGACCTGCACCGCGAGCTCGATCGCGCCGTCGATCAGGTGACCTCAACATTCGGCCGGAGCTATCCGCTGGTGATTGGCGGGCGAACCGAACAGGCGGCTGCCGAGTTCGACGACCGCAGCCCGATCGATACGCGGATCCTGCTCGGCCGGTTCCAGCAGGGCGGCCGCGAGCAGGCGCGCGCCGCCATCGCCGCCGCCCGCGAGGCGTATCCGGCGTGGAGCGCGACACCGTGGCGGCAGCGGGTCGCGCTGTTGAAGAAGGCCGCGGACGGGATTCGCGCCCGCCGCTGGGAGCTGTCGGCGCTGATGGGCTTCGAGGCGGGCAAGAACCGGCTCGAGTGCGTCGGCGACGTTGAGGAATCCGC
This sequence comes from Acidobacteriota bacterium, assembly GCA_039931615.1. GTDB lineage: Bacteria > Acidobacteriota > Vicinamibacteria > Vicinamibacterales > CAVVIG01 > JAHFUI01. The sequence continues at coordinate 16,240 of JBDTRR010000039.1, forward strand.
CGATCTGATCGAGTACTACTGCGTGCAGCTGGAACAGCACGACGGGTTCCGCACCCGGCTCGGCACGCTCGGCCCCAACGAAGAGAACACCAGCGTGCTGCGGCCGTACGGCGTCTGGGCGGTGATCTCGCCGTTCAATTTTCCGCTCGCGCTCGCCGCCGGCCCGGCGGGCGGCGCGCTGGCCGCCGGCAACACGGTCGTGTTCAAGCCGGCGTCGGCGACGCCGCTGCTCGGATACGCGCTCTACGAAGTCCTCGCCGCGGCCGGGATCCCGGCCGGCGTGTTCAACTTTCTCACCGGCAGCGGCAGCACCGCCGGCCAGGAGCTGATCGACAACCCGGACGTGGACGGCATCGTGTTCACCGGGTCGAAGGAGGTCGGCATGCGCCTGATTCGCGACAACGCGAGCCGCGCCGTCCCGCGGCCCCTGATCATCGAGATGGGCGGCAAGAACCCGGCGCTGATCATGCGGTCGGCCGATCTCGACAAGGCCAGCGACGGCGTGATGCGATCGGCGTTCAGCGCCCAGGGCCAGAAGTGTTCGGCCTGTTCGCGCGTCTACGTCAGCCAGGAGATCCGCGACGAGTTCGTCAGGCGGCTGGTCGAAAAAACCGAACGGATCAAGATCGGCAACCCGCTGCACCGCGACGTCTACCTCGGGCCGGTCATCAACGAAGAAGCGGTCACGATCTACGAGCGCGCGGTCGAGCAGGCCAGACAGGACGGCGGAAAAGTCCTGACCGGCGGCCGGCGCCTGACCGACGGCGATCTGGCGCACGGCTACTTCGTCGCGCCGACGATCATCGACGGCCTGCCGGCCGACCATCCGCTGTTCAACGAGGAGCTGTTCGTCCCGATCACCTTGATCGCCAACGTGACGACGCTCGACGAGGCGATCGCGCTGGCGAACCGGACCGAATACGGGCTGACCGCGGGGATCTTTTCGGAGGACGACCGCGACATCGACCGGTTCTTCGAACGGATCGAGGCGGGCGTGACCTATGCCAATCGGCGCGCCGGCGCCACGACCGGCGCCTGGCCCGGGATCAACTCGTTCGGCGGCTGGAAGGCGAGCGGGTCGACCGGACGCGGGACCGGCGGCCCGTACTACGTGCAGCAGTTCATGCGCGAGCAGAGCCGGGTACGAATCCGCTGATCTCCACTTGTGCGTGCGGCCATCAGTGCGTAGTGTCCGGCTTCACAGCCGGACCGTGATGGAGGGCCCCTTTTCCACTGTTCCCAAATGAACAGGCCGGCCCGCTGCGCAACGCGCAGAATGGAAAGTGTGCCGCTTGTCCAAGGCGAATCGCCGTCGGCTGACGGAGGGTCGTGAAGATCCTCATCGCTGAAGACGAGCCGCTCTCCCGCCGCCTCCTCCAGCATCTGCTGACCGAGCTGGGCCACGACGTGGTCGTGACCGCGGACGGCCTCGAGGCCTGGGAGGTGCTGCGCGGCGAAAACGCGCCCCACCTGGCGGTCATCGACTGGATGATGCCCAGGCTGACCGGACTCGAGCTCTGCAGTCTGGTCCACGAGGCGCCCCGTCCGGAGCTGACCTATCTGATCCTGCTGACCGCCAAAGACAGCAAGGCGGACATCGTGCGCGGGCTGGCCGCCGGCGCCAACGACTACGTGACCAAGCCGTTCGACAAAGACGAGCTCGGGGCGCGGGTCGAGGTGGGGGTCCGCGTCATCCAGCTCCAACTCAGCCTGGCTGATCACATCAACGAGCTCCAGACGGCGCTCGCCCACGTCAACCAGCTCAAGGGCATCATCCCGATCTGCGCCCAGTGCAAGAAAATCCGCGACGATCAGAACTACTGGCAGCGGGTGGAAAAGTACATCGCCAAGAATGCCGACGCCAGCTTCTCGCACGGGCTCTGCCCGGACTGCGCCGCGGCGGCGCAACTCGAAGCCGAGCAGATGGCGGACGAGGAGGATCGGGCGGGACAGCGGGTTGCCAGGCAAAGGGATGCCAGCCGGTAGAATCTGCCATCGCGAGTTGAGCGTCTGGTAGCACTTTCTTAAACCTCCCACCCACCCCGGCGGTCTAACCGGGCATGCGGAAGACACTGCGTACTACCGTCGCCGTCGGGCTGGCTGTTCTTGCCAGCGGCACCGCGACCCACTTCACCGCCGCCTCGTTCCCCAGCGACGACCGGACGATCGTCCACGTGCTCAACCGGGCCGGGTTCGGGCCGCGCGCCGGCGACGTGGCGGCCGTCCGTGCGATTGGCCTGCAGCGCTACATCGAACAGCAGCTCCAGCCGGATCAGATTGCCGACGCTGGCGTGGCCGGGCGGCTGTCCGGCCTGACGACGATCGGGATGAGCTCGCGTGAGATCGCCGAGCGGTTCGAGATCCCGCAGCTGCGGATGCGGCAGGAGCGGAAGCTGCAGGCGGCACGGTCAGGCAGTGAGAACCAGCCCGCGCCGCCGCCCCGCGCGACACCCGAGATGCAGCAGCGCGCCAACCAGGTGGTGCAGGACCTCGCGCAACAGAAGTTGATCCGCGCCATCTACAGCGAGCGGCAGTTGCAGGAAGTGTTGACCGATTTCTGGTTCAACCACTTCAACGTCGACGCGCGGAAGGGCCGCGTCCGCTTCATGCTCACCGAGTACGAACGCGACGCCATCCGGCCCCATGTCCTGGGCCGGTTCTCCGATCTGCTCGAGGCGACCGCGAGGAGCCCGGCGATGCTGTTCTATCTCGACAACTGGCAGAGCGCCGCCCCCAACAGCCCGGACATCGACGCGGCGGCCGCGCGGCGCCGTCAGGCGCTGGGACGCCGGCCGGGACGCGGGCGCGCGCTGGGCCAGCCGCTGCCGGCTGCGCCGGCTCAGCAGCCGGTCAACCGGCCGCGCCGCGGCTTGAACGAGAACTACGGCCGCGAGCTGATGGAGCTGCACACGCTGGGCGTCGACGGCGGCTACACGCAGCAGGACGTCACCGAGGTGGCGCGGGCATTCACCGGCTGGACGATCGAGAATCCGCGTCAGGGCGCCGGCTATCGCTTCGATCCGCGCCTCCACGACGATGGGGAGAAGGTGGTGCTGGGGCACCGCATCAAGGCCGGCGGCGGGGAACGGGACGGGATCGAGGTATTGGATCTGCTCTCCCGGCACCCGTCCACGGCGCGATTCATCGCGACGAAACTGGTCCGGCGGTTCGTCAGCGATACGCCGCCGCCTGCGCTTGTCGAGCGCGCGGCCGGCCGGTTCCGCCAGACCGACGGCGATCTCCGGGAAGTGATGCGCACCATCCTGACGTCGCCGGAGTTCCTCTCGGTCGAGGCCTACCGGGCGAAGGTGAAGACGCCGTTCGAGTTCATGGTCAGCACGATCCGTGCGACCGGAGCGGAGGTGCAGGACGGGCTGCCGCTGGTGCGGGCGATGCAGCAGCTCGGCATGCCGCTCTACGCCTGCCAGCCGCCGACCGGCTACAGGGACACGGCTGACGTCTGGATGAACACCGGCGCGCTGGTCAGCCGTATGAACATCGCGCTCTCGGTCGCCGCCAACCAGATGCGCGGCGTCTCGATTGCCAGCCAGTCGCTGCCGACCGACAGCCGCGGCGTGGCGGAGGTGATTCTCAACGGCGACGTGTCCGAGGCGACGCTGGCGACGATTGCGAAAGCGACCACGGCGCCGCAGATGCTGGCGCTGGCGGTCGGTGCGCCGGAGTTCCAGCGCCGGTAGTGCCGCCCAGAGCAAGAGACGCGCCAGAACAAAAAGACTCCCGACCCCTTTTCCGGAGATGGCCATGATTTCCCGACGCGTGTTTCTGAAAGACGGGGCGTTCGCGCTGGTCAGTCTCGGGTTCGCCCCCTCGTTCCTCACCAGGACGGCGTTCGCCCAGGGGCGCGCCGTGCGCGCCAAACAGCTGATCGCCATCTTCCAGCGCGGCGCGGTCGATGGGCTCAGCATGGTCGTCCCGTTCGGCGAGGCCGACTACTACAAGGCCCGGCCGAGCATCGCGATTGCGCGGCCCGGATCCGGTGACGGAGCGGCGCTCGATCTCGACGGCTTCTTCGGCCTCAACGCGCGTCTCCAGCCGCTCCAGCCCTTCTGGGACGCGCGCCAGCTGGCCATCGTCCACGCCTGCGGATCACCCGACACGACGCGGTCGCATTTCGACGCCCAGGACTACATGGAAACCGCCACGCCGGGCGTCAAGAGCACAGCGGATGGCTGGCTCAATCGCTACCTGCAGACGCGGCGGGTCGAAGCGGCGACGCCGTTTCGCGCCGTCGCGCTGAGCGGCCAGCTACCGCGCATGCTGCAGGGGCCGTCACCGGCGCTCGCGATGAGCCAGATCGGTCAGTTCGGCATCCGCGCCGGGCGGGCCACCGAGACGGCGAACGCGTCGTTCGAGGCGCTCTACGCCGCGGCCGCCGATCGCGTCCTCAACGGCACCGGCCGTGAGGCCTTCGACGCGATCAGGATGCTGAAGACGAACGATCCGCTGCGCTACGATCCCGAACACGGCGCCGACTATCCGCGCAGCGCGTTCGGCCAGGCGCTGAAGCAGATCGCGCAGCTGATCAAGTCGAACGTCGGCGTCGAGATCGCCTTCGCAGACCTGGGCGGCTGGGACACCCACGTCAACCAGGGAGCGGCGCAGGGGCAGCTCGCCGGACGGCTCGACGACTTCTCGCGCGGCATCGCCGCGCTGGTCACCGACCTCGGCGATCGGATGGCGGACACCGTCGTCCTGACGATGTCCGAGTTCGGCCGGGCGGTTGGCGAGAACGGGAGCCGCGGGACCGATCATGGGCACGGCAACGCGATGATGGTGATCGGCGGCGGCGTCCGCGGCGGCCACGTCTACGGCAAGTGGCCCGGCCTGGCGCCCGAGCACCGCTTCGAAGGCCGCGACCTGGCGGTCACCACCGACTTCCGCGATGTGTTCGGCGAGATCGTCGTCCGCCATCTCGGCGTCGCAGATCCGAAGCCGATCTTCCCCGGCTATGACTTGAAGCCGGCCCGGTTCCCGGGACTATTTGCTTGAAGAATTGGTAAGTCTGTAAATTGTGAATTGTAAATTGTGAATTGGCCATACTGACCGCGTGCTGATTTCCGACCTGCCCACCCCCCAGGTGCTCGTCGATCACGGGCGGCTGATCCAGAACATCGACAACGTCCAGACGCTGGCCGATGCCGCCGGCCTCGCGCTGCGGCCGCACGCCAAGACCCACAAGTCGCCGGTGATCGCCAGGTGGCAGATCGAGCGCGGCGCGGCGGGCATCTGCTGCGCCCGGGTCGGCGAGGCCGAGGTGTTCGCGGCGGCCGGCATCGCCAGCATCCGGATTCCCTACCCGGTTCTTCCCCGGCTGGCCGGCCGCGTGCTGGCGTTGATGGATCGCGCGTCGATCTCGATCGTCGTCGATCACCTCGCCGTCGCGCGCGGGTGGAACGAGGCGATGCGCGCGGCCGGCCGGACGCTGGACGTACTGGTGAAGGTGGACGTCGGATTTCATCGCTGCGGCATCGATCCCGAGCCGGACGGGGCGACGGCGTTCCTGCGCGCAGTGGCGTCGCTGCCCGGATTGCGGCTGCGCGGCCTGCTCAGCCACGCCGGACATGGCTACAGCGCCGGTTCCGAAGACGAGTTGCGCGCCATCGCGGCTCACGAAGCGGCGGCGTTGACCGGCCTCCGGGATCAAGCGGCCGCCGCCGGCGTCGTCATCGACGAGCTGTCGGTCGGCGCCACGCCGACGCTCCGGTTCAGCGCCGCCGAGCCCGGCCCGACCGAGTTGCGCCCGGGGAACTACGTCTTCTTCGATCGGACCCAGGTCGCGCTGGGCGCGGCCCGGCTGTCGGACTGCGCCCTGACCGTTCTCGCGACCGTCGTCTCGAAGCCGGCGCCTGACCGCATCATCCTCGACTGCGGCAGCAAGACGCTCTCGAGCGACCCCGCGCGCGGCACGACACCGACGCCGGGCTATGGCGTGATCCTGACCGGCGACGGCTCGGTGATCGATTCGACGCTATCGATCGATCGCCTGTCGGAAGAGCACGCGACGGTACGCGTCGTGGGAGTGACGCCGCTGGAGCCGGGCGACCGGGTGCGGGTGCTGCCCAATCACTCCTGCGTGGTGACGAACCTGGTCGACGAGATTCACCTGGTGACCGGCGACCGCGTCGTCCGTACCCTGGCGGTATCCGCGCGAGGGAGATCCTCATGAGGGCGCGGAGGAGGCGGAGGACGCAGAGGGAGTTCGCCCATTCGGTCAGCCGGCGAGTGGGGCGGCGGCGGGAATTGCAGTATAGTCCTCTGCGTCCTCTAATTCCTCAGCGTCCTCTTGAGTGTTATGCCTGACAAACGAGATATCGGCGACGCGCTCGGCATGGTCGAGACGCGCGGCTTCATCGGCATGGTCGAAGCCGTGGATGCGATGGTCAAGACCGCGAACGTGGTGTTTGTCGGCTGGCAGAAAGTCGATGCCGGTCTGGTGACGGCGATCGTCCGCGGCGACGTCGGCTCCGTCAAGGCCGCGACCGACGCCGGCGCCGCGGCGGCCCGGCGGGTCGGCGAGCTGGTCGGCGTGCACGTCATTGCGAGGCCGGCCGACGATCTGGAGAAGGTGTTCCCGATCCGCTGACGCGTTTCTTTTTCTTCTTCCGCTTGACCTTGCCGGCCAGCTCCTTCAGCAGTCCCTCGTCGCCAATCACCAGCAGCGCCTGGCCCGGCGCTTTCAGCAGGTTGAACACGTCGCCGCCCGCGGTCCGGGCGTAGATCTCCCGCCCGTCGGTCAGCAGCCGGATCGCCCCGCCGCCGCCGGTCGCGTCAAACAGCCGCGTCGCGAACTGTGCTTTCAGCGCCCGCACCACGGCGTGCAGCTGCTGCACGGAGAAGCCCCGCCCGCGCAGCTCGGCCAGGACCAGCAGCTCGAACAGATCGATCGGCGTGTAGCGCCGCTCGGTGTAGCCGCCGGCATCGGTCCGATGCGACGGAATCGCCGGCGACAGCAGACCGCCGGCGTCCCAGAGCTGCAGCTGCCGCGCCGTCAGTCCGGTCAGCGCCGCGACCTCGCGCGAACTGTAGGTCTTCTTCAGGCGCATCAGTCGCTCTATCTTGGCACGGACATCCCCCTCGTACGTGGGATCCGGCCTCACGGATTGATCCGTAGTCCGACTGAAGTCGGACGCCACGTACGATTCTGAAATGTGGGCTCCGCTGGCGCCAATCTAACGCGGCTGACGCGCCCGGACCTTGTCGAGGCTGACGCGCGCGCCTTCGACTGCGGCGAGAAACTGCTTCTGACGCTCCAGCGCGTTCGGCGCTTCGGTCGGGTTCGCGAACGCGCTGCCGGCGACGGCCCGGTGATAGGCACGCTCGGCGGTCTGCAGCGCTTCGATCGCCGCCGAATGATCGGACTGCCAGGTCAACCACTCCGTCAGACGCCCGAAGGCGTCGTCCCGGGTCGGGCCGGCGCGGTCGATGCCGAACCGCTGGCCGGTGTCCTCGCGCACAGCGTGCGCGATCCAGCGGCCATCGCGCTCGGCAGCGACGAGGCGGTATCGGCAATCGCCGATCGTGATCCCGGTCATGCGCTGTGTTACAACCGGCCAAAGCGCGCCGGGCTGACAACGGCCAATGCGGGATCGGCGCCGTCGTCGAGCAGCGCGCCGGCAACCAGCTGTGCGGTCAATGGCGACAGCAGCACGCCGTTGCGGTAGTGCCCGGTGGCGTAGATCAATCCGGGCAGCACGCTCGACCGGCCGATCACCGGCAGGCCGTCCGTGGTGCAGGGGCGCAGCCCGGCGCGGGCGCCGGTGAAGGACGCGGTCCTCGCGTGCGGAGTGATCCCGGATGCCGCCTCGAGCAGATCACGCACCCCGGCGACCGTCACGCGGTGGTCGAATCCGACGTCCTCCGTCGTCGCCCCGACCAGCACCGTTCCGTCTTCCCACGGCACGATGTAGCAGCGCGGAGTCCAGAGAACGCGGCGCAGCGGCGGGCCCTGCCACGCCAGGTAGACCAGCTGGCCGCGGATCGGCCGCACCGGAACGGGGGCCGCGACGCCGTCGATGGCGATCGTGCCCGACCAGCTGCCGGCCGCCAGCACGACCGCGTCCCCCCGCAGCGACCCTCGATCCGTTTCGACGACCATCCCGCCGTTGACGCAGCCGACGCGCCGCACGCGGCCCGGCACGACGAGCTGCGCGCCGTGGCGTCGAGCCGCCGCCGCGACGGCTCTGGTCAGGTCGTTGACGGCGACGAAGCCGTGGTCGGGAAAGAGCAGGCCGCCGGCGGCTTCGGCCGCCAGATGCGGCTCTTCGATCCGCACCGCCGCCTGGTCGAGCAGATCGGCCGCGACTCCCTGGCGCGCCAGCGTCTCGGCGGTCGCCCGCAGCGTGTCCATGTCCGCCGGGTCGGTCACGACCGTCAGCGTGCCGGTCCGTCGATACGGAATCCGGATGCCGCTGTCCGACGACACGCGCTCGACGAACTCGTCGAACAGGTTCAGGCTGCGGACGGTGAGATCGAACAGCGGACTCTCTTCGTGCGCCTCGTTGTACGGCGCCAGCATTCCAGCAGAGGCCTGCGTGGCGCCCATGCCGGGCATCCGGTCGTCGACGACCTCGACTGACGCGCCGCGCCGCGCCAGCTCATAGGCAACGGCGCAGCCGACGATGCCGGCGCCGATCACGATGACGTCGGCGGGGCGGGGGGCCACTTTCGAAGGATAGTTCATCCCGTCGGGGGACGAACCTCGGTCCGCAGGAGGCGTTCGTACGTCGGATTCGGCTTCAGCCGGATTGATCCGTAATCCGACTAAAGTCGGACGCCACGTACGATTTTCGAGGCGAGTTCATGTTGAGTTCGTCTACCGCCGTGCACGCCGCGGGGATCGACTGGCGGGGGCGGGCGGCGCGGGGGGTTGACAGACGACGCTGCTGCCGCCTGCGGCGGCGAGGGTGGGAAGCAGACCGTTGTTGACGAACCTGCCGCTCGCGTCGGCAATCCCGACGGTGCGGTCGGTGCGCGCCGCCGGCAGGCAGGGGCTGGGGGCGAGCGCGGCCGGCACCAGGTAAGGCGTCACGACATAAGGTCCAGCGGAGGCATACTGTCCAATGGACACATATGGCGCTGGATAGACGATCAGCGGTCCGCCGAGGCCGAGCTGATCGTAGTCATGATAGGTGTTCGGCCGGCTGGGGCCGTGACCGAACATCAGCGCGCCGGGGGCGGCAGGAACCGTGTCGGTCGGCGCGGCGGGAACCGCGTGGGCCGGGCCGGGCGGCGGCGGCTCCTGGCGGCCGCTGCGCAACATGGCCAGCACCACCTTCTCGCTGACGCGATCGCGCGTCAGCGCCATCAGCTGGTCGTGATCGATCGCGAAAATCGTCTTGTCGCGTTCGATCAGCGACAGCAGCACCTCGTCGGAGACGCCGGCTTTCGAGAGCGCGACCACCTCTTGAACCGTGAGCGCAGACGCGGCCCCCGACAGCAGCATGACCAGCACCGCAACCGGCAGCAAGATGCGCATTGGAGCGTCCCCCAGGAAAAAAGTCCCCAACAGCGATCGTCGAGCCGCCTCATGCAGAGTTCAGGCCTGGCTCGCGCCCTATTCTGGTCCGGCCGGCGCTGTCCGAGACCATTTTTTCGACGTCCGCGGGAGGAACGGGAGGTCCTAAGCGTAGGACACATTCACGCGAAGGGGACGCTCGGCGCCAGGTTTAAAGACGTGATTACTTCCCGCGCCTGTTAAACTGCCGGATCCATAAGACTTGGTCCGCCTGAGGTTGGCCGGTTTCCGGTACACGGCTTGCGTTAGAGCGAAGTGTAATCCAAGGAGACTGTCGCATGCTGTCCCATCGTCTTGCCTTCGCCGCGCTTGCCGTCGCCTGCATCGGCGCCGCGGCAGGCGGAAGCTACATGGCGTCGCGCCAGAACGTCGCGCCGGCCGCCGCCATCGCGTCCAGCCCTGCCGCGCCGGAGACGACCGCACTGCCGCCGGTTCAGGAGACTGAGGCGCTGGTCGGCGACACGCCGTTGAAAGCCGGGGTGGATCCGACGCCGACGGTCCCGACAGAGGCTGTCGAGCGTCAGGATCCGGCGAGCGGGGCGGCTCGCACAGCGGCTCGCACATCGACAGAAAGCGCACGCCGGGCCCCCGTCCCGGTCAAGACCGCCACCGTCAAGCCCCCCCAAGTAAAGAGCCCCCAAGTAAAGAGTTCCACCGCAAACAGCCCGACGGCCAATCCTGCACAGAGAGCGACGAAAGAGCCCGAGCCGCTGCCCACTCTCGAACGGACGTGGCCATCGGGGGCGGCGACGACGGTCCCGACGCCGACCACGGCCGCGGCCCCGACCGCGGCGAGCGCTCCGGCAGCCGACGCGGTCACGCCGACGGCGCGACCGGACGAACGGATCGCGCAGCAGGAGGCCCCGCACACGCCCGAGCCGCCTCAGAAGACGTTCGAGGAGCTGGTCGTGTCGGCCGATTCGGTGATTGGACTGATCGCGGACACGCCGGTGTCGAGCGAGCGCGCCAAGGTCGAAGATCGCGTCGAGGCGCGCGTGACTCGCGACGTCCGCGTCGGCGACACCGTGGTGATTCCGTCCGGCTCGCGTGCGCTCGGCACCGTCGTCCAGGTCGAGCGGGGCGGCAAGTTCAAGCAGACGGCGCGCCTCGGCATCCGCTTCAACACGCTGGTTCTCGCCGACGGCACACGGCTGCCGATCACGACGCAACCGTTCTACCGTGATGGCGCGCCTCCGGGCAACGAGAGCGCGGCCAAGGTGAGCGGACTCTCGGTCGGCGGCGCGATCCTCGGCGCGATCCTCGGCGGCAGCAAGGGGGCGGCGATCGGCGCGGCCACCGGCGCGGCGGCGGGCGCCAGCGCGGTCATGGCCAGCGATCGCAACGCCGCGACCATCGCGCCCGGAGAAGCGTTCACGGTCAAGATCACCGCGCCGGTGACGGTGACCATCGAGCAGAAATAGCGCCGCGCAGGGCTCGGCGCCCCATGGTCGGCGGGCGGATGGGGGACTCGCTCCTGCCGGCACCGCGACGCGTCCCACTTCTTCCTGGCGTGTGGTCCACCCTTCCTGGCCTGTCAGCCCGTGGGCTATCATTGTGTTTTCATGGAAGGAGACTTCATCATGCGATCACGCCTGTCTGTCGTGGCGGCTGCTCTCTCGACCGTCTGCCTGTTGGCGATTCCAGTCGAAGCGCAAAAAGTGACAAAGGAAACCGTCGCCGGGGTCACCAACTTCGTCCGCCTCGAGACCACCGTGGCGTGTGCGGGCGCCACGTCGGCGACCGCGGTACCCGAGATCAAGAAGATGGGCTTCGCGTCGATCATCAACCTGCGGCAGCCGAGCGAACAGGGTGCTGACATCGACACCGAGGCGGCCGCCGCCAAGGCCGCGGGGATCCGCTTCTACAGCATTCCCTTCAACGGCCAGACGCCCGAGGCGGCCGTCGCCGATCGCTTCCTCGAGGCGATCACCGCCAAGGGCAGCGAACCGGCGTTCATCCACTGCTCCGGCGGCAACCGCGCCGCCGCGATGTGGATGATCAAGCGGCTCGCCGTGGATCACTGGACCGCCGACAAGGCGGCCGAGGAAGCGACCGCGCTCGGCCTGACCAGCCCGGCGCTGAAGCAGTTCGCGATCGACTACGCGCAGTCGCACCCGCGTAAGTAGCGTCCGACGATGGACGCGGCCGAGTTTCGCAGGCACGGCCACGAACTGGTCGACTGGATCGCCGACTACCTCGCGCACCCGGATCGGTATCCGGTCCTGGCGCGGGTCCAGCCGGGCGAAATCACGGCGGCGCTGCCGTCCCGGGCACCAGAAGAGCCCGAACCGTTCGAGGCCATCATGGCCGACTTCGAGCGCGTGCTGGTGCCCGGTCTCACCCACTGGAACCATCCGGGATTCCTCGGCTACTTCGCCATCACCGGCAGCGCGCCGGGCGTGCTCGCCGATTTCCTGTCGGCCGCCCTCAACCAGCAGGCGATGCTGTGGCGCACGTCGCCGGCGGCGACCGAGCTCGAAGCGGTCACGCTGGCCTGGCTGCGCCGCCTGATCGGCCTGCCCGATCCGTTCGAGGGCGTCATCTACGATACGGCGTCGATCGCCAGCATGCACGCGCTCGCCGCGGCGCGGCAGGCAGCGGTCCCCGAAGTACGCACCCGGGGATTGGCCGGCCGGCGCGACGTGCCGCCGCTGCGTGTCTACGCCTCGGACCAGGCGCATTCCTCGATCGACAAGTCGGTGATCGCGATCGGTCTCGGCCACGATTCGCTACGCCGGATTCCGGTCGACGCCGATTTCCGGATGCGCGTCGACGCCCTCGAGCAGGCGATCGACGACGATCGCCGGGCCGGCGTGCTGCCGATCGCCGTCGTCGCCACGGTCGGCACGACCTCGACCACCAGCGTCGATCCGGTGCCGGCGATCGCCGATTGCTGCGCACGGGCGCGGCTGTGGCTGCACGTCGACGCCGCCTACGCCGGCGTCGCGGCGATGCTGCCGTCGCACGCCCACATCCTGGCCGGCGCCGATCGCGCCGACTCCCTGGTCGTCAACGCCCACAAGTGGCTGTTCACCCCGTTCGACCTGAGCGCGTTCTACTGCCGGCGCATGGACGTGCTGCGCGCGGCATTTGCGCTGACACCGGACTACCTGCAGACGCCAGAAGAAGGCCGGGTCCAGAACCTGATGGACACCGGCGTCCAGCTCGGCCGCCGGTTTCGCGCCCTGAAGCTGTGGATGGTGCTGCGCTCCTTCGGCGCGCGCGGCATCCGCGATCGGCTGAGCGCACACATCCAGCTCGCGGCCGATCTCGCCGCGCGCATCGACGCCCATCCTGACTTCGAGCGGATGGCGCCGGTGCCGTTCAGCGTCGTCTGCTTCCGCTGGCGGCCGGCCGGCCGATCACTGCCGGACGCGGAGTTGAACGCCGCCAATCAGCGCCTGACCGAGGCGGTCAACGCGACCGGCGAGGTGTTCCTCTCGAATACGCGTCTGCACGGCCGGGTGGCGCTGCGCATCGCGATCGGTCATCTCGACACGTCGGAGCGCCACGTGCGGCGGGCGTGGGAGCTGCTGCAGACCGAGGCCGCACGCCTGTGAGCGGGCGCGCCCCGAGTCGCCGTTGACGATGAGCCGGCGCTCCTCATCGCAGCCGTAATCGGCAGAGCCCAGCTGTTCGACCTCAGCATGAGCTGGGCATGAGCTGGAATCACTTGAGCACTACTCTTGCAGAAGTTTTGGTCTCGCGAATGTTTCGCGGCCTTCTCCAGGAGAATACTCAATGCGACGCGTCATTAAATCCCTCATCGTCATCAGCGCGATGGCGCTGGTGGCTGCCACCCCCAAATCGGCGAGCGCCGAGGGGTACGTCAGTCCGTTCATCGGTGCCAATTTCGGCGCAGGCCAGGCTGACGGGCGCGCCAATTTCGGCGTCGACGCCGGATACATGGGCGCGGGTATCGCGGGGTTCGAGGTCGACTACGGCTATGCTCCCAACTTCTTCGGCAGCGCCGGTAGCTTCGGCGACAACAACGTCCAGTCGATCATGGCCAATCTGATCCTCGGAATCCCTGTTGGCGGCACGCGCGGCGCCGGATTCCGCCCATACGCCACGATCGGCCTGGGGCTGATTCGGACGCAGCTCGACGGGGCAGTCGGCTTTCCCAAGATTGCCAACACCGATATGGGGTTGAATGGCGGCGTCGGCGTGATGGGCTTCCTCTCAAATCACGCCGGTCTGCGCGCCGACTTGCGCTACTTCCAGAACCTCAGCGACGAGAACTCGACCAGCACGGTTCAGTTCGGCGGGTTTCATTTCTGGCGCGCGTCGTTCGGTGTGGTAATCAGGTAATCAGCAAGCGCGACAAGAGGCAACAGCCTCTTCTCAACTGTTCAGCCGCCAGACCTCCTGCCACGTTTCCCCCTGGTCGTCGCTTTCCAGCTCGACCACTCCATGTTGAGGGAACGTGGCAGGCGTGCCAAGCAGCAGCGACAACAAGCGTGGCAAATGGTGGAAGTGGCCAGCCAGTAGAACGTCGTGCGTCTCGCCGCGAAGGCGATCGCGAATTCGCGACGGGGGATCGTCCGGTTGCAGGTCGGCGGTCGCTTTAAACTCCGCCAGAGCGTTGCAGGCGCGCCAGAACGCCTGGGCGGTCTGGCGGGCGCGCAGCTTGCCGCTGTGCCAGACGACTGCCGGCCGTGCGCCGCGAGCCGCGGTCGCGGCCGCAGCCTGTGTCGCCTGTCGTTCTCCCAGCGCCGACAGCGGCCGCCGCGAATCGACCTCGGGACCGACCGCGTCGGCATGATGAACCAGGAACAGTTTCACAGTCCCGACTTGTGCCCGGCGTAGTCCTTCTCACCCGCGAGGATTCGCACCTTGAGACGATTTTCCGCCGGCGGCAGCGGACACGTCGTGAACGGATTGAATGAGCAGGGCGGATTGTAGGCCTGGTTGAAGTCGAGTACGGCAGTGCCGTCGCTGCGCAGATCCGCGTAGAGGAAGCGCGCCGTCCCATAAGTTTCCTTGCCGCTCGTCCCGTCGCGGAAGATGAAGTAGAACCGGTTCGGTCTCGTCGTCATCGGACGGAGACGCACCGTCTGTCCCGCCAGGGTGAACTCGACCACGCCTTCAGTCTTGTAAACGGCGTCGTCTCCCAGCTGATTCGGGATATGCACGTCCTGCGGCCTGGTGTCCTTGATGAATTTCGCAGTCACCCGATATTTCTCGTCGATCGGAAACCAGTGGAAGCCCTGGAACGACCGGGCGACCTCGCCCTGGTCGTCGCGCATCCGGATGGTCCGTCGATCGCCGCTCAAATGCACCCACAACTCGAGCCCGCCGACCTGGACCACGTCGGGGCCGTCCTTCTCTTCATCGTGCTTCAGGTCGAGCGGCGTGGTAACCGCGCTTCCCTTCATCGTCGCCGTGACGCCCGCCTGCGGCTCGAATCGCACGCGATCGCCGGTCAGGACGAACCGGCCGGAGACCTGCGGGGCGCGCTTCGGCAGGACGATGGCGTTGGCTGAGCCGCTGCCGGCGCTGTTGACGCCCGGGTTCAGCGAGAACAGCCCGGCCAGGCCGACGTATTCCTTCCGGTAGTCCGCTTCATGCTTGGCGCGCCACTTCTCGACGTCCCGGCGATAGGGGGCATCGGGCGCGGCGGCGGCGACCGCGGCCATCAGACCGCCGGCGGCGAAGGACATCACGATCATCGTTGCAGTCATAGGGAGGCCAGGCAGAATTGGTAAATTGGGTAATTGTGAATTGGCAATTGTGAATTGGTGAGTTCCCCTGATCGTCCCAATCTACCAAATCCCGGCATCGGCGGCTGGCTGATCGTGCTGTGCGGTCTGCTGTTTCTCGTGCAGCCCATCAGCACCGGGCTGGTGGCCGCACGGATGCTCGTGCTGCTGCCGATCCGGGGCGTCCCGGCGGCGCTGGTCGTGATCCTGCGCCTGGCCACGACCGGGCTCGGCGTCGCCGCTGGCCTGGCCCTGATCGGGCTGCGTCCTGGCGCGGTGGCGCTGACCAGGTTCGCGGTGGCCGCGTCCGCCGCGACCGACCTGATCATCTACCTGTCACCGTACTTTCCCAACCACCGGGCGCCTGGCGAGACCCCGGTCTACGTCCTCGTCTCGCTGGCCTATCACCTGGGCTGGCTTGCCTACCTGTTCCGCTCGAAGCGGGTCGCGGCCATCGACGGCGGAGCGTGACGGGCGCCAGACGCACTCGCCACGGCGCGCTCATCTCACTGCCCGATCAGTCACCTCCAGCGCGCGGTCGATGATGGCAAACCCTTCGCGCAGCTGCGCTTCGGTGATGCACAGCGGCGGGTTGGTGAAGAAGTAGTTCCAGCGGACGATGGTGTAGAGACCCTCATCGCGGAAGAACCGCCCGAGCGCCGCCATTTCGGCCGAGGTGCCGTTGAACGGGGCCAGCGGCTCCCGCGTGCGCGGGTCGCGCACCAGCTCGACGATCCCGAACAGTCCAATCGAGCGGACCGCGCCGACCGACGGATGCCGGTGATCGAGGCCGGCGAGCAGCTCCTGCATCACCCTCCCCAGCGTGCGGGCATTCTCGATCAGCCGATCGTCCTCGTAGACCTGAATCGTCGCCAGCGCCGCGGCGCAGGCGAGCGGATGGCTGTTGTAGGTCAGCCCGCCGTAGAAGACGCGGTCCTTGAACTGGTCGGCGATGCCCCGCCGCATGCCGACGGCGCCGAGCTGCGCGTAGGCGCTGGTCAGCCCCTTGGCCATCGTCAGCATGTCCGGCACGACGCCCCAATGATCGACGGCGAACCACTCGCCGGTCCGGCCGAAACCGGACATCACTTCGTCGCAGATCATCAAGATGCCGTACTTCGTGCAGAGCTCGCGGACGCCTTCGAGGTAGCCGTCCGGCGGCACCAGCACACCGTTGGTGCCGGTGACCGGTTCGAGGATGAAGGCGGCGATGGTGTTGGGGCCCTCGAGCTGGATGACCTCCTCCAGCATCGCCAGCGACTGCGCCGCGGAGTCCCAGCCGCGCTCGATGCCGTGATACGGATCGAGGACGTGGACGACGCCGGGGATTCCCGGCTCCGACGCCCAGCGGCGGGGGTCGCCGGTCAGCGTGATGGCGGCGCCGGTGGCGCCGTGATACGACCGGTAGCGCGCCAGGATTTTGTGGCGGCCGGTCACCCATCGGGCCAGCTTGATCGCGTTCTCGTTGGCTTCGGCGCCGCCGTTGGTGAAGAAGAAGACGTCGATATCGCCCGGGCACAGGCCGGCCAGCCGGCGGCCGAGGCGCGCGCGCGGCTCGGTCGCCATGAACGGGCTGACGTAGGGAAGGAGCGCGGCCTGGTCCTGAATCGCCCGCACCACGCGCTCGTCGCCGTGCCCGATGTTGACGCACATCAACTGGCTGTTGAAATCGATGAAGCGCCGGCCGTCCGGGGTCCAGAAGTAGATCCCCTTGGCCCGCGCCACCGGCAGCGGATCGACCGCGCCCTGTGCCGACCACTCGAAGAGCGTGTGCTGTTTCGACAGCGCGATGATGTCCGCGCTGCTCATCGGGTCCGGTGGCGGATCGGTGTTCATCGGTTACCCACTCGTACGTAGCGTCCGGCTTTAGCCGGAACGTGCCAGGTCCGCCTGAAGGCGGACATTACGTACTCAAGTCTGCTCAGCGCGTCCCCGCCTGCTTCAGCATCGCCTCGCGTTTGGCCCGGAACTCGCTGCCCGGCTTCCAGGCCGGATATCTGGCCGCCTCGGCGACGCGGTAGCCGACCGTGAACAGCACCTTGAGATCTTCCCGCGCGCCGCTGAGATCCCAGTTCGGCAGCACGACGTCGCCCGGCTTGTGATACCGGTGCTCGGTGTAGTCGTCGCGCAGCCGCTTGCCGTAGTCGGCCGGCTGGCCGACGAAATCGATGCCCTCGTCGGGATCGAGCGCCGGCACGCCTTCCTTGGCAAAGTTGAAATGATCGGAGCGGTAGTAGAAGCCCTTCTCCGGCTCGGCGTCGGGGCGGATCACCCGCCCCTGCTCGCCGGCCGCGGCGATCGCGTAGTCGTCGAGGTCGGACGCGCCCAGACCGATCAGCGTCAGGTCCCTGGTCCGGCCGTGCACGTTGAGACCGTCCATGTTGATGCTGGCCAGCGTCCTCGCCAGCGGGTAGATCGGCGTCACCGAGTAGTACTGCGATCCGAGCAGTCCCTGCTCCTCCGCCGTCACCGCCAGGAACAGGATCGATCGGGGCGGCGGCTCCGCCAGCTGGGTAAACGCCCGGGCGATCTCGAGGAGACCGCCGATCCCGACCGCGTTGTCCTGCGCGCCGTTGTAGATGCGATCGCCGTCAACCTCGGGGCCGATGCCGAGGTGATCCCAGTGAGCGGTAAAGACCACGTACTCGTCCTTCAGCGCGGGGTCGCCGCCGTCCAGTCTGGCGATCACGTTCCGCGAGTCGACCGTCCGCAGCGTATTGGTGATGGTCATCGACGCGGTGACGCCGAGCGCGACCGGTTTGAACTCGCGGGTTGCGGCGAGCTTCTTCAGTCCCTCGAAATCCTGGCCGGCCATCTTCATCAGCTGGCGGCCCTGATCAAGGGTGATCCAGGCCTCGATCGCGACCCGGCCCATGTTCTTGTCCGGCGTCACCAGATCGAACTGCTCGCTGACCTTCGACTGCACGACGTCGAACGGATAGCCGGCCGGTTCGGTCTCGTGAATGAGCAGGACGCCGGCGGCGCCCCGCTGCGCGCCGATTTCGTACTTGTAGGTCCAGCGGCCGTAGTAGGTCATCGCCTTGCCGCCGAAGGTCTTCGGGTCGAGCTGGGCCGGGTTGGCCGGATCGGGCACCGGCGGATCGTTGACCAGCATGACCAGGGTCTTGCCCTTGACGTCGACGCCTTTGTAGTCGTCCCAGTCGAACTCCGGCGCGACCACCCCGTAGCCGACGAACACCAGCTCCGAGCTGTCCAGGCTGGCGCGATCCGCCACGTGCTTGGTCCAGGCCACGACATCGTCCTTCCAGCGGAGCTGCGACTGCTGCGAGCCCTTCTTGAACAGCAGCGGCGCCGGCGCCGGGGTGATGCCGACCAGCGGCACCTTCTGCAGGTAGGTGCCGTCGGTATTGCCCGGCTTGAGGCCGATCCGCGTGAACTGGTCGACGAGATAGTCGACCGTCAGGTTCTCTCCCTTCGAACCGGGAGCGCGTCCTTCGAACCGGTCGGACGACAGGACCTTGGTATGAGCCAGGACGCCGTCGACGTCGATGTCCGGCAGCTGGCCGATTGACAGCCGGCTGGCCTGGGGGGCGGCGCCGGCCGGTTCGGGCGGCGGCGGGCCCGAGCACGCCGCGGCTCCGGCCATGATGGCAGCGACGACGAGCGCACGTAATCTCATGGCTTCTGATTATGCTGCCCCACCCGGCATCAGGTCGAGTGCGGTGCACGGTAGACTTAGACCCGGCGCCGCCGGGCATTCTGTACGAAGCGTACGTCTCCAGGCGACCTGTCACGGTCCGGCTGAAGCCGGACCCCACGTACGCAACGCGGCGGTTCACCACGTCAGACCATCAACCGAAGGAGCGAACGAGACAACCATGCCGACATATCGAATTGCCGTGATCGCCGGGGACGGAATCGGCCGCGAGGTCGTGCCAGCCGGCCTGGCGGCGCTGGAAGCGGCGGCGCGGGGCACCGACGTCACCCTGTCGTTCACCGAGTTCCCGTGGGGGTGCGAGTTCTACCTGAAGCATCAGCGCATGCTGGACGAGGACGCGTTCGATCGGCTGGCGCCGTTCGACGCCATCTATCTCGGCGCGATCGGGGCGCCGACCGTGCCCGATCACATTTCGGCGGGCGACATGATCCTGCCGCTGCGCAAGCGGTTCGATCAGTACGTCAACCTGCGGCCGATGCGGCTGCTGCCGGGCCTGGCCTCGCCGCTGGCCAATCGGGGCGCGGCGGACATCGACATGGTGTGCGTGCGCGAGAACTCGGAGGGCGAGTACGCGGCCGTCGGCGGCCGCCTGCACGTCGGGACGCCGCACGAGATCGCCGAGCAGACCGGCATCTTCACGCGCCGCGGCATCGACCGCATCGTCCGTTACGCCTTCGAGGTCGCCGCCAAACGGCCGCGCCGGCAGCTGGCCAGCGCGACGAAATCGAACGCGCTGCGCTACGGCATGGTGTTGTGGGACGAGGTCGCCGAAGCGGTGAGCGCGGATTTTCCGGCGGTCAACTACCGCAAGTACTACGTCGACGCGATCGCGGCGCGGATGGTGACGCATCCCGGCACGCTCGACGTCATCGTGGCATCGAATCTGTTCGGTGACATCCTGACCGACCTCGGCGCCGCGATCTCCGGCAGCCTCGGCGTCGCGCCGGGCGCCAACATCAACCCCGAGCGGCTGCATCCGTCGATGTTCGAGCCGATTCACGGCTCGGCGCCGGACATCGCCGGCAAGGGGATCGCCAACCCGATCGGCGCGATCTGGGCCGGCGCGCTGATGCTCGATCATCTCGGACGCCCCGATCTGCACGATCGGATCGTCGGCGCGATCGAGCGCGTCGTGGCGGGCGGCAAGGATCGCACGCCGGATCTCGGCGGTACCGGCACGACGACGGTGTTGGCCGAGACGATCCGCGCCGAAATCTAGCGGGCCTCCGGCCCAGCCAGGGCCTCGGCCCGCTATAGGTCACTTCAGAGCCCGGTAACTTGACTTGTTGAGTCAAGTTTCCGGTTCTCAAGGGTTCTAGATGACTGTCAACGACGCACACTGCCACTTCTTCTCGACCCCTTTCTTCGCCGCCCTGGGGCGCGCGCTGCCCGACGCCGACCCGGCGGCGCCCGAGACGCGCGCGCTCGAGACGCTGGCCTGGGACGCGCCGGGCACCGCGACCCAGCTGGGGGATCGATGGGTCGCCGAGCTCGATCGGCACCAGGTGGCGCGAGCGGCCCTGATCGCCAGCGTGCCGGGCGACGCCGCGTCGGTGGGCGCGGCGGTGCGGCGCCATCCCGACCGGCTGGTCGGCTTCTTCATGGTCGACCCGACCCAGCCGTCGGCCCCGATCGACGCGGCCGTCGCCATCGATCACGACGGGCTGCGGGCAATCTGTCTTTTTCCCGCGATGCACCGCTACGCGCTGCAGGACGATCACGTCAGGCGGATCTTCGCGGTTGCCGAGGCGCGGCCCGGTACGGCGGTGTTCGTACACTGCGGCGTCCTGTCGGTCGGCGTCCGCCGCAAGCTGGGGCTGCCGAGCCCCTACGACATCCGCTTCGGCAACCCGCTCGATCTCCATGCGCTGGCGCTGGCCTTTCCCACGGTCCCGATCATCATTCCGCACTTTGGCGCCGGCCTGCTGCGCGAGGCACTGATGGTCGCGGACCTCTGTCCGAACATCGTGCTCGACACGTCGAGCTCGAACGGCTGGATCAAGTACCTGCCCGGGCTGACGCTCCGGGCGGTGTTCCAGCAGGCGCTGGCGGTCGCCGGTCCCGATCGACTGCTGTTCGGCAGCGACTCGTCATTCTTTCCGCGCGGGTGGGTGAAGGATGTCTACGAACGGCAGGCGGCGACGCTCGACGAACTCGGCGCCGGCGGGGACGTCAAGGCGAAGATCTTCGGCGGCAACTTCGATCGGATGTTCCCGCGCTGATCGTGGTGCAAACCTTCAGGGCGTGTGGAAGAATCGACGCAGTGGAGCGACTCCAGAATCGATTTTTCACACGCTCTTCAGGTCTGCCGTGACGGGGCCGCCGTCCGCCTCAGTGCGCGGCGGACTTCAGATGCTCGCGCAGCAGATCGCGGCCGAAGTCGCCGTTGAAATCACGCCAGACCGAGTGGATGTGGTTCCCGTTGTTCTGCGAGTTGTCGAACTCGATCAGGAACGTCGGCCCCTGGACGCGGTAGTAGTGCTTCTTGCCGCGCTCCGCCTCGCCGGCCCAGGCAAAGGTGATCTTGTCGAGGCCGGCCTTTTTCAGCTTCGCGGTCCGCTCGTCGGCAATGTCGCCCGCCATGAAGCCGGTGTAGACCTCGATGACCTTCGTCAGCAGATCGCGCTGGTTCGCGGTCAGCTCGGCGGCGGGAATGCCCGCGGGCGACAGCGGCGCGATATCGAGCTTGTTGGTGGTCACGATCTCGTTCAGCGCGACGGTATTGATCACCGCCTTCTCCCGCTGCTTGGGATCGAGCGCCATCAGCAGCGCGCGCGCCGAATCTTCCTCGGCGGCGAGAATCCGCGTCCCCTTCCTGGGACCGTCGGGAACTTCCGCCGGGTTGGAGCCAAAGAACGTCGGCGTGCTGGAGACCAGCGTCCCATTCACCACATCGAAGTGCAACGACACGTGATGCCCTTCGACGCGCCATCCCCAGGTGTCCTTCTTGGCGGGCGTCCCGAACACCGAGAAGAAATACTTCCCGGAATCGCGGACCATGGCCGGACCGCGGCCGCCGCGCCCCGCCGCTTCGCCCGCCGAGGCGGGGGCCCGGCCGCTGGCGGCGCGCTCCTCGAGGTCGCCGAGAATGGTTTCGAGATCCATGATCGAGGACGCGGTCAGGTAGCCCCGCTGGCTCAACGCGGCCTTCATCAGGTCGTGCGCCTTCTTGCGCTGCGCCTCGGTCATCTCCTTGGCGAGCAGGCCGTTGCGCGGAAAGGCTTCCGCCGGGATGAAGTTCCAGTGCAGACGCTCATCCGAGTTGAACGCGAACACGGCCTTCTGCCGCTGTTCGGGCGTCAGGCTGCTGACGAAGGCAGTCGCCGCGTCGGCCATCGCGCTCGAGGAGCGTTCGGCCGCAACGAGGCCGCCGGTCACCAGCGCGGCGAGGCAGCCAGCCAGTAGAAGGAATCGGGCGTAGAACCGCTGCATATCAATCCTCCCGGTTCGGCAGATTGTAGTATTAAAGGCGTATGGGCGCACGACCGACCTGGAAAGGCTACCTGAAAATCAGCCTCGTCAACATCCCGATCAAGGTCTTCCCGGCCACCGACGCCGGGGCGACCCTCAGCTTCAACCAGCTCCACGCCGAGTGCCAGACCCGGATCCAGCAGAAGAAGTGGTGCCCGAGCTGCCAGCGCGAGGTCCCGAGCTCGGACATCGTCAAGGGCTACGAGTTCGAGAAGGGGCGCTTCGTGCTGGTCAACGACGAGGACATCGACAAGGTCCGCGTCGATTCGACCCGCGTCATCAACCTCGAGCAGTTCACCGACGACACGGCGATCGATCCGATCTATCTCGAGCGGCCCTATTACCTGGCGCCCGACGGTCCGGTGGCGAAGGACGCGTTCGCCGTCATCCGCGAAGGGATGAAGGGCAAGGCGGGGATCGGCAAGGTCGCGCTCTACGGGCGCGAGTACCTGGTCAAGGTCCAGCCGCGCGAGCAGGGCCTGATCATGTACACGCTGCGCCACGCCAGCGAGATTCGCAGCATGGACGCGATCGACGAACTCGGCGACATGCCGGCGAAGATCAAGCCGGACGAGGTGCGCCTGGCGCAGCAGGTGATCGGGACCTTCGCGGGCGAGCTCGACTTCCAGTCCTACCGCGACGAGTACCAGCTCGGCCTGCGCGAGATCATCGACGCCAAGATCGAAGGCCGCGAGGTCGTGTCGCAGGAAGTCGAGGCGCCGCCAAAGGTCGTCAACCTGATGGACGCGCTGCGCAAGAGCCTCGATTCGATCGGCTCGGCGAAGAAAAGGCCGGCGGTGATCGACCTCGACGAGCGCAAGCTGTCGCGCGTCGCGCCGAAAAAGCGCGCGCGCGCCTGACCCTCGGCGTCATCGGCGTCCTCGGCGTCCTCGGCGTCCTCGAGCGGTATGAAACTGAATCCCGATTTCACTACCGTGACCTTCCGGCCCGCTTTTCGTACGATGTGCGCGTTGTGCGCACACGACTACTTCTTCTCCTGATCCTATTCGTCGCGCCGGCCGCCACCGGTGCTGCCGCGGCGCAGACCGCCGCCAGCACGCTGCGCTTAGAGACCGGAAAGCAGATCTACGACAGCGGCTGCGTCGCCTGCCACGGCGCCGACGGCAAGGGCCAGTCGCAGGTCCTGGCCGGCTTCGAACCGCCGGCAACGTTTCCGGACTTCACCGACTGCCCGACCGCGACCCCGGAATCGGACACGCAGTGGCGGGCCGTCATCACCAACGGCGGGCCGGCCCGGGCGTTCTCGCGGATCATGCCGTCGTTCAAGGACCTGCTGACCCAGGATCAGATCACCAAGGTCATTGCCCACCTTCGCACGCTGTGCGGGGAGCCCGCCTGGCCGCTCGGCCACCTCAATCTGCCGCGCGCCCTGCTCACCGAGAAGGCGTTTCCGGAAAACGAGACGGTGATTTCGGGCGCCATCAACGCCCAGGGCACCCCGGGCGTCGGCACGGTGGTGATCTACGAGAAGCGGATCGGCGCCACCGCCATGATCGAGGCGATTGCGCCGTTCGACTTCACGCACGACAACGGCTCCTGGGGCACCGCGTTCGGCGACCTCGCGCTCGGCTACAAGCAGAAGCTGTTTCACAGCGACGCCAAGGGGTCGATCTTCAGCGTCGGGGGCGAGCTGATCGTTCCCACCGGGGACCCGCTCGCGGGAACCGGCGGGACGTCGACGATCTTCGAACCGTTCGCGGCCTACGGCCAGCTCCTCCCCGGCAGCAGCTTCCTGCAGGTGCACACCGGCTTCGAGCTGCCGGCGCATCCGGACAAACTCGACCGCGTCTACTACCTGCGCACGGCGATCGGCAAGACCTTCGCCCTGGAAGGCGGACTCGGCCGCCGCTGGTCGCCGATCGTCGAGTTCATCGCCGAACGGGATCTCGTCAGCGGCGGCGCCACCAACTGGGATGTCGTACCCGAGATCCAGATCCCGATCAACAAGCGCATGCACATCCTCGGCAACATCGGTCTCCGGCTGCCGGCGAACAATACCGCCGGACGGTCGAGACAGCTGCTGTTCTACGCGCTGTGGGACTGGGTTGACGGCGGACTGACACAGGGCTGGTAGGGGGATTCAGGATGGTGAGGACCCTCGGTTCGTTCTTCCTGCTGGTGTTCGCGCTCGCGGTGCTGGCGATCGGCCGGGCCCAGACGCAGGAGACCGCCATCCGGCCGGGGCCGGCCGGCCGCCCGGTGGTCGCGCACAAAGACTACGGCACCCACTTCCAGACCTCGGACCGTTGCGTCGCCTGCCACAACGGCATCACGACGAAGACCGGCGAGGACGTCTCGATCGGGCTCAACTGGAAGACCAGCATGATGGCCAACGCCGGCCGCGATCCGTACTGGATGGCGGGGGTGCGCCGCGAGATGATCGATCATCCCACCGCGACCAGGCTGATTCAGGATGAGTGCTCGATCTGCCACATGCCGATGATGCGGTACGAAGCCAAGCTGGCCGGCGGCGAAGGCGAAGCCTTCGCCCACCTGCCGCCCGATCCCGCCAAGCTGGCCGACCGGCTGGCCGACGACGGCGTTTCCTGCACGGTCTGTCACCAGATCACGGAACAGAACCTCGGCCAGCGCGACAGCTTCGTCGGCGGCTTCAAGATCGACGAGACGACGCCGCCGGGCGGGCGCCAGATCTTCGGCCCGTTCGCGGTCGACAAGGGCCACACCCTGATCATGAGGTCGTCGACGTCGTTTCAGCAGAAGGAGAGCAAGCACATTCGCGCCTCCGAGCTGTGCGCGACCTGCCACACGCTGATCACCCAGGCGCTGGACGCTCAGGGCAAGGTGATCGGCGAGCTGCCCGAGCAGGTGCCGTATCAGGAGTGGCTGCACAGCGACTACCAGGCGACGCGGAGCTGCCAGTCCTGCCACATGCCGCAAGTCAAGGAGGACGTCCCGATCACGTCCGTGTTCGGTGAGCCGCGCGCCGGTTTCTCGCGGCACACGTTTGTCGGCGGCAACTTCTTCATGCAGCGGATGCTCAACCGCTTTCGCAACGACCTGGCGATCCCGGCGCAACCACACGAAATGGACGCCGCCGTGGTCCGGACGATTGCGCACCTGCAGAACGAGACGGCGAAGGTGGCGCTGCGCAGCGTCGAGATCAGCGCCGGACGGCTGGAGGCGGCGATCGCAGTCGAGAACCTCGGCGGCCACAAGCTGCCGACCGCCTATCCGTCACGCCGCGCCTGGCTGCACCTGACGGTGCGCGACCGCACCGGTAATGTCGTGTTCGAGTCCGGCGCGCTCGACCCAGGCGGCGCCATCCGCGGCAACGACAACGACGAGGACGCCGCCCGCTTCGAGCCGCACTACACGGAGATCACCCGTTCCGATCAGGTGCAGGTCTACGAGAGCGTCATGGCCGGCCCGGACGGCGCCGTCACCACCGGGCTGCTGACGGCGGTGCGCTACGTCAAGGACAACCGGCTGCTGCCGCACGGCTTCGACAAGCGGACCGCCGACGCCGAGATCGCGGTGCACGGCGACGCGGCAACGGACGCCGATTTCATCGCGGCCGGCGATCAGATTCGCTACTCGATCGCCCTCAACGGCGCGACCGGCCCGTTCCAGGTCGACGCCGAGCTGTGGTTCCAGCCGATCGGCTTTCGCTGGGCGATGAATCTGAAGAAATACGACGCGATGGAAACCAGGCGGTTCGTCGGCTACTACGAGGAGATGGCGGCCGGGTCCGGCGTCATGCTCGCGCACGCGACGATGACGCGGTGATCACGGCCGGCGACGGTCCGCCTGAAGACGGTCACTACCTACGATAAAGACGCTGATCACCGAAAAGGGGGACGGCCCCTGTTCGTGGACAGCACGTTCACGCGCGGACGAAGTCGATGAATCCCTTG
Source organism: Acidobacteriota bacterium (assembly GCA_039931615.1). Lineage (GTDB taxonomy): Bacteria > Acidobacteriota > Vicinamibacteria > Vicinamibacterales > CAVVIG01 > JAHFUI01. The sequence continues at coordinate 42,523 of JBDTRR010000039.1, forward strand.
TCGATGTCCACGTGCGACAGCTGGACACGGACTTCGTCGCCGACATCCAATCCCGCTTCCCCGCGGACCACCCGACCCTCGACCGGCGGCGTCAGGACCCGCACCCACGTGCCCTTGCCGGACGCGCCGGTCACCACGGCGTCGAAGCGCTCGCCGACACGCGGCGCGATGACCATCGCCGCCGCGGCCTTGCGCACCTGGCGCTCGACCTTGTTGGCGGCGTCCTCCTGCCGGGTGCAGCGCGCCGCCACCGCTTCGAGATCGGGCAGGGAATACGGACTGGGACGGCCGGCGATCGCGGCCTTGATCAGCCGCTGCGTCACCAGATCGGGATACCGCCGGTTCGGCGCTGTCGAGTGCGTATAGTCCTTCACCGCCAGCCCGAAATGCCCGGGCGGCTCGGCGCCGGGGGGATCGACGGCGTATTCACCCGATCCGAGGAGACGGATGATGGTCAGCGAGAGATCGGGAAACCGGATCGGATCGGCCTGCCGGCGCTTCACCAGGAAGGCGGACAGCGCCGCGGCGTCGGGATCCGGCGGCAGGCGGTCGCCGATCTGCGACGCCAGGGCGACGATGCGGTCCCAGCGTTCGGGCGCCCGGACGACGCGGCGAAGCGACGGCAGGCCCCGGCCATCGAGAAAGCGGGCGACCACGCCGTTCGACGCCACCATCAGGTTCTCGATCAGCGCCTTGGCGCGGTTCGGCGTCTCGACGCCCAGATCGCTGACCGTGTCGCCGTCGAACGTCGGCCGCACCTCGAGGGTCTGAAACTGGAGCGCGCCGCGCTGGTGCCGCACCGCGTCGAGCGCCTGCGCCGCGCCATCCTGCAGCATCAACTGCGCGTCCATCCCTGGCACCGCTGCGGCGGCCGGCGGCAGCGGGCCATCGCCGGTCAGCCAGGCGCCGACCGCGTGGTAGGCGAGCTTCGCCTGATTGCGAACCAGCGCGCCGAACACATCGGACTGCACGATCGAGCCGTCGCGCGCCACCGTCAGCTCGATGACGACGGCGAGCCGATCCTCGTCCGGGTTGAGCGACGTCAGATCGGTCGAGAACCGTTCGGGCAGCATCGGGAAGATCACCGCCGGGGTATAGACCGACGTGGTGTTGATCTCGGCGTGTCGATCGACCGGCGAACCGCGCGGGACCGCCGCGTCGACGTCGGCGATGGCCACCATCACCGTCACCGAGCCATCCGGGCGCGCCTCGGCCACCGAGAGTTGATCGAGGTCGCGCGAATCGTCGTTGTCGATCGAGCACCAGAGCAGCGACCGCAGGTCCCGCGCTGGCGCGGCGGGTGTCCGGGTGGCCTGTTCGAGGCCGGCGGCCCCGGCCAGCACATCGGGCGGAAAGTCGGGATCGAGCCCGTGGGCCCGCATCGCGTTGAACGCAATCGCGCGCAGACGGGCGCGGTCCGAGCGGGGCGGAGCCGGGACGGTCATTGCAGCCAATCCTTCACCGCGTAATACGCACCCGCCAGCGGCAGGAACCACGGGGTGCCGTGATAGAGGGGAATCGGTGCAAACGTATCATTGATCAGGGGATGCTCGATCAGCTCGCCAGCCATCCGGCGGGCAATCAAGCTTCCCAGGTAGGTGCCCATCGCGATCCCGTGGCCGCAGTAGCCGCCGGCAAAATAGGCGCCGTCCAGCCGGCCGGCGTGCGGCAGCTGATCGCGGGTGAACGCGACGTTGCCGCTCCACGCGTATTCCACGCGGGTCGACTCGAGCATCGGAAACAGCGCCGCCATATCGCGGCGCAGGATCTCGGCACAGCGGCGCGTCGTCTCGGGCGTCGGCGGCGCGAACTCGGCCCGGCCGCCGAACAGCAGCCGGTTGTCCCGGGTCAGCCGGTAGTAGTGCAGGAAATACTTCGAGTCGAACACCATCCGCCGTTTCGGAATCAATGCCGCGGCGCAATCGACGGTCAACGGCTCGGTGGCGATGATGTAGCTGCCGATTGGCACCAGCCGCCGCTGCAGCCAGGGCACGGAGCCGTCGGTGTAGCCGTTGGTCGCCGCGAGGACGTCGCCGGCGATCAACGGTCCGCGATCGGTGGTGACGGTCCAGGTCTTTTGCTGCCGGCTCAGCCCCGTGACGCCGGCGCCTTCGACGATCACGGCACCGGCGCGGGAGGCGGCGGCCGCCAGCTGCTCGACGTACTGCGCCGGGTTCAGCGCCCCGCTCCGCTGGTCCAGCATCAGCCCGTGATATGCGGCCGATCCAATCTCCTGGCGTTGTTCCGCCACCGGCACCAGCTCGACGCGATGGCCGAACACCCGCTGGAGCAGCACTTGTTCCCCGCGAAATGCCTTGAAGTGCGACGGCTTGTTGGCGGCATCGACATGGCCGCTGCGCTCGTACTCGCACTCCAGCCGTTCGTCGGCGACCAGCTGTTCGACCGCCGCGATCGCGTCGATCGACGTCTGGAACAGGGTCCGCGCGCCGGTTTCGCCAAACCTGGCGACCAGGGTGGCGGCATCGAGCTTGAGGCCGGTGAGAACCTGGCCGCCGTTGCGCGAGCTGGCGCCCCAGCCGACCCGCTCACGCTCGAGCACGACGACGGACGCTCCCGCCCGCGCCAGCTGCCGGGCCGCGGCCAGTCCGGTGTAGCCGGCGCCGATGATCGCCACGTCGACGCGCGCCGGCAGGCCCGGCGCCAACTCGTGAGCGTCGAACGGTTCACGCCGCCGCAAGCCTGGCGAGTCCAGCCAGTAGGGGTACTCGTTCACAGCGCCAATGAAGAACAACGAAGGCCCGAGCGGGCGGGGGCCGTCACGGCGTGGGGCATCGCCGCATTATGCCTGTCTTCGGCGACAGGATGCAGGCAATCGATAGTGTTCGAGGATGTCGAGTGGCCTCGAGCGCTTTCCGCTTGTACGTAGTGTCCGGCTTGAGCCGGACCGTGGGAGGTCCGCCTGAAGGCGGCGTGCACACTACGTATGGACGGCCGGGGGGCGCGATAATGAAGGGGTGAGTGCGTCCGTGCCGATTCCATCGGTTCGCTGGTATCGCAGCCGGTATTTCCGGATCGGGTTCAGCTTCGTCGCGTTCGTTGCCGGACTGCTCGCGCTCCAGGGTTTTTCTTTGCCGTCGCGGCGCACTTGAAGCGGCAGTACGCCCGTTCCCAGCCGATCTATGCGCCTTCGTGTTCGAGCGCTTCTACAAGGTCGACGCCGCGCGCAGCAACGGCGGCGGCGGGAGCGGCCTCGGCCTGTCGATCAGCAAGGCGATCGTCGAGCGGCACGGCGGACAGATCGTCGTCACCAGCCGGCCCGGCCGCACCGTCTTCACGATCCGGCTGCCGCTGACAGCGGTGGCCTCGTCCGTGGGATCCGGCTTGAGCCGGATTGATCCGAAGTCCGACTGAAGTCGGACGCCACCGACGATTCTGATGCGACGGGCACAGCCCTAACCCATGTGCTCGATGATCGCGTCGCCGAACTGCGCCGTGCTGACCTCGGTCGCCCCGTCCATCAACCGCGCGAAATCGTAGGTGACCTTGCGGCTGGCGATCGCGCCGTCCATGCCTTTGATGATCAGATCCGCGGCTTCGGTCCAGCCCATGTAGCGGAGCATCATCTCGCCGGACAGCACGACCGATCCCGGATTGACCTTGTCGAGATTGGCGTACTTCGGCGCCGTCCCGTGGGTTGCCTCGAACACGGCGTGGCCGGTCAGGTAGTTGACGTTGCCGCCCGGCGCGATGCCGATGCCGCCGACCTGCGCCGCCAGCGCGTCGGACAGATAGTCGCCGTTGAGATTCAAGGTGGCGATGACGTCGAACTCGTCGGGCCGGGTCAGCACCTGCTGCAGCGTGATATCGGCGATGGCATCCTTGATCAGCAGCTTGCCGGCAGCCAGCGCCTTCTTCTGTTCGGCGTTGGCCGCCGGTTCGCCGCTGGCCGCCTTCGTCCGCCCCCACTGCTCCCACGTGTAGGTCCGATCGGCGAACTCGCGCTCGGCCAGGGCGTAGCCCCAGGCGCGAAACCCGCCTTCGGTGTACTTCATGATGTTGCCCTTGTGGACGATGGTCAGGCTCTTGCGCCCGTTGGCCAGCGCGTACTCGATGGCGGCGCGAACCAGCCGCTCGGTGCCCTCTTTCGAGACCGGCTTGATGCCGATGGCCGTGCTGTCCGGGAAGCGGATGTTGGCATAGTCCTTGGGGAACTCCTGCTGCAGGAAGGCGAGCACTTTCTTGACCGCGTCGGAGCCGGCCTCCCACTCGATGCCGGCATAGATGTCTTCCGTGTTCTCGCGGAAGATGACCATGTCGACCTTGTCGGGGGTCTTGACGGGCGACGGCACACCCTTGAACCAGCGCACCGGACGGAGGCAGACGTAGAGGTCGAGCAGTTGCCGCAAGGCGACGTTGAGCGAACGCATCCCGCCGCCGACCGGCGTCGTCAGCGGACCCTTGATGCCGACCAGGTACTGTTTGAAGGCATCGACCGTCTCGTCGGGCAGCCAGTTCTTCGTCGCGTCGTAGGAGCGCTGCCCGGCCAGCACCTCGTGCCAGACAATCGAGCGGCTGCCGCCGTAGGCCCTGGCCACGGCGGCGTCGAAGACGCGCACGCTGGCGCGCCAGATGTCCGGGCCGGTCCCGTCGCCTTCGATGAACGGAATGATCGGATGGTCGGGGACCCGCAGCTTGCCGTCCTGAACGGTGATCGTCGCGCCTTTAGTCATCGATCCTCTTCCTGGGATGCTCAGCCCTCTGCCGACCCGGCACCGGGCGGCGGCTAGCGAAATACGTCTCGACTACTGCCCGACCCGACGCCGGTCAGCCTGTCTACCGCGGCGGAGGATCCACCAGATCGCCACCGCGAACGTGACAGCGACCGCCGCGAAGGTGGCGCCGAACAGCTGCAGCGTCCAATAGAGGATCGACTCCGGATCCATCCTTACATCCAGGGTCAGCGGCTTGCCGTGCCGCCGCTCCTCGAGCGTCTGTTCCCACACCACGATGTTGCCCCGCTTCGGATTGTCGGGCGTGGTGTTGTGATACCTGACCCGGCTCGGGAGATGCAGCCGGAACGCGACCCTCTCCTGTCCCGTCCAGCTCCCGTCGCCGGCCTCCTTGTCCGCCGCCGGCCGTATCGTCTGGCGGTAGACGAAGAGATTGCCGTCGCGGTTGAACCGGTAGGTCGACCAGGCAAACGGCGGCGCCTCGCCCAGCCGCCGGACATCGGCGACGTCGAGCCGGACGTGCACGAATGGCCGGCCGCTCCGCCGCGACCCGGTGACGCGGCTGACATGGGTGACCGGCGTCTCGTAGAGCGCGCTGATCGACGCCGGGTCGATCCCGCCCTCCGGCGTCGTCATGATCGACAGCCCGCGCAGCGCAGTCAGCGCCGGCACCGAGCTGTTGACGTAGACCGTGGCCGACCCGTCGAGCGAAAGGTAGATCTCCTCTTCGTACTCGTACTGCTGAAAGAGCCCGCCGGCGCCACACGCCGTCACGATCGCCGTCGCCAGCGCCGTCGCCAGCCTTAGCGCTGCACCCCGCCGCATCAACGGCAATGATATAGTAAAAATTTCCCCGCTCTCATGCCCGCCACCCCGGTCGTCTACCTGATCGACGGCAGCTCGCAGATGTACCGCGCCTATCACGCGCCGGTGCGGACGGCTGACGGCGCCCTGCTGCACAACGCCAAGGGGCAGCCGACCAACGCCGTCTACATCTTCGTCAACATGCTGCGGAAACTGATCAACGAACAGAAGCCGCAATACATCGCCGCCTCCTTCGACCTCCCCGGCCGGACCTTCCGCGACGATCTGGTGGCCGACTACAAGGCCAACCGCAAGCCGATGCCGGACGAGCTCGCGCAGCAGATCACGATGGTGCACGCCGCCTGCGAAGCGCTCGGCGTGCCGATTCTCACCTCGGAGCGCTACGAAGCCGACGACGTGATCGGCACGCTGGCGGTCAAGGCGGCAGCGGCCGGCTTCGACGTCGCCATCGTGACGATGGACAAGGACTTCTTCCAGCTGGTGGGCGGCGGCGTCCGGGTCTTCAACCCGCGCGACGAGGGCACCTGGTACGACGCCGCGGGCGTGCAGGAGAAATTCGGCGTCGCGCCGGCGCAGGTGGTCGACGTCCTGGCCCTGATGGGGGATACCATCGACAACATCAAGGGCGTGCCCGGGATCGGCGACAAGGGCGCCCGCGAGCTGATCGCGACCTACGGATCGCTGGAGCAGCTGCTCGCGCACGCCGCCGAGGTCAAGAACAAGCGCTACCGCGAGGGGCTGCTGAACCACGCCGCCGAGGCGCGTCAGAGTCAGGATCTGGCGCGGATCCGCACTGACGTGCCGGTCGAGTTCGTCCCGTCAGCCGTCACCTACGGCGGTGGATCGCGGGAGCGCGCGTTCCAGATTTTCAACGAGCTCGGGTTCCGGGCCCTGGCCAAGGAATACGCGCCGACCGCCGCCACCGTCGTCAAGACCTATCGCACCATCAGCACCGCGGACGGGCTGCGCGCCCTCGCCGATCGACTCACCGCGGCCGGGTCGTTCGCGCTGCGCGTCCTGCCCGATCAGCCCGGCGCGATGCGCGCCGGGATCGCCGGCCTGGCGTTCTCGACGGCGCCGCGCGACGCCGACTATGTGCCGGTCGGGCATCGCACGCTCGGCGCCGTCGCTCCGGTCCCGCTCCACGTCGCGCTCGATGCGCTCCGTCCGGTGCTCGAAGACGCCTCGGTCGGCAAGGTCGGCCACGACCTGAAGTTCGATGCCATCGTCCTGGCGCGCCACGGCGTGGCGCTGCAGGGCATCGATCTCGACACGATGCTGGCGAGCTATCTGATCGATGCCTCGGCGCACACCTTCGAGGATCTCGCGCTCGAGCACACCAGCTACAAGGCGCTGTCCGAGGAGGACGTCTGCGGCCGCGGCGCCAGGGCGCTGTCGCTGGCCGATCTGCCGTCCGAGGCGGCGCTCGACTATGCCGGCGAGCGCGCCGACCTGGCCGGCCAGCTGGCGCCCCTGCTCCGGCAACGGCTCGCCGCCGAGCAGCTCGAGACGGTCTACGAGACGATCGAACGGCCGCTGGTGCCGGTGCTGATGGCGATCGAACGGGCCGGCGTCCGGATCGACGGGCCGTCGCTCGCCGCCCAGTCGCAGCATGTCGATCGCGAGCTGGCGACGCGCAGCGCGCAGATCTTCGAGCTCGCCGGCGAGTCGTTCAACATCAACTCGCCGCAGCAGCTGTCGAAGGTCCTGTTCGACAAGCTGCAGCTGCCGACGCTGAAGCGTAACGTCAAGACGAAAACCGCGTCGACGGCGGTCGAAGTGCTCGAGGAGCTGGCGCTGGCCCACGACCTGCCGCGGCTGATCCTGGAATGGCGGGGACTGCAGAAGCTGAAAGGCACCTACATCGACGCGCTGCCGCAGCTGGTCAACCCCGGGACCGGGCGGGTCCACACCTGCTTCAACCAGGCGATTGCCGCGACCGGCCGGTTGAGCAGCAGCGATCCCAACCTGCAGAACATTCCGATCAAGACGGCGCTCGGCCGGGAGATCCGCGGCGCGTTCATCGCCGATCCGGGCCACGTGCTGATCTCGGCCGACTACTCGCAGATCGAATTCCGGGTCCTGGCGCATCTATCCGAGGACCCGGTGCTGGTCGACGCCTTCCGCGAGGGGGCCGATTTCCACGAGCGGACGGCGCTCAAGCTGTTCGGTGCGGACAGCGGCCGGGACCCGCATCAGCTGCGCAGCATCGCCAAGATGGTCAACTACGCGCTGCTCTACGGCAAGACCGCGTTCACGCTGTCGAAGG
>JBDTRR010000040.1:0-49446 GCA_039931615.1 Acidobacteriota bacterium
CGATGCTGCTCAACCCCAGTCCTGACGATTGGCTGATGTTCAGCCGCACCTACGACGCCCAGCGCTACAGCCCACTGGATCAGATCGATCGGCAGAATGTCAGCCGTCTCACCCAGGTCTGGACCAAACCGTTGAGCACCGGAGTCATCGAGAGCATTCCATTGGTCTACCGGGGGGTGATGTACCTCGAAGTCCCGACCCAGGTCGACGGCATGGTGCGCACCGCGGTGCAGGCGCTCGACGCCGCCAGCGGGACGCTGATCTGGGAATACGTCCGGCCCAGAGGCGGGCCGTCGCGGGCCAAGACCCTGGCGATATTCGAGGACCTGGTGATCTTTGCGGCCCCCGACAACGTCATCGTCGCGCTGGACGCCGGCACCGGCGAGGTGCGCTGGGAAACGATGTCGACCGGCGGGCTGTCCTCGGGGACGATCGTCTTCGGCGACAAGGTCGTCACCGGACGGACCTGCAACGGACAGCGCGCCAACTGTTACATCGCGGCGCACGACGCCAGGACCGGGAAGGAAGCGTGGCGGTTCTACACGGCATCGGGCCCGGACGATCCAGCGGGCGACGCCAGCTGGGGCGGCGCGCCCGAGGCGACGCGCACCGCCTCGACGTGGGGATTGGGCGGATCGTACGACCCGGTCCGCAACGTGATTTATTGGGGCGTGGCCAACCCGACCCCCAACACCCGCGCTGCCCGCCACGCCGGCAACATCGATGCGATTCCGAGAACAGCCCCGGCCGACCTGTACAGCAATTCCACCGTGGCCATCGATGCGGCGACCGGAAAATTGCGCTGGTACTTTCAGCACCTGCCCGGCGACGACTGGGATCAGGACTATACGAACGAGCGCATCCTGCTGCGCACGAAGGTCAGTCCCGATCCGAAGTTCGTCAAGTGGTTCAACCCCGATATTCGCCGCGGCGAGGAACGCGACATCGTCGTCAACGTCGGAGAGGGCGGCGGCATCTTTGCGCTCGACCGCGCCACCGGACAGTTCCTCTGGGCCAATCCGTTCCCCTACGACGATCCGAATTTCCTGATCGCCAGCATCGACGGCAGGACCGGCAGGACGACGATCAACTGGGACGTCGTGCTGAAAACGCCCGGCGAGCGGCACATTATCTGCGCCTACAACACCAAGAGCTACTGGCCGATGTCGTATCATCCCGGCAAGAACGCGCTCTACATTCCCTACGCGGACGACTGCCTCGACATGACGCGCGCCGCGCCGGCGCCGTCGGCCGCGGACGGACAGCGCGGCGAGGCGGCTCAGCCGCCGTCTGCCGCGGCGGCGGGAGGACGCGCCGGCCGTGGCGCCCCCGCCGACGGCAGCCGCCCCGAGCGCCGGTTCGGCACCCGCCGGCCCGGATCCGATCCGGAAAAGTTCGGCGGGCTGGCCAAGGTCAATGTGTCCACCGGCGAGATCCAGCGAATCTACGAAGGGCCTGCGCCCGGCAACGGCGCCACCCTGGCGACCGCCGGCGATCTCGTCTTCTGGGGCGATCTCGACCAGAGATTCAGGGCGTTCGATGCCGATTCGGGAAAGATCCTCTGGCAGGCGACGCTCGGCGGGCCGATCCAGAACAGCACGATTACCTATCGCGTGAACGGCAAACAGTACGTGGCGGTGCTGACCGGCCTGGGTGCGATGACGCAGAGCTTGTTCGCCCGGGCCGGTGCCAACGGCATCAATCCCCAGCGCAACAACGCGGTTCACGTCTTCGCGCTGCCGTAAACGCGCGGGTGACCGCGGCCGTAACGGACACTGCCGGTTCTGCAGGCCGGCGATTGATATCCGCCGCCATGGATTGATCGTGAGGGAGATATGACGACGCAATGTCTCGGTGTCGCAGCGCTGGCGTTGGTGCTGACCGTCGCGGGAACGGAGCCCGCCGCGGCGCAAGACGCCAAAACGGTCATCGCCAACGCGGCGAAAGCGATGGGCTCGGAGAACCTGACCTCGATCTCGTACTACGGTTCGGGCGCGAACTTCGGCCTCGGTCAGTCCAACAACGCCAACGGCCAGTGGCCGCGGACCAACGTCAGCGACTACGTCCGATCGATCGACTTCGCGCAGTCGCTATCGCGCGCGACCGGCCAGACGTTCGCGGCGCCCGTCACCGGCGGACCGGCGGCCGCCAACGTCTTCCAGCAGAACATCACCGCCACCAACACCGGCTGGGCGCAGCAGTTGGAGATCTGGACCACGCCGTGGGGATTTCTCAAAGGCGCCGCGGCGAACAACGGCACCGCGAAGGCCCAGACAGTGGGCGGAAATCGGTACACCGTGGTGACCTGGGCGACGACGCAGAAGGCGCCGTCCGGTATCGCGTACCAGGTCGTCGGCTACATCAACGCCCAGAACCTGGTGGCGAAGGTCGAGACCTGGGTGGAGAATCCGGTCTTCGGCGACATGCTCGTCGAATCGCTCTATAGCGAGTACCGGGATGCCAACGGCGTGAAATACCCCGCTGCGATCGTGCAGAAGCGCGGCGGCATGCCGACGTTCGAAGCGCAGATTCTCGGGATCAATGCGAATCCGCGCAACATTGCGCAGCTGGTGACGCCTCCGCCCCCGGCGGCGGGAGGACGCGGCGGCGCGCCGGGCGGCGCCCCGGCGGCGGCAGCCGGCGCGGCCTCGGAGAAGCTTGCCGACGGCGTCTACCGCATCAACGGCGCCTACAACGCGCTCGCGGTCGAGTTCGCCGATCACATCGTGCTCTTCGAGCCGGGTCCGCAGAACGAGGCGCGCTCGCAGGCGATCATCGCGGAAGCCAGGAAGATCATTCCGAACAAGCCGATTCGGTACGGCGTGATCTCGCATCATCACTTCGATCACACGAGCGGCCTCCCGGCCGCCGTCGCCGAAGGCATCACCATCGTGACGCACGAGACCAACAAGGCATTCTTCGAACGCGCGCTCGGCGCGCCGCGCACGCTCGCGCCGGACGCGATGTCGAAGTCGGGGAAGAAGGCCCGGATTGAGGCGATCGTCGGCGATAAACGGGTGTTTCAGGACGCCACCCGCACGTTCGAGGTGCATCTCATCAAGGGTCTTCCGCATGCCGATGGGCTGCTCGTCGGGTATCTGCCGAAGGAAAAGATCCTGGTCTACGCCGACATGTTCAATCTCCCGGCTGCGGACAACCCGGTTCCCAACCCTCCCGTCGTCGGCACGATGGTCTTCCTGGCCAACCTGGAGCGGTTGAAGCTCGAGCCGGAGAGGCTGCTCTCCGTCCATTCACTGAATCCGGATCGGCTGGCGACGATGGCCGACATCAAGAAATCGCTGGGGCAATAGCGAGAGACCGCTCTTGGCCTAATGTCCGGCTTGAATCGCCGAAAATGCTGAAGTCCAGCCGACAAGACTGCAGGTTTCGCTGGTAGACTGCCCCTGTGGACGTCACTTCGACGCGCCGTGATTTTCTTGGAATCCTGATCGGCGGCGCGGCGGGTTTGGCCTGGCCTCGCGCCGCGTCAGGACAGACCCCCTCTGCGGCCGGGTCTCCGATTGCCGCCACGCCTCTGACCGACAACCTGATTCATTTCTCTGGCGCCGGCGGCAACGTCGTCGTGGCGATCGGACCGGACGGTCTGCTGCTGGTGAACGGTGGTGCGCAGGAGCGTTCAGCTGATCTGCTCGGCGCGATTGCCGAGCGGACCGGCGGCAAGCGCATTCAGTCGCTGTTCAACACCGATTGGCACCGCGAACACACCGGGTCGAACGAGGCACTCGGTCGTGCGGGCACGACGATCATCGCGCACGAGCACACCCGGCAGTACCTCGGCACCGAGATCTACGTCGACTGGCAGAAGCGGAGCTACAAGCCGCTGCCGCCGCAGGCGCTGCCGGGCCAGACCTTCTACACTTCGGGGCGGATGACGGCAGGCGCCGAGCGCGTCGAGTACGGTCATCTCGGGCAGGCGCACACAGATGCGGCCATCTACGTGTTCTTTCCGGTGTCGAACGTCCTGGTGGCGGGTGACGCGCTCTCGGTCGGCCGGTACCCGATTCCGGACTACACCACCGGCGGGTGGCTGGGCGGGTTGATTGCCGCCAACAAGACGCTGATCGCGCTGGCCAACGCCGACACCCGCATCGTGCCGGGCGCCGGGCCGATCCAGACGCGCGCCGACCTGCAGGCGCAGCACGACATGCTGGCCGCGATGCTCGATCGGTTCGCCAAGATGATGAAGCAGGGCCAGGGCCCCGAAGACATCATGGCCGCGGCCGCGACCCGGGAACTGACGAAGGAGCTGGAGCCGAAGTGGGGCAGTCCGGATCTCTTCGTGTCGACAGCCTACCGGAGCATGTGGCTGCACGTCCGCGAGCTTGGAGGGATCGTATGATCGTACGACGAGGCGCGCGGAGGCTGTCGAGGCGGCAGGGATTTGTTGCCGGCGTCTCCTGCCTGATCGGCGTCCTCTGTTTCGACCCCGGCGTTCGCGCGACGACGAACCAGCTCCCGCCGCCCTCTGCCTCGGCGTCCTCCGCGCTCTTCACTGTGAAATCCCCGGAGCGCGCCCTCCTCGATCAGTACTGTGTGTCGTGTCACAACCAGCGCGTCAAGACCGCCAACATCGCGTTCGACACGCTGGACCTCGCTCAGCTGTCCAACCACGCCGACATCTGGGAAAAGGCGGTGCGCAAGCTGCGCGGTGGCATGATGCCGCCGCCAGGCGTGCGCCGGCCGGATCAGGCTGCCGTCGACAGTCTGGTGTCATCGCTCGAGCGTTCGCTCGACCGGGCCGCCGCGGCGGATCCGAACCCGGGACGGGTCGCCCTGCATCGGCTCAACCGCGCCGAGTACGCCAATGCCATCGAGGAGCTGCTCGGGCTGCGTGTCGACGCCAGTGTCTTCCTGCCGCAAGACGACGAGGCCGACGGCTTCGACAACGTCGCCAGCGTGCTGAAGGTATCGCCGTCGTTTCTCGATCAGTACATCTCGGCGGCGCGCGTCATCAGCACGCGAGCGATCGGCAATCCGACACCACGTCCGGCCAGCGCCACGTTCCGTCCGGCGCGCGGCACCGACCAGAGTGCGCACGTCGACGGCTTGCCGCTCGGCACCCGCGGCGGACTGGTCGCCGAGCATCTGTTTCCGGCTGATGGCGAATACAAGTTGAACATCGGCGGCCTCGCCTCCGCCGGATACGTCAGGGGGATGGAGTATCGCCATACCCTGGTCGCGACCATCGATGGCGTCAAGGTGTTCGAGGGGCGGATCGGCGGCGAAGAGGACATGAAGGCGATCGATCAGCAGCAGGCTCCGGCGGTCGCCGCTGTCAACGGCCGGTTCCAGAACATCCCGGTCAAGGTCACGGCCGGGCCGCACCAGGTCGGCGTCACCTTCATCGCCCGATCGCATGCGGAGTCCGACGAGGTGCTCCACTCGTTCAAGCCGGGCGCGCTCGAGGAGCGTATTCCGCGAGTGGGCAGCGTCGAAGTGGTCGGCCCGTTCAATCCCGCCGGTCTCGGCGACACGCCGAGCCGGCGCCGGATTTTCGTCTGCCGCCCCGACACCGAGCGGGACGAAGTGCCATGCGCGACGAAGATTTTCTCGACCTTCGCGCGCCGCGCGTTCCGGCGTCCGGTCGCGGCCAGCGATCTCGAGGCGCCGCTCGGCTTCTATCAGGCGGCAAGAGCGGCGGCCGGCTTCGATACCGCCATCCGGGATGGCTTGATCACGATTCTCGCCAGCCCGAAGTTCCTGTTCCGGGCGGAGCGGCTGCCTGAGCAGATCGCGCCGGGTGCCGTCTACCGCATCACCGATCTCGATCTCGCGTCCCGTCTGTCGTTCTTCCTGACCGCCCGGCCGCCCGACGATGAACTGCTGGAGGTTGCCGAGAAGGGCCGGCTGAGCGATCCCAAGGTGCTGGAGGCCCAGGTGCGGCGCCTGCTGAGCGATCCGCGGTCCAGCACGCTGGTCACCGGCTTCGCCTTCCAGTGGCTGAAGGTGCGGGCGATCGACAACATCGATCCGGACGCGGTGGTCTTTCCCGGTTTCGACGACAGCCTGCGCGACGCCTTCCGGCGCGAGATCGAACTGTTCGTCGACAGCGTCCTGCGCCAGGATCACAGCGTGCTGGACCTGCTGACCGCCGACTACACCTTCGTCAACGAGCGGCTGGCGCTGCATTACGGCATTCCCGACGTGCGCGGCGAACGGTTCCGCCGCGTCACGCTCGCCGACGCCAACCGGTGGGGCCTGCTCGGCAAGGGCAGCACGCTGCTGGCCACGTCGTACGCCAACCGCACCGCCCCGGTGCTGCGCGGCGCCTGGATTCTCGAGAACATCATCGGCACGCCGCCGGCGCCGCCGCCGCCCGATGTCGAGGGATTCAAGGAGAACAAGGACGGCGAGAAAGCCCGCTCGGTGCGCGAGATCATGGAGCAGCATCGCAGCAAGCCGTCCTGCAACGCCTGCCACGGGGTGATGGATCCGCTCGGCTTCGCCCTTGAGAACTACGATGCGATCGGCGAATGGCGGGCCCGGGATCGATTCGCCGGCACCGTCATCGACGCCTCCGGCAAGCTGGTCGACGGGACGCCGGTCAACAGCCCGGCCGATCTCCGCCAGGCGCTGATCAAGCGTCCCGAGCAGTTCGTGCAGACGATGACCGAGAAGCTGATGACCTACGCGCTCGGCCGGAGCGTCGAGTACTACGACATGCCGGCGGTTCGCGCCATCGTCCGCGCCGCGGGACGCGACAACTACCGCTTCTCGTCGATTGTGATGGGCATTGTCAGGAGCGCGCCGTTTCAGATGAGGAAAGCGTCCGGTTCGGAACCGCCGGTCTCGAGCGCCGCCTTGCGCTGAGCCGGCGTCCGCGGGTCGAAGCCGACGGTCGAAGCCACCAAGAGGAGCGACATGTTCATCACCAGGAAACACCTCTCCCGCCGCACCTTCCTGCGCGGTGCGGGCGTCACGGTCGGCCTGCCGCTGCTGGATGCGATGATCCCGGCCTGGACCGCCCTGGCCCAGACCGCGGCCAGCCCCAAGCCGCACATGGGGTTCATGTATCTGCCGCACGGCGCGATCATGGATCAGTGGACCCCGGTGGCCGAAGGGGCGAACTTCGAGCTGACGCCGATCCTCAAGCCGTTCGCGCCGTTCCAGAAGCAGCTGACGGTGGTCAGCGGGCTGGAGAACAAGGGCGCGATCGCCCCGCCGGTGCATGCGCTCAGCCCGGGCACCTGGCTGAGCGGCGTGCTGCCGCGCGAGGGCCAGGAGCCGCACGGCGGCGTCACCGTCGATCAGCTCGCGGCCGCGCACCTTGGTCAGGACACGCCGCTGCCGTCGATCGAAGTGGCGACCGAGGGCCGGGGCGGCAACGGCAACGCCTGCGACCGCACGTTCGGCTGCAGCTACGGCAACACCATCTCCTTCCGGACGCCGACGACGCCGCTGCCGATGGAATCGGATCCACGCAAGCTGTTCGAGCGGCTGTTCGGTCAGGGCGACACTCCGCAGGAACGGCAGGCGATCGCCAGACAGTACTCGAGCATCCTCGACCTCGTCACTGCCGAGGCCGCTGATCTCCGCAAGCAGCTGGATCCGCAGGACAAGGCCAGGCTCGGCGACTATCTTGAAAGCGTGCGTGAGATCGAACGGCGGGTCCAGAAGATGGAAGAACGGGACCTGACCAGCCTCGATCTGCCCGACGTTCCCGTCGGCAGCACGTTCGATCAGCGGTTGAACCTGATGTTCGACATGATCGCGCTCGCCTATCAGGCCAACATGACGCGCGTCTTCAGCTTCATGATGGCGGGTGAAGGCAGCAATCAGACCTACAACCAGATCGGCATTTCCGACGCCTTCCATCCGTTGTCGCACCATCAGAACGACAAGGTCAGGAAGGAAAAGCTGGTCAGGATCCAGACCTACCACAGCCAGGCGTTCGCCAGGTTCCTGGCCAAGCTGGCGGCGATGCCAGACGGGGACGGCTCGATGCTCGATCACTCGATCCTCCTCTACGGCAGCAACATGAGCAACAGCAACGCCCACAACCACTTCCCGCTGCCGACCCTGGTGGTTGGCGGCGGCTGCGGCAAGCTGAAGGGCAATCAGCACATCAAGTATCCGGATCAGACGCAGCTGTCGAATCTGCTGCTGACGCTGCTCCAGCGCGCCGGCGTCCCCGAGGAGAAGGTCGGAAACAGTTCGGGGGTGTTTTCTGAGATCTGAAATTAGGAATTGAGAATTAGAAATTAGGAATTCCTGATGGTGACGACAGTGCTCGCGCTGTTTCTCGCTGCCGCCGCGGCCGCGCCGCTCGTGGACGCGGTCAAGTCTGGCGACAAGGGGGCGGCGATCGCGCTGATCGACAAGAAGGCGGACGTCAACGCGCCCGAGGCCGACGGCACGACCGCGCTCCATTGGGCGGTCCATCACAACGACCTCGACCTTGCCTCGCGGCTGGTGCGCGCCGGCGCCAAGGTGAACGCCAGGAACGACTACGGGGCGACGCCGATGTCCGAGGCGGCGATTGGCGCCAACGCGGCGATGATCGACGCGCTGCTCGCGGCCGGTGCCGATGCCGAGTCGCCGAATGCCGACGGCGAGACGGCGCTGATGGTGGTCGCGCGCACCGGACGGGTCGACGCTGCGCAGGCGTTGCTGCGCCGCGGCGCCAACGTCAACGCGGTGGAGCAGTGGCGCGGCCAGACCGCCTTGATGTGGGCCGCCGCCCAGCGGCAGCCGGCGATGGTACGGGCCCTGGCCGCCGCCGGGGCCGACCTCAACGCCCGGTCCAGGGTCAATAACTGGCAACGCCAGGTCACGGCGGAGCCGCGCGCCATCTATCGGCCCGCCGGCGGTCTCACGCCTCTCTTGTACGCGGCACGTGAGGGATGTACCGACTGCGCGAAGCATCTGGCCGAAGCCGGTGCCGACCTCAATCTGGCGGATCCGGAAGAGGTCAGCCCGCTGCTGCTGGCGGTGCTCAACGGCCACTTCGATCTCGCCGCCGATCTGATTCAGAAGGGCGCCAACCCGGGCAAGTGGGACTGGTACGGCCGGACCCCGCTCTACGCCGCGGTCGACATGAACACGCTGCCGCGGGGCGGGCGGCCCGATCAACCGTCGCTCGACACCACGACCAGCCTGCAGATCATCGAACGGCTGCTCGCCGCCGGCGCCAACCCCAACCCGCAGCTGAAGCTGGCGCCGCCGTTCCGCAACATCGGCAACGACCGCGGCCTCGACGGCCTGCTGACGATCGGCGCCACCCCGCTGCTGCGCGCCGCCAAGGCGCTCGATGCGCCGGCGATCAAGTTGTTGCTGGCAAAGAACGCCAACCTGACCCTCACCGGAGCGCGAGGCGTGACGCCGGTGATGGCCGCGGCCGGCGTCGGCTCGACCGATGCCGACACGCGCGGCATCTACATTACCGAGGACGTCCAGCAGCGTTCGATCGAATCGCTGAAACTCCTGCTGGCGGCCGGCGCCGACCTCAACGCCAAGGAGAATCAGCGCGGCTCGACCGCGCTGCACGAGGCCGCACGCTGGGGCTGGAACGACGTCGTCCGCTTCCTCGCCGAGCACGGCGCCGATCTGCAGGCCAAGGACAACCGCGGCATGACGCCGGTCGATTCGGCGCTGGGCAAGGCCGGCGGCAACAGCCGCGGCGGCCAGCGCATCGACGTCCACGAAGACACGGCGGCGTTGCTTCGCAACCTGAAATTAGGAATTAGGGATTAGGAATTAGGAATTGGGGAAATTGCGCATGCGACTGCGGCTTCTGTTCCGAATTCATTCCCGCTTGCTAATTACTACTTCCTAATTCCTGACTAATTCCTAATTCCTAATTCCTAATTCCTAATTTCTGATGAACTCCCTCCCCACCCGGCTCCTCTCTGTCCTCATCCTCTGCTCGCTGACTGGTGTTTCGCTGACCGCCGGGAACTGGCCGCAGTGGCGCGGGCCGACGCTCAACGGCCTCGGCGCCGGAACCAATCTGCCGGTGAAATGGTCGGCCACCGAGAATGTCGCGTGGAAGGTCCCGGTGCCGAACTACTCGGGATCGACGCCGATCGTCTGGGGTGAGCACATCTTCCTGGGCGTCGCCGACAAGGGCGAGCTTCATCTGTGGGCGCTCGATCGACGCAACGGCAGCACGCGGTGGACGCGGCGGCTGTCCGGCGGCGACCGCCGGCAGATGAAGCAGAACATGTCGTCGCCCTCTCCAGTCACTGATGGCCGGCACGTCTGGGTGATGACGGGAACCGGGATCCTCTCGGCATTCGACTTCGCCGGCACCCCGGTGTGGACGCGCGACGTGCAGAAGGACTACGGTCGATTCGGCATCATGCACGGCTACGCAGCCTCGCCGTTGTTGCATGAGGACGCCCTCTACGTGCCGGTGTTGCATGGGATGATGACCGACGATCCGTCCTACATCCTGCGCATCGACAAGGCCACCGGGCAGACCGTGTGGCGCGTCGAGCGGCCGACGCGCGCCAGGTTCGAATCGCCGGATGCCTACACCACCCCGGCACTGTACAAACATGCCGGCGGAACGGAGATCGTGGTCACCGGCGGCGATGTCGTGACCGGCCACGACCCGGCAACCGGGAAGGAACTGTGGCGCGCCGAGGGCCTCAACCCCAACAACGAGGGCGACTACCGGATCGTCGCCTCGCCCATCGTCCACGGCGATCTGTTGTTCGCGCCGTCGCGCGAGCGGCCGCTCCTGGCACTGAAGCCGGGTGGACGCGGCGACGTCAGCAAGTCGCATGTCCTGTGGTCGTTCAACAACGGTCCGGACGTGCCGACACCGGTCACCGACGGCACCTATCTCTATTCCATCAACGACCGCGGCGTCATGTACTGCCTCGACGCAGCAACCGGGAAGATCGTCTACGGGCCGCAACGGATCCGCAGCGCCACCTACAGCGGATCGCCGGTGCTGGCCGACGGGAAGATCTACATCACCAACGAGGACGGCGTGACCAGCGTGATCCAGGCCGGGCCGAAATTTACCGTCCTGGCGGAGAACGATTTCGGCGAGTACACGCTCAGCTCGCCGGCGATCTCGGACGGCCAGATCTTCATCCGAACCGACAAGTTCCTCTACGCGATCGGCGCCCGGGTCGCGGGCTGAGCGCGCGAACCGCCCCGCCCGGCGTCGATCGCTGGTGGCGTTCTTGGATAGAATGCCGGCACCATGAAGAAATCGCGCCGGCAGTTTCTCGGTACCGCCGCCGGAACCGCGCTCGTCGTCGCCGGCCGGCCGGCCATCTCGTTCGGCCAGGCCGCGGCCCCTCCCGCGGGCCAGCCCGACCTGATCCTCACCAACGGCCGAATCCAGACGATGGACGCGCGAAACACGGTGGCGAGCGCCGTGTCGATCAGGAATGGCCGCGTCCAGGCGGTGGGCAACCGCGCCCCGGCCCGCGGACCGCTCACGCGCGTCGTCGATCTGCGCGGGCGGACCGTGATCCCCGGCCTCGTCGAAGCCCACGTCCACACCGTCAGCCTGGCGAACCGGCCGGGCTACCACACCATTCTCGAGAACACGGCGTCGATTCGGGAAATTCAAGAGGCGCTCGCCGCCCGGCGCAAGGAGGTGCCGGCCGGCCAGTGGATCACCTCGATGGGCGGGTGGCACCCGAACCAATGGGCCGAGCACCGGCATCCGACGCGTCAGGAGCTGGACGCGGCGGTTCCGGATCGACCGGTCCTTCTCTATGAACGATTCACCGGTCCGTGCGTGACCAACAGCCTCGGCAAGGCGTTCTTCGATGCCGCCGATGCCGCGCCGCCGGTGCACCCGAACGTCGTGAAGGTGAACGTCGCCGACAACGGGGCGATCGCCGCCGCCGGTTTTGCGGGTGGCGGGGCCTCCGCCAGCGCGCTCTATCATCTCCGACGGCTGCAGACGTTCGAGGACCGGAAACGGAGCACGCTGGACGCGATGCAATACTCGGCCAGCCTCGGGCTGACGGCACATCTCGATCAGGTGCTGTTTCCGACGCCGGGACCGCTGCATCCGAGCCAGATTCTGTCGAATCTCGATCAGTACCGGATGTACGACCCCTGGCTGGCGCTGCACCGCGAGGGCAAGACGATCGTCCGCCTGCAGATGAACTTCCTGCAGAACCAGAACGACCCGGCGCTGCCGGAGCTGAAGGAACGGCTGCGGAATCAGTTCCAGTTCTTCGGCGATGACATGCTGATGACCGGGTCGATTGGCGAATGGGCGGCCCCGCTCGGCAGCGGCGCCGTCTGGCGCGAGGCGCAGCGGCTGGTCGCCGCGGCGAGGTGGCGCAACGAAAACAGCGTCGGCGATCTCGCCGGCCTGACGCAAGTCGTCGAGGCCTACGAAGCGGTCAACAAGGAGTTCGGCATCAGCGACCAGCGCTGGGTGGTCCACCATGTCCCCGTGGTCACCAGCGATCTGCTCGGTCGGCTCAGGACGCTCGGCTGCGGCGTGCAGATGGCGGCCTTCCGCTGGGTCACCTCGACCGATCCGAAGGTCGTCGTCGGCGCGCCGTTCCGGACGATTGTCGATCACGGCATCCAGGCCGGCATCCACGGCGACGGTGTCCACATCGCGCCGCTGAATCCCTGGCTGCACATCTATTTCGCGACGACCGGCGGGAACTCGTTCGGCGCCCGGGTCAACGGTGACCAGCAGATCACCAGACAGGAGGCGCTGCGCCTGTTCACTCGCGGCAACAGCTGGTTCCTGCGCATGGAAGACAAGATCGGCTCGATCGAACCCGGCAAGCTGGCCGACCTGGCCGTTCTCAGCGACGACTATTTCGCCGTGCCCGACGAGCAGATCAAGAAGATCCGGTCGGTGCTGACGATCGTCGACGGCCGGATCGTCAGCGATGCGGGAGTGGTTAAGTAGTCGGGGAAAGGTCGTTATATTCTTGGCAGGACGTTCCAAGCCGCATGGCCGACATTTTTCTCAGCTACGCCTCGGAAGATATCCTGACGGCGCGGGCCTTCGCCGGTCTGCTGGGCGTCCGCGGCTGGGACGTGTGGTGGGATCACAAGATTCCCCCTGGGAAGACCTATGTCGAAGTGATCGAAGGTGAGCTTGCAGCCTGTCAGTGCGTGATCGTCGTGTGGTCGAGTTTTTCAGTGGTCTCCGAATGGGTGAAGATGGAGGCTGCCGAGGGCAGCGACCGGAAGGTTCTCATTCCGGTGCGCCTGGATGACTCCAAGCTACCGTTCGAGTTCCGCCGCCTGCAAGCCGCCGATCTTCGAGGCTGGCAGGGGGAGCCGGACCGCCTTGAACTGCTGGGCGTGTTTGACCGCATCGCCGAGATTGTCCCAGCCAAGGTGGCTTCGCCGGTAGCGACTGATCGCGTGCCGACTCAGGTCAGTCCCGCAGCGGATACACCTCGCAATGTTCCGCCCGTTGCGCATGGCGAAAAGCCAGCCACCGGCCCGATGCGGACTGCGCCCCGGTGGCACAACCATCGCCTAGCGCTCACGGGCGCAACGCTGGCGATTGTCGCCGCCGTCTCGCTGCTGTTGAATCATTTCAGGCAGCCTGCGGTTGTCAGGCCGGATCCGGCGTTGTCTGCGCCAGGCAAGGCGTCAGCAGCATCGCCGACTCTGCCAGGCCCGTCGTTGCCAAATCGGGACGAGCCGCCGTCGAATCCCGCCAACACCAGCACGGGCACTGCCGCCAGACGAGGCAGCGAAGGCCCGAAGCCCACTGCGAAGGGGAACCCAGTGTCGGCAGCGCCTGCCACCCCAGGCGTCCCCGCTGCCAGTGTGCCGACGACTGCAACACCGGATGCGCCTCTCTCCTTTGCGATCAAGGGGGTGCCATTTCGTTTCCGGTCATTGCCGTCCGGGGAATTCAGGATGGGCTGCACAGTCGGTGACGACGAGTGCGAAGACAGTGAGAAGCCGGTCCGACGCGTGTCCGTGGACGGGTTTCAAATCGGGCCGACCGAGGTGACCCAGGAGCAGTGGGAGGCCGTCATTGGCGACAACCCCAGTGACTTCAAGGGCGATGGACAGCCGGTCGAGCACATTTCCTGGTCGGATTCCCAGAATTTCATCCAGCGGCTCAATCAGCGACGCGATGGATTCACCTACCGGCTGCCGACCGAGGCCGAATGGGAATACGCTGCCCGCGCGGGTCCGGGGTCGCCCGCGCCGCTGGCCGCCGTCGCCTGGTTCGGACTCGCCCAGGGCTCCAGCCGTCCTTCACGGCCTCAGATCGTGGCCACTAAGGCGGCGAATCCGTGGGGGCTGCACGACATGCTCGGCAACGTCGCCGAATGGTGCGAGGACTGGTTCAGTCCGGACTATCAGCGGGTCATCCGCGGCGGCTCTTGGTTGGACAGCGCCAGATCCCTGAGGGTATCGGCGCGGGGGAAAGCGGTTCCCGGGACCAAAGACTCTTATATCGGGTTGCGGATCGTGCGGGACAAGCAATAGAAGAGGCGGTTGACCAGTCTGCAGGTGCACGTCGCGAAAAAGTGAGCGCCATTGGATGGCCTAGTCCGTTAGCCTGATCCCCCGCCAGCGTTGTACCCCTTATCAGAATCGCGCCCGGCAACCGTCACACCAAGGAGTGCTCCCATGGGGCCAAGCATCAGCCGTTCCGTTTCGCTGCTGGTTGTCCTGCTCGTCACCGGATTCGCCGTCATCATTCCAGCGCAGGTCCCGAGAATCCCTGGGATTACCAAGGGCAAGGACAAAGACGACGAGGCAAAGCTGCGGGAGAAGGAAAAGGCCAGGGCGACAAGGGATGCGGGCAGATACGAGAGGCTGAAGACATTTTCGCTCAATCTGTATCAGACCGACCCGGATTTCCATGACGATGTGGACCAGTTGTTTGACGAAGTGCAACGCGCACATAGCCTGCAGGCGTTCGAGAAGAACGTCGCCCCGCCGGCCCGGCCCACGGTGGTTCACGATGGCGACCGTCTGCGGCTGCAGACCGGCCTCTACGACAACAAGCTGGTGGCCGACTATCTGAATCGGGTCGGGCAGAGGCTGGTGCCGGGCGATTCCGAAAAGCTGTTCGCCTTCCGTCTGGTCGCCTACCCGATTCCGTTTGCCGAGACGCTGTCGACGGGAACGATCTACGTGTCCACCGGGCTGATTTCCCTGCTCGACAATGAAGCCCAGCTCGCCTACGTCCTTGGCCACGAAATGGCCCATGTGCAGCTCGACCATTGGAAGTTGAAGTCGATCCTGAATCTCGGCCAGGAAGAGTTCAACAAGAAGGAAGCGACCAAGCGCCGGTGGATTGGGGCAGGTCTTGGTGCGCTTGGTGGCGCGGTGGGCGGCCGCGCACTTGGCGAGAGCGCGGTATCGAGTGGCCTTGCCGGGGCGGCCATCGGTTTCGCCATCGGCAACATGTGGGCGGGGGCCCTGACTCTCGATTGGGACACCGTCCAGGAGAATCAGGCCGATGACGTCGCCTTCAAGGCGCTCCTGAACCAGAATTATGAGGTCAGGGAGGTGCCGAAACTGTACGCCACCCTTCAGACCGCCGTCAGGCATGATCAACGCGTCGGGCTGGCCTTCATGGGTGATCGGCGCCGGATCGCCGAACGCATTGCGAATGTCGACGACATGATCACGAGGGAATTGAAGCCGGTACTTGACGGCAAGCAGGGTAATTTCGTGGTGACGCACCCCGATTTCGTGCGTGTGATGTCGACGCTCAAGCGTGACAACGGCATTCTCAGCTTCTACCACGACATGTTCCAACTCGCGAAGAGCAACCTCGAGTACGCGCGTCACAATCGTCCCAACGATCCGTCCGCTCACTACTACTACGGGAAGGTCATGAAGCTGGTCGGCCGCACCGACGAGGACAAGAAACTGGCCGACGACGCCTTCCAGAAGGCGATCCAGTTCGACCGCCGCGAGCGCAATTACGGCGCTTATTTTTATCGGGCGCTGGCGCTGATCGATCAGAAGAACTCGAGCCTCAATCCGGAGATTGCAAAATCACTGCAGCTGTATCTCATGGCGTCGATCCGCTTCGCCTCCGAAGAAGCGTCACTGGCGAACGCCTTGCCGGCCAACCTGGACGACCTCTACGACTACCTGGCTGAGGCTGGTGACGTCAACTGGCAGCCGACCGTGCCCGACGACCTGAAGCAGTTGCTGATCCGAGCGGGAACCGACAACCAGAAGACCGAGTCGCCGCTGAAGAGGGCGCCGTCCGCGCCGGAGCCGTCTGCGCCAAAGCTCCCGAACCGTCCGGCGGCGGGCGGTGTTCCCGCGCCGTCAAGGAAGTAACGCTGGGCAGGGCAGGGCTGTCGCGGGATATGTCTGGTTTACCGTCTAAATCACGGAGCTTGACACGGCCCGGCTCATAGAAGGCCTGCCGGTCGGGCAGACCTGACGGCTGCACTGCTGCGGGCCGATTTTCGGCATGGTCCGTTACCCGAGCTTCCGCAGCACCGCGTCCGCCAGCTGCTCGACGTCCGACCGATCGTTGTAGACCTGCGCCGAGACGCGCGCCCAGAGGCGGTTTCGCCAGGCATGCAGATGCACCTCGATGTGATCGTCGAGCAGCAGCGACAACTTCAGACGTGCCGCCTCGTCGTCGGTGGCGCCGGCGCGTGCCGGCAGCGGCACGGTCACCAGCGCGCCGACCATCCCGCGCGGCGTTTCGAGCGTGGTTTCCCAGCGGCGTGTGAGCAGATCGGCGGCCTGCCACGCCAGACCGTGCATGTAGCGGAGCGCGGCCTCGAAGCCCCATTCGTGCAGCAGCGCGATCCCCGCGGGCGCGGCCAGGTAGGCGGTCGGATCGCTGGTGGCCTGCCACTCGAACTCGCGCAGGAACCCCTTCCCGGCGCCCCATGAGGCAATGGGATGCCGCAGCGTCTGCTGGCGATCCGGTGCCGCCCACAGGATGCCGCAGGGCCGCGGCGCGTGCGCCCACTTGTGCAGGTTGGCCGCGTAGTAGTCGACGCCGAGGGCGGCAATGTCCACGGCCAGCGAGCCAGGCGCGTGCGCGCCGTCCACCAGGACGGGAATGCCCCGGGCGCGGCACACCGCGGCGATCTCGGCGACCGGCATCACCAGCGCGGTCTGCGCGGTAATGTGATCGACGATGACCAGCCTGGTCCGCGGTGTGAGCGCCGCGGTGAATGCCTCGACGATGGCGTCGGGGCTGCGGACCGGATCGGGCAGCGCAACGGTCCGCAGCGTCGCCTGACGATCCTGTGCGACGACCGCCGCCGCGAGCGTGACGGCGCCGTAGGCGAGGTCCGAGATGACGACTTCGTCGCCGGGAGCGAGGGCGACGGACCGAAGGACGGCGTTGATCCCGGTCGTGACGTTCGGGACGAACACCAGATCGCCGGGCCGCGCGCCAAGAAAGGCGGCGGCCGCACCCGCCGCCTCGCGCAGCCGCGACTGCGTGCGCCATGGCGCCGGCTGCTCGCCGGTGAGCTCGCGGAGAATGAATCGCGCGGGCAGCCGCTCGATCTCGTCGCGCAGGTCCTGCTGCCTCTTCAGCACTCGGAGGGGTGTCGCGCCGACAGTGCCGTGGTTGAGATAGGTGAAATCGGGGTCAAGCGCCCATTCTGCGAGCATGGCGCGGCCGAATCGGGTCATCGCCCTGGATTGTACCGAATCGATGCCGGATGGCGGCACCGGGCTCGGACCCGGCGCGCGCCGACTGGCGACGACCGCCGGGGCGAAGGGGGCCGTGCGATAGACTGGGTCCTTGCCCGCCGATCGACTCCTCCAGGCCTCGACGTGTCTCGGCTGTGGCTGCGCCTGCGACGACATCACCGTCGTCGTCCGCGGCAACCGCATCGTCGAGGCGCGTCACACCTGCGACCTCGGCGCCGCCTGGTTCGGCGACGGCAGTGCGCCGGCGCGCGCGCGGGTTCAGGGCCGCGACGTGCCGGTTGACGATGCGCTCGAGGCGGCGGCGCGGCTGGCGGCTCGCGCCGCCCGGT
This sequence comes from Acidobacteriota bacterium, assembly GCA_039931615.1. GTDB lineage: Bacteria > Acidobacteriota > Vicinamibacteria > Vicinamibacterales > CAVVIG01 > JAHFUI01. Next base: position 17,922 of record JBDTRR010000040.1, read on the forward strand.
TGCTCGTCTATCTCGCTCCCGACATCTCGTGTGAGACGCAGCGCGAGGGGATCGCGCTGGCTGATGCGCTGCGCGCGACGCTCGACAGCGTGACGTCGGCGACGGCGATGAGCTCGATTGTGGCGGCCCAGGAGCGGGGGCGAGCCGGCGCGACGCTGGGCGAGGTCCGCAACCGTGCCGACCTCCTGGTCTTCTGGGGTGTCGATCCGATGCTGCGGTATCCGCGCTACTGGACGCGCTACGCGCCGGAGCCGGTGGGGATCCATGTGCCGGGCGGGCGCCGGGGGCGTACGGTCGTCGCCGTCGACGTCGGCGATTCGCGTGGCCCGGCTGACGCGGACATCCGGATTGCGCTGGCCGAGCAGGACGAGGTCGCGATGCTCGCCGAATTGAGCGCGATCGTGGCGACGTCCGGCGCCGGGGCGACCCTGCGCGCGGTCGGCGTCAAGGACGCCGGCGCGGCGGACGCGGTCTGGCAGCCGGAGGGCGAGCACGACACCATCCGTCTCCAGGCGGACGCGGCCGACGACACGATCCGCCACGCTCGCGAACTGGCGCCCACGCTGCTGGCCGCCCGCTACGCCGTGTTCGTCGCCGATGCCGAGGCACGGCCGGAAGAACGGGCGCGTCAGTTCGATCGCAGCGCCGCCGCGGAACCGGATCACGGCCGCGCCGACGCCCTGGCGGCGCTGACGCTGGCGTTGAACGGTCCGACCCGCTGCGCGCTCAGCCTGCTGCGGGCTGGGGGCAACCGGTCTGGTGCCGACGCGGTCGCGACCTGGCAGACCGGCTTTCCGGCCGCGGTCGACTTCGCGCGCGGATATCCAAGGTACCGGCCGCTCGACGGGAACGCCGGCTCAAGACTGGCCCGCGGCGAGATCGACACGGTGCTGGTGATCGGTTCGGTGGGGTGCATCCCCGCGCCACTGCTGGAACGGATCGCGCTGCTGCCGTGCGCGGTGCTGGGACCGCGGGCGAGCGAGAGCGCGCTCCGGCAGGCGGAAGTCGTCATCGACAGCGGCATGGCCGGCATTCACGAAGCGGGCCTGGCGCTGCGCATGGACGATCTCCCATTGCCGCTCCGGCCCTCGATCAGCGGCCCGCCCGCCGCCGCGGCGCTCGCCACCTCGCTCCGCGAACGCGCCGTCCGCTACCGCGACACGCTGCGGTTCAAGTATCCACGGCGCCCGTCTCGAATCAAGGCCACCGCCCAGGCGACGACCAGCCAGGGCACGAGGACCAGGGACGATGACCCAGGGACCGAGGAACCAAGGACCGAGGACCCAAGGACCGAGGACCCAAGGACCGAGGAACCAGGGACCGAGGAACCAGGGACCGAGGAACCAAGGACCGAGGAACCAAGGACCGAGGACCCAGGGACCGAGGAACCAGGGACCGAGGACCAAGGACGGACCAGGAACCAAGGACGGACCAGGAACCAAGGACGGACCAAGGACCAAGGACGGACCAAGGACCAAGGACGGACCAAGGACCAAGGACGGACCAAGGACCAAGGACCAGGCACCAAGGACCAGAAATGAGCCAACTCCGCCTCGCCGGCGGGACCGTCTACGATCCGGCCAACGGAGTCGATGGCGAAGTGCGCGATCTGTGCATTGAGGACGGCCGGCTGGTCGCCGAGGTCGCGGCGGACGCGCCGGCCATCGATGCGCGCGGCATGGTGGTGATGCCCGGCGGCGTCGATATCCATGCCCACGTCGCGGGAGGCGCCGTCAATCTCGCCCGGCGGCTGCTGCCTGAGGAACACCGGGGCGATCCGGTCCGGGCGCCGGCGGTCGAGGACGAAGGGCCGTTGCCGCGGTCGGGAACCGGCGGCACCGTGCCCAGCACCTTCACGACCGGCTATCGCTACACCGGCCTCGGCTACACCACCGTTTTCGATGCTGCCGTCGCGCCGGCCGCGGCGCGGCTGTCGCATGCCGAGCTCGACGACACCCCGATCGTCGACGCCGGGTTCTTCGTCTTGATGGGCAACGACGAGTATCTGCTGCGTCTGGTCGCGGCGGACGAGCGGGAGCGCGCCCGCGAGTACGCGGCCTGGCTGCTCGGCGCCGCCGGCGGGTACGCGATCAAGATCGTCAATCCGGGGGGCATCGAGCTGTGGAAGCGCGGATCGCGCGAGCGCACCACTCTCGATACACCGATCGGATCGACCCGCGTCACGCCGCGCGCGATTCTCGAGACCCTGGTCGACGCCGGCAACGCGCTGGCGCTGCCGCATGCCGCACACATCCACTGCAACAACCTCGGCGTGGCGGGCAATGTCCAGACGACGATCGAGAGCATGCGCGCGGTCGGCGGCCGCCGCGCCCATTTCACGCATCTGCAGTTCCACAGCTACGGGCAGGGCCCGGATGGCGGCTGGCGGTCGGGCGCGCGCGAGGTCAGCGAGTATGTCAACGCGCACCCGGAGGTCAGCGGCGACGTCGGTCAGGTGATGTTCGGCGCCGCGACGACCGTCACGGCGGATGCGCCGGTCGAGTACCTGCTGCACAAGAGCAGCGGCCGCAAGTGGGTCAACCTGGACATCGAGCTCGAGACCGGCTGCGGGATCGTGCCGTACGCCTACAAGGAGAAGGCGGCGGTCGCCGCGTTGCAGTGGGTGGTCGGCCTCGAGCTGTTCCTGCTCGCCGCCGATCCCTGGCGGCTCGTCCTGTCGACCGATCATCCCAATGGCGGATCGTTCATGTCGTATCCCGAGCTGATCCGGCTGCTGATGGATCGGACCTACCGGGACGCCCGGCTCAAGCGGGTGAACCACAAGCTGCTGGCCGGCAGCGCCCTCGCCGATGGCCTCGGCCGCGAGTACACGCTGAACGAGATTGCCGTCATCACGCGGGCCGGTCCGGCCCGGGTGCTCGGACTTCACAGTAAGGGACAGCTCGGGCTCGGCGCCGACGCCGACGTCACGGTCTACGTCCCCGACGCCGATCGCGCCCGGATGTTTGCGACGCCGCGCTACGTGATCAAAGCGGGCACGCTCGTCGTCGAGGAGGGACAGCTGCGGCGGACGCCGCCCGGCCGCCGGCTGCACATCCGCCCCGAATACGATGCGGCGATAGCGCGCGACCTGAAGCGGTTCTTCGAGCGCTACGCGACCATCTCGTTCGAGAACTACCCGGTCGGCGAGCTGCGCGACGGTCCGCTCGACGCCGGCGCCCGGCGCTGATGTCAATTCACAATTTACAATTTACGATTCACAACTCCCCGACTTCCCGACTTCCCGACTTCCTCACTTCCTCACTTCCTCACTTCCTCACTTCCTCACATCCTAACTTCATGATCACCCTGGTCCTCAAAGAACAACCCGAGGTGCCGCTCGAAGCCGAGACGCTCTGTCCCGACGTGATGGCCACGCTCGGCAACGAAGCGATCCGCGAGCTGCCGGTCTATCTCGGCAAGCGGCAACGGCGGGTCGAGGACTTCTTCGAGGTCGACGGTGAGGCCAGCGACCAGATCGAGATTCGCGGCGACGCGGGCAACGTCAAGTGGATCGGCCGCCGCATGACGCGCGGCCGGATCGCCATCATCGGCAACGCCGGCATGCACCTCGGCGCGCACATGAAAGGGGGCTCGATCGACGTCTCGGGCCACGTCTCGGACTGGCTGGGCGGCGAGATGTCGGGCGGGCTGATCCGGGTGCACGGCAACGCCGGCGGGCAGATTGGCGCCGCCTACCGGGGTAGCGTCTCGGGGATGACCGACGGCACGATCATCGTCGACGGGACCGGCGGCCTGGAGATCGGGATGCGGATGAAACGAGGTTTGATCGCGATTGCCGGGCCGGTGCGGGACTCGGCCGGCCTGCAGATGAAGGGCGGCACGCTGATCATTCGCAACGGGGCGGCGCTTCGGACCGGCGCCTGGATGAGCCGCGGCACGATCATCTCGCTCGTCCCGATTCAGATTCCGCCGACCTTCTCGTACGCCGCCACCTACAACCCGACGTTCCTGCGCCTGTATGCCCGGCATCTCGAGACGTTCGGCTTTCCGCTGCCCTATGATGACCGGGACGGCGCCTACGAGCGCTACATCGGCGATGCCGCCGTGCCCGGCAAAGGCGAGCTGCTGGTCTGGAAGCCGCGACTGTCGTAGTGCAGGCCTTCAGGCCTGCCGTGTCGGGCAGACCTAAAGGTCTGCACTACTTCAGAATTGATTTTTTCTCGGACTGTCTTCAGACCTGCGGCGTCTGGCAGACCTGAAGGTCTGCAGTAGTTGAGGATCGATCTGTTCACGTTCGTCAGCCGGGCCGTAGCCGCCAGCAGTCGTATATAGTCACCTCGATCCGGTGACGTGAATAGGCTGGAGGGGGCCATGCGCTGGCAACGTGTGGGGTTGTTCGGAATCGCGCTCGGGTTGGTCTGGGTGTCCGGAGCGGTGGTCTGGTCGCAGGAGGGCAGCGGCCAGGCTCGGGAGGTGTCGCCGTACCTGGCGCCGCCCGCCCAGGTCGTCGCCGTGCGGGCCGGCCGATTGTTCGACGCCCGGACCGGCCGGATGCTGAGCAATCAGACCGTGCTGATCAAGGGCGACCGGGTTGCCGATGTCGGGCCGTCGGTGCCGATCCCGTCCGACGCGCGCCTGATCGACCTGAGTGCCGCGACCGTGCTGCCCGGCCTGATCGATGCGCACGTCCACGTCGGCCAGAACCTGCCCAACGAGTCGACCGAGCATCGCACGATGATTATGGTCCAGAGCGCGCAGCGCGATCTGGATGCCGGCTTCACCACCATCGTCGATATGGATTCGCGCGGCGGCTTCGGGACCGTCGAGCTCCGGAACGCCATCAACAGCGGCGTGCTGCCGGGGCCGAGGATGCAGGTCGCCGGTCAGTCGCTCAATCCGCGTGCCTCGGCGCCGGCGCCCAACACCGTGCCCGGGTTCTACAGTGGATTCACCGAGGGCAAGAACATCAACGGGCCATGGCTCGCTCGTGCCGCGGTGCGGGAGCTCAAGCTGCACGGCACCGACTGGGCGAAGATTTACACGACCCAGGATTTCGTCGGCGATGAGTTGAACGGGTTCCGGCCGGATGGATCGCTGGTCGCGATTCCGTCGCTGACGCTCGAAGAGATCACCGCGATCGTCGACGAGTCGCACCGGCTGGGGCTGAAGGTCGCCTGCCACACCTACGGAGGCGAGGGTATGCGCTCATGCGTCGAGGCCGGCGTCGATCTCCCGATGCACATGCTCGAGCTCTACAAGGACGATGCGACGTTGCAGCTGATCGTGCGGAAGAAGCTGCCGGTGATGATGACGATCGATGATCTGGCGGGCCACGAGGCGGAAGACAAGCGGTTGAGCGGCGGCAGCGTCACCCGGCTCGGCCTGGCGGAAAAGACGTTCAGGAAGCTGCTCGCGGCCGGCGTGCCGCTGCCGTTCGGCAGCGGCGCAGTACCCGGCAGGTACCCGCACGGCCGGCAGGCCGATCAGTTCCCCTACCTGGTGAAGTGGGGGATGAGCCCGGCGCGGGCGCTCCAGACCGCCCTGATCACGGCGGCCAGCATCTTGAACTACGACTGGACCGAGCGGGTCGGGAGCCTGGCCAAGGGGACGTTCGCCGACTTGATCGCCGTGTCGGGCGATCCGCTGGCCGACATCACCGAGATGCAGCGCGTGAAGTTCGTGATGAAAGGCGGGGTCGTGGTCCGCAACGAGATGCGGGGGACCAGGGACTAGGGCCCAGGGCCCAGGGACCAGGGCCCAGGGCCCAAGGCCCAAGGACCAGAGACCAGCCTCTTCCGTTCTCACCCGAGATCGACCGAGATCGACAAGTCCTTCTCGGCGCGGAAGTGGTAGCTGTGTGTCGGCTGGTTCCTGGCCTCCGAGTCGAGGAACGTGTCGAGCGTCTTGCGGTTGTCCAGGACGCCGATGCGATTGGTCAGGTAGGCATCGTAGCGCTGCCCGGCCCGCGCCGCCGACAGCCAGCCGAGCGCGTCGGCGTGCGGGATGTCGTGCTTGCCGTTGCCGGAAATCACGTAACGATCGGCGGTGACCCGTTCGAAGAAGTCCTGGGTCGTGCTGTGGCTGCTGCAATGGTGCTGGACCTTCAGCAGGTCAACGTGGAAGCGGCCCTGGTCGAGCAGGCCGGCCAGCTCGAGCGACTCCAGCAGCACGTCGCCGCGCGCGTCGCCGGTCAACAGCATCCGCCGCGCGGTACCATCGGGCCCGGCCGCTTCCGCCAGCACGGCGATGCTCGACATGTTCGGCACGGTGTTGTTCAGATAATCGGCGCCGACCGCGGCGTCGCTGGCGCCGCCCTTGATCTGCTGGCTGGCCTTGGCGAACTCCGTCTGGAGGCGGGTGAGCTGCTGCTGGTTGGGCGCCAGCACCATGAACGTCAGGCCGTCGGCAATCCTGACGATTTTCTGGCCGCGCGCCGGCGCCATGACGAGATCGCCGCCTGCTCCCTGGTTGATCGGAATCGCCAGCTGCACCGCCGACTGGCGGAGCCGATTCCCCTGCGGCACGCTGGCGACGACGGCCTGCGTCGTCCAGTCGAGCCGGTCGTCGGGCGGGACGACGCCGTCGATCGAGGCGGTGACGGTCGCCGATTGCGCGACGGCGGACTTGCCGCCGTGCAGCTGGCCGAACGAGTTGTGCCAGAGCGTCTGGATCCTGCAGAACTCCTCGGCGCCGTCCGCCTGATCCTCCTCGAGCGACTTGAGCAGGTCGAGCAGGCCGGTGATGTGGTCGGCGTCGATGTGGCTGACCATGGCCATCCGCAGGTGGAGCGGCCGGCTGCCGCGCAGCTGGACGAGACGGGGTTTGAGGATGGACCGGTAGATCCCGGCCGCGCCGCCGTCGATCAGCACGTGCACCAGGGCGTCGCCGTCCGCCTGATAGTGCAGGAGGAGACAGTCGCCGTCATTGGCCTGGAGCGCCTCGAGCGTGAAGAGCATGACGTCCTCGTTTCAGAGTGACTGCAGGGCGCGCAGCACGTCGACCAGGCCGCGACCCTGGAAGCGCGGCTCGCGTCCCAGGTCGGTGGCGCTGTTGCCGAGGATCTCCTTGACCCGCTGTGGCTGGCCGATCAGCTCCCGGTGCCGGCCGATCAGCAGCGCGGCGGCGCCGCTGACATGCGGGGCCGCCATGCTGGTGCCGTCCATGGTTTCGTAGTAGCCGTTGAGCGAACAGGAATCGATGCGTTCGCCGGGCGCGACCAGGTCCGGCTTGGTCCGGCCGTCGCCGGTCGGACCGCGGCTCGAAAAGTACGACACGCCGTAGTTGTGCGGCATCATCCGGTGCGTCGAGCCGACCGTGATGACGCTTTCGGCGTTGCCCGGATCGGTGATGCTGATGTAGCGGTAGTCGCCGGCGGCGCCGCCGGCCGGGTCGCGCAGCTTGTCGAAGCCGCGGTTGCCGGCCGCGGTCACCACGATCACGCCCGCCGAGACGACGCGCTCGCATTCGTCGCACACCGGCGTGCGGCCGCACGCATAGTTGGCGACGTCGTGCGGCACCGACAGGCTGAGATTCACCCCGTGGACGACCATCAGATTCTTGTGCGCGTTCAGATGCCGGACGAACTGGAGCGCGGCGATGATCGTGAACTCGTCGGCCTTGATCGCCGGATCGTCGGGCAGGACGCGCAGGTCGTAGAGCTCGAGCTCTGGACAGACGCCGACCAGCGGCCCCTTCAGCGGCGATTCCTGCGGCGCTTCCTGCCAGTTCGCCGCCAGGATTCCGGCGACGTGGGTGCCGTGCGAATCGAATCGCGGCGGCTGATAGTCCTGCACCGTGTGCGGGACGCGCAGGAACGGTTCGAGCAGATCCCAGTCGATCGAGCGGCCGCGCAGCAGGCTGATGCGCAGATCATCGCTGAGCTCGCGCAGCCGATCCGGATCGATGCGGGCGGCGGCGCTGCCGGCGACCGGCGTCTCCGTATCGGGATCCAGCAGGTCCTTGATCTTGAGGAAGTCGTAGGTGCGGAGCACACGGCTGCCCAACTCGTCCTCGTGATTGTCAGGCGCCGGCGCCACGATCTGCTGGGCGGCGTCGCGGCGGCGGAAGGCCTTGTGCGTCGCGTCGATCCCGGTGTCGAGCACCGCCCACCGGATGCCGGAGGTCTCCGCTTCGAACAGCCGCGCCGCCGCATCGGCCTTGACGGTGAGCCGCGAACGCCAGACGCTGGTGCTGGCCTCGCGGTTGGCGCTGATGCTCCACAACACGGCGCCGGTCGAAGGCGCCACCGGCTGGAGGCCGTCGAACACGCCGGCAAAGGCGTCGATCTCGTCCCCCGACGGGTTGGTGTCGGCCAGACGGTCCGGTGACATCGGCCGCCCCTGGCGATCGAGCTCGATGCAGCCGACGATCCGGATCAATTTCTTCAACAGGCGGGGATCGGCGCCGCCCAGTTCCGGTCCGCCGGCGATGCGGTCCGATGCGATCAGCCCGGCGGCAAATGCCCGCAGCGATTCGAACTGCCAGACGCCCCCGATCGGCACGACCACCCGCCGCCACCAGTCGGTCAGCGGCATGGCGGCGCGAGCCAGTTCGCGGAACGTCAGCGATGCCAGCACCACCGATTCGTTGAAGAGGACACGCGCCCGGCCGGCCGGGCCCGGTGCGGCCGGCGCGCCGTCCAGCCCGGCATCGCTGGCCAGCCGCTCGCGCAAGGCGCGCGCCAGGCGGGCCGCGTCGGAGTCGTTGTGCGGGGTCAGGAGCAGTTCGACCCGCTGTCCAGGCGTCTTGCCGTATGCGATCCAGACGTCGGGCAGGATGGGGAAATCCTGGGTGAAGCGGCGCTGCTGCTCGGGTTTCCCGTAAAACAGTTCCTCGATCTGATCGCGGCGCATGGTGACGGTCTCCGGAGGCGATCGGTCAGGGACGAACGGACGTGCCGATCGCGGACGAATTCTCACCCATCCGGGGTGGTTCGAACAACCCGCGGGGTGCGATTCGGGTAATATCTGCGCAGATCTTCAAGGGGGACACGACGTGCCATATCGATCGCGGACACTGATCGCTCTGCTCTGCGCGCCCGTGCTGGCGTCCGCCATCGCGTTGGCCCAGGGCTACTCGCTCACCGTCAACCAGGACCGGCTGGTCAACGCCGTCAACGAGCCGCAGAACTGGCTGCTGATGAACGGCGACTACGGCGCGACGCGCTACTCCAGGCTGACCCAGATCAACCGCGACACCGTCAAGAATTTACGGATGGTGTGGGCGCTGGCGCTGGGCGGGATGCAGGACGTCGGGCAGAACGGTCCGGAGAACGAAGTCAATCCGCTGATCGACAACGGCTACATGTACACCGGTGACGGCTGGGGCACCGTCTACAAGATCGACATCCGCAATCCCGATCGGGGCTCGTTCGTGTGGACCGCCGATCCCGGCGTCAAGCACGAAGGCAACGCGCCGCGGACGCGCGGCATCGCGCTCTGGGAAGATCTGGTGGTGGCCAACCTGCCGGACGGCCGGGTCATCGCCATCAACCGCGACAACGGTGAAATCGTCTGGGACAAGAGGGTCGCGGCCAAGAACGAGTTCGGCAACCAGGAGAAGTTCCTCACCGCGCCGCTGGTCGCCGACGGCAAGGTGATCATCCAGAACGGCGCCGGCGACGGCGGCACGCGCGGCTGGGTCGCCGCGCTGGACGTCAAGACGGGCAACGAACTGTGGCGCTGGTACGTCGTGCCGAAGCCGGGCGACCCCGGGAGCGAAACCTGGCGGGACGATCACAACGCCTGGAAGACAGGCGGCGGCGGCATCTGGCAGACCGGCTCCTACGATCCCGCCACCAAACTCTACATCGTCGGCACCGGCAACCCGTATCCGATCTACGACCCGCAGTTCCGGCCCGGCGACAACCTCTACACCAACTCCGCGGTCGCGCTCAACGTCGAAACCGGCCAGCTGGCCTGGCACTTCCAGTACACGCCGAACGACTCGTGGGATTTCGACGAGGTCGGCGTGCACATGCTCTACGAGACGACCATCGACGGCGTGAAGCGCAAGGTGGTCGGCCACTATGGACGCAACGGATTCTTCTACACGCTCGATCGAGCCACCGGGCGCTTCCTCAAGGCCGAGAAATACGTCAACGACCTGAACTGGACCAAGGGAATCGATCCGAAGACCGGCAAGCCGCTCGAATACAACCCGAAGATGGAGGTGCAGCTCTACAATCCCGCCGCCCGGGCGTTGCGCGGCGACGGCCAGAAACGCACCTGTCCGACCTGGCACGGCGGTGTCGCGCACCAGCCGCTGGCGTTCAACCCGGTCAAGAACATCGCGTATGGCGTCGGCACCGAGGGCTGTTTTTCGCAGAATGGCGCGGCGGTGGCGGCGCTGTCGAAGGACGGCGGCATCGATGCGAAGGCGAGCGAGGCCCGGAAGTTCTCGAGCGATCTCTACTACGGCGCCCTGACGGCGTTCGACGCTTCCAACCACAAGGTGATGGCCAAGGCGATCACCGACATCGAAATCCGATCCGGCGTGACGGCGACGGCCGGCGGCCTCGTCTTCACCGCCCTCCAGGACGGCTGGGTCGTGGCCTACAACGACGAAACGCTGGAGGAGCTGTGGCGGTTCAACGTCGGGACGCCGTTGAAGGGATCGCCGGTCACCTACGCGATCGGAACCAAACAGTTCCTCGCCGTGCAGACGAGCGGCCGGCATCTGCATCCGGTGAACTGGGACAAGCTGCAGAATTCCAGCTACCTGTTCGTCTTCGCGCTGAACTGAACGCCGCCGCTGGAGTGGTCACATGCTGACGCGCCGCGCCTTTCTCCACACGGCGGCTGCCGCCGGGACGGCCGCATTCTCGGGCGCCCCCGCCCTGGCGGCCGATCGATTCGATCTGGTGATCAAGGGGGGCCGCGTCATCGATCCGTCGCGGCGGGTCGACCGCGCGATCGACGTCGGCATCACGGGCAGCCGGATTGCGGCGGTCCAGGCCGACATCCCTGCCGCCAGCGCCGCCCAGACGATCGATGCGACCGGCAAGCTGGTGGTTCCGGGACTGATCGACATCCATACGCACGCCCGAACGGCGGAGATGCCGCCGCTCTGTCTGTCGAACGGCGTGACGTCGGTCGTCGATGCCGGCTCGAAAGGTGCCGACGAGATCGACGACATCGTCGCGGTGGCGAAGGGGGCGCCCAACCGCGTCCTGATCCTCATCAACATCGCCAGGACCGGGGTCCTCGGCGACGGCGAGCTGCTGGACATCAACCGCGCCGACGCCGCGGCGGCACGCCAGGCGATCGAGCGCCATCGCGACGTGATTATCGGGATCAAGGCAAGGCTGTCGCGCACCGTTGCCGGCGCCAACGATCTGGAGGCGCTCCGCCGCGCCCAGTCGGTGGCGACGCCGCTCGGTCTGCCGGTGATGATCCACGTCGGCGACACCGTGTCGCCGCTGCCGGCCATCCTCGCTCTGCTCAAGCCGGGCGATATCGTGACGCACGTGTATGCACCGCCGCCGCACGGCATCTTCGACGACAGCGGCCGCCTGCTGCCTGAGGTGCTGGCGGCGCGCCGCCGCGGCATCCGGTTCGACATCGGCAACGGCCGCATCAGCCACATCACCTGGGATGTCGCCGAGCGGGCGCTCAAGCTGGGCTTCCTGCCGGACACCATCTCGTCGGACTGGACCGATGCCGGCCGCACCGATCAGGTCTTCGACTTCCCCAACGTGCTGTCGAAGTTCCTGCTGCTCGGCCTGCCGCTCGATCAGGTGATTGCGCGAGGGACCGGCAACGCGGCACAGGCGTTCCCGGCGCTCAAGCGTCTCGGGACGCTGCGCGTCGGCGCACCGGCCGACGTCGCCGTCCTCGAACTGAGGACCGGCAGCTTCGAGTTCGTCGACAACGCCAATACGAAGCGGACCGGCCCGCGCAAGCTGGTCGCCGCCGCGGCGGTCTTTGGCGGCAAACGGGCTTGAAACCCTGTGCAAGAAGTTTCTGAAGTAGTGCAGACCTTTGGGTCTGCCCGACACGGCAGGCCTGAAGGCCTGCGCGACGAGCGCGGCGGGCTCTCCCGTCCACCTTCCGGTGTTTTTGTCTTGTGACGACAGGAGGATTCATGCTTCGCGGCAAAGCTGTATTGAGTGGCGGTCTCGGCATCGTGGTGTGCTCGGCGCTGCTGCAGGCGCAGGCGCCGGCAACGCCGGCCCGGCAGCCCGCTCCGGAACCGTGGCGATTCGCCGGCACGCGGCCGTGCGTCGGACCGGAGGGCGGCGCCCTGCAGTGTCCGCCGGCCGCTCGAACGATTGCAGTCCGGGCCGGCCGGATGTTCGACAGCGTCAGCGGTCAGATGTTGGCGAAGCAGGTCGTGATCGTGACGGGTGAGCGGATCACCGACGTCGGCCCGGAGGGACAGGTCAAGATTCCCGCCGGCGCCCAGGTGATCGATCTGAGCCAGGCGACGGTGCTGCCGGGGCTGATCGACGCCCACACGCACATGTTCAACAACCGCGCCCCGAACGTGACCACCGAACGGGCGATGCTGATCGCGATCAACAACCTCCAGGCCGACCTGCAGGCGGGCTTCACCGCGGCGCGCGACATGAGCTCGCACGGCAATGGCTACGCCGACGTCGACATCCGCAACGCCATCAACCAGGGCGACATCGACGGTCCGCGCTTTCAGGTAGCGGGCCGCGGCATCGCCTGGGGCCCCAGACCCGCCGACCCGGCGGCGCCGCCGAATCCGCTCGCCAGCACGGTGATCCGCTCGGTCGAGGAAGCGCGCGCGGCCGTCAAGGAGCACGTCGATCGCGGCGTCGACTGGATCAAGCTGTTTCCGACCGGCGGCTACTCGTTCACCCCCACCGGTGAGGCGCAGTACGTCCTGACCTACCCGATGCCGGTGCTGCAGGTGCTGATCGACGAGACCCACCGCCTCGGCCGCAAGGCGGCCTGCCACAACTTCGGCGGCGACGGGCTGCAGTTCGCCATCACCGCCGGCTGCGACACCATCGAGCACGGCTACGGCCTGACCCAGGCGCAGCTCGATACGATGGTGCAGAAGCGTCTGCTGTTCGATCCGACCTTCGTCCGCTACATCGAGCCGTACATGGACGACAACGATGCCAAGAACACCGGCGGCAAGTACCGGATGATCCCGATCTTCGAAAAGGCCGTGACCATGGCGGTCGCCACCAAAGGCCTGAAGACGATGGTCGGCAGCGGCGCCGATGGCTCGACCTTCCCGCACGGCACGCAGGCGCTCGAATTCGAGGCGCTCGTCAAGCGCGCCGCGATGACGCCGGTCCGCGCCATTCAGGCCGGCACCATCGTCAACGCAGAGGCGTTGGGCTGGCAGGGCGAGATTGGCTCGATCACGAAGGGGAAGTTCGCCGACCTGGTGGCGGTGGCGGGCAATCCGGCGGCCGACATCACCGAACTTCAGCGCATGAAGTTCGTGATGAAGGGCGGCAAGGTGATCAGAAACGATCTCGCCCGGTGACATCGCCACGAAAACACGAAGAACACCATCGGCTTTTCTGTGCGTAGTGTCTGCCTTCAGCGGACCGTCATCTGTCGGCCGGCCTGCCACGGTCCGGCTGAAGCCGGACACTACGTACGTCGGAGGGCACGGCGGCCGCTCCACGACGACCATATACTGTTAGGCCTCATCAGAATGACCGCGATGCCCGCGCGCGTGCGCCGCCTGTTCTACGAACTGAGAACCGAAGGCGGCGGCCCCGGACGCGAAGCCGCGGCGGTCGGCGTCGGTGTCTTCATCGGCTGCCTGCCGTTCTTCGGCTTCCACCTGTTGCTGTGCTGGTTCGGCGGCTGGCTGCTGCGGCTGAACCGCCTGAAGATGTACCTGGCGGCGAACATTTCGAACCCGCTGTTTGCCACCACCCTGCTCTTCGTCGAACTGCAACTCGGCGCCTGGCTTCGCCGGGGCGCGTTTCACGAGCTGACGCTGGAGACCGCCCGGACGACGGGGCTGAGCGTGTTCGGTATCGACACGCTGATCGGCAGCCTTCTGGTCGGCGGTGGACTCGGGCTGGCGCTCTCCGGCGCGACTTACGCGACGCTGCGTGGATCGGCGGGGGACGCCGCGTTTCTCGATCTGGTCCGCGAGGCGGCAGACCGTTACACGCTGTCCAGCATCACCGCCTGGGAATTCGCGCGCGGCAAGCTGCGCCGCGATCCGTTGTACCGCGCGACCGTGTGTGACGGGCTCCTCCCGTCCGGCGGCACGCTCGTCGACATCGGATGTGGTCAGGGCCTGACCCTGGCCATCCTGGCGGAGACGGCGCGCCGGGTTCGAGCGGGGCGGTGGCCGACTTCCTGGCGCAATCCGCCCTGTTTCGACCGGATGATCGGCGTCGAGACCCGGAAGCACGTGGCTGACCTGGCGCGTCTCGCGCTGGGCGCCGATGCCGAGATCATTCACGGCGATGCCCGTCACGTCCCGCCGGCCGAGTGCCGCGCCGTGCTGTGCTTCGACGTCCTTCACCTGATGCCCGTGTTGGATCAGGAGTCGGTGATTGCGGCCGCTGCCGCCGCGCTCGAGCCGGGCGGAGTGATGCTGGTGCGGGAGGCCGACGCCGCCGCGGGATGGCGTTTCGCCGCCGTGCGCGTTGGCAACCGTCTCAAGGCGCTGGCGTTCGGCGCCTGGCGACAGCGCGAATATTTCCGGACCGTCGATCAGTGGCTCGCCTGCTTTGCCAGCCATGGGCTGCACGCCGAGGTGCGCCCGATGTCCGATGGAACGCCGTTCGCCAACGTGCTGTTCCGCGTGACCCGACCGGATCCTGAGGGGCGCCAGGGGCCCGAGGTGCCTGTGTTGATTCGTATGTGAGGTCCGCTTCAGGGTTCGTTCGTACGTGGCGTCCGACTTTAGTCGGACTAGGGATCAATCCGGCTGAAGCCGGATCCCACGTACGAGGGTGGAAAGGGATCAATCCGGCTGAAGAGGCCGGACCCCACGTACCACGTTTTACAAACGGAAAGCGCTCTAAGGTCCCCGGTTCTGTTCCCACTGACCCACCAGGAGTCGCTGGCTGACGACCCGTCCGTTGCCGTCGAACGTGCCGCCAAACCACAAGCCGCACGCGATGTCCGTGCGGCCGGCCGATGTCGTGACGGAGGCGACGGGCAGGGTCGTGTCCGCCGTCCGGTCCGGCACACCGCAGAATCGGATGTCCGACCAGAGCACCTGCGTGCCGCCGATCGGATCCGGACGCTGCACCGCGAACCCGAGCTCGTGAACCCGTAGAAAATTGCGCACGGTCGACAGCGATCGTGAGCTCGTCACCAGGGCAGACTCCGCGACGATCGGCCAGGAGAGCAGCAGCTCCGGGCCGCCGCCGGCCCGCACCAGCTGTTGCTGCAGCGCGCTCGCCGTCCGCTCGTAGACATACCACTCGGTCAGGCTCGCCCAGCGCGCTTCGACCGCCCGGTACACTACTTCCCGCGGCCGTCCGCCCAGCGGAGACAGCGCCTTGAACAGGAGCACCGCTTTGATATCGAGGAACAGGAAGGCAGCCGTCAGGACGCCGACGGCGGCGAATCGCTGCCGCCGCGCCGGGCTGTTTCTGACCGCGATCAGGACGATCATGCCGACAACGAAGATCGCCATCAGCACCGGCTCCGCCATGGCGACGAGCGGAAGACTGGTGCGGACGTCTGTCAACGGCCAGCCCAGCCGGATTTGCGCGCCGGACAGGATGTCGAGAGCGAGATGGCTGAGACTGCCGGCCCAGGCGGCCGGGACGAGCGTTTGAAAGCGTCCGCCCCTGATCAACACGCGGACGATGACCGCCGTCAGGACCGCGATTCCAAGGCTGCCCAGTAACGAGTGTGTGCCGATCTCATGGGCGCGCAGATAGATGTCCCATCCCGCCGGCATCAGCACCGCGTCGACGTCCGGCGCCAGTGCGCCGAGCATGACGGCCAGAATCGTCCCGGGCTCGCGTGGGCGGCGCGTCGGGAGTGCCGCGAGCGTGCGGCCGAAGGCGAGGTGCGAGAAGGGATCCAAGTGGGACTTGTGTACGTGGTGTCCGGCTTTAGCCGGACCGTGAGTCGGACGCTACGAATCAACAATACCCACTGTCGGTCTGGCCGACACCGGCATCGTTCTACGCACCAATCAGACCCTCGTAGGAATCCTGCTGCGCATCCCAATAACGATAGAACTGATACCAGAACTCGGGATGCCGATGGACGCGGGCGCCGAGTTGATCGGCGAACTGCTGGGCCGCGGCCTGGATCGCCTCCTCGCGCGGCAGGCTCCTCGAGACGACGATCGGTTCGCCGACGAACAGGTCGAACGGCCGCCCCTCGGATCGCTCGATGAAGCATGGCACCAGCGGTGCGCCGGTGAGGTAGCCCATCAGCGCCGGCGTCCGCAGGAACCACGCCGGCCGTCCGAGCAGCGTCACCTGCACACGATCGCGGCCGAGGTGCCGATCCATCAGGATCGCCACGATCTGGTTCTCGGCGAGCCGGCGCCGGATCTGCAGCGCGGTGTCGAACGAACGCCGCACCTCGATGGTGTCGACGCCCAGGTCGTCGCGCATCTCGCGCCGGATCCGGTTGACGTCCGCGCTGGACTCGGCCATGGCGACGATGGCAAGCGGCAGGTGCAGCACCCGGCGCATCAGGATGCTGCCGATTTCCCAGTTGCCGTGATGGCCGGTCACCAGGATCGCCCCTTTTCCCAGGTCGAGCACCTTCCTGAAGCGCTCGAAGTATTCGGGCTGCATGTCGAACAGCGCCGGTGCGGCCGCTTCCGGGACGCGCAGCGCGCGGAGGAAATCGACGGCGTCTCTCGAGTAGGCCCGCAGCGTGCGCCGGGCGCGGCGCTGGAGCGCCGCTTCGGATTCGGACGGGAAGATGGCGCGCAGGTTGTCGGCGAGGGCGGCGCGGGTCCCGGGCATCAGACGCCAGGCGATCCACGAGCCGGTGTCGCCGAGGGCATAGGAAACCGCCCTCGGCAGGCGCCGGACGCCGATGCACGTCAGCCGGAAGATCAGTCCGTTGTTCAGCCCGTGCAGCGTCCAGCGGCGCGGCTCGGGAATCTGGCGGGACGCGCTGTCGACGGCGTGGTCTGCCGGCCGGGTCTCTGCCGCCGCCGCTTCGGCCGGCGGCGCTGCCGCAGGTTCCAGTCCTGCCGGTTCCAGTCGATCCGGCGCTGTCTGTGCGATGTCGTCAGAGACGTTCAAGGAACTGATAGTACACCGCCAGGAAACAGGTGCGGGTCGTATCGCGGACCGGACGCAGCTTGCTGCGCTGCCCGGCGTAGACCGCGGTCACCGGCACGCTGGTCAGGCGGGCGCCGCGCCGGCGCACCTTGACGAGCATCTCGGTTTCGATCTCGTAGCCCCGGGCGGTCAGCGTGAGGCGGCGCAGCGCGTCGACCTTGAAGACGCGGAACCCGCACTGCGTGTCCCCGACCGGGGCGCCGATGAACCAGCCGAGCACCCGGCTGCCGATCCGGTTGGCGTGATAGCGGGAGGCCGGCATGTCCTGGCGGCTGAACCGCCGTTCGCCCAGCACCAGATCGGCGCCGGTGCGCTCGGCGGCCTCGAGCAGCCGCGGCGCTTCGGCCGGCAGGTGCTGCATGTCGCCGTCGAGCAGGAGCACGTGGGTGAAGCCGGCGGCGGTGATCCGGGCCAGCCCGGTGCGGACCGCCTCGCCCTTGCCGCGATTGACCGCATGCTCCAGTACTTCCGCTCCCGCCGCGCGGGCCCGCTCCGCCGTCCCATCCGTCGATCCATCGTCGACGACGATCACATGCGACACCGCGGCGCGGACGCCGGCGACGACCTCGGCAATCGAGCCGGCTTCGTTGAAGGCTGGAATGAGGGCCGCCGCGTTCATTCCCGCCTGCCCATCAGCAGCGCCGGCAGCACGAACACCGATGCGACCGCGAGCGTGACCGTGGTGACGGCCGAGACCACGCCGATTGATCGGAGCGGCGGGTAGGTCGAGTTGAGCAGCGTGCCGTAGCCGAGCATGGTGATGCCCGCCGCGACCAGGATTACCGGCGCCAGTTCGGCGACCGTGCGGCCGGCATCGCCCTTTTCCTGATACCGGTGCACCAGATGGATGCCGTAGTCGACGCCGATGCCAACGAAGGTGACGATGGCGAAGATGGCGAAGAGATCCAGCTCGACGCCCGCCAGGGCGAGAAGGCCGGCCGCCCAGATCAGCCCGAGCGCCGTCGGCGTCAGCGCGAACGCCGACAGCCGCCAGCCGCGGAATGCGGCGCCGACCAGCACCATGACGATCACCGTGCCGATCAGGAGTCCCTTGAGGAGCTGGGGCAGGAACTGGCGGGCGAGCTCGCGGTTGACCAGCGGCAGGCCCGTCAACGTCTGTGCCGGATCGACGGCGTCGACGACGGCCTGCAGGGCGTCGACCTGGGCGTTATCCGACGGGAACACATACGTGGCCAGCAGCCACGCGCCGCCGCTGCGGGCGATGAAGTGTCCCACCAGATCGCCGAGACCGTGGCTGACGAAACCGTCGTAGGTCAGCCGCTGGGTGGCGTCGAGCAGCCGCGGCAGCCGCTCGACGAACGGATCGAAGGAGCCGGGCCGGAATCCGGCCGACGCGGCGGCCTGCTCCAGCGAGGCGCGCACAGCCGGCGGCGACAGCTGCGCACCATCGATGCGGGCGGCGGTGCGGGCTTGCGCGGCCCCGGATGGGAGGAGCCGGGTCGGTGGCTGCATCCGGATCCCGGGGAGCTCCTTCGCCAGTCGGGCGGTCAGCCGTTCGTTTGTTTCGAGCAGCGGCTCGAGGTCCGTGCCGGTGGCGACCACGACGTAGACATCGCTGGGCAGGCCGAACGCCGGAGCGATGCGCTCCTCGATGAGCGCCGCCGGCGTCACGGACCGCAGGCGCTCGAGCGTCGGGTTGATCTGCAGCCGCGTCGCGGCGAGCCCGAGCAGACAGGTGACCAGCGCCGCCGCGCCGAGAATGGTGCGGCGGCGGCTCGCGATCCACGCGGCGAGCCCGTTCATGATCAGCAGCGGCACCGGCTTCTTCGGCACGCGCCGCGGCAGCAGCGCCGGCACCAGCACCAGCGTCAGGATGCCGCAGATCACCATGCTGTGGCCGATCAGCAGTCCGAGCTGTTGCAGGCTCGGGAAGTCGACGAAGGTCAGGCCATAGAAGGTCGCGGCCGTGGTCCACATCCCCAGCAGCATGCTGACGGACGGTGCGCCGATGGCGCCGATCGCGCCCTCGGGGTCTGCACCCTGTGTTCCGGCCAGACGATACGAGACATACAGCAGGACCACTCCGTCGACACCGAGACCGAACAGCATCGCCGCCGATCCGGCCGCTGCGGCGGAGAGCGTGGCGCCGGTGAAGCCGAGCGCGCCGAGCACGACCAGCAGCGAGACCGCGGACGGCAGCGATCCGACGACGACCAGCCACAGGCTGCGGAAGGCGAAGTACAGCAGCGGCAGGATCAGCGCCAGCGATCCCACCGTATTCAGGATGCTCTCGCGCTTGACGACCGCCTCGGTCTCGAGCGCGATGCGGTGGCCGCCGGCGAACTCGACGCGGAGCGGTGGGCGCCGTTCGTCGCCGGCGCCATCGTCGCTCCCGGCCCGCTCGGCTTCGCCGCTGCGGACGGCCGTTTCGATGGCGCGCAGGCGTGCGTCCAGCGCGCGCGAGAACGCCGCGTCGTAGGGCGGGCGCCTGGGCTGCGCCATGATGAGACGGCCCTGGCCGTCCTTGGTCAGGTAGCCCTGGGTGCCGACACCGAGGTTGATCCCCGCATCGGTGCCGCCCAGGGCATCGCTGATCAGCTCGGTGAGCCCGATTGGATCCTGCCGGACCAGGGCCGCGACGTCAGGCGACGGAACGGTCAGCAGCTCGCGCCGCGAGGCGACGGCTGCGGTCACACCCGCCGGCCGCAGTCGATCCAGCGCGCGGTCGAGCGTCGCGCCGCCAAGCAGCAGCAGCTGACGTTCGGCCAGCCAGCCGAAGTCGCGCGTGCGATCGACGACGCCGGCGTCGACGCGGCCGATCTCTGGAGCCTGCCGCAGCCGGTCGACCCACTCGTCGACTTCCTCCGAGTAGTCGCTGACGGGGTGTCCTTCGGGCGCGGTGAACACGACGTAGAGCTGGTCGACGTTGCCGAAGGCGGCCAGGAATTGACGGAAGGCGGGCATGATGCGGCCGCCCCTGGGGAGGAGCGAGAGCACGTCGGCGTCGAACGCCACCCGGCGCACGCCTTCGGCCGAGACGATCATCAACGCGAGCACAGCGGCCACGACGCGTCCGCGGTGCCGGTGAGCCCACGCTACAACGGCCGTGATCAGGGGAACCACAACGGTGGATTGACGAAGTGGTGCATTATATCAGCTGCGTTCTTGCGGCTGAGGTGGATGGCCGTTCCTCGAGCGCCCCGCCAGCGCATGACGCCGGGGCGATGGCCCGCCTTCCGCCGTGGCGTGCCGCCCTCAGCGGGTGGCCATCGGCCGAATCAGTGCGACGGATCGTTTATGGACATCCTGCTGCTCCGTCCGGTTCCAGGCAACGAACGATTCGGTCTCGGCCCGTTCTTCCGCATCGAGCCGCTCGGCATGGAATACATTGCCGCGGCGCTGGAGGCTCACGGACACCGCGTCTCGCTGGCTGACCTCCGCTTCAGCGATGCGCTCGAAAAACTGCTGCGGCGCGGGCGGCCGGCGCTGGTCGGCATCGCCGCGATGCACGCGCTCGAGACCGACGACGTGCTGGCGCTGGCGGCGCACGTCCGGCGGCTCTCGCCCGACGTGCCGATCATCGTCGGCGGGCACACTGCCGCGGCCTGTCCTGGCCCGTTCCTGGCGGCCGGCGTCAATGCGGTCGTGCTCGACGATGGCGAGCGCGTGCTGCCGCTGGTCGGCGCGGCGATCGAGCGCCGCCGTCCGCTGACGGAGGTGCCCGGTCTGGCGCTGCCCGACGGCAACGGAGGTGACGTGCGGACCGCTGGAGAAACCGGTACGCTCGCGCTGGACGAGGTGCCGCTGCCGGCGCGGCATCACGTCGACCGCTGGCGCAAGCACTACGCCTGCCTGGCCCATCGGCCGACCTGGTTGATCGAGACGGCGCGGGGCTGCCCGTTCCGCTGCTCGTTCTGCTCGATCTGGCAGCTCCATGCGCGGGCGGTCCGGGAGCGGTCGATCGAGTCGGTCTGCCAGGACTTCGCGTCGGTCGGCGATCATGTGTTCGTCGCCGACGATCTGTTCTGGCATCATCCCTCACGCAGCCTCGAGCTGGCGCGGGCGCTGATCCGCTGCGGCGTCCGCAAGCGGTGGATCCTGGTGCAGAGCCGGGCCGACCTGGTGGCGCGCCATCCGGAGCTGCTCGAGGCGTGGCGTCCGCTGGCGCGCGATTTCGACATCTTCTTCGGCCTCGAGGCGGCAACCAACGAGGGACTGACCGGGCTGGTGAAGGACGCGACCGTCGATCACACGGTGCAGGGTGTGGAGGTGGCGCGGCGCCTCGGCTACGGCGTCACCGGGAATTTCGTCATCGATCCGGCCTGGCGCGAGGGCGATTTCGAGCGGCTGTGGGGGTTTGTCGAGCGCCATCAGCTGTTCCAGGCGGGGTTCACCATCCTGACGCCGCTGCCGGGCACCGCCTACTTCGACGAGATGCGGCCGAAGCTGCGGGCGCGGCGCTGGTCGCATTTCGACATGCATCACGTCCTCTGGGAGCCGGCGCTCGGCCCGGAGCGCTTCTTCGAGCTGTACTGCGAGACCTGGCGCCGCTCGGTGTTGAACCTGCGGGGACGCAAGAGCCTGTGGCGCTGGATGCGCGAGGTCGATCCGCGCAACGCCCTGTTCCTGCTGCAGGCGCTGCGCCGGACGCAGCGGATGATGAAGCCGGATCACTACCTGGCGGAATACGACCTGGCGACAAGCGCCGAGGCGGTGACCGCCAGGATGCCGCTGCCGGCGGGCGGCTGAGGTCCACCGGTCCGGCTGAAGCCGGACACTACGTACGTCACGGTCCGACCTGTCACGGTCCGGCTGAAAAGCTTGAGAACCAATCGATCCCAGGGCAGACTTGAAGGTCGGCGCGACCCCAGCAAGCGTACGTAGTGTCCGGCTTCAGCCGGACCGTGACACGTACGACTGCCGTCCTACGGCTCGATCTTGAAGACCGCCGGGTCGATCGGCGCGTTGGCCACGACGTCGGTCAGGACCATCAGCTTGGTGTCCCCGTTGGGGAAGGTCATCCGCATCGCGCTCAGCAGCAGCGACGACTGGTCCAGCCACAGCTCGAGCTTGGTCAGCCCCTCCCGGATCTGCTTCCGCTTCGGCACCATCGTCAGACGGTAGGTGCCCGGCCGATCGTCAGCCTTCCCGCTCTCGATCTCGAAGTTGCTGCGCAGCTCCGCCGGCGTGCTGTCGACGAAATATTTCTGGACGCGCTTCTGCGCGCTCGCGACGTTGGTGACCTGCTTGATCTGGCGGCCGGGCCACGACACCGTCAGGCGGTCTCCGTCGATCAGCACCACCCGCGCTTCCGGCTCGTCGTAGTGCAGGACGACGCGCGAGGGCCGCTCGACCGCGACGGTGCCGCGGGCAATCAGCGGGCGCGTCAGCAGCGATGAGGTGGTCGATTCGCTGAACCGCGCGGTGAGCGTCTTCAGGTTGGCGTTGATTTGCGAACCGCGGCGGTAGAGGGCGTCGAACGAATCGTCGGCGACGGCTTTTTGCGCGGACCCGGCCACGGCCCCGGCGGCGCAGACGACACCGGCGATTGTCACCGCTCGCAGCAGGCGCTGGAGTTCCGATCGGCCCGTTTGAACCCTCATCGCGACATGGTAACGTACGCCTCGTGCAGCGCTCGCTCCGCGTCTCGGGCATCGGCATCGTCTCGGCATTCGGCACGTCGCCGGCGGCGTTCCGCGACGGATTGCTGGCCGGCCGCAGCGCCATCGTCCCGCTGAGCGGGTTCGAGACAGGCGACTGCCGCACCACGCTGGCGGCACAGGTCACCGATTTCGAGGCGGCCGCGTGGGTGGCGCCGATGAAGCTGCGCCGGCTCGATCGTACTGGCGTCTACGCGCTCGCGCTCGCCAGGCTGGTGCTCGCCGATGCGCAGCGCACGCCAACGCCGGACGGCGACGATCGGTCCGGGGTGGTACTGGGGACCTGGACGGCCGGCGGGCAGTCCACTCAGCAGTACCTCGACGCGTTCTTTCGCAGCGGCCCGGCCAGCGCCCCGGCGCTGCTCTTCGACAGCACGGTCGCCAATTCAGCGGCCAGCCTGGCCGGCATGGAATACAAACTGCGCGGCCCCAACGTCACCGTCAGCCACAAGGAAGCGTCGGGTCTGGGCGCCATCGTCTGCGCGGCGGAAATGCTTCGCGCCGAACGCGCCTGCGGGCTCCTGACCGGCGGCGTCGACGCTGTCTTCGAACCCTTCTTCAAGGCCTACGATCGGTTCGCCGTGATGTCCGGCGAGGCGGCGTTCTCCAGCCGGCTCGCGCCGTTCGACGACGACCGGGCCGGCTTCGTGCTCGGCGAAGGCGGGTTCGGACTGTGGCTGGAGCAGAGCGACGATCGCACGGCGGGGCAGGGCGAAGAAGTCCTCGGGGTGGCTGCGGCGGGAGCGGCGGTCGGGCTCAATCTGTGGCCGGACCGGCCGGCGCCGCTGGTGCGCACGATGCGGTTGGCGCTCGAGGACGCAGGGCTGTCGGCGGAAGATGTCGACGTCGTCTACGCGTCGGCCAACGCGACGGCTGATCTCGATGTGACCGAGGCGGCCGCGCTGTCCCAGCTCTTCGCCGGCAGCCGCACCGTCGTCACGTCGCTCAAAGGCGCGCTGGGCGAGTTCGGTGCCTCTGGCGGGGCCGCCTGTGCCGCGGCGTTCCTGTGCGGCCGCGAAGGCCGCGTGCCGCCGATCGCCGGGCTGGCGAAACCGATCGCTGCCGCCGGCCGGTTGAACCTCGCCCGCCAGGCGGTCGATGCGCCAGGGCCGATCGTGCTCGTCAACGGTTTCGCCAGCGGCGGCGCGCTGTTCAGCGTGGTGTTGCGAACTGGCCGAAAGACACGGTCCGCCTGAAGGCGGACACGACGGACGACGGTCATCCACACGCCGTACTCGTCCGAATTATCCGGGAATCGAAACAGTACGTAGTGTCCGCCTTCAGGCGGACCGTCCGTGACGGACCCTGACCCGATGATCAATGACCTTCAGCTCACCGGCCGTATCGCCGTCGTCACCGGCGGCTCCCGCGGCATCGGCCGCGGGATTGTCGACATGCTGGCGGAACGGGGAGCGGCGGTGGGATTCTGCTTCCAGAACAGCGAAGCGCCCGCGCGCGAGCTCGAGACGGCCATCCGGGACCGCGGCGGCCGCGCCTGGGCCGGTCGCTGTGACGTCGGCGACCCCGCCGCCGTGGCGGCATTCTTCAAGCAGGTGAATGACGAGCTCGGGCCGGTCGACGTCCTGGTGAACAACGCCGGCATCACCCGCGACACCCACGTCGCGCTGCTCGACGCGGCGCGCTGGGACGAGGTGATGCGCGTGAATCTGGACTCTGCCTACAGCTGCGTCCGCGCGGTGGTGCGCGGCATGCTGCTGCGCCGCTGGGGCCGCATCATCAATGTCTCGTCGCCGAGCGCGCGGATGCCGCTGCCCGGGCAGACGGCGTACGCGGCGTCGAAGGCGGGCCTCGAAGGGTTCACCAGAGCCCTGTCCCGCGATCTGGCGGCCAAGGGCGTCCTGGTGAACGCGGTCGCGCCCGGGCTGATCGAGACCGATATGATGCAGGCGATCCCGGCGGCGGCGCGCCAGGCCTACCTGGCCGCCGTGGCCATCGGCCGGCCCGGTACCACGCGCGAAGTGGCATCGCTCGTCGCCTTCCTCGCCTCGGACGCCGCGAGCTACGTCACCGGCCAGGTCATCGGGGTGGACGGCGGCCTGCTGTAAACTTCTGGTTGCCACATGACTGACACCGCAGATGCTCTCAAGGCTGAAATCAAGCAGGCGATTGTCCGCAGCCTCCGGCTGCCGATGACCGCCGATGAGATCGGTGACTCCACGCCACTGTTCGCCGACGGTCTCGGGCTCGACTCGATCGATGTGCTCGAGCTGGTGCTCGAAATCGAACGTTCGTTCGGCGTCGCGATCACCGACGAGGAAACCGGGGTGCGCGTGCTCAGGTCGGTCGACACGATTGCCGACTTCATCCTCGCCGCAGGTGCCCGCAAACCTCAATGACCGCCGGCGCTCGCTCGGGCAGCCCGGGGCCGGCGCACGCTGACAACGCCTTCACCGTCGACCTCGAGGAATGGTTCCACGTCTGCGGCGTCGGCGGCGCGCTGGCGTTCGACCGGTGGGGCAGTCTGCCGTCGCGCGTCGTGCCGACGACGCAATCGCTGCTCGATCTGCTCGATCGGGCTGGCGTGCGCGCGACATTCTTCGTCGTCGGCTGGATTGCCGAACGACACCCGCGGCTGGTTCAGACAGTGCGGGATGCCGGCCATGAGATCGGATCGCACAGTTACCGGCATCAGCGTGTCTACGAGCTCGACGAGGCCGCGTTCAGGCGCGATCTCCGCGCCAGCCGCCAGGCCTTGACCGCAGCCGGCGTCACCGGCGTGTGCGCCTTTCGCGCGCCGGAGTGGTCAGTCAACGACCGGTCGCTCTGGGCGCTCGACACTCTCGTCGAAGAAGGGTTTACGCTGGATGCGAGCATGGCGCCGCTGAAGTTGGTCGGGTCGCTGCGCTATCCGCGGCATCCGCACGTGCGTCGCACCGCGGCCGGCCCACTGCTCGAGGTGCCGCCGCTCGTCGCCGATCGATTCGGTCAGGTGATGCCGCTCGGATGGGGATGGGGACTGCGGATGAGCTCACCGCGCCGCGTCCTGCGCGCGATCGATCAACTGAACCGGACTGGGCTGCCCGCGGTCCTGACGGTCCACCCGTGGGAACTCGACCCGGATCCGCCCCGCGTCCGCCTGCCGGCCGGCCTCAGATTCGCTCACTACTTCCGCCTGTCCGGCTTTGGAGAGCGGCTGCGTGCGATCATCTCTGGCGGTCGATTCGGCCCGATCGGCGCCATCGCGCCGGCCGCCCCGGCATCGATGTGAAGACTGGATGACGATGTTGCGCGCCGACATGCACGTTCACACGTGCCATTCGAAGGTGAACGGGAACATGCCGTTTCTCCACTCCCGCGACTGCTATTCGCGGCCGGAGGACGTCTATCGGGTGGCGAAAGCGCGCGGGATGGATCTGGTCGCGTTCACCGACCACGATTCGATCGACGGCGCGCTCGAGTTGCTGGCCCGAAGACCCGATGCGACGGACATCATCGTCGGCGAGGAAGTGTCGTGCCGGCTGCCGGACGGCGATCTCGAGGTGCACCTCGGCATCTACGGGATGACCGAGGCGCTGCACGCCGACGTGCAGCGGCTGAGGCGCAACGTGTTCGACGTGGCGGCGCGGCTGCGCGAGGCGCAGGTCTTCTTCGCGCTCAATCATCTGCTGCACTTCTATCATCCGCGGACGCCGCTCGACGTCTACCTCGGGCTCCTGGCCGAGGTGCCGGCCCTCGAGGTGCGCAACGGCGCGATGCTGGCCGGGCACAACCGGCTGATTGAGCGGGTGGCGGCGCGCTGGTCCGGGGCCGGGTCCGGGGGGAGAGCGGGGCCGCTGGCGGCCGTGGCCGGCAGCGATGCGCACACGCTGCGCCGGGTCGGCACGACGTGGACGGAGGCGCCCGGGCGCGATCGGGACGAGTTCCTGCGCAGCGTGCGCGACGGCCGCGGGCGTCCCGGCGGGCGCGACGGCACCCTGTTCACGGTCGCCGCCGATGCCTACGGCGTCATTGTCCGCTACGCCGGCAGCCTGGCGGGTCTGGGACCGCGGGACCATCGCCCCCTCCACCGCGCCGCGTGCCTGGCGTTCACGGCGGCCTCGCTGCCGTTCGAGTTCCTGCCGCTGGCGATGGCGTTGGCCGGGAAGTCGCGCGAGCAGCGGAACGTCCGTCACGCGGGCGCCTACCTGGCCACGGTGCTGGAAGCGCCGGGCGCTGATCAGGTTCCGTTCAGACAGGCTCCGGCATGAGGCACAGGGTTGCGATCACCGGCATCGGACTGGTCACCGCGCTCGGCGCGACGCGCGAAGAGTCGTGGCGCCGGCTGACGGCAGGGGACTGCGGCATCGGGCCGACCGCGCTGTTCGACGAGCTCCGGTACCGCAGCCGCCTTGCCGCCGAGGCGCCAATGGCGGACATCGATGCCTGGTTGACGCCGTTCGAGCGGCGGCGCTGGTCGCGCAGCGATCGGATCGGCATGCACGCGGCGGCCGAAGCGATCCGCGATGCCGGCCTGCTGGACAGCAACACGGATCGGTCGCGGATCGGGGTGTTCCTCGGCGCAGGTACGGCGGACCTGCTGCGCAACGAAGACTTCTACGAGACCTGGATTACCGCCGGTCTCAGCCGGACGCGGCCATCCGACGTCTGGAACCATTTCGCCAGCACCTCGGTTGACGTCATCGCCGAGCGGCTCGGCCTCGAGGGGCCGCGCGGCTGTGTCGTGGCCGCCTGCTCGTCGAGCACGATTGCCATCGGCCGGGCGGCGGACGCCGTGCGTTATGGCCGGGCGGATGCCGTGCTGGCCGGCGGCACCGACGCGCTGGCGCGGCTGACGTTCAGCGGCTTCAATCAGCTGAAGCTGATGGATCCGGCGCCGTGCCGGCCGTTCGACAGGAGCCGCGCCGGCATGAGCATCGGCGAAGGCGCCGGGATCCTGGTGCTCGAGAATCTGGAGCAGGCCGTGCGCCGCGGCGCGGTCATCTACGCCGAGCTCGCCGGCTATGGCCTGGGCTGCGAGGCGTTCCACCCGACCGCCCCGGAGCCCGAGGGGCGGCCGGTGGCGGCGGTGATCAGCGCCGCGCTCGCCGACGCCAGCATCGATCCAGGCGAGATCGATCACATCAACGCGCATGGCACCGCGACTGCCCAGAACGACGCCGCCGAGGCACGCGCGTTCAGGCGGGTGTTCGGCGAGCGGACCGCGGCGGTGCCGGTGACGTCGCTGAAATCGATGATCGGCCACTGTCTGGGGGCCGCCGGCGCGGTCGAGGCGGCGGCGCTGGCGCTGACCATCGCGCGCGGCGTCATCCCGCCGACCATTCACCACGGCGAAACCGACCCCGAGTGTGCGCTCGACATCGTCGCCAACCAGCCGCGGGAACAGCGGGTCCGGTGCGCGGTCTCGACGTCGCTCGCGTTCGGCGGCAACGACTCAGCGCTCATCATCCGCGCGTTCGGAAATTAGGAATTAGGAATTAATAATTAGGAATTCCTAATTAGGGCGGGGGAATCACCATTCCTAATTCCTAATTCCTAATTTCGAATTCCTAATTTCTGGGAGTGTAGCAGAGCGGTCCGATGTCGGCGCCATCGGCGCCGCCGGCCGTGGGCACGTAGCGGCCGAGGGCCGGATCCTGCGCCGCGGCCATCGCCTGCCAGCTGCGGGCAAACGACTCGAGCCAGGCGCAGTTCCGCTCCAGCCGCTCGCGCAGCGCCGCATCGTCCATCAGCGGATCGTCGAGGCCGTCCTGCAGCTGCCGAAGCCGTTCGACGTCGAGGACGTTGGCCCGGGCGTCGCCGTAGGTGCCGGTGTCGACGCGGCCCCAGGCGTGGAACAGCTGCTGCATCCGCGCGTGCAGCACGAAGAACCGCCGCAGCAGCGGATCGATCGCCGCCATGAACTCGAGCTGGCGGAAGCGGCGCTGGAAGAACAGCAGCGCCGTCACACTCCAATACGCCGCGTTGTCCCAGGCCACCTTGGCCGTCATGACCTGGGCGTTGCCCATCAGCGGATACTGACCGTCGTACAGCCTGATGAACGCGTCGAAGAGACGCAGGTGCATCGTGTTGAACGCCTCGGCGCGAGCCGCGACGTCCTCGCCGCCCAGGTCGCGGATGATCAGATCGGTGACGAAGTCGTTGCCGAGGGCGATGAAGTCCGACCCGGGAGAGTAGAACGGGTCGGTGAAGACGCCCGATTCTCCGGTCATCGCCCAGCGGTCGGGAGAGAAGACGCGGGTGCAGCCGTGCGCGAAGTGCTGCAGGGCGCGGAAGTCCTCGAGCCGGTCGGCGTAGGGCGCCACCACCTCGGCGCACTGCGGCTCGAACTCCCGCAGCCAGTCGAGCGCCCGATCGAACCGGTTCAGGCGATGGAACGGATGCAGCGCGGCGTCGGCCACGATCCCGAAGCTGGTGCTGCCGGAGCCGAGGGGAATCAGCCAGACCCAGTATCCGGTGCCCATCAGGTGGTTGGTGCTGAGCCAGCGCTGTGCCGACGGCACGCGGGCCCGCCACGCCGGGTCGTCCGACCAGTCGTCGACGCGGACTCGATCCGCCACCCGGAACCAGCTGGCGTTCGCACGATGGGTCGACGGCCGGCTCATGCCGAGCTGCCGCTTGAGCAGGCCGGCGCGGCCGCTGGAGTCGACCAGCCAGCGCGTCTGGACGGTCCGTGCTCCCCGGGGCGTCGTCACCGTCACGGTATGGCCTGCGCGGTCGAGCCCGATCCGCTGGACGGCACACCCGTCGAGCACCTCGGCGCCCTCGTCACGTACCATCCGCAGCAGCGAATTCTCGAGCCGGCCGCGGTCGAGCTGATAGGACGGGACGCGCGGGAAGCCGGTGGCGCCGAGCTCGACGCGGCGCGCGAGGTCGCGGTTCTCCCCGGAGGGAAAAAAGTAGCGCAGCCCGAGCTTCGGCAGGTGGTCGCGGCACAGCAGCGGCTCGAGCCCGAGCACCCGCTGGAAATAGTGCGCGCCGATCTCGACCGAAGACTCGCCGACCTTGAAGGCCGCCTCCGGCACCGGGTGCTGCCTCTTTTCGCAGACCAGCACGCGCAGGCGGGGCGCTTCGAGATGCAGTTGCCGCGTCAGAGTGAGGCCGGCGAGCCCGCCCCCCGCGATCACGACGTCGTAGTCAGGGGTCATGATGCAGGCTGGGAATTGGGGCTTGGGGTCTAGAGGGTCCAGGGACTAGGGACCAGGGACCAGGGACCAGGGACCAGGGACCAGGGACCAGGGACCAGGGACCAGGGATATCGAAGTCTTCATGGCTCTCTTCCAGTCCCCAGGCTCCAGCCTCCAGCCCCGCCCGGTCCGAGCCCCGATCCCTTCTAATGCGTCAGCGCCGGCTCGGGTTCGGCCGACTTGGCCGGCCGTCGCCTGGGCGACCACGCGGTCAGCTGACCGTCTTTCGGGATGTGCAGGGTGAGTGGCATGGCGTTCTCGAGCAGCGGCACCCGCTTCTTCGTACTGGCGTAGACGGTGTGCTTGCCGTGCTCGCGATACCAGTCGGCCAGGTTGGCGTTCTGGTACATCTTCTCGACGATCTGCCGCCAGCCGACGCCGGTGTTGTAGGCGCAGAACGAGATCTCGCCCATCTGCGTGGCGTAGGGAATGATGCACATCTCGGTGCGGCGGAAGTCGTAGGTCCAGAGATCCTGGAACCACATGCCGGCGACGAACATCAGCAGCCACTCGTCGTTCTTCCGGTTGCCGTCTTCGCACGCGCCGAAGCGGCCGCCGAGCTGGCCGCCGCTCTGCTTGTCGAACTTCTGCAATAGGTCGACCAGCCGGAAGCCCTCCGGGGCGCGCCGCGGACTGTAGTTCCGCAGCAGGCTGAGGGCGGTCTGCACCGTGGTCAGGAATCGTCCGCGCGCCGAGTCGGCGATCACCGTCGCGTCCTGCAGCACCTGTTCGACGTTGACGAAATCCGAGAGTGCCGCCCACTTCTTGGTCTTCTTGCTGACCATGAAGCCCATGCCGACGCCGCAGTCGGGATGGCAGCCGCACTTGAGCGTGCCCCAGTCGGCGCCCGGACCATTGAGCAGGTCGGTGACGTCCGACATCACGCTCGATGCCGAGAGCGGGAACCAGTCGCGCAGCGGCTCGGTGACGCCGGTCTGACGCTTCAAGTCCTCGGCCAGCTGGGCCAGGGTATAGCGTTTGGCGTGACGCTCCTCGTCGGTGATGTCCTCGTCGCGGCCGGTAAAGGACACCGGCTGGAACGACACGAAGCTGACCTTGTCGCAGTTCTGCAGCGCGAACTTGACGATCGGCCCGACCTGGTCGTTGTTGACGGTGTTGACGATGGTGACGACCAGGCAGACATCGATGCCGGCGGCGTGGAGGTTCTCGATCGCGCGCAGCTTCACCTCGAACAGGTTGCCGACCTTGCGATGGGAGTTGGCCTCCTCGGTCACGCCGTCGAACTGGAGATAGGCGATGCGCATGCCGGCCTCGCGCGCCTGCTGCGCGAAGCCGGGCTCCTGCGCGAACCGGATGCCGTTGGTCGCCGCCTGGACGCTGAAGTAGCCGACTTCCCGGGCATAGCGAACGGCGTCGAGGAAGATCGGCGAGATCGTCGGCTCGCCGCCGGAGAACTGCACCGTCATCTGCCGCCGCGGCTTGATACTGACCGCATCGTCGAGCAGCTGTTTGACCTCGTCGAGCGTCAGTTCGTGGACGTAGCCGATCTGGTTGGCGTCCATGAAGCATGGATCGCACATCATGTTGCAGCGGTTGGTCAGGTCGATCGT
>JBDTRR010000041.1:0-46827 GCA_039931615.1 Acidobacteriota bacterium
AAGTGAGGAAGTGAGGAAGTGAGGAAGTGAGGAAGTGAGGAAGTGAGGAAGTGAGAAAGTGAGAAGATCCTAGCGCATGGCCATTCTCGTCACCGGGAGCGCGGGCCATCTGGGCGAGGCCCTGATGCGCACGCTACTCCAAGCGGGGCATCAGTCCATCGGCGTCGACCTCACGCCGTCGGCGTTCACTCAGGAGGTGGGGTCGATCACGGATCGCCACTTCGTCAAGCGATGCATGGCGGGCGTGCATGCCGTCCTGCACACCGCCACCCTGCACAAACCCCACGTGGCGACGCACACGCGTCAGGATTTCGTCGACACGAACATCAGCGGCACGCTCAATCTGCTGGAGGAGGCGGCGGCCGCCGGCGTCGCGGCCTTTGTCTTCACCAGTACCACCAGCGTGTTCGGGCGGGCGATGACGCCGCCCTTCCCGGCGCCGGCGGCCTGGATCACCGAGGACGTCGTGCCGGCGCCGAAGAACATTTACGGCGTCACCAAGGTCGCCGCCGAGAACCTGTGCGAGCTGTTCCACCTCATTCGCGGGCTGCCCTGCGTCATCCTGAGAACCTCCCGCTTCTTCCCGGAAGCCGACGACCGGAAGGAGACCCGGGAGTCCTACGACGACACCAACGCCAAGGTCAACGAATTCCTCTACCGGCGGGCTGATCTCGACGACGTCGTGGCGGCGCACCTGCTCGCGGTCGAGCACGCGCCCGCCATCGGGTTCGGCCGTTACATCGTCAGCGCGACGACACCGTTCACGCCCGGCGACCTGCAGCAGCTCCGCACCGATGCGGCGCTGGTCGTGCGCCGGCGGATGCCGGGCTACGAAGAGGTCTACGCCCGCCGCGGATGGTCGATGTTCCCGGGCATCGATCGCGTCTACGTCAACGAACGGGCCAGACGCGAGCTCGGGTGGAGACCGCGATACGACTTCGCCCACATCGTCGACCTCGTTCGCACGGGGAAGGACCCGCGCAGTCCGCTGGCGCGAGCGGTCGGGTCGAAAGGGTACCACCGCGAAGCGTTCGTGGACGGACCCTACCCGGTCGAATAGCCGTGTCCGCTCAACCCGGCGTCGAGCACCTGTGAAACGTCGGTTCCTTTGCGGGTCAGCTGTCAAAGGAAGAGGCCGAAGACGTTGTTAACATTGGTCGACCATCAATCAGCGGGGGCTGGACGCGATGCAATATGCCATCGGAGTGATGATTTCCCTGGCGCTCACGGGTTGGGCGGCGCGTGATGCGGCGCGGCGTGGCCGGTCCTGGTATGGGTGGTCGAGGCTGGTGTTCTTTACCGGCATTTTTGGCGTAATTGGCTGGCTGGTGGTTCGACGACACGCTCCCGTCACGATGGCACGACTCGGTGTGTGGCGAAGCCTGCTGCTCACACTTACGGGAGTGCCACTTCTCGTCGCCACCCTCCTGACGTATAGCTTCGTCGTCACGTTTCTGTTCCAGGTCGCGCGGAATGAAGGTCAGGCGATGGCGCCGACGCTCGGGGATCACGAGAGCGTCCTCGTCAACAAGATGGCCTATCGCACCGGCGAGCCGCGCCGCGAGGATATCGTGATGCACTACTATCCCGTGAACCCCCAGAAACTGTTCGTCAAGCGGGTTATCGGTCAGCCAGGAGAAACCGTCAGGATCGTCGACGGCCGTGTGCATGTGAATGATGTCCTGCTGAAGGACGATGACTACGTGCCCGCTGCGTTCCGCAGCCACGACGACTGGGGCCCGCAAGTGATTCCAGAGGGCTATTACTTCGTTCTGGGCGATCATCGGAACAACAGCTCAGACAGCCGGCACTGGGGAATGGTTCCCAGGAAATACATTCTCGGCAAGGTGCAGATGCGCCGGTAAGAGCGCGGCGATTCAACATGAATGTCAACCGACGACGCATCTGAGCTGACGGGTGAGCGCCGGGAGGCGGCGCGCTAACGCCGGTATCGAAGAGGAGGATCCCAGAAATCGAAGTGGCGCAGTGCGGCGGTGCGAAATCCGTAGCAGGCGGTGCCGACCACCAAGCCGAGAATGAGGTAGGACGCGAACACGAACGGCGCTGACGAGTCAAAGGTGAACGGCACGATCGTCAACAGCCGGAGGAAGACCGCGCCCACCATGAACGGCAGCATGCCGAAACGCGTGAGCACGAAGAGCGAGCATCCGGCCGTTGCCGTTGCGACGGCGAATGGCATCGCGCCAGTCACAACGGCGGGCAGAACCGTCAGCGCAACGAACACCGTGGTCGCGGCGCGGCGACGGCCTCGCGCCAGCACGGTGAACAGCACCGCCATCATCACGACACCCAGCCCCGTTGTCAGGCCGCGATTGAGCGCGTCGATCACCTGGCTCACCGCATGCCTGCCGCCGAGCAGCAGCGTGACCAGGCGCAGCCGGCTCAGCGGGACGTCCGTCCCGCCCAGCGGCATCGGTGGCGGCGGCGCGAAGGAGGCGGCGGTGAACCACGCCAGGTGGAAGACCGTGGCCAGCGCCGTTCCGAACAGGACGCCGATGAGCAGATCCCTCCCGACCAGAGGATTGCCGACCCGGCCGGCGAGCACACGGTTCCAGCCGATCAGCGCTTCCGGCCAGACCCGCCGCGCAAACGGCTCGATCGCGAGATAGGTCACCCAGATGATCGCCGCGTACCACAAGGAGTACGGAAGCAGGGGCGCGGCGAGCGTGGTCAGCACCAGTTGTCGCGGCAGGAGATCGGCGAGGCGAGCGCCTCGTCGTCTGCACCGGCGCTGCGCAGAAAGGCGTCGCGCTCCTCGGGTGGGCGCGCCAGCGCCGCCTGCAGCAGGTCGTCCACCTGCCGCCACCGGTCAGGATGCATCGCCCGAATCGCCGGTCAACTCACGATAGAGCCAGGCCTTGGCGGTGCTCCAGTCGCGCATGACGGTCACGGCTGAGATGCCAAGCACGGCGGCGGTTTCGTCCACGCTCAACCCGCCGAAAAAGCGCATCTCGACGACCCGGACTTTGCGGGGATCGAACCGCGCCAGCGCGTTCAGGGCGTCATCGAGCGCGACCAGGTCGGCAGACGGTTCGCCGCCGGCGACGACGGTGGCATCGTCGAGCGACACGTGCGGGACGTTGCCGCCGCGCTTCAAGTTGCGGCGCCGGGCGTGGTCGACGAGGATCCGGCGCATCAGCTGGGCAGAGACCGCGAAGAAATGCGCACGATTCCGCCACTGCATGCGCTTGTAGTCGACGAGGCGCAGGTAGGCCTCGTTCACCAGCGCCGACGTCTGCATGCTGTGGCCGGCACGCTCGCCCCTCATGTAGCGCCGGGCGAGGCGCTTCAACTCGTCGTAGACGATGGGCGTCAACCGGTCCAGCGCGGCCCGATCACCGTCGCTCCAGGCGCGCAGGATGGCCGTCACATCGTCCGACGGCGGCTCATGCTCCATGATTCTCTCCACGCACCGACGCCGGAAGTGTGTGTGATGTCGGGCGGCGAAAGCCGGCACGGCACGTCGTGATAGTTCCGCGTGGCTGTCCGCGCCTATAAAGAGGGCAGTCTACCGGAACCGGGCGTGCATGCGATGGCCTGGGCTGCCACGAAGCGAGGCCCGAGCGACAGGAGGAGCGTCAGGTGGGGGAGCAGCGGAGCAGCGGTGCGGTGCTTCGGGGGATTGAGCGGCAGGCGGTCTTCAACCGCCTGCGATCGGCGTTCGGCTTGCGCCGGGAACTTCCGCCGCTGCTGAGCGCGGCGGATATCGCGCCGGGGTCACGCTGCCTGGAGATCGGCGCCGGCCTGGGTTGGGGCACGGTCGGTCTGCTGCGCAAGGAGGCTTCGCTCAAGGTCGTGACGACGGACTACGAGCGCGCCATTCTTGAACGGGCCCGCGGCGTCGTGCAGGCTGCGCATCCCCACACGCGCGTCGACTACGTACAAGTCGACGCGAAAGCGCTGTCCTTCGCGTCCGGGCGTTTCGATATCGTTCTGAGCCTCTACGCGCTGCACCACACGGGCGGGTATCAGACGGCCCTGGCCGAGATCGCGCGGGTCCTCCGGCCGGGCGGTTCGTTGCTGATCATCGATTTGCTCCGCCCCTCCTTTGTGCCGCAACTTCCGGCGAGCATGGCGCCCGAAGGGATCCTCACGAAGCCGGAATGGCAGCAGCTGTTTCGCGCCAGCGGTTTCGGCGCCGTGCGGTGGCAGACCCGGTACACGCTCGGACCGCTACCGCGCTGCTCGATCGTGGCCGGCCGATTGGCCGACGTGCCGCCGGGCTGTTCGACGCCGGTGTGATAGCTGGCGGCCGCGGTCTCGGACGGCGCCTCGAGCTGGGCGTCGCTGGCGCTGCTCCAGACGCTTCCCGACGTGCCCCGGCAGCAGCCGTAGATGCGCGGCTGACCGCCGTTAGCGCTTGAACGCCTGGATCAGCTGGATCTGACCGGCTGCCACATCCGCCCCGGTTTCCCGGCGGCCTGAAGCGAAACCTTGCGAGTCAGGGGCGCTGCCCTATACTGGTCCCGCTCGTACGGGGATATCACGCGCTCGTCCGGCGCCGGCGCCGGCGAATCGTGGTCCGGTCGGCTTCAGCTTCACGGCAGCGGGCAGGGTTTCCGCATATGCTGCTAGTCCTTTCGACCGCGGTTCTCGCCTGGTTGATCGCCTCCTTCCCGGTATGGCGTACTGAAGCGGCGGTGCAGACCGGTGCGGCGGCCGGCACGCCGCATCAGGCGATGCTCACGACCTATTGCTATTCCTGCCACAGCACCAGGGCCAGGACGGGCGGGCTGGCGCTTCAGGGGCTCGACATCGAGGCCGCCGGCGCCGATGCCGAAATATGGGAGAAGGCCGTGCGGAAGCTGCGCGGACGCCTGATGCCTCCGCCGGGAAGCCCTCAACCGAAGCAGCAGGACATCGATTCCTTCGTCGCGTGGATGGAAAGCGAGCTGGATCGCAACCCGGACGCTCCGAAAGCGGGCCGCGTCGGCATCCAGCGGCTGAGTCGAACCGAATACGCGGCGGCAGTGAACGCGCTGGTCGGCGTCGAGATCGTCGCGAAGGACGTGCTCCCGCAGGACGCCGCCGTCGACGGCTTCGACAACATCGCCGCCGCGCTGAGCGTCTCGCCGACATTTGTCGAGCAGTACGTCGAAGCGGCGCGGATGATCGCGAAACGGGCGATCGGTGACCGCAGCCTGGACGGCAGTTCCTACCCGGCCGCGGCGCACCGCGGCACTGAAGCCATGCCGCTGGGACTTCGCGACGGCGGCATGAGACTGAAGCACGACTTCCCGGTCGATGGCGAATACCGGTTCAATATCCTGTTCCCCGATCAGACGCTCGGCCTGTATACGGGTAGTCTCGAGAACGAAGCGACGATGGTCCTCATGATCGATGGCCAGGTGAAGTTCAAGAGGCCGATCGGCGGGCTGAACGATCTCATGCTGAACAATCGGAAGGCCGGCGACGGACGCCAGCAGATTGCCGACCGGTTCCGGAACGTGTCCCTGCAGGTTCAGGCCGGCGTCCGCGACGTAGTGGTGGGGTTCATCGATCGTTCGCGCTTCGAATCACTGAGCAACCAGGGCGGCGCCGGTGTCGGCGGCGGCGGCCTGCCGGCGTTCAGCAGCCTCGAGATCAAGGGGCCATACAACCCGGCCGGTGTGTCGACGGAGAGCCGGCGGCTGATCTATGTCTGCGATCCCAGGGCGGCGGACGAAGCGCGTTGCGCGAAGCAGATTGCCGGGAACCTGGCGCGGCGCGCCTTCCGCCGGCCGGTTGCCGATGCGGACCTCGCCCGGTTGATGCCGTTCTATGCGGCCGGGCGCAAGGAAGGAGACGTCGATCGCGGCATCGAACGCCTGGTGGCGGCCGTTCTGGTCAGTCCCGAATTCCTGTATCGCACGATTCGCGGCCCTCAGGCCGCCACGGCCGGTGCGGCGTACGCCCTCACGGATCACGAACTGGCGACGCGCCTGTCCTTCTTCCTCTGGAATACCGGGCCCGACGACGAACTGTTCACCCTGGCGGCGGCGCGGCAGTTGAGCACCCCCGCGGTGCTGGACGCCCAGGTGACGCGCATGCTCGCCGACCCGAAGGCCGCCAGCCTGGTGACGAATTTTGCGATGAAATGGCTCGGCCTGGACGGTCTCGACGCGGTCCGGCCGGACCAGCAGATC
The DNA here is from genome assembly GCA_039931615.1 of Acidobacteriota bacterium. Lineage (GTDB taxonomy): Bacteria > Acidobacteriota > Vicinamibacteria > Vicinamibacterales > CAVVIG01 > JAHFUI01. The sequence continues at coordinate 6,147 of JBDTRR010000041.1, forward strand.
TTCGCGGGCTTCAACGACCAGTTGAGAAGGGATCTGGTCACCGAAGCGGAAACATTCATCCACAGCGTTCTGCTCGAGAACCGCCCGATCGTCGAACTGCTGACCTCGGACCAGACCTATCTGAACGATCGAGTCGCGCGCCACTACGGGTTGTCCGGCATCAACGGGACCCAGTTCCGGTGGGTGACGCTGACAGACAGGAACCGCCTGGGACTGCTCGGCAAGGGCGCGGTCCTCATGAAGACGTCCTATCCGGATCGCACCTCGCCCGTGCGGCGCGGCGCCTGGGTCCTCGACAAGATCATCGGTGCGCCGCCGACGCCGCCGCCGCCCGGGGTCGAGACCGATCTCTCGCAACGCGCGGGCGAGACGCCGGCGACGGTTCGCGCCCGTCTGGAACAGCACCGCGCCAACGCGACGTGCCGGCAGTGCCATGGCGTGATCGATCCGATGGGACTGGCGCTGGAGAATTTCGACGCCGTCGGGCAGTTCCGCACCGTCGACCGCCGGGCGGCGGATCAGCCGATCGACGCCGGCACGGTGCTGCCGAGCGGTCTCGCCATCGACGGTCCCGCCGAATTGCGCGAGTACCTGGCCGGCAACCCGGCGAAGTTCGCGCAGGCGTTCGCCGAGAAGTTGTTGATGTACGCGGTCAATCGTGAGTTGGCCTACTTCGACATGCCGCAGGTGCGGGCCGTGGTCCGTGGCGCGGCGAACGATCGTTACACGCTGGCGTCGATCGTTCAGGGCATCGTCCGTTCCGACGCCTTCTTGAAACAGGGCTCCGCCGACGCGCTTCAGCCGGCCGGAACGAAGGCGGCGGCAAACCAGTAGTCCCGGGTTGATCAGGAGACGCGGCCATGTTTATTTTCAAGAAGCATCTCGCCCGCCGAACCGTGTTGAAGGGCGTCGGCGCCACCCTCGCCCTGCCGTTCCTGGACGCCATGGTTCCTGCCGCCACGGCCATGGCGCAGACGGCGGCGAATCCCAAGCTTCGGGCCGGCTTCTTCTACATCCCGCATGGCGCCGTCCAGTTCGAGACCAAATTCGGTCCTGAGGGCGATCGCTGGACGCCGAGCGGCTCGGGCGCCAACTACCAGTTGAACGCGATCACGCAGCCGCTGGAGCCGTTCAAGCGATATGTGTCGACGATTGGCAATCTCGAGAACGCCGCCAGCGCCGGATCGGTCCACGTCCGAAACCCGGGCTCGTGGCTGAATTGCAGCATGCCGACGACGACCCTCGATCAGGTCATTGCCAGCCAGATCGGCCAGGAGACGGCGCTGCCGTCGCTGGAGGTGGCCGCGGAAACTACGGTCCAGCAGGCGGCCGGCAACGGCACCGCCACCGCGATTACGCTGTCATTCCGCGGCACCACGCCGCTGCCGATGGAGTACAACCCGAAGAAGGTCTTCAATACGCTGTTCGGCACCACCACACCCAAGGAACGCGTCTTGAACGCCCGCGAGTCCGACAGCCTGCTCGACCTGATCCTGGACCAGGCCAGGACGTTCCAGGGCGAACTGGGCGCCGCCGATCGCATGGCCTTCGAGCAGTATCTGGACAGCGTCCGGGAAATCGAACGGCGTATCGCCATCGTCGCGTCCGCCGACGTCTCCAGGATGAAGATTCCCGAGCGTCCGATCGGCGAGCTCGACGACTTCGACAAGCAGGTCGACCTGCTGTTCGATCTGATTGCCATCGCCTATCAGGCCGACCTGACCCGTGTGGCGTCCTACGTCATGGTGGCGGAAGGCACGAACCAGACCTACAACCATATCGGCGTGGCCGATTCCTTCCACCCGATCTCCCACCATGCCAACGAACGGCCCAACATCGAAAAAGTGGTGAAGATCCAGACCTGGCATATGGACCGCTTCGCCGCGTTCCTGAAGAAGATGGCGGATACCAGCGACGGCGACGGCTCGCTGCTGGATCACTCAATTTTCTTGTATGGATCGAACATGGGCAACAGCGACAAGCACAGCAACTGGCCGATTCCGACCGTCGTCGTTGGCGGAGGCAACGGCCGGATGAAGTTGGGCGGCCAGCAGATCGCTCTCAAGGAGCGGACGCCGCTCGCCAACGTCCACCTGACCCTGCTGCACAAGTTCGGCATCGAACAGACCGTCTTTGCCGACAGCACGGGCGTGATTGGTGAACTCTAAGAGCGCGTTCGCAAAATGTAGTGCGGACCTCGAGGTCCGCCGCGTCTGGCAGGCCTGAAGGCTTGCACTCCTTCTGATTTTGCGACGCTCTCCAAGGGCGGGAGGTCAATGTGGATCGCAGGCAGGTCGTCAAGGGCGGAATGGCCGGGGTGCTCACACTATGGGCGTCGCCTCTGCTGCAGGCCGGCCAGCGGACGGACAACGGTGTGCGTCGACTGACCGACGCTGTTTCGGTGCTGGACGGCGGCGGCAGGAACGTTGTCGCCCTCTCTTCCGCCGATGGAATCGTGCTGGTGGATACGGGAGCGCCCGATAGCGGCGACCGGGTGATGGCCGCTCTGAATGGGCTCGGTCGCAAACCCAACGTCCACACGGTCTTCAACACCCATTACCACCTCGCACAGACCGGTAACAATCAGGCGTTTGCCGCGGCTGGGGCGAAGATCGTGGCGCACGACCGGACACGTCAGTGGATGAGCGTCGATCACTGGCTGCCCGATCAGGACCGCTACCAGAAAGCGCGTCCACCGGCCGCCCGGCCGACCGACGTCTTCTTCAATACCGGATCCCGGAAGATCGGCGGGGAGCTGATCGACTACGGCTACCTGTTGATGGCGCATACGGCCGGCGACAGCTACGTCTACTTCAGGGACTCGAACGTGCTTGCCGTGGGCGACGTGGCGTCTCCCATCAACGACCCCGAACTGGATTGGATCACCGGAGCGTGGATCGGCGGCCGCGTCAGTGCGATGAATCTGCTGCTCAAGATCGGCAATGACCAGACGCGAGTCGTTCCGGGCGCCGGCCCGGTCATGACCTGGGCCGAGTTCAAGGCGGAACGTGATCTGATGGAAGTCGTCCGGCAGCGGCTGTTCAAGCAGATTCGCCAGGGCGACGGCCCCCGGGACATGCTGGACAGTGGCGTCTTGAACGGTCTTGTCCGCAGCTGGAAGGATCCCGCGGCGTTTCTCTATGCGGCCGCGAAGGGCCTGTGGGGAAACCACAACAAGCTGGACCCGGATGTGGTGTGAACGACGGTCCCGACACGACATGGAGGCACGGGTGAAGCGTTGCATTCTCGTCGCCGTCATCCTGCTGGGTGCCGCGGCCGCTCCGATGCTGTCCCAGACCCGGTCCGGCCAACTGGCCAGTGTGATTCAGGCAGGACGGCGCGCCGCCGCCGTCGCCATGATCCAGGCGGGCGCCGACGTGAACGAGGCGCAGCCCGACGGCACGCGGCCGATTCATTGGGCGGTCTACCGCGTTGACCATGACCTGGTGGAGGCGCTGATCGCGAGGAACGCCAGGGTGGATGTGGCGAACGAGTTCGGCCACACGCCGCTGGCGGAAGCCGTCAGGCAGGGCGATGCCAGGATGGTGAAGACGCTGCTCGGCGCCGGCTCCGGGACGGAAGGCGCGAACGACGACGGCCAGACGGCGTTGATGGCCGCCATCAAGAATGGCGATCTCCCGATCTTCCAGATGCTGATCGAGGCCGGCGCCAGGGTCAATGTCGTCGAGAAAGTTCAGGATCAGACGCCGCTGATGTGGGCCGCCGCCGCCACCCGCAACGCGGCGGAGATGGTCAAGCGGCTGATCGCGAAGGGCGCCGCCGTGAATATTCGCGCCAGGTTCAACGACTGGCCGAGCCAGATTACCTCGGAGCCGCGCGCCCAATATCATGCGTCTGGCGGACTCACCCCGCTCCTGTACGCCGCTCGCGGCGGTTGCTACGCCTGCGTCGCGGATCTGCTGTCGGCGGGTGCGGACGTGAATCTGCCGACGCCGGAAGGCGTCAGTCCGATCATGGTGGCACTCGACAACGGGTACAACGGCGTCGCCAAGCTCCTGATGGAGCGCGGCGGCAATCCGCAGGTCTGGGATGTCTACGGACGGACGGCGCTTTACATCGCGGTCGGCAATGCGGGTGGCGGCGGTGGCGGCGGACGCGGCGTTGGCCCTGGTGCGCCGGGCGCGGGCGCCCGTGGGCGTGGTGGTCCTGGCGGTGGTGCCCCCGGTGCAGGCGCTGGTGCGGGCGGACGCGGCGTCGCTCCCGCTCCAGGCGCAGGCGTGGCGGCGCCGGGCGCCGCCGGGCGTGACGCGGCCGCCGCCGTGGACAGCGGACCGCAGATTCCTGCCGTGGAGATGATCAAATTGCTGCTGGCGTCTGGTGTGGACACCAATGCGCAACTCAACATGCGCCGTCCCAGCAATCAGGGCGGACGTTTCAACGATCCCCTGCTCAGCACCGGAACGACGCCGCTGCTCCGGGCGCTGATCAACAACGACACCGACGTCGCGCGGCTACTGCTCGACAACGGCGCCAATCCGAACATCTACGGCATGGGCCTTTCCCCATGGCTTTATGCGGCCGGCATGACCAGCGGCACGTACAATGCCACGCGGGGCGGCGGCTCAGGTGGTGTCGGCACTGGCAGCGCGGCCGTCGATACGGCGCTTCTGGATCTGATGCTCGCGCATGGCGCCGACGTCAATGCCGGGGTGACCGGCGCGGCCAGCTATTCCGGGCGGATCGCCCGTGCACTGACGGGCGATCCCGTGAACACCACGTCGAACGAAGGGATGACGGCGCTGCACGTCGCTGTCCGTTCCCAGAACGTGAGTTTCGTTCGCTACCTGCTCGACCACGGGGCGCGACCGGACATCAAGGATGCGTCTGGAAGGACTCCGCTCGACGTGCTGAACGGCGTGCCGGCGTTCCAGCCGGCGGTCTTTGCCGATGCGGAGGGCGTCGTGCCGCCCAATGCCAATGCCGGTTCTGCGGCCCGGGCGCCCGCCGGCGGCGGGCGGGGCGGTGGCGCTGGCGGGCGTGGCGGCGGCAACCCCGCCGCGGTTCAGGAGATTCGCGCCATGCTGGCGCCTCAGTAGTAGCTCGCCGTCTCTATCCCGGTTCCACCCTTGAACGTGTTCGTCACGGTTTTCGACTTGAGATCGATCACCGTGACGGTCCCGTCGCCGTCATTCAGCACCAGTGCGGTCTGCCCGTCGGGCGCAAACGCAAAGCCCATCGAATTCCTGCCGGCCCGCAGCACGCGCTGTGGCCCACCCAGGTCGTTAACGTCCAGGAGGTTGATGTAGGACTCTGCACTGGAACTGCAGATGAGGAGCGTCCGGCCATCGAGGCTCACCCTGAGCTTGTAGCCTGCCTCGGTGTGGCCCTGCAGCGCGATCCGATTGAGGATGGTGTCGGCGGCCGGGTCGATGACCAGCAGGTGTGGCGCCTGGCCCTGGATGGCAAAGACGCGCTTGCCATCGGCTGAGGCGACGATGCCGCGTGCGCCGCCCGCCGCGGGGAGCTTGCCGATCATCTTCCGCGCTTTCAGATCGACAACGCTGATGTACTCCTGGCCCGACTGGTTCGAGACGTAGGCCTTGCTGGCATCCGGCAGCACGGCCAGCCAGTGACCCGTCCCCTGCACGTCGATCACCGATTCAATCTTGCGCGCGACCGGATCGATCACCAGCAGGTTCTTGCTGATGTCGCAGACGACATACAACTTGCCGGCGGCGTCGACCTGAATGCCATGCGGCGCCTGGTGGGGCGAGATGTCGATCGTGCCGGTGACCTTCTGCGAGGCGAGATCGACGATCAGGATGCTCTGCCCCGGGTTCGGGTTCCGGTTGTAGATGCCGTCACCGTAGATGGGGATATACGCGGTTTTCAGATCCGGCGAGATGGCGAGGTCGTGTGCCGCGCCCGGACCGGTGGGAAAGGCGGACAGCTCCTTCTGGGTCTTCGGATCGAAGAACCGGACGTAATTGCCTCGCTTGTCGACGAGGATCAGGCCCTTGCTGCCGGTCGGGTTGTTCGGGTCGGCGGCGCCGACGCCGACGGCCCTGGCCAGCACCAGCAGCAGCACGGCGCCCAGTGAACGGACAACGTGACGTCTTTTCATGTGACTCCTCATGCACGGACTAGTCGGAGTATAGACCGAGCGTCTTGCCGTCTGACCGGGCATATACTCACCCTGTACACTGTCCTGCGGTGGCTCGAGTACCTGGGAGGTCTGCGGTGAGTCGACGCGCGTTGGCGACGTGTCTGATTATTCTGACCTCCACTGTCTGGGTCGGGCCATGGACGACAGGATCGGCGCAGCAGGGGGCGGTTGCCCCCGACAGCGCGGCGCCGGCCATGGTCCTGAACCAGTACTGCGTCACCTGCCACAGCGACACGCGCCGGACCGGCGGCCTGTCGCTCGAACATGCCGACCTGACGGACGTGCCGAAAGGCGGCGACACCTGGGAGAAAGCCATCCGGAAGCTGCGCGTCGGCATGATGCCGCCGCCCGGCATGCCCCGGCCGCCGCGGGCGCAACTCGACGGCCTGGCGGGCTACCTTGAATCGGCGCTGGATCGCGCCGCGGCCGATCGACCGCGTCCCGGGCGGACCGCCATGCACCGCCTGAACCGGGCCGAATACGCCAATGCCGTTCGCGACCTGCTGGCGCTCGAGATCGACGCCGCCGCGCTGCTGCCGCCCGACGATGAGAGCAGTGGGTTCGACAACAACGCCGACGTCCTGACGCTGTCGCCGTCGTTGATGGAGCGGTACTTGTCGGCGTCGTGGAACATCAGCCGCCACGCCGTCGGCAACCTCGACATCGCCCCGGGCACGGCCGTCTATCGTGTCCGGCCGGATCTGTCGCAGGACCAGCACGTCGAAGGCCTTCCCCCAGGGACTCGCGGCGGCATCCTGGTCCGGCACGCGTTTCCACTCGACGGCGAGTACACCATCAAGCTGCGGCTCTGGCGGAACACGTTCGATCTCATGCGCGGGATGGAAGATCCTCACGACATCGAGATCGCGATGGACGGCCAGCGGCTGGCGCTCGTCACCGCGGGCGGCCGCGAACAGTTCCTGAAGATGGCCGAAAACCCGGGGACGTTCGGCACTGACCTGGACCGCCGCTTGACGGTGACGGTGCCAGTGACAGCGGGCACGCACACGCTGTGGGCGACCACGGTGTTGAAAAGCCACGCCGTCCGCGACGACCTGATCAAGCCGTTCCTGCGGACCACGGTTGACGGCCTCGACATCATGGGCGATCCATCGGTGGACCGCCTGACGATCGAAGGTCCACGCGCCGCCACCGGCTCGGGCGATTCGGCCTCTCGCCGGAAGATCTTCATCTGCCACCCCTCGCCATCGGCCGGAGCCGCCCCGCGTGAGAACGAAACGAGCGAGGACGGATGCGCCACGCGCATCCTGTCGTCGCTGGCGCGGGTCGCCTACCGCCGTCCCGTGGACCAGCCAACGGTCGCCACGTTGATGGGCTTCTATCGACAGGGCCGGGCGGGCGCCCCCGGCGGCAGTTCGTTCGATCGCGGCATCGAGTCGGCGCTGCAGTTCATCCTGGCGAGCCCGGAATTCCTGGTCCGCATCGAAAGCGACCCCCCGAACCTTGCCCCGAGTAAGGCCTATCGGCTGGACGACGTGGCCCTGGCGTCGCGGCTGTCGTTCTTCCTCTGGAGCAGCCTTCCCGATGATCAGCTGCTGACGCTGGCGAGCGCGGGCCGGCTGAAGGAGCCGCTGGTGCTGGAGCAGCAGGTCGCGCGGCTGCTCGCCGATCCGCGCTCCCGCACCCTGGTCACCAACTTCGCCGAGCAGTGGCTGCACCTGCGAAATCTGAAAAGCTCGGCCCCCGATCTGGAAGCGTTTCCCGATTTCGACGACAACCTGCGTCAGGCGATGAAGGAGGAGACTTCGCTGTTCTTCGACAGCATCGTCCGCGAGGATCGCAGCATCGTCGATCTGCTGAATGCCGACTACACGTTCGTCAACGAACGCCTGGCGCGGCACTACAACATGCCCAACGTCTACGGCAGCCAGTTCCGGCGCGTCAAGGTCGCCAGCGAAGCGCGCCGCGGGCTGCTCGGCCACGCCAGTCTGCTCACCGTCACCTCTTATCCGAATCGGACCTCGCCGGTGGAGCGCGGCAAGTGGGTGCTGACCAATCTCCTGGGCGTGCCGCCACAGCCGCCGCCCCCCAATATCCCGCCGCTCGAGGACGCCGCCGCCGACGGCAAGGTGCTCTCGTTGCGCGAGCGGATGGAGCGGCACCGCGCCAACCCGACCTGCGCCGGCTGTCACAAGGCGATGGACCCGATTGGCTTCGCGCTCGAGAGCTTCGACGGGATCGGCCGCTCCCGCACGGCCGAAGGGGGCGCGGCGATCGATACGACGGGCACGCTCTTCAACGGCACAGACGTCGACGGCGTCGTCGGGCTGCGCCGGAACCTGGTCGCCCAGCCGGACATCTTCGCCGGTGTGCTGACGGAGAAGCTGTTGACCTACGCGCTCGGGCGCGGCCTCGAGTACTACGACATGCCGGCGGTGCGCCGGATCGTGCGCGAGGCGAAGAGCAGGGATTTTCGTTTTTCATCGATCGTGCTGGGCATTGCCCGGAGCACGCCGTTTCAGATGAAGGAGGCACAGTGAGCTTCGTCACCCGGAAACACCTCCCGCGCCGGACGTTTCTTCGCGGCGCCGGTGTCACGCTCGGGTTGCCGCTCCTCGAGTCGATGGTGCCGGCGCTGACGGCGATCGCACAGACCGCCGCCGCGCCGCGCCTCCGCTTGGGTTTCGCGTTCATGCCGCACGGCGCGGTGATGGCGAACTGGACGCCGGTCGCCGAAGGCGCGCTGCAGCTGTCGCCGATCCTGGCGCCGCTCGAAGCGTTCAAAGACCAGGTCGTGGTCGTCAGCAACCTCGCGCATGCGATGGCCGGCCCGCAGGGCCCGGGCGACAACGGCGGCGACCACACGCGCTGCCCGGCGGTGTTCCTGAACGGCGTCCATCCCAAACGCACCGACGGCGCCGACATCCGTGCCGGGGTGACCATCGACCAGATTGCCGCCGCCAGGATCGGCCAGGACACGCTGCTGCCGTCGCTCGAACTGGCGATCGAGGACTACAGCGGCCTGGTCGGATCGTGCGATGTCGGGTTCAGCTGCACCTACATGAACACGATTTCCTGGCGCACGCCGACGGCGCCGCTGCCGATGGAGATCAACCCGCGCGTGGTGTTCGATCGGATGTTCGGCGATGGCGCCACGGCCGAGGAGCGCCGCCGCCGCATCGAAACCCAGCGCAGTATTCTCGATGCGGTCAGCGACCAGATCCGGCGTCTCCAGGGCCGGCTGGGCACCGGCGATCGGAGTCGCGTCGCCGACTATCTCGATACCGTCCGGGAAATCGAACGGCGCATCGCGATTGCCGAGAGACAGGCCGGCGGGAACCTCGACGTTCCCGTGTCTCCGCGCGGCATTCCCGACGATTTCGTCGCGCACACGAAACTGATGTTCGACCTGATGACAATCGCCTTCCAGGCCGATCTCACGCGCATCTCGACGTTCATGATGGCCCGCGAGGTCAGTTATCGCACGTTCCCGATGCTCGGCGTCTCCGAAGCGTTCCATCCGGCGTCGCATCACCAGAACAACCCCGAGCGGCTGGCCCAGTTGACGAAGATCCAGACCTTCCACGTCGGCCTCTGGTCGTACTGGCTGGAGAAGCTGCGGGCCACGCCCGACGGCGACGGCAGCCTGCTCGATCACACCCTGCTCCTCTACGGCGGCGCGATGAGCAACAGCAACGTGCACAATCACTCGCCGCTGCCGATTCTCGTCGCCGGCGGCGCCAACGGCGCCCTCAAAGGCGGACGTCATCTCCGCTACCCGGAAAACACCCCGATGGCGAACCTGCTGCTGACGATGCTCCAGAAGGCCGGCATTCCGCAGGACAGCGTCGGTGACAGCACCGGGCCGCTGTCGGAGCTCTAGTCATGAACACACGACGACGGCGCCTCGAACGTGATCGGCTGGCCGGCGCGCTGATCCTGGTGGTTGTTCTGACGCTGGTCCCGGCGATCGGCGAGACCGCCGGGGCGGATGCGGCCAGCGCGGCGCAGCAGAAAGACCTCGGCGCGCTGCGCGCCCTGGTGCAGCGCCGCATCGATGTCAACGCCGTCCAGCCGGACGGCACCACGGCCCTGCATTGGGCGGTGGTCTGGAACAACGATGAAGCCATCTCGCTTCTCGTTCGCGCCGGCGCCGACGTCAAGGCCCGGAACCGCTACGGCGCGACACCCCTCTCGGAGGCGGTCAGCGCCGGAAGTGCGGCGATGGTCGAATCGCTCCTCAACGCCGGCGCCGACCCGAGGACGCTCACGACCGACGACGGCGAGACGGTGTTGATGACTGCGGCCCGCGCCGGGAACGCCGGCGTGGTCCGATTGCTGCTGGAACGCGGCGCGGACGTCAACACGCGCGAGAAATACAAAGGCCAGACCGCCCTGATGTGGGCGGCGGCCGAACGCCATCCCGCCGTCGTCAAGCTGCTGCTGGAGCGCGGCGCCGATTGGCGGGTGCGGTCGTTCGACCGGGAGACCAAGGTGCCGCGGCTGAGTGCCGCGTCATCGATCTCGCCGATTGCGCGCGGCGGATTTCCGGCGTTGTCGTTTGCCGCGAGAGAGGGCGACATCGAATCGGCGCGGGTGATGCTCGACGGCGGCGTCGACATCAATTACGGAGACGTCGACAACACCAGCGCCCTCGTCGTCGCGATCATGAACAAGCAATACAGCTTCGCCAGGTTCCTGCTCGAACGCGGCGCCGACGCCAGCCTCGCCGGCGGCTACGGGCGCACGGCGTTGTACGCCCTGGTCGACATCCGGAACGAGGATTACTCGGCGCTGCCAAACCGGAAGACCGAGGATCCGCTGCCGACACTGGAGCTCTTCACCGCCCTGCTCGATCGCGGCGTGGACGTCAACGCTGCGCTCACCGCCAACCTTCCCGGCCGCAGCGGCATGGATGCCGGGGACACCACCCTGACGGCCGGCACGACGCCGCTGATGCGCGCCGCGCGAGCGGGGGATACCGCCGTGATTCGCCTGCTGCTCGAATACGGCGCCGACGCGACGCCGGCGACAAAGGACGGCAGTACCGCCGTGATGTTCGCCGCAGGTGTCGGCTACCGCGACAAGAATACGCGCGGCACCGAGCGCGACGCGCTGGCAGCGGTCAAGATCCTCGCCGACGCCGGGCTCGATCTGCGTCAGGTCAACAGCCGGGGCGAGACCGCACTGCACGGCGCCACGGACCGCGGCGCCGACAGTGTCGTGCAGTTTCTTGTCGACCGCGGCGCCGATCTGAACAGCAAGACCAAGCAGGGCTTCACGCCGCTCGACGTCGCGATGGGCAAGTCCAGCCTGAACCAGCTGCCGATTCCCAAGCCGACCACCGTGGCCCTGCTGCGGAAGCTTGGCGGCGTCGAGGGCAAGGACGTGAAGTAGAGGAGTGAACAGGCGCTATTTTCTCTTCGGGGGCGGCGGCGTGGTCCTGGCCGGCGCCGGCGCGGCCGCCGTCGGCCTGTCCCAGGCTGGTGCGATGGCGGCTTACAACACCGCGGTTGCGTCAGCGCGGGCGGGCCTCTCCGCCGAGTGGCGAATCGAGGACTGTCTCCGGTTCGCGACGCTGGCCGCCAACGGGCACAACACCCAGCCGTGGCGATTTCATATCGGCGAGGACCGGGTTGAGATCCAGCCGGACCTGACGCGCCGCACTCCGGTGGTTGATCCAGACGACCATCATCTCTTCGTCAGCCTGGGCTGCGCGGCGGAGAACCTGTCGCTGGCCGCCGGCGCGCGCGGCCGCACCGGCGAGCTCCAGTTCAACCCGGCAGGCGATGGCGGGGTGGCGCTGGTGTTTGGCAGCGCCCCGGCCGCTGATCCGGCCCTCGTCGACGCGATCCCACGGCGGCAGTCGACCCGCGCCGAGTACGACGGGTCGGCGGTCACCGCCGGTGAGCTACGGACGCTGGCCGCCGCTGCCGTGGTGCCGGGCGTCGACCTGGTGCTCGTCACGGAACGCGCCGCGATGAATCGCCTTGGTGATCTGGTGATCGCCGGCAACACGGCACAGATGGCCGACGCGGCGTTCGTGCGCGAGCTCAAGACCTGGCTGCGGTTCAATCCTCGCGACGCGCTCGCGACCGGCGACGGTCTGTTCAGCGCCGCGAGTGGCAGCCCGGCGCTGCCCGGCTGGCTGGGGCGGCGCGCGTTCGACCTGGTCTTTCGCGCCGCAGCGGAGAACGACAAATATGCCCGTCAACTCCGGACCTCGGCTGGCCTCGCCGTCTTCGTGACCGAACGCGCTGACAAGGAGCATTGGGTCCGGGCCGGGCGGGCGTGTCAACGCTTCGCGCTGCAGGCGACGGCACTCGGCCTCAAGCACGCCTTCGTCAACCAGCCGGTTGAAGTCTCAGGTTTGCGGCCGGAACTCGCGGCCCTGGTGGGCACCCCCGGCCGGCGCCCCGACATCGTCATGCGGTTCGGTCGCGGCGCGGCGCTGCCGTACGCGCCACGCCGTCCCGTGGCGGCGGTCCTGGCGTGATCGTCTCGCCGTGCCGGCTGACCACCATGGCCACCGGCCGCCGCCGGCTCGCCAGGCGCTTTAGAGCCTGAGAAAATCGAACGTAAGGCAGGCATTGGCGAGTGTTGACTGTCGTAGTGTCTGCACTACTTCAGTACCAGCCGGTGCCGTCCAGGTGTATCCTGCGCCTGAGAGTCCGTCCGGGTAATGCCTGAACGAACTCCTGGTAGCCGGGAGGGCTTCCATTCTGAATTCTGCATTTTGAATTCCGAATTCAGGTTGCTCTGGCCTTTTTCAGCAACCTGCTGGTGGGGGTGCCATGAAACGCTGTTCGATCCTGGCGATTGCTCTTGTGATGACCCTTCACGGCGCGGCCACGGCCCAGCCCTCGACGACCGCGGTCGACGTGCTCAGCGCGCTCGCGCAGCTGCGGGCTGCCGTGGGCGCGCTGCCGACGCCGCTGCAATCGCCGCGGCTCCAGCGCGCCACTCAGTGGCTGGCTGAGCGCCCCGCCGTCAGTACCTTCAACCCCGCCGACGTCTCCGCGGAGTACGTGCGCTCACTGCAGCGGGCCGCTGAGCTCTTGAAGGAGCAGCCGGCGCCCGATGTGATCGAGGACGTCACGGCCGAGCTCGAAGCGAAAGTCGAACACTGCCGCCGGCTTGGCATCGGCATGGGCGGGCTGGTGAAACTGAGGGTCAACACGCTGCGCGGCGGCCAGGCCGTCAGCAATTGGCGCGTGCAGGCGCTGCTCAAGTTCTATGAGCGCCTGAAGGGCAGCCAGCCGCGTCTGTTCTTCCGCCCGAGCTCGCCAACCGACATGGAACTGGAGCCTGGCCGCTATTGGGTGTGGGCGGTCGACCCGGTCACCGGCCGGATGAGCGAGCGCGTGCTCGTCGCGGTGACGGGGCAGAAGGAGCTCCTCTTCGATCTCGACATTCCATGAGCCCGGCCCGATGGTTCGCGGCCGTCGCTGTTGTCGGCTTGATCGCCTGCGCGTTGTGGCCGCTGCCGCCCGCCCTGTCGTCGAGCGACGCGGTTCTGGCGCGAGTGATCTGCGCGGCCTTGACGGCGGTCGCCTGCGCGGCGCTGGGGTTGGCCAGAGGCGGGCGCTCGCTGGTGTGGCTGTCCCTCTCGATCGCGACCGGCGCCGGTGGCGTGGCGACACTGGCGGCTCATTTCAACGCCTCCAGCCGCTGCGTGGCGAGCTACGACGGACGTCCGACCGTGATCGGGCGCGTCTACACGCCGGCGGGCCTGGAGTATGTTCAAGCCAACCCGCCGACGTCCACCTCCGTCCTGCTGCTCGATGCCGGCGGCGAGCCGTCACTGTTCTGGACGCCGGAATCAATCCAATCGTGCCGTTTCTGGCTGAGCTGGGGCGTGCTGCTGGCCGTGCCGTTGTTTGCCGCGTGTGTCAGCGGCGCGATCGGCGGACGCCAGTTCCGTCTGAGAGCGCCGGCGAGGGTGCCCGCGCCTCGCATTCCCGATCGCGGGCGCGAAGATGGCGTGCGCCAACCGGTCTACGACGCGTTCCTCAGCTACCGGCATACCGAGCCGGACACGGCGCACGCGTCCGAGCTGCTGGAGGCGCTCGAATCCCGCGCCCTGCGGGTGGCGATCGACATCCGCGACTTCGCGCCCAACGAGCACTTCCTGTCGGAGATGGAGCGGTGCATCAAGGAGAGCCGGTTCGTGCTGTGCGTGGTCACGCCGCGCTACGTCGACAGCGACCACTGCTCGGAAGAGGCGATCATCTCCAAGACGCTGGACCTGGCGGATCGACGGAAGCGGCTGGTGCCGCTGATCTTCGAGCGGGTCGAGCTGCCGATCTGGCTGCACGGCCTGGTCGGCATCGACTTCACCGGATCGGCGCGCATCGATCCGCTGGAGCGGCTGATCGCGCTGGTGGCCCGCCCGGTCAGTGCCCGGACCCGATCAGATCGCGCCGCCCTCAGCGGAGAGAGGTGACCGGCGGCTCACGGCAACCACCAGGAAGGCCGACAACCCGACCCTGATGGCTGCGCATTCGAAAACCCTCAACGATGTGGCAGGATGAGACAAATGAAGCGAATGATTGCTCCAACGTGCCTGGCCCTGGTCGGATTGATCGCCCCGCGCCCGGCGGCGGCGCAGGATGTGGCCATCACCAATGCCCGGGTGATTATCGGCAGCGGCCAGGTGATCGAGTCGGGCACCATCATCGTGCGCGGCGGCAGGATTGTGTCGGTGACCGCCGGCGCGGCGGCGACGCAGGGGCTGCGCACCATCGACGCCAAGGGCATGAGCGCCATGCCCGGCTTCATCGACGGCCACAAGCATGTCGCCAACGGCGAGAATGCCGCGGCCCAGATGCGCTCGCTGCTCGAGGCGGGCTATACGACGGTCCTCGCCGGCGGCGGGCCGGCCGATGCCAACGTCGCGCTGCGCGACCGGATCGACAAGGGAGAGTTCGTCGGCCCGCGCATCATTCCCTCGGGCCAGGTCAATCTCCGCCAGACGCCGGCGGAAGCGCGTGCCGCGGTCCAGGCGCTGGCCGCCAGGGGGATCAAGCACACCGGGGAAATCGCGCTGACGCCGGAGCCCGCTCCGCCGCAGTCGGAGATCGAAGTCCTCAAGGCGATCGTGGACGAGGCCGGGAAGGCCGGCGTGCAGGTCAACGTCCACGCGGTGAGCAGCCCCGCCATGGTCGCCGCGGTCGACGCCGGCGTGACGCGGCTGGTCCACCTCCCGAACAAGGACTTCACCAGCTACGACCAGGCCGAAAAGGTGACGCAGGCCGGGGCGATCGTCGCCGGCCTGATCGCGTTCGGCGCGCCGAACCTCGACAGCCTCTCGCCGGCCCCGGCGCAGGTGCAGTGGCCGAAGGACAACACCGCGCGCTTCCGTGACGGCAAGCCCTGGCCCGAAGCGATCGCCGGCGCGAACCGCGACCCGAAGGGCCGGGCGACCGGCACCGAAGGCGGCTACACGATCATCAATGCGCGCCGCATCTGGGATGCCGACCCGAACCATCAGACGATCTCGTATTCCACCGACCAGAACGCCGCGGACCTCGTCGTGCTCGAACACGAGCTGAAGTCGTTCAGCATCGTGTTCTCGATGGCCGACATCCACAAGATCATCGGTCCCAACGCCGCCCGGTTTGTCGGCCTGGCCGATCAGATCGGCACGCTCGAGGCGGGGAAGCTGGCCGACATCATCCTGATCGACGGCAACCCGACGCTGAACATCTACGAGATGCTCAAGACCAGGGTCGTCCTGAAAGAAGGGAAGGTGGTCGTCGACAGGCGCTAAGCAGGGCTGGCGCCTGGGTCGGATGCCCGGGGAGTCCGCCTGACCGCGCGGACGCTACTTCGGTTTGTGGTCCGGCGACCACGGTTCGATCGTCCGGTCCTCTTCGATCGCGGCAACGCCCTGCAGGCCCCGGATGCGCGGGAGGTCGGCGTCTTCCGCACGTCCGAGGATTACGCCGATCGCATCGAGTTGCTGCGCGACCTCGAACCCGGCCTGGCGAAGTTGTTCGCCGAGATCAGCGAGCCGCCCCCGCGCGTGATCGTCGACCGTGATGGTGTAGTTCCTGCTGCCCATGGTGATGCCGCTACCGGGGCGCCTGGACGAAACCGGCCCCCATGTCGGCAGGGTCCAGGGCGAGACGTCTGGCATTGGTCACGAGGAGCTGCCAGATCTCCCGTGCCGTGGCGTTCGGGTTCGCTTCGGCGTAGAGGGCGGCGATTCCGGCGACGTGCGGGGTGGCCATGCTGGTCCCATTCTTCCGCCCGTGGGCGCCAGGCGGTACGGTGGAATAGACGTTGACTCCGGGGCCGAGGATGTCGACGCCGCCGCCGTCGGGGTCCATGCCACGGGTCGAAAAGTACGCGATCTTCATGTCGGCATCGACGGCGCCGACCGCCATGATCGAGGGGCAGTTCGCGGGATGCCCGACCGGGTTGATGATGTCCTTGTTCCGGTCGCTTTCGTTGCCAGCCGCCGCGATGATGATCGTGTTTCCCGCCATGGCGCGTTGCGCAGCGGTCTCGAACACCTGGGAATACCGTTGCCCTCGCTGAGTCGCTGAGCCGAGCGACATCGAGATGACACGGCAGCCGTTGGTCATGGCCCAGTTGATGGCGGCGAGGACTGCCCCGTCGGAGCCCCGGCCGGAATTGCCCAGCACCTTTCCGGCATAGATGTCGGCTGCGAAGGCGACCCCATATCGCGGCGGTGCCGGCGGCCGCGCCGGGCCGAGCGCCGTGCCGATGCAGTGCGTGCCGTGGCTGTGAGCGTCCTGCGCGGTTTCCCCGTCGATGAAGGAGTGGCTCACCACCGACCGCCCCGCGAAATCCGGATGATTGAGGTCGAACCCGGTGTCGAGCACGGCGACGCGAACGCCCCGGCCGGTCCACGACGATTCGATGACCCTGGAGCTGGCCAGGCCCCACGTTCTTGCCGACTCGTCGACCTCCGCTGGACCCTGGAACAAGGATGGCGCGGCCAGCGAGCAGACGAGGTTGTCGATGCCCTGCGGCGCGAATTCGCCAAGGCGAGCGGGCATCGCCATCGGCGCATTGTCGCGCCGCGGCGCCTGGAAGACGTAGACGATCCGTTCGCGTTCCACCGTCAGCAGATCGCCGGCGCTCATCGGACCCATCAGCGGCGCACCCTGGTCCGGAGCGGACGAAGTGACGGCGACGCCGAGTTTCTCGAAATAGACACCGTCGGCGCCCCCGAACCGCGCCATGTCGACGGCGCCGCGAGGGAAATCCGAGGACGAAGCCACCGTCAGACCCGCTTTGTCACGCAGGGTCTTCGGCAGACCGGTGTCGTTGGCCTGCCGCCCGAGCAGCAGGTAGCGGCCGGTGAACTCCGCCTGCTGCGGCGCCCGTGCCGGCGGCGCACCGCCGGGTCCCGATTCATTTGCCATAACTTGTCGAACGTCAGTATCCGATCAGGAGCACCGGGAACAACTGCCCGTGCCGCCACAACTCCCGCACCCCGCCCCCGAACCCCGGCAGACCCAGCAGCGACCCGTGCCACCACAGGACCCGCAGGTTTGTGTCCCGACATCCTGCGGCGCCCCAGGCTTCCGCCCAATCATGTCCTTGATTCGCTTCGCGGAGTCCGCCAGATCGCGGTGCAGGTCGCCGCGGATCTCGTCTCGCATCCTGGCCGCCAGGTCGGCCAGACGCTCCGGCCGGGCCGCCGGCGCCGCGGTGGGCGGGGCTGCTGCCGGGTGGAACCCGGTCGTTTCAGTCTGACTGGCAATGCTCCCGGCCTGCGCCCTGGTGGTGATGATCCAGAGCCGTCGTGTGCCGTAGGGCGCAATGACGCTCATGAGGTCGAACGAGATGGCGCAGTGCCCCTGATCCCCCCATTCCCTGCCCCAGCAATTCCGCGCGGTGAAGGTCTTCGCGAGCTTGTCGTAGCCGACCAGCGTCATCGCGTGGTTCACCTGTCCGTCGGCCTTCTGCAATTCTTCAGACGCGGGTGCCGGCATCACGCCGGTGCGCCCCGCCTCTCGCAAACATCGCTCCGGCAGCTTCGCGACGAAGGGCACGGGGTAGCGGAGCGCCAGCGCTTCCACGATGTCTGCGGGATTGGCTCCCTGGACGACCGCGAACTTCCTGGCCTCTTCGTAGGCGCTCGCCGGGGGTTTGACGGCAAACCTGGCCGCATCGAACGGCCACGATTCCTCCCGGCAGGCGCCGTACGTCGCGATCGCCTTCATCGCCGCGTCCATCGTCGTGCCCGTGTTCGAGTTCTCCTGACCCGTGGCGAGGCGGGCGTTGTAGTGAATGAACATCGAGCTGAGATTGGTCGGCTCTTCACCCATCCGGTTGCAGTGGTACTCGAGCGCCACTGCCGCCGCGCTCGCCGCCGAGGCGATGATCTGCCCCGCGTTTTCCACGGGCCAGAGGGTGTCGCGCAGGTCGACCCGGTCGGGCGCGGTATCGCGAACATCGTATGAGGGTGCCATCTCGGACTCCAGCCGCTGCCCCGCGGCGCTCCCCGGCTGGGCCATCACGGGCTCTGTGGTCGCCAGCGAACGCTCGACGACCGCTAGACGTCTTGAGGGCCGGAAACCCAATGCGAACGCGTCATGTTTTCCCGGCCGGCCTTCAAGACGTCTCGCCCCGCCGGAGGCGGGGCAAAACCACGCTGCCACTAGCGAGGCGGAGCCAATACCCTCCTCGCTTTCTTGGCGGTCTGAGGCGAAGCCTCGCTAGTATTGATCGGCGCGAGGGCGATCGGCCAGGACGGCATCGAGACACCCGCGAGATCAGCAAACCCGCGGTCCGGACCGCCACGGTATAAGATCGGCCCGGTGGTTCAGGCCTCTCGCTAAGGACCCTGTCCGGGTCCTAAAGGGCGCGCTGTGACGGGCTGACCGACCGGGGACTTCGCTTCGATCGACGCGATCGACGCAATCCTCGTGAATCGGACAGAATACCCGTCTCACCATCACGTCCGCACCAGTCAACGAGGATCGCCCATGGACCCGACCGCTCTCCGTCAGGTTGCGTTTCCACCTGACAACGTCAACCAGATTCTCGATGTCGTCACCTGGGCGCTCGTCGCCTTTGGCATCGTCTGGCTCGTCACGAGCGTCATCGGCGCCATGCACCGGCGCGCCTACAACCTGACGCACGCCGAATCCGGGCGATCCAGGAAGATCCAGCCCGACTTCCTCAAGGTTGACAAAGGGAAGCGGGAGGCGGCCGTTGCCCGCGGGGCGCAGTACGACGAGCAGCTCGCCAGGCGCGAAGCGGCGAGTCCCGTCGCGACCGCGACCCTATGGTCACGAATCGCCGCCTCGGCCAGCGCGCTGATCGGCGTGGTCTTCACCACCGTCACGACGATACAGCGGGTCGGCGCCACGGACGAGGCCGTCCGGGATCTGGGCAACTGGGAGAAGCTCAAGACGATCGTCAGCCAGCACCAGCTCGGCGCCGTCCTGTGTGTCGCGGTCATCGCCTCGAACATCTACATCGTCGTCAGGAAGCTGCAGAAGTCCGGCGGAGACTAACGGAGACCGTTCATGGCCCCGACACATATCACCCTGAGTGACGACAGTCTGCTCGCCGAATACGTCGAGCTCGAACGGTTCAAGGGTGTGCTGGAACAGCGCATTGCCATTGGCCCCGATCTGCTGGCGATGCTCATCAAGGACGGTGCGATTGCCGAAGCGTCGGCCGGTGCGCACTTCGCCATCGGCGGCGTGTGGCGGACGATCAAGGACGCCATCGGCGGCAGACACGCCATCCGTCTGCTGATCGCGGACTTGAAGCCGTTCCAGCTCAGCACATCGGCAACCTCGCTGTCGAGAGACAACGTCCCGATTGCGTGCGAGTTCACCGTCGAGCTGCAGGTGAACCCGGAGAAGCCGGCCAACGTGCTCGGCCTGACGCCGGCTCACGGCAAACTGACCAAGAACGGCGTGCTCGAACGGCTCAAGCCGAACCTCGGCGAGCGGGTGCTGAATGCCACCGTCCGCCGCGTCGACGCCTTGGAACTGCGGGGCAACAACGGCCTGCAGGACAAGGTGCAGGCCGACACCATGCAGGAGGTCGAGCGCGTCGCCAGCGATCTCGGCCTGATCGCCCGGTCGGTCTCGGTCGCGTGGGGGTTCAACGACGAGGAGAAGGCGGCGATCCTCAAGCGCCAGCAGGAGCGTGATCAGGAGGCCCTCGAGCGCGAGTTCAAGATTCTCACCCGCACGGTCGAGCGTGAAACCGAAACGACGGTGATGCGGCTCGAGGCCGATCTCACGATCGAGAAGACCAAGGTCTCGACGGAGGACGACCTCCGCCGTCTGATCCTGTCCAACGAGCTGAACTTCGTCGACGCCCGCGAGACCGGCATCCGGATTCAGGAGATGAAGGCGCTCGAGCACGAGCTGCACCTCAATCGCACGCAGCGGCTCGACGGCCTCAAGGCGCAGCTCGAGGCCGAGCAGCACAGCATCGACATGGTCCGGACGGGTGGGTTGAAGCGCGAGGTGGAGCGCGAGATCCAGCTCAAGGACCGTCGCCACGACATCGATCTCGACAAGGTTGGCGGCGATCGCCGGGATGTCGCCCGCGAGATCGAGCTCAAGGACCGGCACCACGACGTCGACCTCGCGAAGGTCGGCGGCGAACGGCGCGACGCCGAGCTCGACCTCGCGAGGCGGGAGCGGATCCACACGCTCGAAGTCACCCGCATCAACGCCGACGTCCGCTTCGTCGAGCGGTCAATCGAGGAGTTGGATCGGAAACAGGCCCTGGCGCTCAAGAAGCTCGAGGAGCTGCAGAACCTCGAGATCGCCCGGGCGGCGCAAGGCGATCGCCTGTCAACGATGAAAGGCCTGCAGGACCTCGAGATCGGCGCCGAGCGGGAGCGCCTGGACCTCAACATCAAGGGCGGCGACGCGGAGCACCGGCGCCGGCAGGAGGCCGCGCAGCTCTCGGCCCAGACCGATCTCGAGAAGATCCGGCTCCTGCGCGACGGCACGCCCGAACAGATCCTGGCCATCAACGCCGGCTTCACGCCCGCCGTCGCCAACGTGCTGGTCGAGCAGGCGAGGGCGAAAGCCGCCGAAGGCACCGATCGGCTGGCGATCATGCGCGAGATGATTCAGCAGGCGCAGGACGGCCGGGTGGCCTCCGAGGCGCAGGCCAGGCACATGTTCGATTCAGGCATGCAGGGCGCACAAGGCGTGGCACAAGGCGTCGGGGCCGCGGTTGCCGGCGGCCGGCCGACGCCCGCTGCGCCGCCGGCCGACGCCGCGCCGGCCGCCACCGAGTGTCCAGGCTGCCACCGCACGATTCCGGTCACCGACCGTCACTGCCGGTACTGCGGACGGCAGATGAGGCAGTAGCAGATGGACTGGCACCCCTACAAGGACTGCTGCGTCCGGGCCGCCGGCACGGTCGACAGCGACGTCGGCTATTGCCCGGACTGCGGGCACGTGCTGATGCGGTGCGTCGCATTTACCGAGTGCAGGAGCCTGGTCACGCCGACGCAGCCGTGTCCGTCGTGCGTCGCCCCGATCCTGATGATCGACGCCGGCGCGGTGGTGACCGCGAAGGCCGGCGAACGGATGTCCGTGCCGCTGATCCTGCTCAACTCGAGTCCGGCCGGGCGGACGTTGTGGCTCAAACGGGTGGCGAAGCGGGATGGCACGGCGGAAGAACAGATCACGCTGCCGTGGGAGCAGCTCGATGCCCGGACGGAGCGCCGCATCTCGCTCGATACGCCGCCGATGGCCGACGGCGGCACCTACACGCTGAACGTCATCCTCGTCCTCGCCACGCGCTACAAGAGCCTGGAAGAGGAATACGCCTTCGCCGCGGCGGTGTCGGTCAAGGTCGCGACCTCTGATGCCGGCCCGCAGAACGTCAGTGTCACCGTCAGCGGTGCCTCGGCAGGCACGGCCGCCGGGCACAACGTCATCGCCAACATCAGAGCGGATCGGGCGGCCGAGATGGCCGCGGCGGCTCTCGAGAACCGCCGGATCCTTCCGCTCGAACGGGCTGAGCGCTACGAACTGGAGCAGGGCATCCGCGGCTATCGCCGCTCGGGATTGCGGGTCTTGCGCCACGTCGAGTTCGCGTTCTCGGGGTTCAGGCCGGACGAGACGCCGCCGGCCGGCGCTGCGCTCGTGTCGCGCGGCCGGATGCTGTTCGGGCGCAACTCGCGAGCGCCCGATCCGTCGGCCAACGCCACCCCGAACGATGTCTGCCTGCGCGCCTACGACGCCAGGTCGAAGCAGGTGGATGAACCGGCGACGATGGCCATCTCCCGTCACCACTTCGAGCTCGTCGTCGTCAACGATCGCCTGTGCGTGCACGCCCGGGCGACCAGCGGGATGCAGGTGAACGCCGAAGATCTGACGCCGGGTCAGGTCTTCGCGGTGGTACCCGCCGACCGCATCATTCCCATCCCTGGCCGAGGCGACAAGCTGACGCTCCGCGTCGGATTTACCAACGCCGTCAGGGTCGTCGAACGAATCGATGTGAGCCGTACGCCGGCCCTGACGTAGCACCCAGAGATGTCGACCATGACCTGCGCGAACTGCCAAGCGTTCCTGCCAGCTGATGCCGCGTTTTGTCCCAACTGTGGCGCCAGGCCTGCGGCGACGTCCGTCGGCACTGAGGAGCCCGAGCGGGACGGGGCCCATGCCACCTTCAGCGGCCAGAACACGATTGCGCCGATGCGTCAACGTGACACGGCGACGCTGGAGTCCGGCTCGCTGTTCGCCGAACGCTACGAGGTGGTGCGCCGGATTGGCGCGGGCGGGATGGGCGTGGTCTACCTGGCCAGGGACAGCCACACCGGCCAGGAACTGGTCCTCAAGCTGATCCATCCGGATCTGGTCGATGGTGAAGACGCCGTCAAACGGCTGATGGTCGAGGGCCTGACGGCGCGGCAGATCCGGCATCCGAAGATCGTCGCGGTCTACGACGTCGCGCAGTACAACGAGCAGCCGTACTTCACGATGGAGTACGTGCGCGGCGGCGCGCTCAGGTCGTGGATGACCAGCCACGTGGCCAGTGGTCAGGACGTGCCGCTGGCCACGGCAGCCGGCCTGATCAAGTCGATGCTGGCCGGCATCACCGAGGCCCATCGCATGGGCATCGTCCACCGCGACCTGAAACCGGAGAATGTCCTGCTCGTCGGCAATCCAGACGAGGGCAACTTCGACCTGAAGATTCTCGATTTCGGGATCGCCAGGGCCGTCAACACCCCGCGATCGGCGTCCGGCGGCAGCGGCCCGATGGGCACGCCCCTCTACATGGCGCCCGAGCAGATGACCGCGGCGGATAGTGTCGGACCGGCGGCCGACATCTACTCGCTCGCGGTGATGTTCTACGAGCTTCTGATGGAGGCGTCACCGCAGGCCCGCTGGGAGCCGGTCAGCAAGAGCCGGCCGGACGTGCCGAAGGCGATCGACGAATTGATCGAGAAGGGGCTCTCGGTGCGCCCACGCAGCCGGCATGCTTCCGCCGCCGAGTTCGAGAAGTCGCTCGACGCCGCGATGAGCGGAAGCCGGCCCGAACCGCCACCCCTGACGCCCGACGATCCGTTCGCGCGGCCGTTCGTTCCCGATCCAACACCGCCGCCATCACCAGGACCGCCGCCGCCGCCGCCACCGCCGCCGCAACCACTACCGCCGCCCCCGCCGCAACCGCTACCGCCGCAGCCGGGGCGTGGCGGCGTCTGGGCGAGCCTGTCGCCGAAGGCGAAGCTGTGGATCTACGGCATCGCCGCGTTCACGGTGATCGGGATCATCGGCAACATGCTCGACCGGGACCCGCCGCGGGACTCGGATCGCGACGGCATCGTCGACGCCGCCGACGCGTGCCCGACAGTGCCCGGACCCGCCGCCACCGACGGCTGTCCCGCCAAGTCGGAGACCAGGGCCCCAGAGCGGGTCGCCACGGCGACCGAACGATGGCGCGACGATTCGGGGAATGTCTACACGGTCGAGCGCGACGGCCCGAACTTCGAGGGAGCGGCCGACAACGTCAGGGTCAACGGTGTCAGCTACGGGCACGTCGACATCGAGGGCGTGGTGTCGCCGGCGGGCGGGAACATCGTCATGTCGAATGCGACGGGAACGGTCTACCAGAGTCCGATTGGCGCGACGGGCCCGGGAACCGACCCGCGAACGACCGACGCGCGCTTTGGCACCATGCGCTTCCATATCGACCACTAGGAGTTCGTCCGAGTAATGCCTGAACGAACTCCTAGTAGGCGCGCTTCGCGCGCAAGACCTGCGAAATCACGAGGTTTTCCGCCGGCGAAGCCGGCCTACTAGGAGCGTGATCATGTTGCTCATACACGCTCCTAGGCCGACCCTGGGAGCCGAACATGCAGTGCTACAAGTGCCGGAAAGAACTGCCGGATCGGGCGAACGAGTGTCCGGCATGCGGACAGCGGGTCTACACGACGGCGAGCTCGCCGGGCGCGAGCCTGGGGCGGAGGCTCGACGGCTGCCTGGCCGAAACGCCGTCACCGCGGGACTACACCGCGGTGCCGAACATCTCGTCGCTGCCGCCGCGAGTGGATCTGCGGCCGGGCTGTTCTCCGGTCGAGAACCAGGGGCAGATCGGCAGTTGCAGCGCCAATGCCATCGTCGGGGCGGTCGAGTTCAAGCGCTGGAAGGAGGGTCGCCAGGACGACCTGAGCCGGCTCTTCGTCTACTTCAACGCCCGGAAGATGAGCGGGATGGAGAAGGAGGACTGCGGCGCACGGATCGCGCACGGCATGGCTGCGTTCCTCGCGCACGGGGCTCCACCGGAAAGTGCCTGGCCGTACGACCCCTCGCGTGTGACCACCATGCCTGATGATGCGGCCTACACCAGAGCCGCCCCGAACGCTGAAGTCGAGTACGCGCGCCTCAGCGGCATCGAGCACATCAGGGGGGCACTGGCACGACAGCTGCCGGTGGTGTTTTCCATCAGCTTGCCGAGCCGCTGCTACGACGAGGCGGCCAGCGGTGGCGTGATGCCGAAGCCAACCGATGATGAGATCGCGGGGGTCCTGACCCAGCACGGCCGGCATGCGATGCTGCTCGTGGGCTACGACACCGACCAGAACATCTTCCACGTGCGCAACAGCTGGGGCACCGAATGGGGTGACCGGGGGTATTGCCGCCTGTCGATCGACACGTTCCAGCGGGCGATGGCCGCGGACACGGCATGGGTCCTCGGATCGCTCGAAGCGTCAGGGGCGTTCTCGGTCACCCGGCCCGCGTTGACTTCGCCCCCGGTCGAAGGCGGAGTCCGCGACCGCGCTGCCGGACTCCGTGACGAGATTCGCGGCGGCGTCGTGAAGGATCTGGACAGTGCGCTCAAAGGCATCAGGGAGCGCGTGAATCCACCGCGACGGGAAGGCTGAGGTGCGGCTGCGAACAGTCACCACGGCCTGCGTCCTGGCAGCGGTCAGCCTCGTGCCGGCGCCGCTGCTGGCCCAGGCGGTCGCCAAACTCGAGCGGCAGCTGCTGCCGTTGCAGGAGGGCGTGCTCAAGGACGCACCGGGCGTCGACGGGGCGTTGTGGGAGAGCCTGGCCTTCCTTCGTGCCGAGGAGGAGCGGCAGCGTGCGGTCCAGGGCAACATCACGTTCGGCCTGACCGGCGATGAATCCGGGCCCCGCTCGCTCTTCAAATTGAATACGGGCGTCGCCTTGACACGGAATGCCTTCCCCTCCGAAATATCCGTCGACTCGTTCCTCGGTCTGCAGCTGGCCAACGGCCGGATCCAGGAAGATGTCACCAGCCTGAAGATCAGCTACGACTACCACGCCACGCGGCGCGTGGAGTACTTCGCATTCGCGGAGCGGTACAGCGACAACTTCCTCAGCATTCAGCAGCGCTACGAGGTGGGGTTCGGCGCCAGGCTCGGGTTCGACTTCGGACACATCGGTGACCCGGCCGAGTCCGACCGCCAGTTTGCGAATCTCCGTCGGAACCTGCGCGGCGTGCGGGCGGCGGCCGCCGCACTGCCCGCGCCGGCGCAGGCGCGCCTGCAGGCATCGGGTGTGCTCGACCAGGTGCGCGTCGATCAGGCGCTCGATGACCTCGAGCACGTGGTGCACGGCCGGCAGACCCGGCTGTTCGTCGGGCTGGCCGCCAGCGTGTTCGCCGAAATCGAGCACGCGGCGATCGATGTTGTCTACTCGTCCCCCGCGAGCGCCGGCGGCGAGAATGCCTCGGCGGCGCCGGTCAATAGCCAGATCACCATCGATGGGACGCAGCGGTACCGCTTGAGCATCAGGCCCGGCGTCCGGCTTCGCCCGTCCCGCGTCGTGCAGATCCGCGTGTTTCCCTACGTCAAGCTGCCGCTCAGCGGCCCGCACCACGTCACCCTTCCCGATGGCCAGCGCCGACTGGACTACCGGAGGGACGTGCTCTCCGAGATGACCTGGAGCCTTCGTCCAGAGGAGACCGGGCTCGAAAACGTCGACTTCGTCTTCACGTTCAATCACTTCTTCGACAACGTGCCGCCCATGCTGCCGGCGCAGGTCGTGACCGACGCAGCGGCAGCCGGCCGGGTCATCGATCGCCTCAGCGGCGAACAGCGGCATCGTTTCGTGTCGATGTCGCTCCGCGTGCGATGGTAGGGCCCGGTAGGCGCATGAGGCGGAGCGAGGTGACCAAGGTTCTCGCCGCGTCGCAGAAAATGAAAAAGGGGTCGGGAGTCTTTTTCTGGGGGATGGCAAAAACTCAAAACGACTCCCGACCCCTTTTTGCCGGGCCTCCGGCCCAGCCAGGGCGTCGTCCCGCAAGGGTTCCAGCAAGGCTCCGCCTCAGACCGCCGAGACACGCGCCCCGGAGTGTGCTGCCGCGCGATGGGCGCGAACTGCCTTCCGCGCGCTCTGGGGTGCGTCATGTCACGTCTTGCAGCGCTGCGTGCTAGAGTCTCCGGATTCACCGCCCGCCGGGCGGCAGGCTGAAGCGCGGAGACGCCGAGATGACGAGTATCGCGGGTGTCGAATCGACAAGGGATCTACTTGGCGGCGCGAAGACCGCCGCGGCCGTCGCGGATGAATACGCGGAACAAGGCGACCGGCAGGGACGACTGTCACCGCCCGTCGTCGAGGCGCTGAACCGCGAGGGGCTGTTCGGCATGTGGGTGCCGCGCGCGGTCCGCGGCGGTGCCGAGCTCGACCCGATCTCCTCGCTGCGCGTCATCGAGAGCGTTTCCTACGGGGACCCTTCCGCCGGCTGGGTGCTGATGGCGGCGGCGCTCGCCATTGGCACCGGCGCGGCCTACCTTGGCGACGAGGCGGTCGCCGAACTGTTCGGCGGCGAACAGCTGCCCGTCATTGCCGGTCAGGGGACGCGGCCGGGTAGCGCAGTGCCGCAGGCCGGCGGCTTCAGCCTGAGCGGCTCGTGGAGCTTCGCCTCCGGGATCAAGCACGCCACCCACATTCATACCCTGGGCGTCATCGAGGGCACCGGCGAACCGCGGATCTTCGTGCTGCCAGTGGGCGAGGCGACGCTGATCGAGAACTGGGACGTGCTGGGTCTGCGGGCAACCGGCAGCATCGACTACCAGACGACGAACGTCTTCGTCCCGGAGGCGTACACGCATTTCGCTGTGACGGAGTCGGCCGAGCGCGGTGCGTTGTACTCCATCGGCATCGCCGGATTTGCCGTCATCTGTCATTCGGGATGGGCGAGCGGCATCGGCCGGCGGCTGCTCGACGAGTTGGCGAAGAAGGTTCGTTCCGGAATGGGCCGGTCAGGCACGCTGGCGAACAGCGACGCCTTCCACGAACAGTACGCCAGGGCGGAGGGGACCTACCGGGCGGCGCGCGCGCTGGTGGACGAGGCGTGGGGGAGCGTGAGCGCGTCGCTCGATCGCGGTGCGAAGCTCGAGGTTCGCCAGCACACGCTGGTGCGCCTGGCGCTGGCGCACATCACCTGGTCCTGCCACGAGATCGCGCAATTCGTCTACACCTCGGCTGGCACCCTCGCGCTGCGCAGCGGCACAATCCAGCGCCTGTTCCGCGACATGCACGCCGGGACCCAGCACATCACGTCGGCGCCTCCCGTGATCCGCAGCGCCGGCCGCGAGCTGGCCGGCCTGGCCGATCGGAAGAAGTGGGTCTTCCTCGATCTCGTTGACGAAGCGTAGCGAACACACTGAACCATGACTCCCGACGCCGCGACACAGGCCTTTCTCGACGCCTTGAAAGCCGCCGGCCGCCCGCCGGTGTGGCAGTTGACCGTCGACGAGATGCGGGCCTCCATCAGGGCGGCGTCCCTGCAGCTGGCCGCTCCCTCCACCGAGGTGCAAGATGTCGCCGAACGCCGGATGCCGGTGCCCGGCGGCGACATCGGTCTCCGTGTCTACCTGCCGCGCCGGGGCAGCCCGGACCGGCCATTGCCGATCGTGGTGCACTTCCACGGCGCCGGCTTCGTGGCGGGGGATCTCGACACGCACGACTCGATCGCGCGCTTCCACTGTCAGCACGCGGAGGCCGTGGTGATCGCCGTCGACTACCGGCTGGCTCCGGAGCATCCCTTTCCCGCCGCCGTCGAGGATGCGTATGCCGCGGTCGAGTGGGCGGTCGAGCACGCTCGTGAACTCCGCGGTGACGCCGGCCGGATCGCCGTGATCGGTGACAGCGCGGGCGCCAACCTGGCCGCTGTCGTCTGTCAACTGGTGAAGGTGCGCAACGGACCGCGAGTCGCCTACCAGGCGCTGGTCTATCCGGTCGTCGATTTCAGGTCGGGGGTGACGTATCCCTCCGCCGCGGAGTTCGGCGGCGGCGACTTCTTCCTGTCGAATCGTGACATGGAGTACTTCCGTTCGTGCTATCTCGACGATGTGGCGCGCCACGCCGGCGACCCGGCCGCCTCGCCCCTGGTCGGCGATCTGGGCGGGTTGCCGCCGGCACTGGTCGTGACCGCCGGCTGCGATCCGCTGCACGACGAAGGGAAGGCCTACGCCGATCGGCTGGCTGCCGCCGGTGTTCCGGTCGAGTACCGCTGCTTCGAGAGCACGATTCACGCCTTCATGTCCTTCGCCCGCGCCATCCCGGTCGCGGTTGAAGGACTCTCCTTCGTCGCCGCGCGCCTCCGCGCGGCGCTGCACGCGGCGTAGCGCGATTTCCCCGCACGGGTCCCTGAAGTTCCCGTTCAAAGAGGCAGCGGCCGGTATAATGCCGGCGATTCATCGGACACGCCCGTTTTCAACAGACGCCACCCTGCCGGCGTCGGACCGACGGCACGGCCAGTCTGTGGGGAGCTCCCTCATGCACAGATTCTTGCGGGTCGCATTTCTCGCACTGGTTGCACTGTCCGCGGTTCAGGGCGCTGCCTACGCCCAGGCCTCGATTGGGGGCGCGGTCAAAGACACCTCTGGCGCGGTGCTGCCGGGCGTCACCGTCGAGGCGTCGAGTCCGGCCCTGATCGAAAAGACACGGTCGGTGGTGACCGACGGCAGCGGGCAGTACAAGATCGAGCAACTGCGGCCCGGTCCCTACACCGTCACCTTCACGCTGACCGGGTTCAATACCATCAAGCGCGACGGGATCGAGCTGACGGGATCGTTCGCCGCCACGGTCAGTGTCGAGATGCGGGTCGGGGCGGTGGCGGAAACCATCACGGTGACCGGCGAAGCGCCGCTCGTGGACGTCCAGAGTGGCACCAGACAGCGGGTGCTCGGGCAGGAGGTGCTGACCGAGCTGCCAACCGGCCGCACCCAATTCACCGCGGCGACGCTGATCCCCGGCATGAATCTGTCCAACCAGGACGTCGGCGGCACCAACATCATCAACACCACCGGCGGCTCGATGACCATCCACGGCAGCAACGGGAACGATCAGCGCGTGATGATCGACGGCGTCTCGACCGCCAACGCCGAGGGCGCCGGCCAAGCGAGCAACTTCCTGCCCAACTTCGGCAGCGTGCAGGAGATCGCGGTCGACTACTCGTCGGGGACCGCCGATCAGATGACCGGCGGCGTGCGCATCAACATGATTCCGCGCGAGGGCGGCAACGCGTTCAAGGGCTCGTTCTTCGCCACCGGCGTCAACGACAGGTTTCAGGGCAGCAACTACACCCAGGACCTGATCGACCGCGGCCTGCGGACGCCGAATTCGATCAAGACGGAGTACGACGTCAACCCCGGCTTCGGCGGTCCGCTCCGGCGCGACCAGCTGTGGTTCTACGCCACGGCGCGGTTGACCAAGACCGCGAACTACGTCGGCGGCATGTTCTACAACAAGAATGCCGGGATCGAGAACGTCTGGAGCTACGACCCGGACCTGACCCGGCCGGCGTTCGTCAACGCCTCGCAGTCGAGCCTCAACCTGCGCCTGACGTGGCAGGCCAGCCTGAAGAACAAGTTCGGCTTCTTTTTCGACGATCAGGACCGCTGCCAGTGTGCCAACGTCACCGCGACCACCTCGCCCGAAGCGGCGATCGAGATCAAATACCCGATTCAGCGGCTGGCGACAATGGTATGGACCTCACCGGTCAGCAACCGGCTGCTGCTCGAGGCGCGCGGCGGGTTCCGCGGCGAGCGCTACAAGTACAACGCCACGCCGGTCGGCGACCCGTCGCTCCGGCTGATCACGGTCACCGAACAGCTGGCGGTGAACGGGGCGCCCGCCGGCCTGCAGTATCACGGCGGCGGCATCGGCGGCGTGACCGCGACCCAGCCGTTCCAGAACACCTACGGCCGCAACTTCGATCTGTCGGCGGCGGCGTCTTACGTCACCGGCACGCACGCCTTCAAGGCCGGTATCAGCGACACCATCATCATCCGCGACGAGCAGTTGGGCGACAACGACTTTCACGTCAGCTACCGCTTCAACAACGGCGTACCCAACCAGATCACCGAGCGCACCACGCCGTACGAGAAGGCGCAGCGTCAGCCGGCCGGCATCGGCCTGTATGCGCAGGACAAGTGGACGCTCGGCCAGCTGACCCTCAACCTCGGCGCGCGCTTCGACTACCTGCACATGAAGGTGCCGGCGCAGCATCTCAGCCCGGCGCCGCTGGTGCCGAACCGGAACCTCGATCTGCCTGAGACCGATCTGGTCCGCTGGAAGGACGTCACGCCGCGGCTGGCGGCGGTTTACGACCTGTTCGGCAACGGCAAGACGGCCGTCAAGGCGAGCATCAGCAGGTACGTGATCGCCCAGGGCTTGCAGGGCGCGTACGGCGACAGCCTGGCGCCGGTCAACCGCCTCGCCAACTTCGTCGCCCGCACCTGGACCGACAACAACCAGAACTTCACCCCCGACTGCGACCTGACCAACGTCCTGGCGCAGGGGCCGGCGCTGGCCGGTGCGCTGAGGACGGTCGACAACTGCGGGCTGATGCAGAACCAGAACTTCGGCCTGCCGACGCCGAGCACGACGGTCGACCCGGCGGTGCTCAACGGCTTTGGCGTCCGGCCGGACAACTGGGAATTCTCCACCGGCATCCAGCACCAGGTCCTGCCGCGCGTGTCGGCCGACTTCGGCTACTTCCGCCGCTGGTTCGGCAACTTCGCCATCACCGACAACCGGGCGATCAAGCCGTCCAACTACAGTCCCTACAGCATCACGGCGCCGGTCGATGCGCGCCTGCCCGGTGGCGGTGGCTACGTCGTCAGCGGCCTGTTCGACCAGGACTTCACCGGCGCGGTCGACAACTATTTCACCGCGGCGGCGAATTACGGTGAACAGCTGCAGCACTGGAACGGCGTCGACATGACGGTCAACGCCCGGCTCGGCCGCGCGCTGCTCCAGGGCGGGGTCAGTACCGGCCGCACCCTGACGGACAACTGCGACCTGGCGACGAAGAGCGGCAATCCGAGCCAGCGGTTCTGCCGCGTCGAAACCGCCTTGCTCACCCAGGTCAAGTTTCTCGGCGTCTACGCCGTGCCGAAGGTCGACGTGCAGGTCAGCGGCGCATTCCAGAGCATCCCGGGGCCGCAGATCGCGGCCAACCTGGTCGTCGGCAATGCGCAGGCGGCGCCCTCTCTCGGCCGCAACCTCACCAACGGGACCGCCACCGTCAATCTAATCGAGCCGGGCACGCAGTATGGCGAACGGCTGAACCAGCTCGATCTGCGCTTCTCGAAAATCTTCCGGATCAACAAGGCGCGCCTGTCGGCGAATCTCGATCTCTACAACGCCTTCAACGTCGACACCGTGCTTAGTGAGAACGCGACGTTCACGACGACGACGACGCCGGCGACGTGGCGGGTGCCGACGGCGGTGGTGACCGCCCGCTTCTTCAAGTTCAGCGCGCAGTTCGATTTCTGACGGGACAATCGCCGCTGCGCCGCGCGCCGCGTGGTCGGACCGTTCGAGGACGCCGAGGGGGACAAAGATGACAAGAATGACAGATGCGGCAATCGTCGCCACCCTGCTGACGGTACCGCTGCTCGTCGAACGCGCCGACGCGCACCACGGCGCCGGCCTCTACGAGTCAAGGAAGAACGTGGAGCTCGAGGGCAGGCTGACACGGCTCGCCTTCGTCAACCCGCATTCGTATGTCTATTTCGATGTCGTCGGTAGTGACGGCAAGGTCATCGCGATGAAATGCGAGATGCGGTCGGCCACGGTGCTCCGACGCTCGGGTTGGTCGCCGGAGATGTTCGTGCCGGGCGCGGCCATCAAGGTGACGGGCCACCCGCATCGCGAGGATCCGACGGCGTGCACGGTGGAGACGTTGACGCTTGGCGGTACGCCGACGCTCGAGCGGTACCAGCAATTGAGCGACGCGAAATCCGACAATCGCACGAAACGACCGGTACGGCTGCCGAACGGCAAGCCGAACCTCGCCGGAGAGTGGGCGCAGGAGCAACAGGTCCTGGCCAGGCCGCCCGGCGGTCGCACCGGGCTGG
Organism: Acidobacteriota bacterium; assembly: GCA_039931615.1. Classification (GTDB taxonomy): domain Bacteria; phylum Acidobacteriota; class Vicinamibacteria; order Vicinamibacterales; family CAVVIG01; genus JAHFUI01. The sequence continues at coordinate 39,050 of JBDTRR010000041.1, forward strand.
TGCCGATCAGCCAGGCCGCCGCGATCAAGGCCGGCAAACTGCCGATGCCGGACGGCCCCGCCGGATGGTTCCCGCCGCCCGTGACGTTGACCGCAGCGGGACGTGCGGCCGCAGAGGCGCTGCGCAACCGGCCGACGTCGCAGAACCCGCGGCTCACCTGCCAGATCACGAGCATCCTGTTCGACTGGGTGTTCGACGGCACGATCAACCGCATCACGCAGAGCGCGGCGGCCATCAAGATGGAGTATGGCGCCGGCCTGACCCGGACCGTGCAGATGAACATGACCGCGCACCCGGCGAAAATCGCGCCGAGCCGCGCCGGTCATTCGATCGGCCGCTGGGACGGCGATACGCTCGTCGTCGACACGGTCGGCTTTGAGCCCGGCAGCCTGGCCGGCTCACTCCCCCACAGCAGCCAACTGCACGTTGTCGAGCGCTTCACGCTGAATCCCGCAACGCTCGAGCTCACCCGCGGCATCGTCGCCGAAGATCCGGTCTACTTCGCCGACAAGTACGTGGATGCCGACAGTGTCCTGCCGGCGGATGCGCCGTTCAGGGTCGAGGCGTGCAAGGAGCTGGCGCCGGAGTATCAGCAAACCGGGCGGAAATGAGTGGATGACGGGGGCCCTCGCGACATGCCATCACCACGCCGGGCAGGCACCCGACGCGTGCCGTCGTTGACGCGACGCCCGCGTCGCGCTTGCGCGGCGCTCGTCCTCCAATTACCATTACTGCTCATGTCGCCGCGATACCTGCGGGTCGTCCTAAGCGTTCTCGTCCTGACCGGGACGAGCAGGGACGTCCGCGTGTAGACACACGACGCGAACCCCGGCTCGACGGAGCCGCGGGTTCATGGTGAATTCCTCGGCTGTCCGGCCTCCAACCAAAGGGACAACGCCGATGGAACCTGTCATCTACTTCGACCGCGCCTTTCGACCCGAGAACGAGGCGACCGTTTCGGTGCGCTCGCGCGCCCTGAACTACGGTCTCGGGTGCTTCGCGGGCATTCGCGGCTACAAGACTGACGACGGTCAACAGGTCAATGTCTTTCGACTTGAGCGCCACGTCCGGCGATTGGAGCAGTCGGCGCGGATTCTCCGCCTCCGCCTGTCAGGGTCCTCATCGGAAATAGCTGACGTCGTTGTCGAATTGCTGCGGCGCAACGAGATGCGCGGCGACGTCTACATTCGACCGATCGTCTTCGCGAATTCCAACGAGTTGTCGCCGCTGCTCGACCCGGACACCAGCGAGACCGCCATCTTCTGCATGCCGATTGGGAGATATCTGTCAGCCGACCCGATCGACGTGTGCGTCTCCAGCTGGCGTCGCGTGCGCGAAACCGCTATCCCGACCAGGGCGAAAGCCACCGCGGGGTACCTCAACAGCGCGCTCGCCCGCCGGGAAGCGATTGACAATGGCTACGCGGAAGCGATTCTGCTGACCGAGGAGGGCCACGTCTCGGAGGGTTCAGCCGAGCACGTGTTCATGGTGCGCGACGGACAGCTGATCTCCCCGCCGAGCACGGCTGACAACCTGGACGGCATCACGCGCCAGAGCCTGATCACCCTGGCCCGCGAGGATCTCGGAATCCCGTTCCTGGAGCGACCGATTGGGCGCACCGAGCTGTACGTGGCCGACGAACTCTTCCTGTGCGGAACCGGCGCAGAGGTGACTGCCGTACGCTCGGTCGACCGGCGAACCGTGGCCGATGGGCTGATCGGGCCGGTCACGAGGCGGCTGTCCGAGCGCTTCGAGGCCGTCGTTCGCGGTCGTGTGCCCGCGCGCGCCGATTGGCTGACGCCGGTCTGGTAGAGGCGACAGATGCCGCCGACGCAGTTACGAATCGGCACGTGAAGCTGGGGTCACGAGCAGCGTCCGATTCATCGGCCATCTCCGCCTCGACCTGCCAGTCGGCGCTCTGGCGGACAAAGATCTAATAGAGACGTTCTGCTTCGTCCTGCTTGATCTCTTGCAATGCTGCAACCGGCATCGGCAGTGCGGCTGCATCCACCATTGTCTGAGCGAGACTTGGGAGGCCATCGAGCGCTGGCCAGGCCTGTGGTGTCCAGAGATTCGAACGGATAAGCCTTTCGAGCAGTGAAAGAACGCTTCTTCGACCTCGAGAACCAGTGCGAAGTCAGGGGTTCTGCCGCGAGCTGCCATCGACTCACGCAGATCAACATCCCGGACGATTGTGGCGCTCCCGCTGATGCGTAGCACTCGCCTATTCCTTGAACTGCGTCGCGAGAGCCTCAATTCTGGCAGAGGGTGTCGCTCAAGGTCTGTGCGTCGGCGATTATGGCACTCCGGGCTGCGATTGCCGCCACGCTGGATAGGTCCTGCCTGACGCCGCAGTGTCGATCTGGCTTACGGCCGGGCTGGATCGTCTACACATCGCGACAAGGCGGGAGCCAGTGCGCCCTCGAAGGGTCGCACTGGCCACACGATGAGAGTTCAGCGTGGACGAATCCGCTGGTGAACGCCGGTTATTATCACCGCCGCCGGTGATCCGCCCTCGAACGGATTTCCGGCCCGTGTTGTCGATCAGCAGCCGCTCCTCACCAACGACGCCAGGAAGGGGCTCGAATCGAGCGATGCCGTACTGTTCGGTTCGAGACTTCGTATCGGAAATCCCAGGTTAGCGCTGCTGCTTTATCGATCGTCTGGAAACTGCTTCTTGGCCACACTGAACGTGGTGACTAGGGAAGGGAATCCTTGCGGGAGGCTCGTGCTGAGCGAATAGAACTCCTGACCTCCGTTCACGAGTACGATCTCGTCGGTTCCCGTGCCGCCGACTATGAAAATGGTGCCGGTGCAGTCGGCATTCACCGTATAGGGCCCCGCGTCGGCAGCGTGTGTCACGATGCCGTTGATGTTGAACGTGATGGTGTTGGTGAAATTGCCCTTCCCGTCAAAATGCCAGCGACCAAGGACTGTGAAAGGCGTCCCGTCGGGGACGGCTGTATGACTGTCCAAAAAGCCATACGCACCCTTCAAGCTGGCATTTGAGCACTGCCGTCTTTCGCCGGGATCATTGGCGCCGTCTCGACCATTTGCGTTGATGGACGGCGCGCCGCTCATCAGCATCGCTGCCGTACACGCCATCGCTGCGACCCAACCCATTCGCTGCTTCATACACCCTCCCATATTGGACGGATGGAATTCATCCGTCCGGACGTCCGATCGGCTTCGGGCCGGCTCCGGTGGCTCGATTGGGAAGCTTCACGCTCCTCCGTCCAGCCGATCAGGATTGCGGAGGTAGAATATTCAGCGCGCGCTCCGCGGGTCCTAGAGGAGCGCAAGAGAAATCCTTCGGATATTCCTCGGAAGGGCATGACCAATCTCAACGGAGAGCGATTCGAGTTCGGCGCCTTCCGCCTTGATGCCGCGGAGCGCCTGCTGCTGCGTGACGGTGAGCCGGTGCCGCTCGAGCCCAAGGTGCTTGAGACGCTCCTCGTGTTGATTCGGAACGACGGACGTCTGGTCGGGAAGGATGAGCTGATGCAAGCTGTCTGGCCCGACAGCTTCGTCGAAGAGAGCAACCTGACGCGCAACATCTCCGTTTTACGCAGAGCCCTGAATCCAAATGACGGCGGGTCGCAATGCATCGAGACCGTGCCGAAATATGGCTACCGGTTCGTCGGCGACGTGCGCGCGCTGGTGGGTGAGCGCGCGGGGCGGGCGGCCGTGGACGAGGTTCCGCGCCATAACCTGCCCTATCAACTCACGAGCTTCGTCGGACGCGATCACGAGCTCGGTGAGATTGCGCGGCTGCTCTCATCGACGCGTCTGCTGACGTTGACCGGCGCCGGGGGGTGCGGCAAGACGCGCTTGGCGTTGCAGGTGGCGGCGGCGGCGCTGCCGCAGTTCGCAGATGGCGCGTGGCTCGTCGAACTCGCGCCGTTGTCGGAGGCCAATCTGGTCACGCAGACCGTGGCGACCGTGCTCGGGGTTCGCGAGGGATCGACCCGGTCGCTCCGCGAATCGGTAGTGGAGCATCTTCGGCATCGGCACATCCTGCTCATGCTCGACAACTGTGAGCACGTGATCGGTGCGTGTGCGGAGCTGGCCGAAGCGCTGGTCCGCGGTGCCCCACACCTTCGCGTTCTGGCGACGAGCCGCGAGGGCCTTGGGATTTCCGGCGAGACGGTGCGGTACGTGCCACCGTTGTCGCTGCCGGACACCTCTGATTTGCTGTCCCCAGAGGCGCTGCTGGAGTTCGAGGCAGCGCGCTTGTTCGTCGAGCGGGCCGCCGCCGTCGATCCGTCACTTACGGTTAGCCTGCGAAACGTGATCACGATCGCCGACATCTGTCACCAGCTGGACGGTATACCCCTGGCGATCGAACTGGCCGCGGCCCGGATGAACGTGCTGTCGGTGGAGCAGATCAACATCCGGCTGGGCGATCGCTTCCGGATCCTCACGGGGGGCAGCAGGACCTCGGCGGCCCGGCAACGTACGCTCGAGGGCACGGTCGACTGGAGCTACGACCTCCTCTCGGCGACGGAACGCCGTGTGCTATGCGACCTCTCGGTGTTCTCCGGCGGGTGGAGCGTGGAGGCCGCTGAGAAGGTCTGCTCCGGTGACGGCCTCGAGAGGGGCGAGGTGATGGACCTGCTCTCACACCTTGTCGGCAAGTCCCTGGTGGTCGTCGCAGACGATGGCCGGGGTGAGCGACGGTTTCGGTACTTCGAAACCGTGCGTCAGTACGGCCGAGACCGCTTGGTGAGGTCCGGTGACACCGAGCGCGTGAGGAACCGCCATCTCGGGTTCTTCTTCGACCTGGTGCAGCGCGCCGAACCGGAGCTCATGGGCCTGCGCCAGGCCTCTTGGCTCAAGCAGCTTCACCTCGAGCACGACAACCTCCGCTCGGCGCTGGACTGGTGCATGTTGTCAGATCACGTGGCGGAGCATCCCGACAGGGCGTTGGACTTCGCGACAGCGCTCTGGTGGTTCTGGGTGAAGCGGGGATTTCTCACCGAGGGACGCCAGTGGCTCGACCGGGCGGTGGCGATGGCTCCCGACTCGTCCGCATCGCGACGAGCCAGGGCGTGCGCGGGCCTTGCCAACATGACGTACTTCCAGGGCGACTTCGCCGCCACGGCCACCTATGCGATGAACAGTGTCGCGCTCGGCCGGGAAGCGGGAGATCTGTTCAGCGTCGCATTTGCGCTTGGCCTGCAGACGATCGCGGCGGCAGAAGCTGGCGATGTCGGCTTGGCTGTCCGGCTCGCCGGCGACTGTCGGGCGGCCGCGATCACGAGCGGAAACTCGTGGACCGCGGGCCCGGCGCTCTACGCGCTGGGATTTCTGGCCATCCGCGAGGGTGACTACGACGAAGCGAGCCGTCTCTACGAGGAGGCGTGGAACGTCAGCGGCCGCGACCCGTGGGCCTCGAGCATTCACGTGTCTAGCCTGGTCGGGCTTCGGGTCGTTCAGGGGCGTTATGCCGAGGCCAACGCGTTGGCGGCCGAAGGCGTCGCGTTGTGTCGGGACATCGAAGATCCCATCCGCACGGCCTGGAGTTTAGTCGGCGTCGCTGCCGCGTACGCGGTCCAGGGTCGCCCCTTGAATGCGGCGCGTTTGTGGGGAGCGTCCGAGCAACTTCTGGACAGTGCAGCGGCATCGTTGCCGCCCACGCAAAGGTGGATTCGCGACCATCACTTCGAGAATGTGAAGGCAGCGCTTGGCGACGTCGCGTTTCAGGCGGCCTTCTCCGATGGTCGTGCCATGTCGATGCGGCAGGCGATTGAGTCCGTGCTCGACGCGTCGTAGCCAATCGTGACGCTCGCTTTCGGCACGCACCGATCCAGGCGTCGGTTGCCGAGTGCTGCCAGCCTCGCCGCCATCGAACGCGTGCCCCGCAACGGTTTTGCTCCGTTCGCCCCACTCTATCGCCCACTGACATTGGCGGGCCATCGCTACTTCTATGTCGTTAGTGCGTGCGAGAGATCCCTGGCGAGTCAGGCGACTATCTTGGGCGCCGGAGCTGTCGTAGTCACGATGAGTTGAGGTTCTGCCGCACCTCTGATGCAGGTCCTTTGATGGGCGGACCTTGGAGGATGGCACACTCCTGGGAACCCCTGCGGTGTTGTGGCGAAGAGGATAGAAGGAAGCACTCCGCTGCGGCGGAGCCTGACGTTGAGCTGACCAATTTCGACGAGGACACCCAGCGCGGGAGTGCTCACACAAGCCTTTGCCAAGCCGCTACCAGCGTCGAGCGAAAGCTCGATCGCAAATTGCTCTGTAGAGAGGACTTGCAGAGGCAACAATGGATAGGTAACGAGCAACGCCGCAGGGGCGAATTTGGGAGAAGCTGGCCGGCGACGGACAGGAGGCCGTCGCCAATGCGCAAGTCCACAGCCAAGCCGCGCCGCAAGAAGGCGCCGAAGCGGACCCTTGCCCTCCCGGATCTCGAGCAGTCGAAAGCGGCCGTGCTCAGCAGCTTAACCTCGGCCAGCGGTCAACGCACGTACGACCACGCGATCCGAGAATTTGTCGCCTGCTATTGCTCAGAGCCACGTCTCGCGTTCAACCGGACCGTCGTGCTCCGCTACCGGATTCACCTTGAGCAGCGCCGCTACACCCCGCCCACGATCAACCTGCGACTTGCCGCGGTGCGCCGCGTGGCCGACGAGGCGGCCGATGCCGGGCTGCTCAGTCCCGAACTGGCGGCCGGCATTCGGCGCGTCAAAGGAGTGCGGCGTCTCGGCGTTCGGCTCGGAAACTGGCTGACGCCCGAGCAAGGACGGCGACTGCGGACCCGCCGGACGCCGGCCACTCCGCGCGAGCTTCGTGATCACGCGATGCTGGCCGTGCTCCTCGGGTGTGGCCTTCGACGGGGCGAGTTGCTGGCCCTGCGGCTCGATTGGATTCAGCAGCGCGAGGAGCACTGGGTCATCGCCGATCTCGTCGGCAAGGGCGGACACGTGCGCACCGTCCCGATGCCTGCATGGGTCAAGGACTGGCGCCACACGATCTGCGCCGGACATGCGCACGCCTGTGCCACTTGGCCGGCGGCGAACTGGACCAGATCCAGTCTCTCCTCGGGCACGTCTCGATCCGAACGACCGAGCGTTATCTCGGGTGCAAACAGAAGCTCCGGCATGCCGTGAACGACCACCTGGGTCTGGAACCCGAAGCCCGCTGACCAGCTGTACGCAGGGCGGATTCTGGATCCGCCCTGTGCGACTTCTCAGGACCGACCGGAACTATTGGCGTGCGCGAGCGCCGAGGGCGTCTTGCAGCCGACAATCGCCGGGGCTTCGTGGACGAGCTCGTCGTTCGTGAGCGCCTCCACCATGAACCGGGCAAAGTCCACGCGGCGAGTGCTGTTGCTCCTGAGGATGGGGTCGCCGACGTGCCGGCTCCACACGGGGAGGCCCTGGCTCTCGCCCTCTTCGAGGTCGCTCCCCCGCACGACGGTCCACCGGGTGTCGCTGGCAAACACCCGCCGGCACGCTTCCACCTGATCGTCGAGGTCCACCATGCGAGCGAGTCGCGCGAGCCTGCCGACGACGTTCACGAGCGCTTTGATCTTCCACGAGTACACGTCCTGGCCGTCGCGCGTGATGTGCCACCCGCACGAGAAGACGAGGCGCGCTCCCGGACGCGCGTGATCGAGCACCGCCTGTGCCGTTCCAGACGAGTACTGATGGACCCCCATCGGGGCCAGCACGGTGAGCACCCCGTCGCACCCTGCGACCGCGCTCTTGATTACCTGTCGGTCGTTCGTCGCTCCAGGAATGACGGTGATGCGCCCCTTGAACGCGTTGAGC
>JBDTRR010000042.1:0-45692 GCA_039931615.1 Acidobacteriota bacterium
GGTTGGTCGCGGCGACCAGGATGACCCCTTCGTTCGACTCGAAGCCGTCCATCTCCACCAGCAGCTGGTTCAGCGTCTGTTCGCGCTCGTCATGGCCGCCGCCGAGCCCGGCGCCGCGGTGCCGGCCGACGGCGTCGATCTCGTCGATGAACACGATACAGGGCGCGTTCTTCTTCCCCTGTTCGAACAGATCGCGCACCCGGCTGGCGCCGACACCGACGAACATCTCGACGAAATCCGAACCGCTGATCGAGAAGAACGGGACGTTGGCTTCGCCGGCCACGGCACGGGCCAGCAGCGTCTTGCCGGTTCCCGGCGGCCCCATCAGCAGCACACCCTTGGGAATGCGGCCGCCCAGCTTCTGGAACTTCTGCGGTTCCTTGAGGAACTCGATGATCTCCTGCAGCTCTTCCTTCGCCTCGTCGACGCCCGCGACGTCCTTGAACGTCACCTTCTTCTGCGAGCTGGACGAGAGCTTCGCCTTGCTCTTGCCGAACGACAGCGCCTTGTTGCCGCCGCTCTGCATCTGCCTCATGAAGAAGATCCAGAAGCCGATCATCAGCATGACCGGTCCCCAGGTGTACAACAGGGATGCCCAGGGACTGGCGGTCGGCTCTTTCGAGTTCACCACCACGCCACGATCGATCAGCTTGTTGACCAGGCCGTCGTATTGGGTGGGCGCGTAGCTGTGGAACCGCTCGCCACCCTTGGTCAGGCCGGCGATATCCTGGCCGGTGATGTCCACGCGCGATATGGTTCCGGCATCGGCCTGCGACATGAAGTCGCTGAATATGATCGTCCGCTCGTTTTGATGGAGCTTCGTCGAGAAGTTCCAGATGAGGACGCCGAGGACGACCAGCACCATCCAGAACAGCAGACTCCGCAAGGTCGAGTTCACGCAGACCCTCCCAATAGCTTAAGTCTCAAGATTAGCACGCCCTGCGCGGGGTCGGCGATGCGAAACGCCTCGTCAATTCCGTAGCCCGCGACCCAGACGATCCGGTCGGATTCATCGACCACCAGGGGCACGGATTCGCGCCGCTGCCGGCTGACCTTCCGGTCGACGAAGAAATCCTGCAGCGTCTTCCGCCCGCCCACCCCGATCGGCCGAAACCGGTCCCCGGGCCGGCGATTCCGAACCCGGAGCGCTCCACTGCAGAGGTCGCGGCGGACCAGCGCGACCGTATGATCGGGGGGAAAGGCCCGAAGGTCGATGGGGCCTGGCGGGCTGAGCTCTGCCGAGAGCACCCATCCCGTGCCGGGAAGCGACACTTCCCCAGGTATAGACAGCGGATAGGCGAAAAAGTTCGCAATCTTCCGGGGGACTCGCCCGCGCGCGCCGGCCGGTCTGCTTGTTAAGACGAAATCCCCGCCGCGAAGGTCCACTCGATGTCCCGGGGCGTCGATCGCCCCGGCACCGCCGGACTCCAGCAGCTCGATCGCCGCCTCGACGTGGCGGAAGGCGATCGGCCGGCCGGCCGCGGCGGCCGACATCGCGCGCCAGACGGCGAACCGGCGCAGCGCCGGCGGCGCTCCCAGGAGCATCCCCACGTCGAGGCGGGCCGTCTCTCCCGGCGGGTCCGGGCCGTGGGCGTCCGAGGCCGGCGGTGTGGCACTCGTGCACCCCAACTCCCCTGCCTCGGCCTCCATCCACAGCCACGTCTCGCGCGCCAATTCGGCCTGATCCGCCAGCACATCGACAATCGCCGGGTTGAACCGCTCCTCGAGCAGCGGCAGCAGCTCGGCGCGGACGCGATTGCGCGGAATGCTGACATCGGCGTTCGATGCGTCCTCGACATACGACGCCTGGCGTTCGGCGAGGAAGGCGCGCAGCTCGCGGCGCCGGGAGGACAGCAGCGGACGGACAACCGAGCCGCGCCTGGGGTGCATCGACGCGAGACCCCGTGGTCCGGCGCCCCGGAGCAGGCGGAGGAGAAACGTCTCGGCCTGATCGTCGCGCGTATGGCCGAGCGCGACCACATTGGCGCCCAGTCGAACCCGCGCCCGCTCGAAGAACCGATGCCGCGCCTGGTGCGCCGCATCCTCGATCGACCGGTGCTCGCACCGCGCCCGCGCCGCGACGTCTTCGCGGTCGACGCACAGCGGCCACCCGAACGAAACCGCGAGGCCGGCGCAGAATTGCTCGTCGGCATCCGCCGCACCGCGCAATTGATGGTTGAAATGGGCGAGCCCGACCGCCCTCAGCTCGCCCGCCGCGTCGAGCGTCCGGACGATATGCGCCAGGGCGACCGAGTCCGAGCCGCCCGACAGCGCGACCACGACCCGGGTGTCGCCGTCCGCCAGCCCATGACGGCGAATGAACCGCCGGACGCGAGTCAATAAATCCATGGCCACGTGCCGGCCGGGTGGGTTCACGATGGCGGTCCGCCTTCGCGACGCGCGGCAGCCTTCGTGTACTTGCCAGCCGCCCACCTGCGCCAGGGAAGACAGCGGCTGGCCTGTCAGCCGTCCACCTGCGCGCTTTGCGCTACGGCGGACAAGAAGCTCACAAGGCGAAGCCCGTGAGCGAAGGCTGGTGCCGGAGGACGGATTCGAACCGTCGACCCCGCGCTTATGAGACGCGTGCTCTCACCAACTGAGCTACTCCGGCGAACTTTTTATCTTACTACACCGGCTCGACGCTTCAGAGAATCAGCATCGCGTCGCCGTAGCTGTAGAACCGATAGCCCGCCGCGACCGCCTCGGCGTAGGCGGCCATGACGCGGTCACGGCCGGCGAAGGCCGCCACCAGCATGAGCAGCGAGGATTGCGGCAGGTGGAAATTGGTCATCAGCCCCCCGATGACCCGGAAGCCAAATCCGGGATGGATGAACAGGTCCGTCTCCCCGGCTGCGGCCGCCAGCCGGCCGCCGTTGGCTCTCGCCACGGCCTCCAGCGCGCGCGTCGTCGTGGTGCCGACCGCCACCACACGGCGGCCCTCGTCGAGCGCGCGGTCGATCTGCGCGGCCGCCGGAGCGCTCACCTCGTAGCGTTCCGGCTCGAGCCGATGCTCCTCGACCCGTTCGACCCGCACCGGCTGAAATGTGCCATAACCGACGTGCAGCGTGATCGCCGCGATGGCGACCCCGCGGCGGGCGAGCGCCGCCGCCAGCACACGACTGATGTGCAATCCGGCCGTCGGTGCGGCGATTGACCCGCGCTGCCGCGCGAAGATGGTCTGGTAGCGATCGCGGTCATCGGTCCGATCGGGCCGCTTGATGTAAGGCGGCAAGGGCATATGCCCGATCGCGTCGATGGCATCATCGAGCGATGAGCCATCGGCGGTCCACAACCGGATCGACCGGCGGCCGTGGAATCGACGCGCGAGGATCTCGCCGTGGATCGCCGCCGGGCCGTCGAACACCACGGTCGCCCCGGGACCGAGCCGCTGGCCGGGATGCAGCAGCGCTTCCCACTCTTGTTCGCCGGCTTGTTCGCCGGCTTGTTCGCCGGCTTGTTCGCCGGCTTGTTCGCTGTTTTGTTCCCTGGGCTGGCCGGTGGCGGGCCGACTGGCGGTGCCCGCCGCCTCGCCGGGACGGCGGGCGATCAGCAGACACTCGACCGCTCCGCCACTCGGCACGCGCCGGCCGATCAGCCGCGCCGGAAAGACCCGGGTGTCATTGACCACCAGGGTGTCGCCTGCGCCCAGCAGCTCGGGCAGATCCGCAATCAGCCGGTGCTCGATCTGCCCGGTGTCCCGGTGCAGCAGCAGCAGGCGCCCGGCGCCGCGTTCGGCCGAGGGTTCCTGTGCGATCAGCGCTGGTGGCAGGTGGAAATCAAAATCGCGAACGTCCATGGCTGGCGGCGAGGGGTACCGGCGTTCGGAGCGCGGACGGGTGAGGCCCCTCCCCGCTCAGAAGGCGCCGCTCCTGCGGAGCACGGTGCCCCACAGAATATTGTCGAGATCCCACGTACCCCACAAAATATTATCGCCGTCCCAGGTGCCCCAGAGAATATTGTCCCCGCCGAATTCTGACGTGCCCCAGAGAATATTGTCGCCGTCCCACGTGCCCCACAGGATGTTGTCGCCGTCGATGTCCGTCGTTCCCATGACGATCACATCGCCGTCGCTCTCGCTGGTGCCCCACAGGATGTTGTCGCCGTCCCACGTGCCCCAGAGAATATTGTCCCCCTCGTTGGTGCCCCACAGGATGTTGTCGCCATCGATCATCGACTGCGGCACGGTTGACCAGGTGATGGCCTCGCCATCACGCACGCCCATCACCCGGCCCGGAACCAGGTTGTTCCCCCACAGCCCGCTGCCGCCCCAGACGATGTTCTCCCTCAGGACGACGGCGCCTGATGCCGTGCCCCACATGATCGCGTTGAGGGCCGACTGGTCGCCGCAGGCGACGAGCAGCACCGGGGCACCGGCCGCCAGTCGAGTTCCCCACACGAGGTTCCCGTCCCGCGAGTCCCCATCCTGGCGTGCCGTGCCCCACTGAACATTGCTGTCGTCGCGCGAGACGACGTCGGTGCCCCAGATCATGTTTCCTGCCCAGATCAGGAGCTTTCGATAGACCAGGTCGCCGGCGACGACGCGGCTGCCCCAGATGACGTTCCGGGACCACTCCTCGACCCGACAGTTCGGCAGGGCGCAGCCATCGGGGCCCGCGAGGCCAAATTGCGTCGACTCGTCGACGCCGCTCTTCAGCCACCAGCCGCCAAGGGGCACCGTGGTATCGAGCTGGGTGGCGAGGGCGACCGCCCCATGCGCATTGATCTGACCGACGCCCTGCGTGAGCGTATCTGGACGGTTGGCCGTCACCGCCGTCGCCGTGTACTGGAGAATCGCCTTGACCGCATTGGGTGTCAGCGAAGGCGCACCGCCCTGCCGATTGGCTTCGAGCACCAACGCGACGACGCCGCTGGCGACGCCGGCCGCCATGCTGGTGCCGCTGAGCTGGAGAAAGGGAGCGTTGTCAATCGAGATGTGGCCGGTCGCCTGGAAGTCCGGGATTTGGTAGACCGGTCCCGCGCCGGTTCGGGAACCGGTCGCCTTGAACAGCGTCGAATCGACGGTGGTGTTCGAGATCAGGCGCGAACCGGGCGCGACGAAATCGGGCTTGGCAAACGCATCGAACCAGGTCGGTCCCCGCGCGCTGAAGTCCGCGACCCAGTCCCCGGGGCGAACCGGCGTCCGGTTGGTCTCGACCGCGCCGGTCGTCAGGGCCGAGGGGGCGTTGGCCGGGGACGTGATCCCCGAGTAGGTGTTCGCTTTCGCGTTGTTGCCCGCAGCGACCACGACGACAATCCCGGCGGCGGAGGCCCGTTCCACGGCCCGCACCAGCGGATCGAGCACCGCCGGGGTGAAGATGGTGTGGCCGAGCGACAGGTTGATGATGACCTGACCGCCCCACTGCTGCCGGTTGCTGGTGACGAATTCGATAGCGGTGATGACGTCGCTGGTCCTGCCGGATCCGTCGGCCTTCAGCACCTTGAGGCCGACGAACTTCACCGCCGGCGCCACGCCCTGGTAGAGGTTATGGGAGAGGGCGCCGCTGCTGCCGATCAAGCCGGCGACGTGCGTGCCGTGGCCGAGATCATCGAAAGGGCGAGCGGCGCATTGCTGCGGTTCTGCGGCGCACCCGGCTCGAGTGAAGTCGAAGAAGGCGGCAATCCGGCTCTCGTCGAGATCTTGGCTTGGTGAAATGCCAGAATCGATCAGGGCGACAACGACCCCTTCCCCGGCCGGCGAACCGGGGCTGGCAGCGGCGGATAGCCCCAGCGACTCCCGAAGGCGGGTTTTTGGCGCACTGCCCGACGGCAGCCATGGATAGCCAGCCGGTTGGCTGCTGCTCGCGACCCGATCGGCATCGGACGCATACACAAGCGCGTCGAGCGAGACGCCCTCGACCCACGGCTGGCGAGCCAGCTCGGCAATGTCGTCGACGTGGATCTCAGCCGAAACCGCCGCGATCGACTCGTGGCTGGTCCTGATCCGGTCGCCATGCGCCTGAAGCGAGCGCCGGACGACACCCAGGTAGCCGGGCCTGACCGAAATGATGACATTTTCGGTGCGTGCGCCGGCCCGGATGGCGTCTCGCAGCGCGCGATCGACCTTGTCGGTCTGGGCGGATGCCGAGCCGGCGGACGCCAAAAGACCACCCACGACACCGACGACCGCCAATATTGTGATTCTCACCGTTACGGAAATGTTAACAACTCATGAGTACCGTGTCCAGAAGTTACTGTTCTCAATAAGCCCTTCGATAGCGCCACTATAGGACATCATGTTCGATTACCGTCACGATCGGTTGATTGCCCACATGAGCTTTTACCTCTTCCTCAGACAAATTTCGTCAGATCGAAGCGTCCCCGCGTCCCGAGCAGCGGCTTCCACAGGTCACCGCGCTTCGCCACCCGACCCGGGACGTTGCCAACCGTGAAGTCTTCGATGCGGACGCCGCGCTCGACCTCCTGCCAGGTGACCGGCGTCGACACCGTCGCGTGGGGCCGGGGCCGGACCGAGTAGATCGAGGCCAGCGTGCGGCCCCAGGCGTTCTGGTTGTAGTCGATCAGGACGCGCCCGCGCGGCCGACTGGCGACGCGATACTCGGCCGTCATGATCGCCGGATGCCGCGATGCCAGTTCGTGCGCCAGCGCCTTGGCGAATGTCCACACCTGCTTCTGCTCCGGGCCGCGCACGATCGGCACGTAGACGTGCAGACCCTTCGATCCCGTCGTCTTCACCAGTGACGGCATCGCCAAGGCGTCCAGCGCCTCACGGACAACCAGCGCGGTCTCGAGGACACGCTCGAACGGCGCGCCCGGTCCCGGATCGAGGTCGAAGTGCACGTAGTCCGGCCGGTCGACATCATCGCAGCGTGCGTACCACTGATTCAGATCGATACAGCCAAGGTTGATGACCCACATCAGCGCCGCCCGATCGTCGATGACCGGAAAATCGATGATGTTCCCCGAGTCGTGATCGATTGAACAGGTCCTGATCCAGGCTGGACGCGGCGACGGCGCCCGCTTCATGAAGAAGAACGATCCGTCGGCCCCGTGCGGATACCGCTTCATCACCATCGCGCGATTGCGCAGGTGAGGGAGGAGCACGTCGGCCACGTCGGCGTAGTACTGCAGGAGATCGCCCTTGGTCAGGTGGAGGGCGGACCAGAACACCTTGCGGAGGTTGGTCAGGCGGACATCGTGTCCGTCGACGCGCAGTATGACGTTGTCCTGATCGCGGGGAATGGTCAGCGCGGCGCGAGCCACCTACAGATCGGCGGCACGCCGCCGGGCCAGCGGCGGCAGCTTGGGCGGCCGTGCGCCGTGGAGGACCGCGCCGGCGATCGCCGCGTATTCCAGCTCGCGTCCTGCGGCGACCTGGCGCAACAGCAGGCCGCCGCGGCTCATGTCGCCCCGACCGACGAACTCGACCGGAAACACCAGGCGGTCGCCGAAGATCGCCAGCAGCACCTCGATGTACTTCGGCGAGGCAATGCTGCCGAGGAGCACGACCTCGGCGTCGCCGCCGATCTCGCGCGCCAGCGCCGCCGCGCTCCGCTCGAGCGGGACCCGATAGGCGGCATTGTCCTGATGCACCTCGCCGTCGGCGAATGCGCGCAGGGCGCTGACGGTCACCGGTGTGTCGGGACTTCTCAGACCGGCCGTCGGCGTAATGACGTGGACGCCGCCGCCGACGATGGGATGGCCCGGCTCGGCGACCGCCGCGAACCGGCGGGCGTAGGCCAGCTTGCCGCGGAAGTACAGCCCGCTGACGAACGCGAACAGATCGCCAAGCGGTGCGCCGTGCGGTGAACGGAGCTGCTCGGCCAATGCAAACCGGGCGTTGACCGACAACACCTGCCTGGCGCGCGTGCCGCCGCAGCGGACCGGCGAGAGGAGGAAGATGCGATTCATGCTGACGCTATCGACTCAGCGTGGCCAGAGCAACCGGAAAGCCAAGTACATCATAACCAGCGGCGCCAGCGCCAACGCCAGCACCGCGAGGACGATGCCGGCGACGAACAGCCGGTCGCCGACTGTCGCCGGCCGCACCTCGGCGCCATGGCGCTCGAGCAGCGCGAAATTCTTCGCGTTCGACTTCCAGAACACATCCGCCACATCGCCGACCACCGGCACCGATCCGACGACCACGTCGATCGCGGTGTTGAGCAGCATCCGGGCCTGGACGGCGCGCGGCAGGCGCATGTGATGGGCCTGCACCACGATGGCGCAGGACATCAACGCGGCGAGCACGTCGCCCACCCACGGCACCGCGCCGATGACCGGATCCCAGCCGAACCGCAGGTTGGTCCCCGGCACACGGAAGGCGTTGTCGAGCAGGTGCTGAAGCTGGCGCAGGGACTCCAGACGGCGACGGGTGTCCATCGGAGAGTCAAAGGCAAAAGGCAGAAGGCAGCAGGCATAAGAAGAGATCAGGCCTTTCCTTCTGCCTGCCTTTGACGTTTGCCTTCAAAAACCCCATCGCAGCAAAATCGCGCCGACCGTGAACCCGGCGCCGACCGAGGCGAGCAGGACGAGGTCGCCCTTCTTCAGCCGTCCCGAGCACACCGCGTCGTTCAGCGCCAGGGGAATCGTCGCCGCGGTGGTGTTGCCGAACCGCTCGATGTTGATGATTACTTTGT
The DNA here is from genome assembly GCA_039931615.1 of Acidobacteriota bacterium. GTDB lineage: Bacteria > Acidobacteriota > Vicinamibacteria > Vicinamibacterales > CAVVIG01 > JAHFUI01. The sequence goes on from JBDTRR010000042.1 coordinate 8,598, forward strand.
CGGGGTCGAGGTCGAGGTTCTCGGTCGCCGCCTCGATGATGCGGCGGTTGGCTTGGTGGGAGACGAAGAGATCCAGATCCCCGGGTTGCAGACCGTTTCGCTCGAGCAGCCGGCGCGCGATTTCCTCGGTCTTGCGGACGGCGAACTTGAAGACCGTCCGGCCCTCCTGCTTGACGTAGTGCAGCCGCTGATCGATCGTCTCGTGCGACGGCGGCCGCAGGCTGCCGCCCGCCGGCATGTAGAGCGCCGTGCCGCCGCTGCCGTCGATCTCGTGCTCGAAGTCGAGAATCGCGCCGTCGCCGTCGCCCGCCGCGCTGACGACGACCGCGCCGGCGCCATCGCCGAACAGCACGCAGGTCGAGCGGTCGGTATAGTCCAGGATGCTCGACATCACGTCGGCGCCGATCACCAGCGCGTGGTCGTAGGCCCCGGTCGCCACCAGCTGGCTGGCCGTGGTGACCGAATAGGTGAACGCCGAGCAGGCGGCGCTGATGTCGAAGCCCCAGGCGTGACGGGCGCCAATCTTGTCCTGGATCAGGCACGCCGTGCTGGGAAACATCATGTCCGGCGTGACGGTGCCGACGACGATGACGCCGATGTCGTCCGGGGTGAGGCCGGCGCGTTCGATCGCCAGCAGCGCGGCTTCCTTGCCGAGGTCCGAGGTCGCCACCCCGGGCCCGGCGATGTGGCGCTCGCGGATGCCGACGCGCTGCATGATCCACTCGTCGGTGGTATCGAGCATCTTTTCGAGATCGGCGTTGCTGAGGACGCGGGGCGGCACATAGGTCGCCAGCGACCTGATCATCGTCGGCCGTCCGCCGGTGCGCGGCGTCGTGCGGGGCGCCCAGCCGGCCGTCGGGCCCGGCCCGGCGCCGGCCGGATCGGCCTGGCCTGAGCGGTTCGAATCAGTTACCACAGTCGTGAATCCCTCCCGGGCTTTGCCAGCCCGAAATACTCGTACGCCCGTGCGGTCGTGACGCGGCCGCGCGGCGTGCGATCGAGAAAGCCAATCTGGATCAGAAACGGTTCGTAGATGTCCTCGATGGCGTCTTTCTCTTCGCTGATGGCCGCCGCAATCGTATTCAGACCGACCGGGCCGCCGCCGAACTTCTCGATCACCGCGCGCAGCAGCTTGCGATCGACGTCGTCGAGCCCGTGCTCGTCGACCTCGAGCAGTTTCAGGCCGGCATCCGCCACCGCGCGGGTGATCCGGCCGTCCGCCCGCACCTGCGCGTAGTCGCGGACCCGGCGCAGCAGCCGGTTGACGATGCGCGGTGTGCCGCGCGCCCGCCCGGCGATCTCGGCGGCGGCATCATCGTCGATCGGCACGTCGAGGATCTTCGCCGACCGGCGCACGATCTCTTCCAGATCGGCCGGCGTGTAGAACTCGAGCCGGTGCGAGATCCCGAAGCGCGACCGCAGCGGCGACGTCAGCAGCCCGGTCCGGGTCGTCGCACCGATCAGGGTGAAGGGCTTGACCGGCACCTTTTGCGTCCGCGCGCTCGGTCCCTGCCCGATCACGATGTCGACCTCGAAGTCCTCGAGCGCCGGATAGAGGGTCTCCTCGATGGCCGAGGACATGCGATGTATCTCATCGATGAACAACACTTCGCGCGGCGCCAGACTGGTGACGATGCCGACCAGATCGCCAGGAATCTCGATCGCCGGCCCCGACGTCGCGCGAACGGACACGCCCATCTCGTTGGCGATCACATAGGCGAGCGTGGTCTTGCCGAGCCCCGGCGGTCCATGCAGGAGGACGTGGTCGAGCGGCTCGCCGCGCTGCTTCGCGGCCGTAATCGCGACGTGCAGATTCTCGCGAAGGCGGTCCTGGCCGATGTACTCGTCCAGCCGCCGCGGCCGCAGCCCGGCTTCGTACTGCACGTCCTCGTCGACGCGCGCGGCTGTGACCAGTCGGGGATCGGTCATGATTGGAGATTAGTCAGCGCGGATCCTTGCCGATCCGCCAGCCGCAGCGCCCGATTCAACCGGCCCGGCTCAGGACCGGGACAGCTCGCGGAGCGCCTGCTTCAATGTGAGCTCGAAGCCGCCATCCGGCATGGTCTTGACCGCCGCATCCACAGCCTTTTCGGCAAACGGCCGATGATATCCCAGGTTGATGAGTGCCGAGAGCAGATCGTCGCGCAGCGGCGGCGCCGCCACCGCGGCGTCGGCGCCGCCGCCGGCGGTGGCCGCGATCTGCGCCGTCGCCAGGCGATCCTTGAGCTCGAGCACGATCCGCTCGGAGGTCTTCTTCCCGACGCCGGGAATCGCGGTGAGACGCGCCACGTCCCCGCGCTCGATGGCCCGGACCAGCTCGGTCGGTTCGATCCCGGACAGCACCGCCAGCGCCAGCTTCGGCCCGATTCCGCTGACGCCGATCAGCCGCTCGAACAGCTCCTGCTCGAGGGCGGTCGAAAATCCATAGAGCAGCAGCGCATCCTCGCGCACGTGCGTGTGGATCCGCAGCGCCACCTCGCTGCCCGGCTCGCCGAGGCCGTAGAACGTCGACAGCGGCACGAACACCTCGTAGCCGACACCGTTGACGTCGGTGACGATGCGATTCGGATGCTTTTCCAGGATCCGGCCGCGCAGCTGTGCGATCACGATCGTGCGGACTTGCCTCGGCGAAGCGCACCCGGCACGGCGGCGGGCTGGCCGCGCCGACCCGACTCCGTCGCGGCGGCGGGCCGATACGTCCGCCAACTGGTCGCCCGGGAACCGGCGTTCTGTCGATCCGGCTCGGGCACCGCCGCGAGCGAATGCCGCAGGTGAGCATGACAGATCGCCACGGCCAGGGCGTCAGCCGCATCGTGGGGCGTCGGCACCTCGGCCAGGCCGAGGATCAACTTCACCATCTGCTGGACCTGGTGCTTCTCGGCGCGGCCGTAGCCGACGACGGCGAGTTTGATCTCGGCCGGGGTGTACTCCATCACCGCGACGCCCGCTTCCACGGCGGCGAGCATCGCGACACCCCGGGCATGTCCGAGCTTGAGGGCGCTCTTGACGTTGGTCGCGAAGAACAGGTTTTCAATCGCGACGCAGTCGGGCGACAGCTGCCGGAGCAGCCCGGCGAGGCGGGTGTGAATCGTCAGCAGCCGTTCGGGGAAGGAGGCCGACGCGGGACTGGCAATCGCGCCGCAGTCGACCAGATGATGCCGGAAGCCGTCGGTCTCGACGCAGCCGTAGCCGGTGCGCTCGGAGCCGGGGTCGATCCCGAAAATCCTCACGCGAGCGACGCCTCGATCTCCTTTTCCTCGATGTCGAAATTCGACCAGACGTGCTGCACGTCGTCGTGATCCTCGAGCGCTTCCATCAGCTTGAGCATCTGCTGCGCCGGCTTGCCTTCGAGCTTGACCAGGTTCTGCGGAATCATCGAGACCTGCGCGCTGGCCGGCTCGATGCCGAGCTGCTTGACGGCGTCGTGGACGGCGACAAAGGCGTCGGGCGCGCTGAACACTTCCCAGTTGTCGTCGTCGCCCTGCAGGTCGTCGGCGCCGGCGTCGAGCACCGCCGCCATCAGCTTCTCCTCGTCCGCTTTCGATTTCTCGACGACGATGTAGCCCTTCTTGGCGAACATCCAGGCCACCGCGTTGGCGGCGGCCAGATTCCCGCCGTGCTTCTCGAGCATGTGGCGCAGCTCGCCGACGGTGCGGTTCTTGTTGTCGGTCAGCACGTCGAGAATGACGGCGGCGCCGCCGGGGCCGTACCCTTCGTATTGCGCCTCCTCATAGGACACGCCCGGCTCCTCACCGGTGCCGCGGCGAATCGCCCGCTTGATGTTCTCGGCCGGCATGTTGCTCGCCTTGGCGTCGAGGATGATCGTCCGCAGCCGCGGGTTCATGTCGGGGTCGCCCCCGCCGATCCGCGCCGCGGCAGTCAGCTCCTTGATCAGGCGCGTGAAGATCTTCCCGCGCTTGGCATCTAAGGCGCCCTTCTTGTGCTTGATCGAAGCCCACTTGGAATGGCCAGACATGGGAAAACTCCAGTGAAAAACCGGGGGAAACGACGAAATTCTATCACACGGATCCGCGCCGGACCTCGTGACGGCACGAGTCGGGCGGCTCCTGCCGGTTGGCTCAGCGCCGCCTGGCGATGATGATCCACACGTCGGAACGCTCGTCCCACGGCCGGCCGCGATAGTCGCCGAGCACCGCCTCGACGGCGAACCCGGCGCGCTCCAGCCGCCGCGTCATCTGTTTCACCGACAGGGTGCGGAACGTCAGCGCAAAGCGATGCTCCCTCGTGCTGCCGCCGCGCCGCTCGAGGTAGACCTGCTCGAACGTCGTCAATCGCCGGCGCGGATCCTGACGGACCGACTCGATCAACGTCAGATGGGCGCCGCCCGCCGCCCGGCCCCGCAGTTGGACGCGATTGTCGTATTCACGCCAGTTTGGCACGTCCGGCACCAGATCGATGCCGAACATCCCACCGCGCACCAGGACACGGGCCACCGAATCGAGGGTCGCCGCCAGGTCGCCGTCGCCGAGCAGCGACTGCAGGATGCCGTAGGGCGCCAGCACCATCGAGAACGCTGCGGGCCGGAACGGCAAGGCGCGGATGTCGCCGCGGGTCAGCCGAAGCGACAGGGGCGTGGCGCGCCGGCGGGGTGATGACGGCGCGCCGGCGCTGCGCGGGGCGCCGCCGGAAACGGTGCGCGCCAGCCGGGAACGAAGGCGGGCCAGCATCTGATCCGACCGATCGATCCCGACCAGATCGACGCCCGCTTTGGCCAGGGGGAGCGAGACGCGGCCGGTCCCGCAGCCGAGCTCGAGCACGTCACCATCCGCCCCGGCGGCGATGCGCCGCCAGAACGGGACGTCGCGGCGGCCGAGTGTCCGGGCATTCTCCCAGTCGTAGAACGGCGCGTACTCATCCCACCCCTGCCACCCTTGACGAGACGCCGGGAGCCGGGCCGTCCGGCGAGAGGCTGGCTTGGGTGCGGTCACGACGTCATGCTATCCCACCCGTGGGGGCGGTCCGCAGGCCGTCCCGGCGCGCGGACAACCGATCGTCCGATCGTCAGTCCGACACGGCGAGCTCGCCGGGCACGATCGGCCGGGTCCGCGGCAGCCGTCCTTGACGGGCGAGGTTTCCGACAAAGGCGAGAATCCCGACAAATACCAGCAGCTTGATCGAATCGCCGAGCCGCGTCTGCGGCATCACCTTCCACATCAGCCACAGCGCCGGCTGCGCCCAGCACACCGCCCAGACGGACCCGTAGAAGTAACGCCGTTCGTGTCCCTCGCCTTTGGTCGACGGCTTCACGCGCGGCAGCCATCCGAGCGCGCCGAGCAGCCAGACGGTGCCGGCCAGCGGGAAATAGGCCGTGCGGTAGATCGGCGCCATCTTCAGCGCCCAGCCGCCGGTGACGATCGCGATCACCAGGCCGGCGGCGTTGAGGACGGCGAACGTGATCACGGCGCTCCAGGCAAAGGTGTAACAGACACGGCGGTAGAGCGGATTCGGACGATCTTCCGTGAACCGGATGATGTACGGCTTCGGCTCCACGCCGGGCAGGCTGCCGCGCAGGCCGGCAATGCCGGTCCCGAGCAGCACGGCGCCGAGCCACAGGGCCATCCGCCGATCGAAACCGGACGCGAACAGATCGAGGGTCAGCGGCCCGGGCGCAATGAAGAACACCCAGATCCAGATCGGCCAGTGATTGAATCGGTAGTAGAGCTTGTTGCGGTGACGGATCTTGCGTTCGGATGCGTACTCGACCGGGATGGCAGCCACGAAACGTTGCGACCTCAGAGTGCTGCGCGCGGCCGCCGCGGCGCGCGCGGCTGGGATTGAACTGTCGGCGGCATCTTCGCGTTGGCAGTATAGCGGCCGGGTGGGCCAGGCGCCACCCGGCGAACGTGCTCTATCGCAGGCGCTGCAGCGCGATGCCGACGGCAACCGCCAGGTTGAGGGAGTCGACCTCGGGTTCAATCGGGATCCGGACATGGTGATCGGCGAGCGAGGCGGCGGCGGCCGTCAGCCCCTCCCCCTCCGTGCCGACCAGCCAGGCGATGTGCGGCGGACGGGGCCGATCCGCCAGCTCGTCGATCGTGATCGACGGCGGCCGCGGCGTCAGCGCCAGGATCGTGAAACCGTCCCGGCGGATCCGCTCGAGGTCGCCGGGCCATTCCGCCGCCCGCGCGTACGGCACGCGCAGCGTCGCCGCCATCGAGGTGCGGATGGCTTTCCGATAGAGCGGGTCACAGCAGGTCGGACTCAGGACGACCGCGTCCGCGCCGAATGCTGCCGCGTTCCGGAACACGCCGCCGACATTGTCCGCGTTGCTGATGCCTTCCAGCACGACGATGGTGGCGCGGGCGCCGCCTGCCCTGGTGCGGGCCACGATCGGGGTCAGAAGATCAGCGACCGTTGGCGCCGGCGGCCGTTCGGCCAGCGCCAGGCAGCCGCGATGAAGATCATGGCCGGTGATACCGAGGAAATCGCCGGCCTGGCAGAGATAGGCCGGCGTCTGCCGCGCGGCCGGCGCGAGAATGGTCTCGAGGGCGCGGTACGCGGCGTCACTCACCAGCACCGATCGCACGGGGTAACGCCCATCCTCGATCAGCCGCCGAACGACGGCCCGCCCTTCGGCGACGAACAGACCGCGCGATCGCACGAGCGCCGCGTCCGCGATGCCACGATAGTCGGCGATCCGGGGGTCGTCGAGACCGCGAATCCGTAAGACGCCGGTGATCAATGCAGCGGTGCGGACTGTCGATCGGCCTGCAAGTCCGCGGCTGAAGCCTGAGCGATCGCCTCTCGCGATCCGGCGCCGGACGTGAAGAAGCGAAACAGCAGGAACACGTCGATGACGACGACGGCGGCCAGCAGCAGATAGGCGGAGTTCCCCTCCAGCAGGCGGAGGTCGCGGACCACGGTCGACGCCCCGAAGCCGACGACCCAGGCATCGAAGCTCATACACAGCCGGCGGAAGGTTTCGGCCGGCATCCGCCGGATCAGGCGCTCGCCGATCGGCACGCCGATGAAGACGCTCGGCAGAATCTGCGGAATCAGCCGCAGCGAGGCGGGCGTAATCAGGCCGGCGGTCAGGTACGCGATCGCCGTGAAGCTCGACTCGGCCAGACGGATGAAGCCGAGCGCGGCGCGAAACTCGCGCTTCGCCAGCCCCTGGTTGTTCAGCAGCACGGCGAGCGGCGGGCCTGAGATGGTCGTGACCGAATAGAGCACGCCGAGGCCAAGGCCGAACGGCAGACCGATGGCACGCTCCGACTTGATCGGCCGCCGGTAGCCGGCCGCCTGGATCAGGATCAGCGGCAGCAGCACGATGTAGGTCCACAGCTTCAGCCACGCCGGACTTACCTGGGACACGATCAAGGTGCCGACGATCACGCCGGGCACCAGTCCCGCGACGATCGGCAGCACCCGGCGCCAGACCAGGGCGAGGGCGTCGCGGTTCACCCACAGCACATAGGCGTTGAGGGCGACTTCGATCAGCACCAGTGCGGGGTTGAGCTGCCGGTTGGACAGGAACAGCAGCGCCAGCGGCACGGTGATCGACGAGAAGCCGTACCCCAGTCCGCCGTTGATGATGGCGGCGACGAGGGTGATGGCGACGAGTGCGACGACGAGTTCTGGCATGTGGGGCCTGAGGCTATCTCATAAACCGGGCGTCCCGCCACGAAAAGGCCGCGCAAGAAGGGCCGTCCCCCTTTTTCGTGGCCCCACTTCTACTTGGACTTGAGGCTCATCCGCAAGGTCACGCCGATGGTTCTCGGGTCGCCGGGCTGTCCCACATAGAGACCGGTGTTGCCGGGTTGGGCGGAGAGCAGGTCGAAGTAGTCCCGGTTCAGCAGATTGCGTGACCAGATCGAGAACGTCCAGCCATCGCCGCCGCGGAAGCCGACGCGGGCGTTGAGCAGCGAGTAGCCGTCGACCACCAGGTACTTCGACGCGCTGGCGCTGGAAGAGAACGACGAACGATGGCTGGCGTCGAACGCGCCGAAGACGTCGCCGGACCGGCCGAGCAGCGTCGCGCGATGGCTGACCTCGCCCCCGATTGACAGCGCCCACTTCGAGATTCCAGGCAGGTCTGATCCAGAGATGTCCTTGACCTGCGGTCCACCGGTTTCTTCAAACGGCGGCGGCGCGTCCGGGAACGAGAGGTACTTCCCGTCGGTGTAGGCAGCGGCGCCGTAGAACGTGAGATGGCCGTTCACCGCCGCGCTGGCATCGACCTCCGCGCCGCGGACCCTGACCTTCTCGGCGTTGGCAAGATAGCCGCGCAGCACACCGACGCCGGCGTTGACCACCTGCGCCTGGAAGTCCTTGACCTCGGTGTCATAGGCGGTGAAGTTGGCGGTGACGCTCGACAACGGCTGGGTCTTCACACCGACCTCGATGTGACGCACGTCTTCGGGCTTGACGGTGGCGGCCGACAGCACCGGTTGATCCTGCGCGTCGGTCGGCACGCCGTTCAAGTTGAGGCCGACCGACTTGAAGCTGGTGGCATAGGTCGCATAGGCGTTGACTTCCCGGGCCAGCTTGTAGGCCGCCGTGATCTGACCGGAGACGTTGGTGTCGTCGACGTCCGCCTGATAGGTCTGCGGCGCCAGCACCGAGCGCTGCAACGTCATCAGCGCCGGATTTGTCGTCTGCAGGCCGCCGTAGACCCGCTGATCGAAGTCGACATCCTTCTTGTCGTAGTTCAACCTCAGGCCGGGCAGCAGGCGCAGTCGATCGGTGACCGACCATTCGAGCTGGCCGAACAGCGCCGCGCTGAGGTTCGTGTACTTGAGGTATTGATCGAAGCCGTAGCCGTCGAGCAGGCCGGGGGTCGACGCGTTGGCGCTCGGCGCGAGGAGAAAGCGCGCCGCGGCGGCGCCCTGTTCCTGCTTGATGACCGGATCCGAGTCGATCTCCTGGTGGTAGAGGAACGTGCCGGCGACGAAGTTCAGGCGCGGCGACACCGTGGCGGCATAGCGGACCTCTTGCGTCCATTGCCGCTGCTTGGAAGTTCCCGATGAGATCGTGGTCACCGGCAGGCCGATGAAGTCCCGATCGTTCGAGGGGTCCCAATCCCAGTAGCGCCAGGCGGTGGTCGAGGTCAGCCGGCCGGGCCCGAGCTTCAGGTCGACATTCAACGAGGCGCCGCCCAGGCCCTGGAAGGATCGCAGCGGCGAATCGATGTCGGTGACGCGGTCGAAGGCGTTGAAGCTGGGCGGCGTATACCCGAGATCGGCGGCGATCTGCGGGTACTGGCGGTTGGCGGGACGCAGCGTCGGCGCGACGCCCGCGACCACCTGGGTATAGCCCTCGGCGCGCTGGCGCGTGTGGTCGATCGCGGCGGTGATGGCGAGCTTGTCGGACGGGGCGAACAGCACCTGGCCCCGGACGCCAAGGTTGTTGAGATCGTTGACGTCGTCCTGAAGGCGGGTGTTGTCGATGGTGCCGTCGCGCTGCGTGCCGGACAACGACAGACGCCCGGCGAATTTTCCCCCGAGCGGGCCGGTGATCGAGGCCTTCGCCTGAACGTAGCCGAGGGTACCGTAGTTGAGTTCGAAGTCGGTGCCCGGCGTGAAACTGGGCTTGCGGGTGGTCACGTTGACGGCGCCGGCGGTCGTGTTCTTGCCGAACAGCGTGCCCTGCGGTCCGCGCAGGACCTCGACCTGATCGACGTCGAGGAAATCGAGCGTGGCCGACGCCGGACGGGAGTAGAAGACGCCGTCGATATAGAGACCGACACCCGGCTCGATGCCGTCGTTGGTCAGCCCGAAGGGCGCGCCCAGGCCGCGGATGTTGATCGCCGAGTTGCGCGGGTTGGTCGAATAGAACTGGACGGTCGGCAGCATCTCCTTCAGCCGGTTGACGTTGAAGGCGCCGGCGTCGGCGACCAGATCGCCGCGCACCACCGAGACGGGAATCGGCACGTCCTGGGCCAGCTCCTCGACTCGACGGGCGGTGACCACCACCGACTGCGTGAATCGCGCCGGGCCCAGGGTCACGTCGAGCGCCGTCGTCTGGCCGGCCTCCAGCACAATCCGGCGCTCGGCCGTTTCGAACCCGTCCAGTGACGTTTCGACGCGGTACGGACCGGGAGCCAGCGTGGCGAACCGGTAGGATCCGGTCGCGTCGGTGGTCGTCTCGGCGCTGACGTTGCTGGCTTCGCTGACCGCCTTGACCGTCGCGCCGGGAATGACGCCGCCCGACGAGTCCTTGACGATGCCGGCGATGCTGCCGCTGCTCTGCGCGCGCACCACACCGGGGGCGAGCAGAAGCGCCGCCGCCAGCGCGGCGGCCTGCAATCTGAACAGACTCATGATCGCGACTCCTCAAACGCGTCGGATCGACCGACGCGCAATCTCAATCGATGACAACGGGAACGCCGGGATGGGTGGCGCCGGGTCGGCCTCGGGAGCGGCAGTCGGCGGACTCTAGAGACCGCCTGCCTCTCGCCATGACGTCACGGCGTCGTACACACGCCTCGACAACAACAACAGGGGGATGGCGCGGGGCAGCAATCGAGGGCCAGGGGCGGCCGATCGGTCCAGGGGATCATGACGGCTTGCGCCGTTTCCGCGCCACGCGCGCGTTGACGTCGGCGAGGGTGGTGTGGTCGAGGATCCGCGCGGTGGCATCGCGCACTTCCTTCATCGCCAGGCGGACCCCGCAGGTCGGCTCATCGACGCACTCCGGGCATTTCATGTAGGCGGTGTGGCTGACGCACGGCACGGCGGCGAGCGGGCCGTCGAGGACGCGAATCACCTCGCCGAAGGTGACGTCGGCCGGCCGGCGGCGCAGGAAGTAGCCGCCGCCCTTCCCTTTCTGGCTCTGGACGACGCCGTGGCGCTTCAGCTCGAGCAGGATCGCTTCGAGGAACTTCCTCGGGATCGCTTCCCGCTCGGCCAGCTCGGCGATCAGGACCGGGCCGTTGCCGGCTTCCTGGGCCAGGATCAGCAGCGCCTTGAGGCCGTACTTCGACTTGCGCGACAGCACGGCATTAAGCCTATCACATCTATAGACTAATGGGCGTCAGGACGCTGAAGGTGTGCTTGACGCGTCTCCGGTGCGCGCAGAAAAGGCCGGACGCCGAAAGAAGCGGCTTCACCGATTTGAGTACCGGCCCGACGGACTGAGAAAGGACGCAAGATCACCAGGCGACCGGATCGGCGGTCGCCCACTTCAGTTTCAGAACGACCCTTTTTCGCTCATCGCTACAGCGCGAACTGCCGCGCCGCCACCAGGACCATCACCAGGGTCAGCGCGGCAATCGCACACTCGCCGACGACGCCGACCACCAGCGGCCGCCAGCCCTGCTTCATCAGGTCGCGGATGTTGGTGCGCAGGCCGACGCCGGCGAACGTCAGGAGGAACGCCCAGCGTGACAGGTTGGCGAGGTCGGTAACCTGCGCCGGTGTGAAGCTGCCCGCCGTCGCCATCGCCGAGATGACGATGAAGCCGAGCACGAACTTGGGGAACTTCTGCCACAGGAATGCGCCCTTGTTGGCGATCTCCTTGCCCTGGTTCTGCCGGACCCAATAGAGCGCATAGCCGAGCACGACGAAGCCGATGGTGGCGTTGCGCGCGGTCTTGGCGAGCACGGCGAACTTGCCGGCGGCGTCCGAGTAGAGCGCGCCGGCGGCGGTCGCCTCGGCGGTGTTGTCCACCGCCAGCCCGACCCAGAGCCCGTAGGCATGGTCGCTCATCCCGAGCGCCCGGCCGATCAGCGGAAACACGAACAGGCTCACGGCGCCGAGCGCGAGAATCGCCGCCATCGCGTACGAGGCGTCCTCATCGTCGGCGTCGATGGCGCCTTTCGCCGCGATGATCGCGGACACGCCGCAGATCGACGATCCAATCGCCAGCAGGCTGATCAGCTTCGGCGACAGCCTGAACGCCCGACCGAGCGCGGTCATCAGCACGATGGCCGCACCCAGTTCCAGCGCGACGCAGACCAGGCTCACCCCACCCAGCTTGACGACGTCGCCGATCAGGAACCGGACGCCGAGCAGCACGATGCCGGCTTTGAGCCAGAACTCGTAGGTTTCGACGCCGGCGCGGAAGATGGCCGGGATGCCGACGGTATTGGACACCACCAGGCCGAAGATGATGGCCCAGAGGACGTACTCGATGTTCGGCAGCGTCAGCTGGTGCGCCTTGCCATATTGGGCGATCGACTGCTCGGTCACCTTGCCGGCCAGACCGATCACCGCCAGCAGCAGTGTGCCGGGAACGAGCTGCACCCAGTCCGGTAGACGGCGGACGGCGATCGCGCTGTCGGTCAGGGTCGCCATGACGTCACCACGAAATCCCGGAGACCAGGCCGGTCTTGATCAGAATCACGGCGACGGCCGCCGCCAGCACCGCCCACCAGTCGAGCGAGACACGCATGGCTCCTCCTCCTTCTCCGCCGCCTCGTGGTGCAGAAAGGAAAAAGCCCCGGGAACGACCGTCCGCCCGAGGCCCCGCCATGACCACACGACATCGGCACCGCGCGCAGCGCCGGTTCAGAACGTCGGCGCCGATCTATTTTTGCGGCGCCGCCGCTCTGGGAAGCGGCGGCGGCAGCGGCGCGAGGTCGATGTAGCCGCGCGTCCCGTCCGGCCGGATCGGACCGGGGCCGAATCCCAGATGATCCCGGTCGACGTTGTTCTCGCTGCAGGAGTATTCCTGAATCTGCTCGTCCGGCTGGCCGAGGACCCAGGTCCGCGCGTAGGTGAACGGCCGGGTGTAGAACTTCGGGTCCTCGATCAGCGTCTCGACGTGGATGTGATCGAGGTCGGGCCGCGTCCAGCGTTCGACGACGTGCATCGCGTCGCTGTGCGGGTTGGCGTTCTCGTCGATCCAGACCCGCTCGTCCTTGAACGCGATCGAATCGATGACCAGGGTGTCGCCTTCCCAGCGGCCGATCTCTTCGCCGAAGAACGACGGATCCGGATCCTCGGTGTGTTTGACCCCGGCGCCGAACGGGATCAGCCGGAAATAGCTGTACCAGTACATGAACACGACTTTGTTCGATCCCTGCAGTACTTCGAACGGCAGTCCGCTGGCGTTGTGCCGGGGAATCCCGCCGATGATGCAGAGGCTCTCCGGATCGATCGTCGCCGTCAGGTTGTGCTGGAGCGCCGCCTCACCCGCCGGCGTCAGCGGCAGCTTGAACCCGGGCAGGTCCTTGCCGATGTTGCCGCCAGGGCGGGTGTCGCGGGTACCCTTCCAGTAGCCGCTCAGATCGGGGTGCCCACCCAGTCGAGGAGCCGGCTTCGGCCGGGCCGTCTTGTTGTCGACGGCTGTGAGCTCGCCCTGCGCGAGGAGCGCGCGCGCCGGGTGACCGAACGTCGCCCCCAGCGTCACCGCCGCGGCCACCGCGAGAAGATGTTGTCTCATCGTGCTTCTCTAATCCTTCTAGCGTGCCGGAACCTGGGTGCCTTCGCCAGGACCGCCGTCTCCAGCGGAGGCGCCTGACACGATCCGGCCGTCCGCCAGCGTCACCCGCCTCGCATCGACCAGGTGCGACCCGTCCTTGGCCCGGTAGCCATCGACGACGACGGTGTCGCCCAGCTTCAGGTCGCCGCGCTTGAAGCCGCGGCGCGTCAAGGCGCCGGGAGCGCCCGCTTCACAGCCCCACGTCGTGACAGTGCCGTTCTCCTCCTTCACCTGGATATAGAAGTAGGAGTGGGGGTTCGTCCATTCCACCTTCGTGATCGCGCCGATGAGCCGAATCGCCTTGCTGCCGTCGAACTCCGCGGCAAACGAGTGATGGGCGAGCGGCCGGGCGGCGGCGCTCAGGATGACGAGGGCGGCGATGATGGCGGCACGGCGCGTCATGGGGTCACTCTCCAGTCGTAGGATAGCAGCGGCCGGCCACGAAAACACGACAGACTCAGACCACGACATTTCATTCGTGGGTGACACTGCATTGCAGAATGTCGTGCGGACCTTCCGGTCCGCCGCCTCTCGCGGGCCTGAAGGCCTGCACGACATCTGATTTTGCAAAGCCGACGACGCGTCGTGCCCTCAGATCAGCCCGGCGCCGCGGGCCCACTTGTACTTGGCCCCCAGCACGTCGACCGGGATCTCGGTCGAGTACGGGTAGGCGGGAATCCGATGATCGAAGAGATACTCAGACGCCTCTTCGACCTCGACATCGCCGGCCAGCGAGACGACGACCGGCTTGTGGATCCCCTTCGCCCGCATCTCCTCGACGATCTCGGCCAGCAGTCTCGCGAAGACCATCGGCGGCGTGACGATGGTGTGCCAGTAGCCGAGAATCAGCGCGTGGATCCGCGGATCCTCGAGCCCGAGGCGAACGGTGTTCTGATAGGTCTTCGGCGGCTCGCCGCCGGTGATATCGACCGGGTTGCCGGACGCTCCGAACGGCGGGATGAACTTGCGGAACGCGGCGTCGAGATCGGGCGGCATCGCCATCAGCGACAGGCCGTTGTCGACCACCGCGTCGGACAGCAGCACGCCGGAGCCGCCGGCGCCGGTGATGATGACGATGTTCTCGCCCTGGGGCGTCGGCAGCACCGGAATCCCGCGGGCGAACTCGAGCATCTCGCGCAGCGATCGCGCGCGGATGACGCCGGACTGCCTGAAAACGTCGTCGTAGATCTTGTCGTTGCCGGCCAGCGCGCCGGTGTGCGAGCTGGCGGCGCGCGCGCCCATCGCGGTGCGGCCGGCCTTCAACACGACCACCGGCTTCTTTTTCGAGACCCGCTTGGCGACCTCGGCAAAGGCGCGGCCGTCCTTCAGGTCCTCGCAGTGCTGGACGATGATCTGCGTGTTGTCGTCCTGCTCGAAGAACGTCAGCAAGTCGTCCTCGTCGATATCGGCTTTGTTGCCGAGGCCGACGATCGCCGAGACGCCCATCCTGGCGGAGCGGGAAAAGCCGATGATCGCCATTCCGATGCCGCCCGACTGCGACGACAGCGCTGCATTCCCCTTGACGTCATACGCAGTACAGAACGTCGCGCAGAGGTTGCTCCAAGTGTAGTAGAAGCCGTAGATGTTCGGCCCCATCAGGCGGACGCCGTACTTGCGGCCGACCTCGACCAGCTCCTGCTGTCCTGCGACGTTGCCGGTCTCGGCAAACCCGGACGGAATCAGGACGGCGCCGGGAATCTTCTTCTCGCCGCACTCCGCCACCGCCGCCGCGACGAACTTGGCCGGGATGGCGAACACCGCGACGTCGATGTCGCCGGGGACATCCTTGACGCTCTTGTAGGCTTTCAGTCCCATGATCTCGTCGGCGGACGGGTTGATCGGATAGATCCGGCCCGGGTAGCCGCCGTTGATCAGGTTCTTCATCACCGAGTTGCCGATCTTGCCCGCCTCCGAAGAGGCGCCGATCACCGCGACCGCGGCCGGCCTCATGATCCGGTTCATGTCGCGGACGATGTCTTCGTGCCTGGGGCGGTAGCGCGCCGGCGCCGGCGAGAAATTGACGACGATCCGGACGTCGGCCGCGATCGCCCCATCCCGGCTGGCGAAGACCGGGTTCAGATCCATCTCGGCGATCTCGGGAAAATCGGCGATCAGCTGCGACACGCTCTGGATCATCGCGGCGAGCGCGTCACGATTGACCGGGTCGGCGCCGCGCACGCCCTTGAGGATCGCCGCGGCGGCGATGCCGTCGAGCATCGAGACGGCGTCTTCCCGGGTCGCCGGCGCCAGGCGGAAGGTGATGTCCTTGAGCACCTCGACCAGCACGCCGCCGAGGCCGAAGGCGACCAGCTTGCCGAACACCGGATCGGTCACCGCGCCGATGATCACTTCCTGGCCGCCGCTCAGCATCTGCTGGACCTGGACGCCGAGCAGGGTGGCGGCGGCGTTGTAGCGCCGGGCGCTGTCCATGATCGCGGCGAAGCCGGTTTCCGCCTCGGCGGCGCTCTTGACGGCGACCAGCACGCCGCCGGCCTCGGTCTTGTGCAGGATCTCCGGCGAGACGATCTTCAGCACGACCGGAAAGCCGATCCCGGCGGCGAGGGCCGCCGCTTCAGCCGCCGACGTGGCCACGCCTTCCTTCGGCACCGTGATGCCGTAGGCTTCGCAGACGATCTTGCCTTCCGGTGCAGTCAGCGATCTACGGCCTTCCGTCCGGACGGTATCCAGCACACCTCTGACATCGTTCTTGTTATTGGTCATCACTGTTCCCATGGCAATCTTCACTTGGACGCAGTGTCCGCCTTCAGGCGGACCGTCACGGTCCGGCTAAAGCCGGACACTACGTACATCTGCAAACCGCTCAGATGACTTTTTCCTCGCGCAGCGCCGCGATCTGCTCCGGACCGTAGCCGAGTTCCGTCAGCACTTCATCGGTGTGCTCGCCGAGCAGGGGCGAGCGCTGCACGTCCGACGGACTGTCGGACATCTTGATCGGATTGCCGACCGTGAGGTAGCTGCCGCGCGTCGGGTGTTCGACCTCGACCACCGTACCGGTCTTGCGCAGCGACGGCTCTTCGGCGATCTCCTTCATCGAGAGAATCGGACCGCACGGGATATCGTGCTTGTTGAGGATATCCATCGCATCGAACTTGGTCTTGGTCTTGGTCCACTCTTCAATCTGGGCAAAGATGTCGGTCAGATGCGGCAGCCGCGCCTTGGGGGTGGCGTAGCGCGGATCGGCCAGCCATTCCTCATGCCCGATCACCTTGCAGATGCCGGCCCACACCGGCGCCTGCGTGATGAAGTAGATGTAGGCATTGGGATCGGTTTCCCACCCCCTGCACTTCAGAATCCAGCCCGGCTGACCGCCGCCGGAGGCGTTGCCGGCGCGCGGTACCGCATCGCCGAACGTGCCGTGGGGATATTGCGGGTACTCTTCCAGCACGCTGGTTCGCGCCAGCCGCTGCTGGTCGCGCAGTTTGACGCGGGAAAGATTCAGCACGCCGTCCTGCATCGCCGCCAGCACCCGTTGACCGCGCCCCGTCGTATTGCGCTGGTACAACGCCGCGACGATGCCCAGGGCCAGATGCAGACCGGTGCCGCTGTCGCCGATCTGCGCGCCGGTCACCAGCGGCGGTCCATCGTCGAAGCCGGTGGTCGACGCCGAGCCGCCGGCGCACTGCGCGATGTTCTCGTAGACCTTGCAGTCTTCGTACGGTCCGGGACCGAAGCCCTTGACCGACGCGACAATCATCCGCGGGTTGAGCTCGTTGATGCGCTCCCAGGTGAACCCCATCCGGTTGAGCGCGCCCGGCGCGAAGTTCTCCACCAGCACATCGCACCGCTTGACCAGCCCTTCGAGGATGGTCTTCCCCTTGGGATGCTTGGCGTCGACCGTGATCGAGCGCTTGTTCCCGTTCAGCATCGTGAAGTAGAGGCTGTCGACGCCGGGAATGTCGCGCAGCTGGCTGCGCGTCACATCACCCTCACCGGCCCTTTCCACCTTGATGACGTCGGCGCCCAGCCAGGCCAGCAACTGCGTGCAGGTCGGACCCGATTGAACATGCGTGAAATCGAGGATGCGAACGCCGTCCAGTGCCTTGCCCATCGATGAGGCCCTCTCAGAACGCTGTGGGTTACTTTTTGCGAACCGCGCTTTGCGGGTTGAGCTTGCCGATGCTGCCGCTCTCGGTGCCGGCCGAGGGGTCGATCACCGCATTGATCAGGGTCGGACGGCCCGAGTCCATCGCCGTGTTGACGGCGCGGCTCAGCTCGGCTGGCGTGGTCACATGGACGCCGACGCCGCCGAAGGCTTCCATCATCTTGTCGTAGCGCGCGTTCTTGACGAAGACGGTGGTCGCCACGTCCGAACCGCCGGAGGGATTGACGTCGGTGCCGCGATAGATGCCGTTGTTGTTGAAGACGACAACGCAGACCGGCAGGTTGTACCGGCAGATCGTTTCGACTTCCATGCCCGAGAAGCCGAAGGCGCTGTCGCCTTCGATCGCGAGCACGGGTTTGCCGGTCTCCACGGCAGCCGCGACGGCGAAGCCCATGCCGATGCCCATCACGCCCCAGGTGCCGACGTCCAGGCGTTTTCGCGGTTGGTACATGTCGATGACGCCGCGCGCGAGATCCAGGGTGTTGGCGCCTTCGTTGACGAGGATGGCATCCGGCCGCTCCTTGATGATCGTGCGCAGTGCGCCGAGCGCGCTGTGGAAGTCCATCGGCGCCGACTCCCTGGTCAGCTTCGACGCCATCTTGGCGATGTTCGCGTCCTTGCGCGCATTGACGTTGCCGACCCAGTCAGCCGGCGGGGCCGGCCACTCGCCCGCCATGCCCTCGAGGAGCGCCGAGACGCAGGAACCGATATCGCCCACCACCGGAGCGGCGATCTCGACGTTGCTGTCCATTTCCCTGGGCTCGATGTCGATCTGGATGAAGGTCTTCGAGCCCGGCTCACCCCAGGTCTTGCCCTTGCCGTGCGACAGCAGCCAGTTGAGGCGGGCGCCAATCAGCATGACGACGTCGGCCTCTTTCAAGACGGTCGAGCGCGCCGCACCGGCCGACTGCGGATGCGTGTCCGGCAACAGGCCCTTGGCCATGCTCATCGGCAGGAAGGGGACGCCGCTGGTTTCGACCAGGGCGCGGATCTGCTCATCGGCCTGCGCGTATGCCGCCCCCTTGCCGAGAATAATCAAGGGCCGCCTGGCACTCTTCAGGAGATCGAGCGCCCGCGCGACCGCCGCCGGGGCGGGACGCTGCGCCGGGGCCGGGTCGATGACCTTGACGAGTGATCTGGCGCCGGCTTCCGCGTCCATCACCTGAGCGAAGAGCTTGGCTGGCAGATCGAGGTAGACGCCGCCGGGACGACCAGAAACCGCGGCGCGGATCGCGCGCGCCACCCCGATGCCAATGTCGGCGGCGTGGAGCACGCGGAAGGCGGCCTTGCAGAGCGGCTTCGCGATCGCCAGCTGGTCCATCTCCTCGTAGTCGCCCTGCTGCAGGTCGATGATCTCCCGCTCGGACGAGCCGCTGATCAGGATCATCGGGAAGCAGTTTGTCGTCGCGTTGGCCAGCGCCGTCAGTCCGTTGAGAAAGCCGGGCGCTGACACCGTCAGACAAATGCCGGGCTTTTTCGTCAGGAAGCCGGCAATGGACGCGGCGTTGCCGGCGTGCTGCTCATGCCGGAACGAGATGACGCGGATACCCGCGGCCTGTGCCAGACGCCCGAAGTCGGTGATCGGGATCCCCGGCACGCCGTAGATCGTGGTCACGCCGTTGAGCGTGAGCGCTTCGATCACGAGGTGAAAGCCATCGGTCAGCTTGCGCTCGGCGTCGGCTGCACTGGGGTCGGCGGGGGCGGCTGCGGTCTCTAACATGATGACTCCGTGCTCGGGAGTGAACCGTTGGGAGCGAGCTTCGCAATCCGGGCGATCCGGGTAAGCTGGGCGAGCTGCCGACCGCGCCAGCCGTCTCGCCGTTCACCCGCATGGTTCCCTTACAACTTCGTCAAGGTTTCCGGTTCGTTTGCCGATCGTAACTGGCATACCGTATGTGGTATACCAATCAAAGTCAACTCGAATCCGGTCAGGGAGCGAACGATGATGTCGACGGCCGAAAGCACGATACCGGCGCCCGCGCTGGCGCTCCAGCCGCTGAACGCCAACGTCAGCTTCCGCGACCAGGCCTATCTGGCGCTCAAGCAGGCGATCATGGACGCCGACACCTACGCGCACCGGGAGGAAATCCGTCTCGACGAGCGCCAGTTGAGCACCGCGCTCGGTGTCAGCCGGACGCCGATCCGCGAGGCGATGACCCTGCTCGAGCAGGAGGGCTTCCTGCGCACGGTGCCGCGCCGGGGTGTCTTCATCGTCAGGAAAACCAAGAAGCAGATCATCGAGATGATCGAGGTCTGGGCCGCGCTCGAAAGCATGGCGGCACGGCTCGCCACCCTGCACGCCACCGACGCCGACATCGGCGCGCTGCGCCACATGTTCGACGAGTTCCACACCCTGGCGCCGGCCCAGCACCTGCACGAATACTCGGACGCCAACATCGCCTTTCACCAGGCGATCATCCAGCTGTCCGGCTCGCACCTGATCGGCAAGACGATCGAGAATCTGTTCATCCACGTCCGGGCGATCCGCCGGATGACGATCTCGCAGAAGGACCGCGCCTCGCGCTCGATCGCCGATCACATGCGGATCATCGACGCGCTGGAGCGCCGCGACACGGAACTGGCCGAACGCCTGGTCAGGCAGCATTCGCTCGATCTGGCCGCCCACGTCGATCAGTACTGCGATTTCCTCGGGTGAATCGCCACTCACTCCAGGGGCCGCGGCCACCGCTGAAGTGGGCCGGCGGCAAGCGCTGGCAGGTCCCGCTGCTCCGCCCGCTGTGGGACGCGCACCGGGACCGCCGGCTGGTCGAGCCGTTCTGCGGCGGGCTGGCGGTCGCCCTGGGACTGCTGCCGGCCACCGCGCTGCTGAACGACGTCAATCCCCATCTGATCAATTTCTACCGGTGGATCGGCCGGGGCCTGACAATCACGCTGCCGATGCAGAACGATCCGGCGGCCTACTACGCGGCGCGTGACCGCTTCAATCACCTGCTGCAGGCCGGGGACGGGGGCACGGCCGAAGCGGCCTCGCTCTTCTATTACCTGAACCGGACCGGCTACAACGGCCTGTGCCGCTTCAACAGCAGGGGCCTCTTCAATGTGCCGTTCGGCCGCTACAAGAAGATCGACTACCGCACCGACTTCACCGCCGACCAGCCGGTGTTCGCGCGGTACGAATTCACGCAGGCCGATTTCGAGCAGCTCGCGGTCCGTCCCGGCGACTTCATCTACGCCGATCCACCGTACGACGTCCAGTTCACCCACTACTCGCGCGGCGGATTCGGCTGGGACGAACAGATTCGGGCGGCCGAATGGCTGGCCAGGCATCCCGGTCCGGTCGTGCTGTCCAACCAGCACACCCAACGGATCGAGACGCTGTACCGGAAGCTCGGCTTCACCGTCGCCATCACCGCCGCGCCGCGCCGCATCAGCTGCACCGGCGACCGCACCCCGGCGCAGGAGGTGCTCGCGACGCGCAATCTCGGTTGACGGCCCCTCTTCACCGCGGTTGTCGCCAGGTGCGGGCGTGACCGGTGGCGGAACTCCGCCTGAAGTTGGGCTACACTACGCGCTTTCAGTGGGAGGAGGCGGGTGATGCGGTTGCACAATCGCTGGTTCCAGCTGATCGCGTCGTTGATTGCGATGATCATGATCGCGAACCTGCAGTACTCCTGGACGCTCTTCGTCAAGCCGCTGCAGGCCGGCACGGGCTGGAAGGTCTCCGACATCCAGGTCGCCTTCACCCTCTTCATCCTGTTCCAGACCTGGATCCAGCCGCTCGACGGCTGGCTGATCGACCGCCTCGGCCCGCGCGGCTTCATCAGCGCCGCCGGGTTGCTCTGCGGTTTCGGTTGGGCAGGCATGGGGTACGCGACGACGCTGCCGATGCTCTACGTGCTGTACTGCACGGCCGGCGTCGGCGCGGCGTTCGTCTACAGCGGATCGATCGGGTCGGCCTTGAAATGGTTCAAGGACAAGCGCGGCCTGGCATCCGGCATCATGGCGGCGGGATTCGGCGGCGGCACCGCCCTGTTCATTCCGATCATCTCGTCGACGATTCAGTCGCGCGGCTATCAGGCGGCGTTCATCGGCACCGGCATCTTCCAGGGCCTGATGATTCTGGTCGTCGCCCAGTTCCTGCGGCATCCACCGGCTGAAGCCGCGCCGCCGGCGGCGAAAGCCGTCGCCGCCGCCGGGTCGCAGCTCGGCAAGCGGCACTTCACCACCGCCGAAATGATGCGGACGCCGCAGTTCTATACTTTGTATGCGATGTTCGTCCTGGTCGCGACCGGCGGCCTGATGATCACGGCCAACGCCGGGCCGATTGCGGAGTCGTGGGGTTTCTCCGCCGGCGCGCTGGTGCTGGCCGCCTCGCTCGGCCCGCTCGCCAACGGCGGCAGCCGGGTGTTCTGGGGCTGGGCCTCGGACAAGATCGGCCGCGAGACCGCGATGGTCATCGCTTTCACGCTGCAGGCGATCTGCCTGTTTCTCGCGCTGGTGGTCGGTCAGCTGTCGGGCGGATGGTTTGCCCTGATGCTGGTGCTGGTCTACTTCACCTGGGGCGAAATCTATTCCCTGTTCCCGGCCATCACGGCGGACTACTTCGGCACCCGCCACGCGACGTCGAACTATGCCGTCATCTACACCGCCAAGGGGGTCGGATCGATCGGCGGCTGGGTCGGCGCGCTGATGTTCGAGCAGTTCGGCACCTGGTCGGTGCCCTTCTATGGCAGTGCGGTGATGGCGGTGGCGGCGGTCGGCCTGGCCATCGGCCTGCGCGCGAAGACGGCGCCCAGCACCGTCGGTCACGTTGTCGCTGCGACCGCCAAGTAAAATATCAGCCAGAGGCGCAACCACACATGCGAATGCTGGAGATCCGCGGCAACCTGCAGACGGCCTACGACGACGTCCTGACGCCGGAGGTGGTCAACGCGCTGCACGAACTGGCGCCGCTCGATGACGACCGCAAGGAAGTGATGGCCAACCGGATCGGCCGGCGCACGGCGCGGGCGCGCAAGAAGCACCCGATCGAGTTCCTCGAGCCGGACTCCTACATTCCGCGGACGCTGATCACGGTCCAGGACGCCCGCGACGGGGCGTTCACCGGCAGCGAGATCCCGGCCGACCTGCAGCGGCAGTGGATCCAGGGCACCGGGCCGGCGGCGCGGCCCGGCCCGCCGGCGGAGGGCGGCCTCCGCAACATCGCCTACGCACTGCTGTCGGGTGCCGACGGCTGGATGTTCGACGGTGAAGACGCGCTCGGGCAGGTCTCGACGATGTCGCTCGACAATCAGCGCAACCTCAAGCTGGCGATCCGCCGCGATCCGGCGTTCCTGGCCGTGGCCGAACAGGTGGCCGGCGAAATGAACCGGTGGGCACAGGATTTTCTCGGACGCCCGATCGTCGGCGACTGGCTGCAGCAGCTCGATTTCACCACCAAGATCTTCCGGCCGCGCGGCCTCCACCTCGACGACCGCCACATCCGCCACGAGGGCGGCGCCAGCTTCTCCGCCTCGATCGTCGACACCACGCTGTTCATCGCCAACAACCACGAGCCGCTGCGCAGCGCCGGCGCCTCGCTGGTGCTCTACCTGCCGAAGATCCAGACCGCCGAAGAGGCGGCGCTGTGGAACGACATCCTGACGGCGCTCGAAACGCACCTCGGACTGGACGCCGGGACGATCAAGGTCTACGTGCTGGTCGAGCAGCTCGAGGCGGCGTTCCAGCTGATGGAGATCCGCGCCGCCCTCGGCCGGCATTTCATCGGCTTCAACACCGGCCGCTGGGACTACATCAACAGTGTCTCGGATGCGATGGCGTGGGATCCGCACTTCATCAACCCGAACATCGACACCATCACGATGACCTACGGCTACATGCACGTCTACGAGGATCGCGTCCGGCGCGCCTGCGTCACGCCGGATCAACTCGGGCAGCGGGCGCTGTGGCAGGGTGGCATGGAGCCGAACATCCCGGTCGGATCGAGCGCCGGGGTCGAGGCGAGCATGAAGCGGGCGATTGCCGGCGCCGAGCGCGAGCAGCGTGAAGGCGCCAACGGCAAATGGGTCGCGCACTGGAAGATGGTGCAGATCGTCCGTCCGGTCTGGGAGAAGATCGGCGAGGCCAACCAGCTGGCACGGGAGTTCCCACCGCTGACCCATACGCCCGAGGACGCTGTGGGACTGACCCGCCTGGAACCAGCGGCGCGGACCATCCGCGGCGCGCGCGATCTACTGAGCGTCGCGCTGCAATACGGCAACGCCTTCGCCCAGGGCCTGCAGGCGGCGGCGCTCAAACCGGCCGACTTCTTCGGCAACGACGACGTGCTCTACCTGATGGAAGACATGGCGACGGGCGAGATCAGGCTCAGCATCCTCTGGGAATGGCTGCACAAGCACGCCACGCTGACGGCGGACGATGACGAAGTCGGCGTCAAGGCGGGCGACGTCTTCACCAGCGAGCTGTTCGCGCGGCTGCTGGCGGAAGAGTACGGAAAACTGCAGACAGCCGGCCACCGCGACGTCCACGACAATTCGAAGACGACCACGCTGCCGATCGCCCGGGAGATTGTCGAAACCTACGTGCTCGAGCCGGTCAAGCTGCCCTGGTACATCGACCTCCTGAACATCAACCTCGAGGTCAACGACCTCACCGAAGCGAGGCGCCGAATCGGCCTGCTGACCGACGCCTTCCACCGCGACGGCACGCGGATCACGGAGAATGTGGACTTTGCACGCAATTAGGAATTGGGAATTAGGAATTAGGAATTCGCAACTCCATTCCTAATTCCTAATTCCTAATTCCTAATTCCTAATTCCTAATTCCTAATTCCTAATTGCTAATTGCTATCTTCTATCTTCCATGCGCCTCAGACTTCCGGCGTTGCTCAGTTGCCTGATCGCCGGAACGTATCTGCTCACCCGCGCCCCCATCGAGGCGGCCCAGGGCGTCGCCCCCGCCGCCGCCCTGTTCGAAGGCGCCAGGCTGATCGCCGGCGACGGCCGGCCGCCGATCGAGAGTTCGGCCGTCCTGGTCGAGCACGGCAGCTTCACGCGCATCGGGAAAAAGGGCGCGATTCCCCTGCCGCGCGGCGCGACGCGCGTCGATCTCACCGGCAAGACCATCATTCCCGGTTTGATCTCGCTGCACGCCCACGTCGGCTACCTGAAGGGGGTGACGTTCGCCGCCGACAACTACACGCGCGACAACATCGTCGATCACCTGAACCGGTTCCTGTACTACGGCATCGTCGGCGTGATGAGCACCGGGACCGATCCCGGCCAGCTGCCGTATCAGCTGCGCAGCGACCCGCACCCCGGCGCGCTGTTCCGGACGGCCGGGCGCGGGCTGGCGGCGCCGGGGGCATCCACCGGCAATCTGGCGATGCGGTCGGTGGCGTACGGAGTGGCGACGGAAGCGGAGGCGCGCCGCGACGTCCGGGAACTGGCGGCGCAGCGGCCGGACTTCATCAAGATCTGGGTCGACGACCGCAACGGCGCGGTCCAGAAACTGAGTCCTGCGCTCTACCGCGCGATCATCGACGAGGCGCACCGGCACAAGATTCGCGTCATGGCCCACGTCTACTACCTGGCCGATGCGCGCGATCTGGTCGAGGCCGGCGTCGACGGGTTCCTCCATCTGGTCCGGGACGACGAGATGGATGATCGGCTGGTGCGGAGGATGAAGGAGAAGGGCGTCTTCGTGACGCCGAACCTCGGTACCAGCGAGGCGGGCACCTACACGCGCAAACCGGCCTGGCTGGACGATCCAGCACTGACCGAGACTGCCACGGCGGCCGAGATCAAGAAGGTGTCGGACGTCTACGCCGCCCGCGAGACGCCACCCGTCGGCGGCGGCGCGATCACGCCGCGGCCGGCGGCGGTGTCGTATCTCCGGCAGCAGCGCAGCCTGGCCAGGCTGAACGCGGCCGGCGTCACGATTGCGCTCGGCAACGACACCGGCATCGAGAACACGTTCTTCGGCTACGGCGAGCATCACGAATTCGAGCTGCTGGTCGCGGCCGGGATGACGCCGATGCAGGTGATCGTGGCGGCGACCCGCACGCCGGCGGCGCTGCTCCGCCTCGATCGCCTCGGCAGCGTCGCCCCCGGCAAGCGTGCCGACTTCGTCGTCCTCGACGCCAACCCGCTCGAGAACATCGCCGACACGCGGAAGATCACGACCGTGTATCAGGGCGGGCAGGCGATTGATCGGCAGGCGATGCGGGCCGCCTGGACATCGCGCCGGTGAGCGCCGGCCAGTGAGCGCAAGAAGGGGCCGCCCTTTTCGCTGAGTTCAGGAAAAAGGGGCGAGGATCCTCGTTGATCCCGACCTCTTTTCCGACCCGGTTTTGCGATCCGGATTTCAGACAAAAAAGAAGTTTCGTGACCTTTTTGTCACATCTGTATTACAGATTGGTCATATGTGATGTTTGTATTTTACTTCTAGGTCTGGCTCAGGCATAAAGGCTGTTCACCCTGGTTTCGGCGTTGAGCTGCACGCTCCGCGCGCGATGCGGTAGCCTGCAGCGAAAGCTCTTCCATATGTCCGATCAACCCACGACTTCCCGTCCTCCCGATGCGGCCGGTTTGTACGATCCGCGCGACGAGCGTGATGCCTGCGGCGTGGGCTTCGTCGTCGACATCAAGGGCCGCCGATCGCATGGCGTCGTCGAGCAGGGGCTGCAGGTCCTGATCAACCTGCTGCATCGCGGCGCCTGCGGCTGCGAGGCGAACACCGGCGACGGGGCCGGCATCCTGATCCAGATCCCGGACCGGTTCCTGCGCAAGATCACCGCGCCGCTCGGGATCACGCTGCCCGCCGCCGGTCAGTACGGCACCGGGCTCGTCTTCATGCCGCGGCACGACGCCGACCGCGAGCAATTGCGTCGGCTGGTCGGAAAAATCGTCTACGAGGAAGGCCAGCAGCTGCTTGGCTGGCGGCTGGTGCCGACTGGCGACGCCGGGATCGGCGAGTCGGCACTGGCGACCAAGCCGGTCATCGAGCAGCTGTTCATCGGCGCCGGCGCGCCGACCGCTGGCGCGACCGTGCCGGCGCCGGCCGGGCCGGCCCAGCCCGCGACGGGCACCGCCAGCCGGCCGGCGGCCAGCACCGGACCGTCGCCGTTCGAGCGCAAGCTCTACGTCATCCGCAAACGGATCGAGCACGAGGCCGATCGACTGGCGTTGAGCGAGCGCCATGCGTTCTACATCCCCAGCCTGTCGTCGCAGACGATGATCTACAAGGGGATGCTGATTGCCGATCAGATCGCCGGCACCTTCCCCGATCTGCTCGACCCGGATGTCGAGTCGGCGCTCGCCCTGGTCCACCAGCGCTTCAGCACCAACACGTTCCCGTCGTGGCCGCTCGCCCATCCCTACCGCTACGTCGCGCACAACGGGGAGATCAATACGCTGCGCGGCAACATCAACTGGATGCGGGCGCGCGAAGGCCTGCTGCGTTCCGATCGGCTCGGCGACGACCTGAGCAAGATCCTGCCGATCATCCGCGAGGGCGGCAGCGATACCGCCTCCTTCGACAACGTGCTCGAGTTCCTGGTGATGAGCGGACGGTCACTGCCGCACGCCATCCTGATGATGATCCCCGAGCCGTGGGCCGGCCACGAGAGCATGCGGCCGGAGCTGAAGGCGTTCTACGAGTACCACTCGTCGCTGATGGAGCCGTGGGATGGTCCGGCGTCGATCGCCTTCACCGACGGCCGCGTCATCGGCGCCATCCTGGACCGGAACGGGCTGCGGCCGTCGCGCTACTACGTCACCAAGGACGACCTGGTGATCATGGCGTCCGAGGTCGGCGTGCTCGACATTCCGGCCGACCAGATCCTGATCAAGGAGCGCCTGCATCCGGGCCGGATCTTCCTGATCGACACCGAGCAGGGCCGGATCATCTCCGACGACGAGATCAAGCGCGGCCTCGCGGCGGACCTGCCGTACCGGCAGTGGCTGGACGAGAACCTGGTCGACATCGAAGATCTGCCGGCGGCGCCGTACCTGCCGCTGCCGCCGCACGAAACCGTGCTGCAGCGGCAGCAGACGTTCGGCTACACGCACGAGGATCTGCGCCTCCTGATCGCGCCGATGGCCAACACCGGGGACGAGGCGATCGGCTCGATGGGCACCGATACCTCGCTGGCCGTGCTGTCCAACCGCCCCCGTCTGCTCTACGACTATTTCAAGCAGCTGTTCGCGCAGGTGACCAACCCGCCGCTCGACGCGATCCGCGAGGAGCTGGTGACCTCGATGGGGTCGACGATCGGGCCGGAGGGAAACCTGCTCGATCCGCGGCCGGAGTCGTGCCGGCAGATCGCCATCAAGTATCCGGTCATCGACAACGACCAGATCGCCAAGCTGCGCCACATCTACGAGCCCGAGTTCAAGTCGATCACCCTGTCGATGGTCTTCGACCCGAACAAGGGCGGCCGCGGCCTCGAGCGCGCGCTGCAGGATCTGAAGGATCAGGCCAGCTCGGCGGTCGGGGCCGGCTACACCATCGTCATCCTGTCGGACCGGGCCGTCGATCGGGCCAGCGCGCCGATTCCGAGCCTGCTGGCGACGGCCGGCGTCCACCATCACCTGGTGCGCGAGGGGACGCGGACCCGCTGCGCGCTGGTCGTCGAATCGGGTGACGCGCGCGAGGTGCATCATTGCGCGCTGCTGCTTGGCTACGGCGCCGGTGTGGTCAACCCGTACCTGGCGTTCGAAACCCTCGACGACATGATCCAGCAGCGCCTGCTGGTCGGCATCACGCACGAGCAGGCGGTGCGGAACTACATCAAGGCGCTCAACAAGGGCATCCTGAAGGTGATGTCCAAGATGGGGATCTCGACGCTGCAGAGCTATTGCGGCGCGCAGATTTTCGAAGCGGTCGGGCTCGACAAGGCGTTCGTCGATCAGTATTTCACCTGGACCGCGTCGCGGATCGGCGGCATCGGCATCGACGTCGTCGCCGAAGAAGTGCTGAAGCGGCACGGCCACGCGTTCCCGGCCCGGACCGGCGCGCCGGCCGACCTGGAATGGGGCGGCGAATATCAATGGCGGCGCGACGGCGAGTACCACCTGTTCAACCCCGACACCGTCTTCAAGCTGCAGCACTCGACCCGCAGCGGACAGTACGCGGTGTTCAAGGAGTACTCGAAGCTGGTCGACGACCAGAACCGCGACCGCGCGACGCTGCGCGGCCTGCTCGAACTGCGGCCGGCCGGCGCCCCGATTCCGCTCGACGAGGTCGAGCCGATTGAACAGATTGTCCGGCGCTTTGCCACTGGCGCGATGTCCTACGGATCGATCAGCCAGGAAGCGCACGAGACGCTGGCGATCGCGATGAACCGGCTGGGCGGAAAATCAAACACCGGCGAGGGCGGCGAGGACCCGGCGCGCGACGTCCCGGACGCCAACGGCGACTGGCGGCGCAGCGCCGTCCGGCAGGTCGCCTCGGCCCGGTTCGGCGTCACCAGCCAGTATCTGGTCAACTGCACCGACCTGCAGATCAAGATGGCGCAGGGCGCCAAGCCGGGCGAAGGCGGTCAGCTGCCCGGCGCCAAGGTCTATCCCTGGATCGCCAAGGTCCGTTACGCGACGCCGGGCGTCGGCCTGATCTCGCCGCCGCCGCACCACGACATCTACTCGATCGAGGATCTGGCGCAGCTGATTCACGATCTCAAGAACGCCAATCCGCAGGCGCGGATTCACGTCAAGCTGGTCGCGCTCGCCGGAGTCGGCACCGTCGCCGCCGGCGTGGCTAAGGCGCACGCCGACGTCGTGCTGATCTCGGGCCACGACGGCGGCACCGGCGCCTCGCCGCTGACCAGCATCAAGCACGGCGGCGTGCCGTGGGAGCTCGGCCTGGCCGAGACGCAGCAGGTGCTGATGATGAACGGCCTGCGCGACCGCATCGTCGTGCAGGTCGATGGACAGCTGAAGACCGGCCGCGACGTGGTGGTCGCGGCGCTGATGGGCGCCGAGGAGTTCGGGTTCGCGACGGCGCCGCTGGTCGTCTCCGGCTGCATCATGATGCGGGTCTGTCATCTCAACACCTGCCCGGTCGGCATCGCCACCCAGGACCCCGCTCTGCGCCAGAACTTCACCGGCCGGCCGGAGTTCGTCGAGAACTTCTTCCGGTTCGTCGCCGAGGAAGTCCGCGAGTACATGGCGGAGCTCGGGTTCCGGACGATGGACGAGATGATCGGCCGGATCGAGCGGCTCGACTGCAAGCCGGCGGTCGATCACTGGAAGGCGCGCGGGCTCGACTTCTCCGCCATCCTGCACCAGCCCGAGGTCGGCTTCGGCACGCTGCCGCGCTGCGTCCACCAGCAGGATCACGGCCTCGAGCGGGCGCTCGACAACCAGCTGATCGCCGGCTGCGCGGCGGCGCTCGAGCACGGCACGCCGGTCACGCTCGACGTCGCTGTCCACAACGTCAATCGCACCGTCGGCACCATGCTCGGCTACGAGGTGACGCGCCGCTACGGCGCGGCCGGTCTGCCCGACGACACGATTCAGCTGCGCTTGACCGGCTCGGCCGGCCAGAGCTTCGGCGCCTTCCTGCCGAAGGGGATCACCCTGAATCTCGAAGGCGATTCGAACGACTACGTCGGCAAGGGTCTGTCGGGCGGCAAGCTGATTCTCTACCCGCCGCGGTCCTCGCCGTTCGTCGCCGAGGACAACATCATCATCGGCAACGTCGCGCTCTACGGCGCCACCAGCGGCGAGGCCTACATCCGGGGCCGCGCCGGGGAGCGGTTCGCCGTCCGCAACAGCGGCGCACTGGCGGTCGTCGAAGGCGTCGGCGACCATGGCTGCGAATACATGACCGGCGGACGGATCGTCGTGCTGGGCGAGACGGGACGGAACTTCGCCGCCGGCATGAGCGGCGGGATCGCCTACGTGTTCGACACCACCGACAGCTTCTCCAGCCGGTGCAATCCCGGGCTCGTCGATCTGGAGCGGCTCGAACAGCTCGATGATCTGGAAACCGTGAAGCAGTTGATCACGCGGCACCGGCACTACACCGACAGCCGGTTCGCGGCGCGCATCCTGGATGACTGGTCAGGCGCGGTGGGCCGCTTCGTCAAGGTGATGCCGCGCGACTTCAAGCGCGTGCTCAAGGCCCAGCGTCAGGCCGAAGCGGAGGGGCGGGTCGCGGAGTTCTCGGAGCTGGTGGGAGCGTAGATGGGGAAACCAACCGGGTTCATCGAAATCCACCGCAAGAAGCAGCCGACACGGCCGGTGGCGGAGCGGATCCACGACTGGCAGGAGGTGTATCTCCCCTATCCGGAGGGAGCCCTCGAAGGCCAGGCGGCGCGCTGCATGGACTGCGGCATCCCGTTCTGCCACCAGGGTTGCCCGCTCGGCAACCTGATCCCCGACTGGAACGACCTGGTCTATCGCGACCGGTGGCGCCAGGCGATCGACCGTCTGCACGCGACGAATAACTTTCCCGAGTTCACCGGCCGCCTCTGCCCGGCGCCCTGCGAGGGCGCCTGCGTGCTTGGCATCAACGACGACCCGGTGACGATCAAGTCGATCGAGGTGTCGATCATCGAGCACGCGTTCGATCAGGGGTGGGTCACGGCCGAGGCGCCGGGCCCGCGCACTGGCAAGGCCGTCGCGGTGGTCGGCTCGGGCCCGGCCGGCCTCGCCACCGCCGAACAGTTGAACCGCGCCGGCCACGCCGTGACCGTCTTCGAGCGGGCCGATCGCATCGGCGGGCTGCTCCGCTACGGGATTCCCGAATTCAAGATGGAGAAGCGGTTTCTCGATCGCCGCCTCGCCATCATGCAGACCGCGGGGGTCGTCTTCCGGACCAGCTGCAACGTCGGCGTCGATCTGCCGGTCGAGGAACTTCGCCGCCAGTTCGACGCGGTCGTGCTGGCCGGCGGCGCCACCGCGGCGCGCGATCTGAAGGTGCCGGGACGCGAGCTGCGCGGCATCCACTATGCGATGGATTACCTGCCGCTGCAGAACCGGCGCAACGAAGGCGACCCGATTGGCGACGACGAGTTCATCACCGCGAAGGACAAGCACGTCATCATCATCGGCGGCGGCGATACCGGCGCCGACTGCCTGGGCACGGCCCATCGTCAGGGCGCACGGTCGGTGCACCAGATCGAGCTGCTGACGCGTCCGCCCGAGGGCCGGATGGCGACCAACCCGTGGCCGCTCTGGCCCAACATCTTCCGCGTCTCGTCGGCGCACGAAGAGGGCGGCGAACGGCTGTTCGCGGCATCGACCGAGCGATTCTCCGGCGATGATCGGGGCCGGGTCAGACAGCTGCACGCCAGCACCGTCGAGATCGTCAGCCGCCACGGCCGGCTCGAGATCACGCCGGTGCCCGGCAGTGCCTTCGCGCTCGACGCCGACCTCGTCCTGCTGGCGATGGGGTTCGTCGGTCCGGAGCGGGGCGGCATGCTCGATGCGCTCGGCGTGACGATCACCGAGCGCGGCAACGTCTGGCGCGACGCGCAGTGGATGACCAGCGTACCGGGCATCTTCACCGCCGGCGACATGCAGCGCGGCCAGTCGCTGATCGTGTGGGCGATCGCCGAGGGCCGCAGCGCCGCCCGCGGCGTCGACATGTTCCTGATGGGCAGTTCGGCGCTGCCGGCGCCGCTGCCATAGACGGGCACTGATAGTATTGATCTTCAATGACATCAGCCATCGAGCCGCGTCCGGCCACCGCCATCAACTTCACGCGGGGAGTGCCCGCCAACGAATCGTTTCCCCTCGACGAAGTCATCGCCGCGGCCGGCGACGTCCTCAGGCGGCACGGCGCCGCGATGCTCCAGTACGGACCGTCGCTCGGCTTCCAGCCGCTGCGCGAGTGGCTGGCCGACTGGCAGAAGGTGGCGGTCGACCGCGTCCTGACCAGCAACGGTTCGCTGCAGCTGATCGAGTTTCTCTGCCTGCGCGTGCTGCGGCCGGGCGACGTGGTGTTGACCGAGACGCCCAGCTACGATCGCACCCTCACCCTGCTGCGCCGCCACGGCGCGAAGATTGTCGGCATCCCGCTCGAGGCCGATGGTCCGGATCTCGCGGCGCTCGAAGACGCGGTGAAGACGCATGCCCCGAAGTTCTTCTACACCATCCCCGACTTCCAGAACCCGGCGGGTGCGACCTGCTCGGGCGCAAAGCGGCGGCAGATCGCGGCGCTGGCCGAACGTTACCAGCTGCTGATCGTCGAAGACGCGCCGTACCGGCTGCTCCGCTATCGCGGCCGCGAAGAGCCGACGCTCTACGAGCTGGCGCCGGAGCGGACGCTGCACATGAGCTCGTTCACCAAGCTGATCGCGCCCGGCGTCCGCACCGGCTTCATGATCGGCGAGCCGGCGCTGATCGCCACCTTGGCGAAAGCGGCGGAGGATACCTACATCTCTCCCGGCTACGTCGCGCAGGGTATCGTCTACGAGTGGTGCCGCCGGGGTTTGCTGCCGCCGCAGATCGAGCGCCTGAAACAGCTGTACGGGCCGCGTCTCGACGCCTGCCTGGCGGGGATTGCGACCCACATGCCGGAGGCCGTGGCGACGCGTCCGGACGGCGGTTTCTTCATCTCGTTGACGCTGCCTGAAGGCGTCCTGGCGAGCGCCGTCCGAACCGAGGCGGCGACCCGCGGGCTCAACCTCGCCGACGGCCTGGCGTTCTTCCCCGACGGCGGTGGCCAGCGCTTCATCCGCCTGCCGTTCTGCGCGCTGTCGCCGGCCGAGATCGACGACGGCGTCCAGCGCCTCGCGCGCAGCGTGCAGGCGGTGTCGTAACAGGCGCACGAAAGGGGTCGCACCCGTTTTTCAGACCACGGATGATCGAAAAGGGTACGACCCCTTTTCGTGGGCGGCTACATCGCCGACGATCCGGCCGCCTGGATCGCATGCAGCTGGGCGTAGACGCCACCATGCGCCAGCAGCGACTGGTGGGTACCGCGTTCGACGATCTCGGAGCCCTTCAGCACGAAAATCACGTCGGCGTGCCGCACCGTGGCGAGCTGATGCGCGATCAGCAGTGTGGTCCGACCCCGCATCAGCTGCTCCAGCGCCCGGCTGACCGCCTGCTCCGACGCCGCGTCCAACCCCGCCGTCGGCTCGTCGAGCACCAGGATCGGCGCGTTGCGAACGATCGCCCGGGCGATGGCGATCCGCTGGCGCTGGCCGCCGGACAGCGTCACGCCGCGCTCGCCGACCATGGTGGCGTAGCTGAGCGGCATGTTGACGATGAACTCGTGCGCGTCGGCGAGCTCGGCGGCGCGAACGGTGTCCTCGATCTCGGCATCGGGCCGGCCGTAGGCGATGTTCTCCCAGATCGTCCCGCGAAACAGCAGCGTGTCCTGCAGCACGAAGCTGACCTGATCGCGCAGCGATTTCAGCGTCAGCTGACGCACGTCGATGCCGTCGATCGTCACCCGTCCCGATTGCGGATCGAAAAAGCGGGCGATCAAACCGGCCAGGGTGGTCTTGCCGGCGCCCGACGGCCCGACGATCGCCGCAATCTGCCCCGGCTCGATCCGGACGCTGACGTCTTTGAGGACCGGCGTCACGCCGTCATAGCTGAAGCTGACGCGATCGAACTCGATCGCGCCGCGGAACGCGGGCGCCTGCCGCGCCCCCGGCAGATCGGTGACACGGCTTTCGAACTCCAGCAGCTCCTGGATCCGCTCGAAGCTGACCGCCGCCTTGGAGATGGTGTTGGTCATCTTGGAGAGATCGCGCATCGGCTTGTAGGTCTTGCCGAGGTAGAGCAGAAAGACGATCAGCTGACCGGTCGTCAGCTGACCGGCCAGAACCAGCCGCGCGCCGTAGCCGAGCACCAGGCAGGTGCCGACCGCGACGATGATGTCGACCAGCGGCGACAGCCTCGCCTTGACGCTGCGCGCCTTCAGTCCGGCGGCGACGTTCTGCCGGCTCTCCCAGTCGAAGCGCCGATCCTCGTAGTCTTCCCGGGCGAACGCCTGGACCACCACGATGGAGGTCAGCACCTCGGCCACCCCGGACAACAGTTCACTCTCCCTTTTCTTCACCAGGCGGGAGGCCGTCTTGATCCGCTTGGTGTAGAAGTAGACGACCACGAACAGCAGCGGCAGGACCGACAGCCCGATCAGCGTGAAGCGCCAGTTGATATAGAACATCACCCCGAGCATGCCGCCCAGCGTCAACACGTTGATGACGATACCGAGCAGCGCGGTGGTGATGAAGTCCTGAATCGCGTCGATATCGCCGGTGACGCGCGTCAGCAGGTCGCCGGTGCGCGACTCGCCGTGCTCCACCAGCGACAGCCGTTGCATGCGCTGATACATCATGCGCCGCAGGTCGTGCGCGACCCACTGGGCGACGCTGGTGGTCAGATACTTTTCGGCATAGGCGCTGACCGCCCCGACCACGGCAATCAGCACCACCGCGGCCAGCGCGAAATTGAGGATGGCGAACGTGTTCGGGCCGAACAGGCGCAGGACCAGCGCCGCCCACGGCCCGGGCAACGCTTGCGACTGCAGGAGGTTGTCGATCACGATCTTGATCGGCCACGGCTCGAGGACGTCGGCGAGCGTTTCACCGAGCACGGCCAGCAGCGCGATGACCAGCGCCTTCCAGCGCGGGCGAATCAGCCGGCCGATCAGCCGCCGGCCGGCGCGCGACGACGAGGTCGGTCGGGGGGCCGTCGGCACGCGCTACATGCAGTCCGGCGCGGTCGCCGGCGGGCACCAATGGCGAGGGGCGATCGGCATGTACGGAGACACTGGAATCCCGCTAAGTGTATCGGCATTTTTTCATTTTCAGCCGGTGCGAACGAGTGTAGCGTTGGGCCTCCAGGGAATTGGTCGACACATCTTGTGCAGGCCGGCCCTGCGTCTGATTGAAAATGTGCCGTTCTCTGTCACAGTGAGGAGCCGCGATGCGAACACAACTCATGGCCGCCGCCGCGATCGGGATGATCGCCATGGCGGGATTGTCAGCCCAGGAGCGGGACTATCAGCCGACCTGCAAGATGTGCCCGGGCACCTACATCCCGAACAGCGAGATCGAGGCCTACGCGAAACGGGGCAAGGCGAATCAACTGATCGATCAGCAGGTCCGCCAGGTCGACATCGGCAAGGCCAATGTCGGCGTCGCGGTGGTCTACCGCGGCAAGATTGACAACCCGGCTGCGGTCGTCGCCGAACACGACCTGGTCAGCGAGGTCTATCACGTCATCGACGGGTCGGGGACGCTGGTGCTCGGGCCCGATCTGGCCGGCAAACAGCGGCGCCCGGCCGCCGAGACGACCGTCCGGCTGCTGAATGGCCCGGGGAACAACGCCCAGGCCATTCGAAACGGCACGACCCATGAGTTGAAGGCGGGTGACGTCGTGGTCATTCCGGCCGGCACCGGACACCAGTTCACGAAGATCGACGATCACATCACGTATCTGATGATGCGCATCGATCCGGACAAGGTGACGCCGCACAAGAGCGAGGCCGACTCGAAGGCCGACCTGCTCACCGATGGAAGAAACAGCGCGGGCGGCGGCGCCGGCGCCACCCCCACCGCGCCCGGACGAGGCCCCGGAAAACGCTGAACGGCGTTCCGGGCAACGTCTAGCCCCACTCGAGCTGTCCGGTTTTGGTGATGCCGTTTCGTCGGGCGGGTTGAAATCGTAATGAATTGCAATATCGCTGTTGGCAGGCCCGTTGCGTTCCGTATCGTCACTCCCTGGGAGGGAGCGTCATGAACCTCAAATACATCGCCGGTCCCGTCGCTCTCGTCGGCCTCCTTGGTGCGGCGGTGCCCGCGCAGGCACAGGGCCGCCGGGACAACGGCAACCGTTCGGATCGCAATGCCGGCGAAAAAGCTCAGCCGCGGCAAGCCGCTCCACAGAGTCAGCCCGCCGACCGGGGCCGGAACGGACGGTCGACCGCAAGCCGTCCAGACCGTCCGGAGCGGGACCGTCAGGCCGGCGGACCCCAGAACCGGACCGATCGCGACCGCCAGGCTGGCGCTCCTACCCAGGGCCGGCCGGATCGCGAACGGCCCAACGCCGGCGCCCCCCAGGCCCGCGCCGACCGCGGCGGCCAACCCGGCGCAGTTGCACGGGAACGGGCGGTTCCGCGCGTCGACACCTACCGCGGCAACCGCTATGAGCGCCCGCGGACCGTCATCATCCAGCCGCGCCGCGCCTATCGCTCGTCCGGCTACCGGCCATACACCTATACGTTTCGTCCGCGCGTGAGAGTCGGGTTCGGCGTTTTCCTCGGTTACCCCGTGGCGTACCCCTACTACGACCCGTACGCGTATCCGGCGCAGATCTACGGCTCACCCTATCCGTACGGCGGCTATCCGGCGCAGACCCCCGGCTACCCCCCTCAGGGTCCGGGGTACCAGGTCGGCCCCGGCGGCGCGGTGGCCTATGGCGGCATCAGCCTGGACATTTCCCCGAGGGACGCGGCGGTCTACGTGGACGGGACTTATGTCGGGGTGGCGGACGACTTCTACGATCCGTCGCATCCTCTGTCGGTGTTGGCGGGGCGGCATCGGATCGAGGTTCAGGCTCCCGGCTACCAGCCGCTGACCTTCGACGTCGACGTCCTCTCCGGCCAGGTGATCCCGTACCAGGGCGACCTGCAGCCGTAGCACAAATCTAGGGGCTGGG
>JBDTRR010000043.1:0-43137 GCA_039931615.1 Acidobacteriota bacterium
CGCCGCGGCGCCCGGCGCGTCCCCCGCGGCTGGTGCCGGCGCGGCCCCGGCGGCGGCACCGCCGAGACCGGCGGCCGCACCGGTGCCACCCGGCACGCTGATCTCGCGCCTCTCGAGCACGATCAGCTATGCGGAGCGGCCGGTCACCCATCGTTTGGAAAATATCGGCGAGGGTCTGTTCCGGGCGATGGTCGTCGTCAACGAAACAGCCGGCGACGACGCCACGACCCAGGAGGCCGCCGGCTTCTCCGGCAAACCCGAGCTGACCAATCGATGGTTCCGCGCCTACCGGTTCGCGCTCGCCCCGGGCGAGTCGACGCCGCCGCATCGTCATACCACGCCGGTGGCCGTCTTCCAGGCCTCGAGCGGCCGGGGCGGTGTGGCAACCGGAGCCATGAAGTTCGAGTTCAACGACCCCGGACAGTGGGCGTTCTTCGACGCCGGTGATGCGCACGCCATCAAGAATGCCGGCGAGGCGCCGATGGAATTCGTCGAGGTCGAAGTCCGGCGTACGAAGTGACGATGCAGGCGCGGCGCACCGGGCGGCCCGCTGGCGGCGTTGGCGACGCCACCGTGAAGTGGTGACCTCGATTTATCACATCACCTCAATGACCGAAGCCGCGGCGGCGGCGCGATCGGGCAGCTACGTTCCCACGGCGTTCGAGGCCGATCGGTTCATCCACTGTTCGTACCCCTGGCAGGTCCGAGAGGTGGCCAACCGCCGATTCGCGGCCCGTGCGGATCTGGTGCTGATCGAAATCGATCGCACCCGGCTCGCCTGCCAGGTGATCGACGAGAACCTCGAAGGCGGGACCGACCTGTTTCCGCATGTCTATGGCCGCCTGCCGATGTCGGCCGTGGTGCAGGTCCATCCGTTCGCATCCGGCGCCGACGGCCGGTTCGACCGGTCCGGACCGGCGAGCTTGTCCGAGCGACGCCAGCCATCCGGCTAGGGTCTGGCGCCGCCACGTTCCTCTCCCACGTTCCCCGGTGCGTTGCCGCAAAAGTTCGATACACTCTTGGGACGCTGGCCGGGGGGAGCATCGTGCCCCGTTGGGGAATCAAGACCATGACCAGACGCCGTTTCGTCATTCTCGCCGGCTCGATCGTGCCGGCCCTGCTGGTGGCGGTGCCTCTGTTCCTCGGCGTGCGGACCGCCGCCCAGTCCCTGCCCGGGCGGCTGTCCGATCAGGAGTTCTGGAAGCTGGTCACCGATCTCTCGGAGCCGGACGGGACGTTCCGTTCCGACAACCTGCTGTCGAACGAGGTCTGGCTGCAATACGTCATCCCGGAACTGCTCAAGACGGCCCGGACCGGCCGCGTCTACATGGGGGTCGGTCCCGAGCAGAACTTCACCTACATGACCGCGGTGAAGCCATCGATGGCCTTCATCGTCGACGTCCGGCGTGGGAATCTGGATCTGCACCTCGTCTACAAGGCGTTGTTCGAGCTGTCGTCGGATCGGGCTGACTTCGTGGCGCGGCTGTTTTCGAGGAAGCGTCCGGCCGGCTTGACCGATCGATCGAGCGCCGGGGAGATCTTCGGCGCGTTCTCGAGCGTCGAGAAGAGCGAGGCGCTCTACGCCGACAACCTGCTGGCGATTCAGAACCATCTCGCCGCCAAACACGGCTTCGCCCTGTCAGACATCGATCGGGCTGGGATCGAGTACGTCTACAACGCCTTTTCCACCTTCGGCCCGCACATCCAGTACGCCTCCACGGGCGGCGGGTTCGTCGGCGGCGGGCGGCAGCCCACCTACTCGGATCTGATGACGGCCACCGACGGCGACGACGTCTCGCGCAGCTTTCTCGCCAGCGAAGCCAACTTCAGATTCCTCAAGGAGCTCGAAACCAGGAATCTGCTGGTGCCAATCGTCGGTAATTTCGCCGGGCCGAAAGCGATTCGGGCGGTGGGCCGCTATCTGAAGGACAAAGGCGCGGTGGTGTCAGCCTTCTATCTGTCGAATGTCGAGATGTACCTGATGCAGGATGGCCTGATGGGCAGCTTCTGCCGCAACGTCGCCACCCTGCCGCTGGACGAGACGAGCAGCTTCATCCGTTCCGCCCGCGGCGGCCGATACGGGCAGGGGTTCGGACTGAACTCGGAACTGGGACACATGGCGGCGGAAGTCGAGAGTTGCGGCGCCTCGCGCCGCTGAACGCTCGGTACGATTTGCAGCCCGCGAACGCGTCGAGGCAGGGCGGCCCGGTTCCCGCCCTGGTGACGACGCGGTCGCTCGTCAGGCACGGCGTCAGCGCGTGCCAGCGGAGTCGGCGACATGGCGATTACCCGTGGCACGATGACGGATGAGCAGCGCAAGTCGGTGGCCCTCGAATATCTGAAGGCCTTCGACAACGCCGGGACGACCTCGAGCGGCGGCAGCATCCTCGATCTGTTTGCCGACGATGCCCAGGTCTTCTTCCCGAAGTGGGGGCTGGCGACCGGCAAGACCCAGATCGGTCAGCTGTTCGCCGATTTTGGCGGCGGCATCAAGCACATCCTGCACGACTACGCCACCTTCAACTGGATCATGACCGGCACCGACACTTTCGCCGTCGAGGGCACCAGCGCCGGCACGCACACGGACGGACCGTGGCGCGCCGGGGTCAGCCACGGCGGCCGGTGGTGCGACGTATTCGAGGTCCGCGATTTCCTGATCCAGCGGTGCTTCATCTATCTCGATCCCGACTATGCCGGGCTGGACACGGATCGCTACGGCTGGCTGTCGGCGGCCGGCCGCGACGCCGCCAGGCCTTTGGGAAATTAGGAATTAGGAATTAGGAATTAGGAATTCGTACGGCCGGCGTCGATCAGCACTCATCATTCAGCATTCGGCAATTTGGAGATCGAGGATCCGTCATGGCCCGAAACCGACTGATCGCCGCGGTCGCCGTTCTCATCCTGGCGCCGGCGCTGGCCGGCGCCGAGGTCGCGCGCGTCGAAGTCACCTCGCGGCGCGACGTTGTCGGCGGCCGCGCGTTCGGTCCGGCCGGCAGCTACGAGCTCGTCGCCGGGCGAGTGCATTTCGTCGTCGATCCCGAGCATCCGCGCAACACGGTCGTTGCCGATCTCGACAAGGCGCCGCGCAATGCCGCCGGCCTGGTCGAGCTCAGCGCCGACTTGTCCATCCTCAAGCCGAAGGATGCCGCTCGCGGCAACGGCGTCGCGCTCATCGACATCGTCAACCGCGGCCGCCGCACCGTGCTGACCGGGTTCAACCGCGCCACCGCCGCGGGCGACCTGACCGCGGAAGCCGACTTCGGGGACGGTCTGCTGATGCGCCAGGGCTTCACCATCGTGTGGGTCGGCTGGGAATTCGACGTGCCGAAACGCGACGGCGTGATCAGGATCGACGTGCCGCCGGCCGCCGGTGTCACAGGGGTCGTCCGCGCGTCATTCACGCCGGATGCGCGGCGGCCGGAATTCACGGTCGGCGATTTGAGCGGCTACTCGCCCAGCAACCCGGCGGCGGCGGGGAACAGCTTGACGGTCCGCGATGGATTCCAGGGCACACCCTCAACCATTCCGCACGATCGATGGCAGCTGGCCGGCAACGTCGTCACGCTCGAGGGCGGGTTCGAGCCCGGCCGCATCTACGAGCTGGCCTACGCCGCCGCCAACCCGCCGGTGGCTGGCCTTGGATTCGTCGCGGTACGGGACACCGCCGCGTGGCTCAAGCACGCGGCGGATGCGGTCGCCCCGGCGAAATACGTCTACGCGTTCGGGTCGTCGCAGAGCGGTCGATTCCTGCGCAATTTTCTCTACGAGGGCTTCAATACCGACGAGCGCAACCGCCAGGTGCTCGACGCGGTGATGGCGCACATCGCCGGCGCGGCGCGGATCGATATCAACCGCCGCTGGGCCACACCGACCGCGCTGGGCCAGTTCACGGCGACGTCCTTTCCCTTCGCCGACTCGAAGCAGCGCGATCCGGTGACCGGAAAGGAAGACGGCGCGCTCGACAACCCGCGCGCCCGCGATCATCAGCCGAAGATTTTCTATACCAACACCGGCGTCGAGTACTGGGGCGGCGGCCGATCGGCGGCGCTGATTCACACCACGCCAGACGGCACCCGGGATGTCGCGCTGCCCGACAATGAGCGCGTCTACTTCCTGGCCGGATCGCAGCATGGCCCGGCCCGCTTCCCGTCGGCGATCAGCAGCGGGCAGCAGCGGGACAACCCGACCGACTACTGGCTGGCGATGCGCGGTCTGCTGGTGGCGATGGACAAGTGGGTGCGCGACCGGGTCGCGCCGCCGCCGAGCCGGCAGCCGCGCCTGCAGGACGGGACCCTGGTGCGCGCCGCCGATGTGGCGTTTCCGAGCGTGCCGACGGTCCGATCGCCGCGCGGGCTGGCCGCGGGCGTGCGCGGCCTGAATCCCCTGGCCGCACAGGACGGCGGGGCCGGGGCGGCGTTGCCGCTGCTCGTGCCGCAGGTCGATCAGGATGGCAACGAGCGGGCGGGAATCCGGCTGCCCGACGTGGCGGTGCCGCTGGCCACCTATACCGGCTGGAACTTCCGCAAGCCGGCGATCGGCGGGTCCGATCAGCTGTTTCCGCTGCTCGGATCGTACGTCGCGTTTCCCGCCACCCGGGCAGACCGTGAATCGACGCACGATCCGCGGCCGGCGATTGACGAACGCTATCCGACGCGCGAACAGTATCTGACTCTGGTCCAGGAGGCCGGTACGGCGCTGGTGAAGGATCGTTACCTGCTGACCGACGACCTTCCGGCCATCGTCAAGCACGCCGGCGAACACTGGGATCTGCTGACGCGCAAGGCGGGGACCGCGACGAGGTGAATGGCGGAACGCCGTGAAGGGCGTTCCCTACACCTGCACGCGATGGCGGTGTCGTGGACGGGATGGACTCCGATCGTTGCGTGACATCCAGTTGTGGTGCGACATCCCGCTGAGGCACGGTGCGGTCTTCAGACTGGTGTAGGGGCCGGCCTTCAGACCGTCCCGAACGGCGTCACAACGCCTCGACCGCCGCGAGGACTTCGTCGACGTGCTTGTCGACCTTGACGTTGTCCCATCGCCGCGCGACCTTGCCGTCTTTGCCGATCAGGTAGGTCGTGCGGGCCACGCCCATGAACTTGCGGCCGTAGAGCGAGCGCTGCTGCCATGCGCCGTACTGGTCCGCGACCTCGTGATTGGCGTCGGCCAGCAGCGGAAAATTCAGGTCGTACTTGGCCGCGAACCGGCTCTTGCTGGCTTCGTCGAGGACGCTGACGCCCAGGATGGCGGCGGTGCCGGCCTGGAAGCCCGGCAGGTTGTCACGGAAGGCACAGGCTTGCTTGGTACAGCCGGGCGTGTCGTCTTTCGGGTAGAAGTAGAGGACGAGCGGCCGTCCGGCGTAGTCGGCCAGACGATGCGTCTTGCCGGACTGGTCTTTCAGCATGAAGGCCGGTGCGTTCGTCCCAGGTTCGATGAGCGGCATGGTCATTAACGATATCATTTCGGGTGTGGCGCGTTTGCCCCGTGAGCATGATGGTCGGCCCGCGTCTGTCGAGCAGGGCGATACCGAGCCTATCGGGCCGGCCTGCACGGTGCTGTCGAGCCGGCCACGTTCGAGGAGAGTCCCGATGTTGAGATCCGCGCGAGCCGTCACGTTCACCGCCCTGCTGCTGGTCCTCACGGTGCCGGCCGTGTTCGAGTATCGCGTGCGGGCAGAGGAAGGGATGTGGACATTCGACAACCCGCCGCTGACCGGGCTCCGCGAGAAATACGGGTTCGCACCGACGCCGGCGTGGCTCGATCACCTGCGGCTGTCGAGCGTCCGCCTGGAAGACGGCGGATCGGGATCGTTCGTCGGCCCGCGCGGGCTGGTGCTGACCAACCACCACGTCGCGCTCGGTCAGCTGCAGAAGGCCTCGACGCCGCAGAAGAACTACGTCGCCGCCGGCTTCTACGCCAGGACCACCGCCGAGGAGCTCAAGAGCACCGACCTGGAAGTCAACGTCCTGATGTCGATGGAGAACGTTACCCCCCGGGTGCTGGGCGCGGCGCCGGCGGGCGCCTCGGCGACGCAGGCGCTCGAGGCGCGGAAGAAGGTGATTACCGCCATCGAGCAGGAGAGCACCACCAAGACCGGGCTCCGCTCCGATGTCGTGCCGTTGTACCAGGGCAGCGAGTACTGGCTCTACCGGTACAAGAAATACACCGACGTCCGTCTGGTCTTCGCGCCTGAACAGCCGATTGCGTTTTTTGGCGGCGATCCGGACAACTTCACCTATCCGCGCTACGACCTCGACATGGCCCTGTTTCGCGTCTACGAGAACAACGTGCCGGTGGTGAGTCGCAACTATCTGAAATGGTCCGCCAACGGCGCCGCCGACGGCGAGCTGGTCTTCGTCTCGGGCCATCCGGGATCGACGGATCGGCTGGCCACGGTGTCGCAGCTCGAGACGCAGCGGGACGTCATCTACCCGACCTCGATCGCGGTCGTCTCCCGCCGCCTCGGCGTGCTGCGCAGATACAGCGAGCAGGGCACCGAGCAGGCGCGGCAGGCCGCAGGGATGCTGTTCGGTCTGGAGA
Organism: Acidobacteriota bacterium; assembly: GCA_039931615.1. GTDB lineage: Bacteria > Acidobacteriota > Vicinamibacteria > Vicinamibacterales > CAVVIG01 > JAHFUI01. The sequence goes on from JBDTRR010000043.1 coordinate 6,541, forward strand.
ACGCGGCCAAGGCCTACCGGGGCGAGGCGCAGGGGCTGAACGACGCGGCCCTGTTCGCCAAGAAGATCGCCGAGGAGCGCGACTTCCGTGCCCGGATCGACGGCAATCCGGAGTGGAAGGCGGCCTACGCGGATGCCTGGGACGGGATCGCCGCCGCCGAGCGCGCCCACCGCAGCCTGTACAAGGCCAACCGGTTCCAGCAGCTGCGCGGATCGAGTGTCGCCGCGCTCGCCGCGACGCTGGTCCGCTACATCGAGGAGAAAGCCAAGCCCGATGCCGAGCGGCTGGTCGGGTTCCACGATTCGCAGCTGGCCGGGCTCGAGCTGCAGCTGTTCTCGCCGGCACCGGTCTATCCGGCGCTCGACGAGGTGCTGCTCGCCGACTCGCTGCAGCAATCAGTGGAGGAGCTGGGTCCGTCGGATCCGTTCAACGCCGCCGTCCTGAAGGGCCGCCCGGCCGACGCGGTGGCCAAAGAGGCGATCGGTGGGACGAAGCTCACCGATCCGGCAGCGCGCAAGGCGCTGGCGTCGGGCGGGCCGGCGGCAGTTGCCGCCTCGACCGACCCGCTGGTCGTGCTGGCGCGCGCCGCCGATCCGTTCGCGCGCAGGAGCCAGAAGATGCTGGACGACCAGGTCACCAGCGTCGAGACCGAGGCTGGCGAGAAGATCGGCCGCGCCCGCTTCGCCGTCTACGGCCATTCGACGTATCCCGACGCGACGTTCACGCTGCGGCTGTCATACGGGCAGGTCAAGGGTTACGCGATGAACGGCACGATCGCGCCGCCCAAGACGACGATGTTCGGCCTCTACGACCGGGCCAACGCGTTCGACAACAAGCCGCCGTTCCAGCTGCCGCGCCGCTATGTCGACCGCCGCGCCGCACTCGATCTGTCGACGCCGATGAACTTCGTCACCACCCACGACATCATCGGCGGCAATTCGGGATCGCCCGTGGTCAATCGCGACGGCGAGCTGGTTGGACTGATCTTCGATGGGAACATCGAGAGCCTGGTCGGCCGCTTCGTTTACAGCGAGCAGAGCAACCGCGCGGTCGCCGTCCACAGCGCGGTCATCATCGAAGCGCTCCGCAAGCTGTACGACGCCGGTGCGATTGCGGACGAGCTGCAGGGCAAATGAGTTCTCCCCGTACGTGGGGTCCGGCTTCAGCCGGACCGAGACGGGAGATCAGTCGTCCTGCAGGCTGTCAGGCCTGCCTGACATGGTCCGGCTGAAGCCGGACCCCACCTGCGCCAGGCTGATTCTTTGTCCCGCCGTTCGCCTCAGAGCCGTGGTCTAATACGGGGTCAAGTCCCGGTTGATTGCAGAAGAAGGAGGTCCGATGCGCAACAGAATGATCCAGTCGGCTGCCGTGATCGCGCTGGTCGCCGTATCCGCGTATGGCCCGGCCACGGCACGGCTCGACGCCGTGGAGACCAGCCCGTCGTTGTCCTCGATCGGGCCGCTGACATTCTCGCCGGATGGCACGCTCTACGCGGCCGATCCGCAGGCGGCCACCATCTTCGCCCTCGATCTTGGCACGGCGGCCAGCGGCGGCGCCCCCGGCACCGCGAGCGTGGCCGGCATCGACCAGAAGATCGCGGCGATGCTGGGCACCGATGCCAAGGAGATTGCGATCACCGATCTCGCCGTGCACCCCAAGACGCACAACTCGTTCGTCTCCGTGATGCGCGGTCAGGGCGCCAGCGCCAGGCCGGCGCTGCTCCGTATCGACGGTGCGGGGAAGATCGATCTGGTGGCGGCCGAATCGCTCAAATCGACCAGCGTGACGCTGCCCAATCCTCCTGCCGTGGCCACCACCGGCCGCAGTAATCGCAGCCAGTCGATTACCAAGCTGGCGTATGCCAACGGCCGCGTCTGGGTGGCCGGTCTGTCGAATGAAGAGTTCGCCTCGAAGCTCTGGTCGGTCGCCTATCCGTTCACCAAGGCGGACACCGGCACCAGCGTCGAGATCTACCACGGCAACCACCAGCAGCTCGAGACCCGCTCGCCGGTCTACGCCTTCGTGCCGTACACCATCGACAACCAGCCGTACATCATCGGCGCCTACCTCTGCACGCCGCTGGTGAAGTTCCCGGTCTCGGCGCTGGCGCCGGGCGCGAAGTACCGCGGCACCACCATCGCCGAGCTCGGCGCCGGCAACCGGCCGATCGACATGGTGCTCTACAAGAAGAACGGCAAGGAATTCCTGCTGATGTCGAACACCAGCCGCGGCGTGATGAAGATTCCGACCCAGGACTTCGCGACCGCCGCGCCGATCACCACGCCGGTCACATCGGAAACCGGCGGCGTCGCGTATGAAAAGGTGACGGCGATGACCGGCATCCAGCAGCTCGACCTGCTCGATGCCACCCACTCGGTGGTCATCGCGTCAGCGAACGCCGGTCTGAATCTGACGGCTGCGGAGCTTCCCTAGCCTGAGAGTTGAAAGGCAGAATGCAGAAGGCAGAAGTGAAGTCAAAAGCTTTCCTTTCGCCTTTTGCCTTTTGCCTTCTAACTCTTCTCCTGTCATGCCGCTCCGCCCCTGACCCCGCCGGTCCCCAGATCACTCTCCAATCCCCGACGAAGAACGAACCGGCGCTCGTCATGGTGACCGGTCTGGGCGGCCAGGCTCTGTCCACCTTGCGCGGCGCGCGGCTCACTGCCGATCAATGGCAGGCGCTGCTCCGCATCACGGTCCGCGATCTGGCCGGTGATTCCGGCCGTCCTCCGGTGCGGGGCCGCTACGCGGTGACCTCGTCCGCGGTCACCTTCACGCCGATCTACCCCTTTGATCCGGGTCGGGCGTATGACGTGATCTTCGATCGATCGCAGCTGCCGGGCGCGCCGCCGTCGATACCTCGATCGCCGTCCGCGGCGGTGGCCGCCGTCGTCCAGCTCCCGGCCGAGGCCGGCGCGCCGTCGACCATCGTCACCGCCGTCTACCCGTCGGCGGGGGAGCTACCCGAGAACACGCTGCGTCTGTATATCGAGTTCTCGGCGCCGATGGGCAATGCCGGTGCGCTCGATTTCGTCCGCCTGACCGATCAGCGCGGCACCCCGGTCGACATCCCCTTCCTGCCGGTCCCGGCCGACTTCTGGAACGCCGATCACACGCGCTACACCCTGTTCTTCGATCCCGGCCGCGTCAAGCTGGGAATCCGGCCGAACGAGGATCTGGGACGGCCGCTTCGTGCCGGGCAGACCTACACGCTGCAGGTCAGCGCGGACTGGCGCGACGCGCAGGGCCAGCCGCTCCGGGAAGCCTATCGGCGTGAGTTTCGCGTCGGGCCATCGCAGGAGTCGCCAATCGTGCCGGCGCGCTGGCGTGTGATGGCGCCCGCCGCCGGAACCCGTGATCCGCTGGTGGTCACCTTCCCGGCGCCGCTCGATCACGGTCTCCTGGCGCGGGCGGTTGGCGTTGAAGACGACGGCCGCCGGGCGGTGGATGGCGAGGTCGCGATCGGGGCGGCTGACACCCGGTGGACGTTCCGGCCGACTGAGCCATGGGCCGCGGGTTCGTATCAGCTCGTGGCGCTCTCCATCCTCGAGGATCCGGCCGGCAACCGGATCGGCCGCGCCTTCGAAATCGACATGACCAGGGTCGCGGCCGCCGCCTCGCCCGAGGTGCACCGCCTGCCGTTCAAAGTCGGCGCGAGCGGGCTGTGATGCGCTTTTCGTTGTACCCCAGGCAGCCGTCGCGATAAACTACCCCCGTGCCATTGGTCACACGCCGGGCGTTTCTGGCCATTCCGCTCCTCGCGGTCTGGATCGGCGTGTCCGGAGTCGGCGCCACGGCCGAGGGCAAGCTGCCGGCGCGTCTGACCGATCAGGAATTCTGGAACCTGATCGACGATATCTCCGAGTCGAACGGAACCTTCCGTTCCGACAACCTGCTGTCCAACGAGGGCCGCTTCCAATACGTCATCCCGAAGCTGGTCGAAGCGGCCCGGCCGGGCGGCGTCTACCTGGGCGTCGGACCCGAGCAGAACTTCACCTACATCGCCGTCACCCGACCGGCGATCGCGTTCATCGTCGACGTCCGCAGGGGAAATCTCGATCTGCATCTGATGTACAAGGCGCTGTTCGAGCTGTCCGCGGACCGCATCGATTTCGTCTCGCGGCTCTTCTCGCGCAAGCGTCCGGCCGGTCTCGGGCCGGCGGCGACCGCGGCCGAGATTTTTTTCGCGTATCTTCAGGTCGAGCCGAGCCGGGACGTTTACGATCGCAACCTGCGAGAGATCCAGCATCAGCTTGGCGGCCGGCATGGCTTCGCGCTCACCAGCGACGATGTGAAGGGGATTGAGCACGTCTACGACGCCTTTTTCAGGTTCGGCCCCGCGATCCAGTATTCCTCGACCGAGGGGCTCGGTGCGGCCTACCAACCGACCTACTCGGATTTGATGGTGGCGACCGACAGTATCGGGCAGCCGCGCGGCTACCTGGCGAGCCGCGAGAGCTTCAACTACGTGAAGGAGCTCGAGACGCGGAACCTGGTGGTGCCGGTGGTCGGCAATTTCGCCGGTGCGAAAGCGATTCGCGCGGTTGGCGCATACTTGAAGGCGCGCGACGCGACCGTGTCGGCATTCTATCTGTCGAACGTCGAGCAGTACCTTCGGCTGCAGCGTGGCTGGAACACGTTCTGCGCCAACGTCGCGGCGCTGCCGCTCACCGAGACGAGCACCTTCATCCGCGCCGGGCACGGCGGGCGCGTGTCGCGCGGCACCGCGCTGACAGCAGAACTTGGGGACATGGCCGCTGAAGTCGAAGGCTGCGGCCTGCGATGATGCGATTCGGCATGAGCCGCCCCGACCACGCACCCCCATTGGGGTAGCCCGCAGGCGCGTTTGAGCGCCTCTTCTACAGGAGACCGCATGGCAAAGAAGACTGCAACAAAGACGGCAAAGAAGACTGCAACAAAGAAGAAGGCCGCACCACGGAAGGCCAACGCCGCATTCATGCGGCCGGTGACGCCGAGCGCGGCGCTCGCCGAAGTCGTCGGCAGCAAGCCGATCCCGCGCACTGAGGTGACGAAGAAGTTGTGGGCCTACATCAAGAAGAACGGCCTGCAGGACAAGAAGAACCGGCGCATGATCAACGCCGACGATGCCTTGAAGACGGTGTTCGGGGGCAAGGCGTCCGTCAACATGTTCGACATGACGAAGCTCGTGGGGAAGCACTTGAAGTAGAAGCGGCCATCGCTTCCTCGATGACGGCGTCCGGCGGGCTGGGCGCCGTCATCTCCCATCGCCGGCCGGGCGGTGCTCGCCGCCTCGTGCGCCACGGGCTGCCAGCGAATCCACACCTGTAACGTCTCGACTTCGACCGGCGTATCAAGGAAACACGCCGTTTTCAGAATGGAGCTGGGTACCCGTGATCAGTCACGCCGATTCACCGCTGTCGTCGCGCCGATTCCTCCCCGTCCTGTTGGCGCTGTTTGTCGGCAGCGGGTGCGCCGCCCTGATTTATGAGATTGTCTGGTTCCAGCTGCTCGAGCTGGTCATCGGATCGTCGGCCGTCTCCCTTGGCGTGCTGCTCGGCACGTTCATGGGCGGGATGTGTCTCGGCAGCCTGGTCCTGCCGCGGGTCATTTCGGCGCGGCACCATCCGCTCCGGGTCTACGCCTACCTCGAGCTGGGCATCGCCGTGATCGGGCTGCTGGTGCTGTTCGGCATGCCGCTGCTCAACGGCCTGTATACCGCGGTGGCGGGGTCGGGCACGCTCGGCATCGTCATTCGCGGCGTCATCGCCGGCCTCTGTCTGCTGCCGCCGACCATCCTGATGGGGGCGACGCTGCCGGCGATTGCCCGCTGGCTGGAGACGACGCCGAAGGGCGTGTCGTGGCTCGGCTTCTTCTATGGCGGCAATATCGCCGGGGCTGTCGTCGGCAGCCTGCTGGCGGGATTCTACCTGCTGCGGGTCCACGACAGCGCGGTCGCCACCTATGTGGCGGTGGCGTTGAACGTGATGGTCGCGGCGCTCGGCATCGCGATTGCGCGGGCGACGCCCTATCGCGCCGCCGACATCGCGCCGGCCGGCCTCGTGCGCGCCACCGGCGCCACCGTCGTCTACATCGCGATTGCGCTGTCCGGCCTGAACGCGTTGGCGGCCGAAGTGATCTGGACGCGGATCCTGTCGCTGCTGTTCGGCGCGACGACCTATACCTTCTCGCTGATTCTGGCGGCCTTCCTCGTCGGCCTCGGCATCGGCAGCAGCCTGGGTTCGGCCGTGGCGCGCAACGTGGCGCGGCCGCGCGTGGCGCTGGCCTGGTGTCAGCTGCTGCTCTGCGCCGCCATTGCCTGGACGGCGCACGTCCTGACGCAATCGCTGCCCTACTGGCCGATCAATCCATCGATTTCGGGCGATCCCTGGTTCACGATGCAGCTCGATCTGGTGCGCTGCCTCTGGGCCGTACTGCCGCCGGCCATCCTCTGGGGCGCCAGCTTCCCGCTGGCGCTGGCGTCGGTGGCGACGCCCGGGCAGGATCCGGCGCGGCTCGTTGGCGGCGTCTACGCCGCCAACACCGTCGGCGCGATCGTCGGCGCCCTGAGCGCCAGTCTGCTGCTGGTGGCGTGGATCGGCAGTCAGCATGCGCAGCAGGTCCTGATCATCCTCAGCATGATCTCGGGGCTGCTGCTGATCGAGCCGGTGCTCGCGGCGGGCGACAGCACGGCCGCCGCCGACGCCGCGATCGCGGCCGGGGACACCGCCGCCGCCGGCGACATCCTGGCCAGCGAGGTCGGGCCGGCGCCGGCCCGCCCGCGCTCGTTCGCACGCTCGCAGATTCCCTCGATGATCATGGTGGCGGTGGCGATCGCCATCGGTGCGCTGCTGATTCGCAGCGTGCATGAGGTGCCGGGCCTGCTGATCGCCTACGGGCGGTATGCGGCGACGCGCACCAATCAGGCCGACGAGATCATCTACAAGGGCGAGGGGATGATGGCGTCGGTGGCGGTGTCGCGGCTGTCGAGCGGCGTCCTCAACTATCACAACGCCGGCAAGATCCAGGCGTCGAGCGAGCCGCAGGACATGCGGCTGCAGCGGATGCTCGGCCACCTCACCACGCTGCTGCCGGCGCAGGCGAAGACGGTGATGGTGATCGGGTTCGGTGCCGGGGCGACCGCCGGCGCCGCTTCGATCGAGCCGCGGCTGGAGCAGGAGACGATCGTCGAGATCGAACCGCTGGTGCCGAAGGTCGTCTCGACCTACTTCAGCGAGCACAACTTCGATGTCGCCCGCAACCCGAAAGTCAGGATCCAGATCGACGACGCCCGGCACTATCTGCAGACGACGAAACAGAAATTCGATGCGGTGACGTCCGATCCGCTCGATCCCTGGGTCAAGGGCGCGGCGATGCTCTACACCAAGGAGTTCTTCGACGAGGTCAAGACGCACCTCAACCCGGGCGGCGTCGTCACCCTGTTCGTGCAGCTCTACGAGAGCAGTCCGGCGGCCGTGAAGAGCGAACTGGCGACGTTCTTCGAAGCGTTTCCCAACGGCGTCGTGTTCGGCAACACCAGCAACGGGGAAGGCTACGACACGGTCCTGGTCGGCAGCATCGAGCCGCTCCGCATCAACGTCGACGAGATCCAGCAGCGCCTCGATCGGCCCGAGTACGCGCCGATGGTCCAGTCGCTGCGCGAGATCGGCTTCAATTCGGCGATCGAACTGTTCTCCACCTTCGCCGGCCACGCCTCGCAGCTGAAGCCGTGGCTGAAGGATGCCGAGATCAACCGGGATCGGAACCTGCGCCTGCAGTATCTCGCCGGACTCGGCCTGAATCTCTACCAGGCCGGTCCGATCTACTCGGACATGGTGTCGCATCGGGGCGATCCAGGCGATCTGTTCGTCGGATCCGAAGAGACGCTCCAGAAGCTGCGCTCGATGATCGAGAACCCGCCGATCCGGTAGCGTCAGTGGGGCACCGGCAATTTCAAGGACGTCGCGAACTGGACGTGCGCAGCGCCTTGAAGAAATTAGAAATTAGAAATTAGAAATTAGGAATGCGCTCAGGCGTCGTCGCGCCAACGGCTGACCTCGCCAACGCCACGAGCCCCGTACCTCTATGATGGGGTGTGCGCCGACGACAAAGACCGGCGGCGGGCCGGCAGCGTCGTAAGCTGATGCGGGTGTTGCTCTTCGTGATGGCCGCGACCCTTGCGTCCTGGCGGATTGATGCGCAGGAGCGGACGCCGGCTGCGCCTCAGCCGGCCACCGAGCGGGCCCCTCAAACGACCCCTCAGAAGACGGCGTCGGCGTCACCGGCCACCGAGCCTGTCGCACCGCCCGCAGCGCCTCCCGCTGGCGACGCCTCGCCGGCATCGATGGCGCGGGTACGCGAGAAGCTGAAGGCGAAACCGCCGACGATCAGCGGGACCCGTCCCAAGGCCGACTTCTCCCTCACCATCGAGCAGCGGCGGCCGCTGCAGGAGATGTTCTACGTGCCGCCCTGGGCGACATCGCCGCTGGCCCAGGCGCCGCTCTGTGCCCCGAGGGGCGCGAGCTACCTGCCGGTCACCAATTGCGGATCGCCGTCGGGGTTCAGCGTCGATCCAGGCCAGATGTTCGGCTCGATCAAGCGAGCGTTCGATGGCCGGGCGGCGCGCGACGAAGTGCGCCGGACGATCATCGAATACTGCGCCGCTCAGCCGAACGGCGGCGCCGGCATCAAGATTTGCGCCGACGAGGCCCGCTGAGAACGTCCATGAATTCTGAAGTAGTACAGACAGACCTTCAGGTCTGCCGCAGCGGCGGACCGCTCAGGGTCTCGCGCGGTTGTGCTTGGCCCGGTAGATCTGCCGACTGGTCTTGTTGAGATCACTTTCGACGTCCCGCCGCTCCATCCGGTTCAACCCCTCGCCCGAGCGGCGATAGACCCGTTCCTTGGCCCGAATCGCCGCCTGGTCGGCCCGCAGCCTGTCCAGCTCCGCCCTGGTCAACTGACGGTCTCTCACGCCGTCCGTGATCCGTCCGGTCTGGTGCTGCTCACGCGCGTTGATGCCTGGCGGCCGGTGACTCCGCACGGCCGGCTCCGCGTATGAGGTCATGGGTGTGGCGAGTGCGATGCCGATGACGACGACGGCGATATGACGTTTCATCATGGTCCCCCTTGTGAGCGCGTGGTCGCGCTTTTCATCTACAAGGGCTTAGACCGCGGGCAGGGCGGGAGGTTTAACCGGCGATGCCGGCGTCGGCAACGCCGACGAGTTCAAGCCTCGCGCAGCACGTTGGCAGGGGTGGCGGCGTACGCGCGTCGGCCGGCCCGTGCCAGAGCGGCACCGGTCACCACGGCAGCCACCGCGACGTCCTGCGGCCCCCGGCTCTGGCTCCAGATCCCGCGCAGCAGCGCCATCATGTCTCTGCGATTGGAATCGGTGTACAGGCTGGTCGCGAGATCCGACAGGATCCCCAGGCGGATCCGGTGTGAGCTCGAGGCCAGCGGCCGCCAGGCCTGGGCCTCGAGAAAGGTCGCCAGGTCGACGTCGTAGGAGGTGGTCCCGCCAGGTTCGACGGCGATCGGCGCGGGAACGTGGCCGCGGCGGCTCATGGTCTGGTACATCGTGTCCAGTTGAGTGAGCCAGCCAGGTCCGACGTGCGCGGCAAGAACCCGTTCGCGCACCTGTTCGCCCAGACTGAGCCGCCCCTGCCGATCGCCGATCACGACTGACGCCTGGTCGAGATATTCCGCTTCGGTCGCCGCGGTGCTGAGCAGGCCCGCGACGCTCTCGTCGTGAAAGACGAACAACGGAGATTCCGGCGCGTAGGCGAGAATCGGCGGCCGCGCGCCGAGGCAGGCCTCGAGGCAGGAGGTCTGGGATCCGAACGGATAGCTCTCCAGGTAGACGTCACAGGCGGCGATGTATATCGAGGGATCCGGCTGGTAGCCGACAAAGTGGATGCGCGGGTGCACCGCCCGCAGCTCAGACGGCAGGATCTCCTCGAGCGTCGGTCCGACCAGGTAGACGTGAGCGTCGCGATGACGCTCGAGCAGCTTCGTCATCGTACTGAAGAAGTTGTGGCTCGCGTTCGGAATGAACTTGATCGCGCGGCCGACGCTCGCCAGCATCAGCTGGGAGGACGGAATGCCGAGCGCCTGCCTGGCACGGTCCCGCGAGGTGCCGACCGACACCGACTCGAACGGGTCGCGCAGCGGGATCGGCAGCGACACGTTGTGCTGCGACGCCCGCCGTTCGATCGAGAGCGGCAGCCCGACGACGCGCTGATGGACGATGACGTCGGCGACCGATTTTCCCAGCCAGAAGGTGTGGTCGGCCTGGTTGACCAGTCCGACAGGCGGCAGACCGCCGGCGGCAAAGGCCGCGATGGGCAGCGCGTCGGCGCGGCCGTGATGAAGAAAGACCAGGTCGGCGTGCTCCGCCAGGCCGCGCAGCGTAGCCGCGCGTTCGAGCAGGCGTCCACGCAGCCGGGTGACGGCGCCGCCGCTGCTGGCGACCGCCTGCTCGAGCGTGGTCGACAGGTTATGGTCCTTGGTCAGGGCGAGCAGATGCCGGTGCTGATCATCGGCGAGGATCCAGTTGAGAATCGTCCGGCCCACCCCGCCAAACAGGGTCGCGCCAGTCGCCACGTGCAGAACCGTGCTTCGGCGAACGGAATTGCCAGTCGGACCCGCCGGTGTCGATCGGCCAGCCGTGGAGTTCAGGCTCGCGCCGACGTCGAAGGCTGGATTTTCCAGAGCGCCGTCGGCAAACCGGCCGACGTGATAATTGGCGGCAAACTGCGCGATCGCTTCGACCGTGAGCAGCGTCGATTCGCCGTCGACTTGACGGCGCAGACCCTGCAACAGCGCAATCAGCGAGTCGTAGACCTCGGCGTTGCGCCTGAGGCGGGCCTCGGGTTGAGTGTCCATCGTCAATCAATCTTGAAGAGTCGACCCCGGGTGCCGGCTCAGCGCCGCACGCCTCGAGGTCCTGGGTTGGGTATCAGCCGGGTCGATGCAAATGCCCAGCCAGGCATTCGTGGTGACGTGCCCGGGAACCGGTACTGCAGCAGTGTTAGTTAGTCCGCCCCGACGGCGACTTTTGTCTCGCCGGCGTTGACCATGCGCTGGTTTGACGCCACAAACGGCGGACTACCGACCATTTCCGACATTCGGCTTGACGCGACTGATGGCGCACCCCTTGCTATCGGTCAGTTACGCAACCGGACAGGACCACCGCTGAAACTTCCCGAACCGCCCGCACAGGCGACGGGCCGTGCCCTGATGCGTGCATACGGAAGGCAGTTTCGAAATCGCCATGACATTACTCGCACAATTCAAAGAGATGTTCTCGGAGCAGGTCGAGTATCGGGAGCTTCTCTACCAGATGACGCTTCGCGATCTGCTGCTGCGCTACAAGCAGACGGTGATGGGGTTCGGCTGGGCGGTGTTCATGCCGCTCGTCAACACCGCGGTCTTCTCCGTGATCTTCACGCGGGTGGCGAAGATCGAGACGCCGGTTCCCTATCCGTTGTTCGCATTCTGCGGGTTTCTGTTCTGGAACTTCTTCGCCTCGTCGCTCCGGTTCTCGGTGCTGTCGCTGACCAGCAATTCGAACCTGGTGACGAAGGTCTACTTCCCGCGCGAGATCTTTCCGTTCTCAGCGGTGCTGGTCTGCCTGGTCGACCTGGCGGTCGGCTCGGTCGTGCTGGTGGGGATGATGGTGTACTACGGCGTCGCCGTGACGCCGGCGCTGCTGTTCCTGCCGGTCGTGCTGGCGGTGCTGTTGGCGTTCACCGCCGGACTGGCCCTGCTGCTGGCGATGAGCAATCTGTACTACCGGGACATCAAGTACCTGTTCGAGGTGGCGATTACCGTCTGGATGTTCGCGACCTCGGTGGTCTACCCGGTCGAGAGTGTCGGCGGAAACCTCGGCCAGTTGCTGGCGATGAATCCGATGACGCAGCTGATTGAGGCCTGCCGATCGGTGCTGCTCTATGGCCGGCTGCCGCCGGCCGGCCCGTTCGCGGTCACCGCGGTGCTTTCGCTGTTCGTCCTGTTCGCCGGCTGGCAGAGCTTCCACCGCGCGGAATTCACGTTTGCGGAGAATATTTAAATGTCCCGTCCGGCAGTCGTTTTCGACGGCGTGTGGAAGAAGTTCAAACGCGGCGAGCGCCACGACAGTCTGCGGGATCTGATCCCGGCGGCGGCGGCGCGCCTGCTCGGCCGATCGGACCCGGCGGCTGCCGAGAACCTCACCGACAAGGAGTTCTGGGCCGTTCATGACGTCTCGTTCGAGGTCAACCCGGGCGAGGCGCTCGGCATCATCGGCCCCAACGGCGCCGGCAAGTCGACCATCCTCAAGCTGCTGTCGCGGATTCTCAGACCGACCCGCGGCCGGTGCGAAGTGCGCGGGCGGGCCGGCGCGCTGATCGAAGTCGCGGCGGGCTTTCACCCCGACCTGACCGGCCGCGAGAACGTCTACCTGCAGGGCGCGATCATGGGGATGAAGCGCGCCGAGATCGGGCGGAAGTTCGATGAGATCGTCCAGTTCGCCGGCGTCGGCGAGTTCATCGACACCCCGGTGAAGCGCTACTCCTCCGGGATGAACGCCCGCCTCGGCTTCGCGATTGCCGCCCATCTCGATCCCGACGTGCTGTTGATTGACGAGGTGCTGAGCGTCGGCGACGCCGCCTTCCAGGATCGCTGCGTCGCCCGGATGCGGGAGCTGATCGGCCGCGGCATCCCCATCGTCTTCATCTCGCACAACCTGCCGGCGATCCTCGATCTGTGCACGCGCGCCATCGTCATCAACCATGGCACCGTGGCGTTCGACGGCGCCCCGGCGGCGGCGATCCAGGAATACCGTCTGGTGCCATGGACCAAGACCGACCGGAGCGGTGCAGGGGCCGCGGCCAGCCCGATTCATATCGCCCGCACCGAGCTGCTGAACGATCGCGGCGATTCAGCCGCCGTCTTCCAGAGCGGTGGCGAGCTGCGCATCCGGGTCGCCTACGAGGCCAGTAAGCCGGTCCAGCATGCGTCGATCGCGATCGACATCCATCGCGGCGACGGCGTCTACTGCGCCGGCATCAACACGATGATGGACAAGCGAGACCTCGGGGTGATGTCCGGACCGGGCTACGTCGATTTGATCATTCCCCGGCTCAACCTGCTGCCGGGCTGCTATCTGGTTTCGGTCGGCATCCTGGATGCGACCGGTGGGCGGGTGTATGACCTGCACACGTCGGCATATCCGTTCTCGGTGTTGTCCGATCGGCGCGACCTTGGGGTCATCTATCTTGACCGCGAGTGGGCGCACCACGTTCCTCCGGCGGCGCCGGCCGAGCGAACCCTGGTCGCCGCCGGGAAGGACGGGTCTTGACCCCAGGCCGGATGCACGTCTCGGTGATCATGCCGGCGTACAACCGCGAGAAATACCTCGCGGCTGCGGTTGAATCTGTCATCGCGCAGACCTTTGGCGACTGGGATCTGGTGATCGTGGACGACGGGTCGACCGATCGGACGGCCGCGATCGCGCGGGATTTTTCGCGCCGGCATCCAGACCGGATTCGCGTGCTGTCGCAGGGCAACGCCGGCGTCACGGTGGCGCGCAACGCGGCGATCCGTGCCGCCGGCGGAACGCACTTCGCCTTTCTCGACAGCGACGACCTGTGGCCGCCGATCAAGCTGGAGCGCCAGGCCGCGCTGTTCGCGGCGCAGCCGGATCTGGCGTTTGCCTACAGCGGATATCTCCTGATCGACGAGGCTGGCCGGCCGACTCGCGAGGTCAGACCGGATCCGCGGTTTCAGGGCCGCATCCAGGATCTGCTCTGGCTCGAGGACAACGAGATCGTCGGCGCGACGCTGATGATTCGCCGCGACGCCCTGTTCGAAGCCGGCCTGTTCGACGAGCGGCTGAAGGGATCGGAAAACCTCGACCTGCGGCTGAAGCTGGCCCGGCTCGGGCCGGTCGCGTTCGTCGACGAGCCACTCTACTCATACCGCCGGCATGAGGATTCCCTGACGTCGCAGGACGGGTTGATGTCCGAGCAGTTCCTCAAGCTGGTCGAAGCCCATTTCAATCGGGCGGACGCGGCCGAGCGATCGCCGGCGCTGCGCGCCAGGGTGATGGCCAGACACTGGCAGCGGGAAGGTGAGCGGGCGTTCAGCCGGATGGACCTCGGCGTCGCGCTGCGGCTGTATCTGCGCGCCCTGCCGCGGAGCCGCCGCAAGCTCGACCTGCTCGTCAAGATCGCCAGGTGCGTTGTCGGCCGGCGGGCCAACCAGGCGTGGGCGCACCTGAAACCCGGAACCGCTGCGATCCGGCCATAGTCCGGCGATCATGATCGGGGTGAGATGACCCGTGGTTTCAGAACGGTCGGCGCCTTGCGGCGGCGCGCCCTCTGGTGCGGCTTCGCGCTGGCGGCCGCCGCCAGTCTCGCGCTCCAGGGTCAGCAGTCGTCGCCGCTGGTGCAGCCCCGGGATCTGATCCTCGACGGCTCGTTTCGCCTGCCGGCCGGGAGGTTCGGGGCGTCGGAGTTCGCCTACGGCGGCACCGCCCTGGCGTTCAATGCGGCGAACGGCTCGTTGCTGATGGTTGGCCACGACCAGCAGCAGATGGTCGCCGAAGTGACGGTACCGCCGATCGGTCTGAGCGCCGAGATCTCGGGGCTCGCCACGGCGGCGGTGCTGCGGCCGTTCGTCGACGTGACGGAAGGCCTGCTGCACCTGGCCGACCCCGGAGAATCGAATCCGATCAAGATTGGCGGGCTGCTTCCCTATAACGGCCGGCTTTACATCTCGGCCTACTCGTACTACGACGCCGACAGCACACAGCAGTTGACGCACTTCGTCTCGGGAACCGATCTGGCGGTGGCCGGCGACGTCCGGGGTCCCTATCGAGTCGGTACCACCGGCGCCGGTTACATCGGTGGGTATTTTGCGGAGGTGCCGGCGATCTGGCGGACGGCCCTCGGTGGACCGGTCGTCAACGGGCAGTGCTGCATCCCGATCGTCACCCGGACCTCGTACGGACCCGCGCTGTTCGCGATCAAGCCGGCCGACCTCGGCGTCAGGAACCCGGCGCCGGCCGTTCCACTGGTGTATTACCCGAGCGATCACTTCGTCAACGACTGGGACGTCAAGAGCGGGTTCTGGAATGGCAGCACGGAAATCGGCGGCGTCGTCATTCCCGAAAACACCCGGAGCGCGCTGTTTTTTGGCCGCCAGGGGCTTGGGCCGTTCTGTTATGGCGAAGGGGCGGCATGTGGCGACCCGACCGATCCCTACAAGGGAACCCACGCCTACCCGTATGCTTACTACGTCTGGGCCTACGATCTGACCGATCTGGCGGCGGTCAAGGCCGGCCAAAAACGACCGTGGGATGTTCGTCCCTACGCGGTGTGGCCGCTGATCCTTCCATTCGGCATCGCCAACGCCCATCTGAGAGGCGCGACCTACGACCGGTCGACCGGGCGCATCTTCGTCACGCAGGCGTTCGGCGACGAGTCCCAGCCCCTCGTGCACGTCTTCAGGATCAATCCCGGCGCGACCGGTTCGCCGGCCGCGTCGATCGCGCCGGCGAATCTGCGCGTCATCCGCTGACCGGCGGCAGCTGTACGTAGTGTCCGGCTTCAGCCGGACCGTGGGAGGTCCGCCTGAAGGCGGACACTACGTACAATTGAGAGAAGGCGGACACTACGTACAATTGAGAAAGGACCGGGACGCTCGATGAAAGGACGCTATTCGCGCAGCGCGAAGGTGACCAGCGAGTTGCCCGAGATGACCGAGACGTACTGCTTCCCATCGAGCGCGAACGTGATCGGTCCGTTGACGATCTGACCGCCGAGCGCGGTCTTCCACAACAGCGCGCCGGTCCGGGCGTCGAGCGCATGAAAGTAGCCCTCGCGTCCCCCGGTGAACAGCAGATCGCCGGCGGTGGTGAGGATGCCGCTGTCGGTGACGTCGTACTGTTCGAACTTCCATTTCAGATCGCCGGTGCGCGGGTCGATGGCCATCACGGTGCCGTGGCCGACCGCGTCGGTCCAGTTGTTGATCGGGGTGGCGCGGCCGATGCGGACGCCGGGCGCGTTCGGCACGGGCGTCAGCACGCGACCGCCGCCGCCGCCGAAGTTGCGGCCGGGGACGTATTGCACCGGTTCCTTCCGGAAGATCGACGCGTAACCTTCCCAGGCCGACACGTAGAAGAGCTCGGTGCGCGGGCTGTAGGACGGCGAATACCAGTTCGTCCCGCCCTGATTGCCCGGCCAGGTCGGCTGACCCTCCGGTTGCGGCGTCTGGATTGGCCGGCCGGTCGCGTCGAGGCCGCTCGCCCAGTTGACCTTGACGAAGGCGTTACCGCGGAGGAAGCGGCCGTTGGTGCGATCGAGCACGTAGAAGAAGCCGTTGCGATTGGCCCACATCATCGTCTTCGTCGGAGTGCCGCGCCAGTTCAGGTCGGCGAGGACGGCGATCTG
Organism: Acidobacteriota bacterium; assembly: GCA_039931615.1. GTDB lineage: Bacteria > Acidobacteriota > Vicinamibacteria > Vicinamibacterales > CAVVIG01 > JAHFUI01. The sequence continues at coordinate 22,953 of JBDTRR010000043.1, forward strand.
GACGGAGTCGTAATCGTAGGCGTCGTTCGGCGTGAACTGGAAGTGCCAGCGCAGCTCGCCGGTGTCGGCGTCGAGCGCGATCACCGAGTCGGTGAAGAGGTTGTCGCCCGGCCGCTGATCCGGATTCCAGTCCGGTCCGGCGTTGCCGATGCCCCAGTAGGTCAGGTTGAGCGCCGGATCGAACGACGGCGTCACCCAGACCGACCCGCCGCCCGTCTTCCAGGCGTCGCCGCTCCACGATTCGTGGCCGCGCTCGCCGGGTCCCGGGATGGTGTGGAAACGCCACGCTTCCTTGCCGGTGCGCGCGTCGAACGCCGCGATGTAGCCGCGGATGCCGAACTCGCCGCCGCCCATCCCGACCAGCACCTTGTCCTTGACGACGAGCGGCGCCAGGGTCATCGAATAGCCGAGCGACGGGTCGCCGACCGCGATGTTCCACAGCGGCCGTCCGGTCCTGGCGTCGATCGCCACCAGGTGGGCGTCGAGGGTGGCGAGGAACAGCGTCTCGCCGAGCATGGCGACGCCGCGGTTGTTCGATCCGCAGCAGACGCGCGCCTCCGGCGAATTGGTGTAGCGATACTGCCAGAACACCCGTCCCGTCCTGGCATCGACCGCCAGGACGTCGTTCGGGCGCTGCGTGACGTACATGATCCCGTCGACGACCAGCGGTGACGATTGCCAGGCGCCGAACACCTGGTTGGGCAGGATCCATTTCAGCTCGAGGTTGCGGACGTTCGACGTGTCGATCTGTTTGAGCTGGCTGTAGCGCTGGCTGGCGTAGCCGCCCGAGTAGGTCAGCCAGTTGTGCGGCTCATCGGCGGCGCGCAGCAGACGATCGTAGGTGACCTGGGCGTCAAGGCCGCAGCAGGCCAGCAGGACGATCGCCGCCGCCACCTTCGCGCGAAACGGCATCGGCACTTACGCTCCTTTCAGCGACAGCAGGTAGGCGACCAGATCGGACAGTTCCTCCGGCGTCAGCCGCCCGGCGTACGACGGCATCGTCGACGCGGTTTCGACGGTGAGACGGGCGATGTCGGTCTTGGCGATCGACAGCAGGCGCTCGCGATCGTCGATCACCTGGACGGTGTAGGTGTCTTCGTTCAGGCGCCGGCCGACGACTGTCTTCCCGTCCTTCAGGACAATCCGCACCGGGCGATTGATCGGCATCATCACGGAGGTCGGGTCGAGCAGCGCCTGCTGCAGCGCGCCGGCCGTTCTGGAGGCACCGATGTCGCTGAGGTCTGGCGCCGTCCGGCTGCCGGCGCCGTTGACGCGATGGCAGGTGGCGCAGGCGCCCTTGCCCTCGAACAGCGCCCGCCCGGGAGCCGGCGTGCCGACCCGCGCCGCAATGGCGGTGCGATCGAACCCGGCGCGGATGAAGGCGATCACGCCGGTGAGTTCGGCCGGCTGCAGCGCAAAGGGCGGCATCCCGACCGCGGCAAGCCCTTCCCGGACGACGCGCGCCAGGTCCTCGTCCGACGACGATCGGCGGAATTGGCCGCGCCGCAGATCGATGCCGGAGACCTGGTCGCCGTTGGGGCCGTGGCACTGCGAACACTGCGTGTTGTAGACGCGCGTTCCCGCGTCGATATCGGCCTGGCTGTACTGGCCGGGATGATCCTGCGCGGCCGGCTGCGCCCAGGCCGAGGCGACCGCAGCGGTGACGATCAGTGCACGGGTGAGGCGGGTCAGGCTTCGATCTCCATTCCTGGCAGGTCGGTACCTGGCGCCGTTCCCGACGGACTCAGCGCGGGCGCGGACCGGCGGCGCTTCCGCAGCGCCGGCTGCAGTACGCGGTTCCACCACATGATCGCGCCGGTGACAAACAGGATCGCGGGGATCAGTCCGAGCCCGACGTAGAGCCATTTGACCGGCGTCCCGTAGGCACGGCCGAAGTGAACCCGCGCCAGCCACTCCAGGAAATAGTCGCCCGATCGTGTCGCGGGGCCGTTCGGGTCGAGCGGCTGGAGATAGTCGACCAGATTGACGAACGGATCCGCGTACGAAAGATAGATCCCGCTGATCCCCCACATCAGCGCGAACAGGAAGGTCCAGAAGCCGATCGCGCTGTGCAGGTCCCAGTTGAACCGCTTCCAGCCCGTCTTCGGCCATACCGACAGACTGCGCCACCATCGCGAGGTTCCCGGCCACCAGATGACCGCGCCGGTGAGGCAGAGCATGGTGAACAGCAGGGCGCCGACGCCGTTGACGCGCCGGCCGGTCTGGCCGCCGAGCAGATCGTCGTGCAGTTTGACCAGCCAGGTGAGCAGCTTCGGCTCGTCGGTCCCGACCTCGCCCAGCTCCTGGCCGGTATAGGGATTGATGGCGCGCTCGCGCGCCCGCTGTCCGCGGGTCATCGTGACGACGGCGGCGCGCGCCGGATCCTTCGCGAAGGCGAAACTGAACTTCTCGAAACGCGGGTTGGCCTTCTGCGACGCGGCGGTCAGTCGTTCGACCGTCATCAGCGGTCCGGCCGGCGTCACCGCCGGCGGCGTCCAGGCCAGCCGGGTGATCTCGCGCCGGAACACAATCGCGCTGCCGCTGATGCTGATGACCAGGATGTAGAGGCCGACGCCGAGGCCGGTCCAGAGATGGATCTGGAACAGCGCCCGGCGCGTCCAGACCGTCTGCGGCCGGCGGATGAATCGCCCGAATATCATGGTGCCAAACCACTCGCGCGCGCCTGTTCGAGGGCGAGCGCGGCGACGTCCTTGTCGGCGTCGCCGTGCGCGATCGCGCTCAGCAGACGGTCGCGGAACGTATTGCCGCTCGGCAGCGGGACCCGCGCGATATCGCCCGCCGCAATGATCAGATTCGCGTCCTTGAGATTCAGGGCAATCGTCGATCCGGCCCTGGCGTAGCTCTCGTCGACGATGATCTTGCCATAGACCTTGTAGGCCGGCGCCGAAAAAAGGCCTTCGGTCATTACCTCGTAGAGCACCTGCGGCGCGACATCATACTTGCGCACCAGCGAGAACGCTTCGCCCATCGCCTGAATCGCACAGCCGAGGACGAGGTTGTTGGCCAGCTTGATGGCGCTGGCCGCCTCGGGGGTGGCGCCGGCGTGAAACGTCAGCCGGCCGATCGCCTGGAACAGCGGGCGGCAGCGCTCGACCGCCTCGTCCGGGCCGCCCGAGACGATCCCGAGCTGTCCCGACGCGGCGAGATCCGGCCGGCCGAGCACCGGCGCGGCGACCAGAATCTGCCGCGCCGCGGCATGGGCGGCGGCGAGGGCCCGAATCGTCCCGATGCCATAGGTGCCCATCGCCAGGTGGATGGCTCCCGGCCCCAGCGAATCCCGCAGACCACCCGGGCCGAAGACGACGTCGTGCACCACCGCGTCTTCCGCCAGCATCGTGATCACCACGTCGCGCCCGGAACAGAGCTCGGCCAGCGAGGCCGCCACGCGGGCGCCGCCGGCCGCCGCCCTGGCGGCGCTCTCGGCCACGACATCGTAGACGACCAGATCGTGGCCGGCCTCGAGGATCCGCGCCGCCATCCCCGAGCCCATGCGGCCGAGGCCGATGAAACCGACGTTCATGTGCACTCCGTTGAGCTCCACGCGCTTTGCCCGCGTACGTAGTGTCCTTCAGCCGGACCGTGACAGGTCCGCCTGAAGGCGGACGCTACGTACGAGTGAAATCCCTGTCGTTCATTCAATCCCGCTGGCGCGATTCTGTTCGCGCGCCATCACCGCCCAGTCCTTGTCGCCGTCGCCGTGGGCGATGGCGCCGAGCAGCCGGTCGCGGACGTTATTGGCGATCGGCATCGGGACGCGCGCCTGATCGGCGGCGGCCAGCACCAGATTCAGATCCTTCAGACCCTGCCGGGTCATGAACCCGGCCGTGTCGTAGCTCTCCTCGACGATGATCTTTCCGTAGATCTTGTAGGCCGGGGACGCGAACAGCGCGTCGGTCATGACGTCGAACAGCACCTGCGGGATCACGTCGTACTTGCGGACCAGCGAGAACGCCTCGCCCATCGCTTCGATCGCGGCGCCGAGGACGAAGTTGTTCGACAGCTTGATGGCAGCCGCGCCTTCCTGCTTCCCGCCGGCCGCGAACGTCCGCCGTCCGATCACCTGGAACAGCGGCTCGCACTGCGTGACCGCGTCCGGGGGTCCGGCGGCGACGATGCCGAGTTGACCGGCAGCGGCCGCGTCGGGGCGTCCAAGCACCGGTGCGCAGACCATGTGCTGGCCGGCCTGGGCGTGCGCCGCGCTGATCGCCTGGATGACGGCGACGCTGTGGGTCCCCATGCACAGATGCACCGCGCCGGGCGCCAGCGAGTCGCGCACCCCGCCGCTGCCGAGCGTCACCTCCTTCACCGCCGCATCATCGGACACCATCGTGATGACGACCTCGCGATTGCGGCAGGCGTCGGCGACCGACGAGGCGACGCGCGCGCCGGCGCCGACAAGATCCGATGCCTTGTCGGGCGTCCGGTTGTAGACGAGCAGGTCGTGGCCGCCGCCAAGGATCCGCCGTGACATTCCCTGACCCATCTTGCCAAGACCGATGAAACCAACCTTCATGAGTCCTCCCGGACCCGGTAATCATATGGCTATTCCGATGCCCGGTCGTCACGCCTTCACGCGCCTTCCGGTTTGTACGTAGTGTCCGGCTTCAGCCGGACCGTGGGAGGTCCGCCTGAAGGCGGACGCTACGTACCGAGGAAGATGCGCTAGAGCCGTGAGTACGCGTCCCAGTTGTCCCGCGACCGGCACCATACCTGAGCCGAGTCGGCATCCCAGGTGTGGAGATCGTCCCAATCGGCGGGCTCACCGCCGAATCCCGCATCGTCGTCGCGCCCGGTCCAGCCGCGCTCGCGCAGCGCAGTCAGGGTCTGCTGCCGACACCGGTCGCGATGGTGAGGGTGGGCGTAGACGCAGACCGCGCCGATCGAACTGACGTCGAGGGTGCCGAGCACGTGCCGGGCCACCCGACCGGCGTCGAGGTACTCGCCGCGGGCCAGCAGCCGTACCGGGACGATCGCCTCGATCAGGAGCCGATTGACCCGCCGGGCCTGGAACGTGCGCAATCCGTTCGGATAGAGGCCCCTGGTCGGCAGTCTCCGCTTCTCCGTTCCCAGGCAGCCCAACTCGGGCCGATCGACACGCCGGTCGAGATCGGCGAGGTCGACCAGGCCGTCGAAGGCCTCGAACAGCCAGCGGTCGTCGAGGATGCCGTTGAACGCGGCACAGAGCGATGCCGGCGCCGACGCGGAATCCGTCTCGCGGGGGATCGTCAGCGCGTCAGCCAACCGGCGGACCGCCGGAAACCGGCCGTCGCGCAGCAGATCGATCAGACCGCCCGCGTCGCGGATATCGGCAGGTTGGAAACCGTCCGGACCAGCGACGGCGCGCGCGGGTACGAACTGCGCGGCGACGAAACCGGTCGTGTTCAGCTCGGCCAGCGCATCGTAGATCTCCCACTGGAGGCCGACCCACGGCAGGGAATGCGAGGACGCGCGCGCCAGATCGGCGCGGATGCTCTTGGCAATCAGTTCGTTGCAGCGGCCGGGGGAGCTGTCGGGCCAGAGCGAGAACGAAAAGCCGATCACGAGATCGCCGCGCGCCGGTCGACTCCAGCTGTTGCCCGTCGCCGCCTCGGTGGCCAGCTTCGTGGTGGTCATCCTAGCGATCGAGCATGCCGAGCTGCCACATCACGAAGATGCGCTGATCGGCGACGTCGCGGATCCGCAGGTTCAGCGGCTTGCCCTGGCCGTGCCCGGCCTCCCGATCGACCCAGAGGAGCACCGGCTGTTCCGCCGGATCGGACGCGGTGGCCGCCTGCAGCGACGCCGCCATCTTGCGCGCGTGCAGGGCGTGGACGCGCGAATCGTGCTCGCCGGCGGTGAGCAGCACCGCGGGATACCGTGTCCCGGCCGCGATGCGCTGATAGGGCGAATAGGCACGGAGGAAGGCAAACTGCTCGGGGTTTTCGGCGGAGCCGTACTCGGGCACCCAGTAGCGCGCCATCAGGAAGTTCTGATACCGCAGCATGTCGAGCAGCGGGACGCCGACGATGGCGGCGCGGATCAGATCCGGCCGCTGCGTCAGGACCGCGCCAGTCAGCAGTCCGCCGTTCGATGCGCCGGTGATCGCCAGTCGCCCGGCACTGGTGTAGCGGTTCGCGATCAGCCACTCGGCCGCCGCAATGAAGTCGTCAAAGACGTTCTGCTTCTTGCCGAGCATTCCGGCCTCGTGCCACGCGTCGCCGTACTCGCCGCCGCCGCGAAGATTGGGGACCGCGAACAGGCCGCCGGCCTCGACCCACTGAAACAGCGTCGCCGAAAACGCCGGCGTCTCGCTGATGTTGAAGCCGCCGTAGCCGGTCAGCATCGTCGGCGCGTCGCCGTTGCGCGCCAGCCCCTTCTTGTGGACCAGGAACATGCTGATCGGGGTGCCATCCTTCGATGGATACCAGACCTGCTCGACCTCCGCGATCGCCGGATCGACCGGCACGTCGGGCCGCTCCCACAGCTCCGGGGCCGCCCCGGGGGTCGCGAGATCGACGCGGAAAATTGTCGTCGGCGAGGTGAAGCTGGTAAACGTCAGGTAGGCCTCGGTGCGATCGATCTCCGCCGTCACCGCGGCGGCGCCAATGCCCGGCTGGCTGACGACGCCCAGCGAAGTCCCCTTGAAATCGAATACTTCCACCACGTTGGCGGCGTTCTTCAGATAGGTGACCGCCATCACCCCCTTGCCGAACGACACGGCTTCGATGATGGCGTCGGTGCGCTCGGGCACGATGTCGCGCCACTGCGCCTGGTCGGGCTGTGCGGCGCTGGCCGCCACGATGCGGCCGCGGGGAGCGCCTTTGGTCGTATGCAGGAACAATGTGCCGTCGACGACGGTGCCCACCGCCTGACCGTCGGCGCCGACCGTGACGACGGTCTTGTCGATCCTGCCGGTCGCGAGAAATCGATCGAAGTCGACCAGCCACAGATCATTCGACTTCGTGTCGATCCAGTAGCCGAGGACCAGCCAGCGGCCGTCGCGCGACAGACTGGCGAAGGGTCCCCAGGTTGTCGCCAGGCTGGCATTTTCCTCCTTGGTGTACTGGCGGAAGATCAGGGCATCCTTGCTGCGATCGGTGCCCATCCGGTGGAAGAGGATCTGACCGGTGTAGGGATCCTTGGGGTTCTTCAGGTTCTGGTAGACGAATCCCGAACCGTCGGGAAGCCAGTCGGGCGACTGGGTCTTGTCCGGGATCTCGAGATCGAGCGCTTTCGACGAGTCGACCTCGAACAGATGGAGCGTGGTGATTTCGTCGCCGGCCCGATAGGTGCCGTAAGCGATGATCCGGCCGTCGTTGGACGGCGAAAACCACTCGACCGTCGTCAAACCGGAGGGATCGAGCCGGGCCGGATCGATCAGGACCCGGCTCTCGCCCCGGTATCCCTCGCGCCAGTAGACCACCGGCTGGTTCTGGTTGCCTTCACGCCGGGAGAAGAAATACCGGTTGGCGCGGACGATCGGCCGGGTGACCGTGCCGACCTCCATCAGCGGACGGAGGCGCGCTTCGAGCGCCTGGCGGCCGGGCAGCGTGTCCAGTACCGATCGCGTGTAGCTGTTCTGCGCGTCGGTCCAGGCGGCGACCTCGGTCGTGACCTTGCCCTGATCGGCAGCGTCGGAATTATCGCCTTCGAGCCAGCGATAGCGATCGGTGATGGCGACACCGTGCAGTGTCTCTTCGACCGGTTCCGCTTTGGTGACGGGTGGCCTGGCTGAGGTGCGCGCCATACTATTCGAGCAGGAGGCGAGTGGGAGGCAGATGCATAGAAAAAGGAGTGGCTTCATGGAGCTCACACGGAATCTCTCTCGAAATCAGTCGGCCGGGTCTCGCCCCGCCGCCTAACGGCAGGCGGTCGCTTCGATCTCGACCAGGATGTCGGGATGGAAGAGGCTGACCACGCCGAGCAGCGTGCCGGCCGGCTTGCATCCCGCTGCCTGCAGCCTCGCGCCCAGAAACTGTGCATTCTTCAGGTAGGCCGCCATGTCGGTGGTGTAGTAGTTCAGCCGGACGACGTCTGGGAGCCCGAGACCGGCCTGACGCAGGACCGTCTCGAGATTGTCCATCGCCAGATCGACTTGCGCCGCCATGTCGCCGGCGTGCATCGGGCGTCCGTCGGCGTCGACCGAGGTCTGGCCGGCGCAGTAGAGCACGCGTCCTGCGCCGCGCACGTCCATCGCCTGCGAAAAGCCGAACTGGTCCTGCCACGTCCACGGATTGACCGGCGTGATGTCAGCCATTTTGAATTCGCTCGCTGCCGGGCTCTCTTGCCGGGCTCTTGCCGGGCTCGCTACTGTGCGCTGCCCTCACAGGCGGAGCAGCTGATCGCGGACCCACTCGATTTCGCGGCAGACGTAGTCGACGATGTCGCCGGTCTTGAGGTGATCCGGGAGCACGTCCCAGGTGTAGGTTTCGATCTCCAGCTGCCGCGACAGCGGCGTCGCTTTGTGAAACTGCAGGGCCTGCTCGAGGGCGAACCGCGTGGTGCGGAACAGGCCGAGATCGTCGAGAAACACCGGCACGTGAAAGTGGGTGCGCCACTCGCGCGGGCCCGGATCGTTCTTCCAGGCGGCGAAGGCGTCTTCCAGATTGAGAAACTTCGTCAGGCGGCCGTCCTTCTTCTGGACGGTCTGGGTCAGGTAGACCGATTTGGCGTATTGGCCGAGCGCATCGACCGACTCCTGCGTGACCTCGGGGATGTGCATCGCCGCAACTTCCTGCAGCTTGAAGATCGGAATGCCGGCGTCGACCAGCTTCTGCAGCGACACCGGGATGTCCTCGAAGCCGACCGCCTGATGGCCGATGTCGAAGACGATCCCGATGTGCCGCCGCAGCGCCCCGTGCGCCTCGGCAATCGGGATCGCCGCCAGCCGCGCCAGCCGCGCCGCGGCGGCGCCCGAGTAGAGGTGGCCGGTGAAGTAGGCGATGGTTTCGTCCGTGGTCTCCAGAAAGCAGTGCGGCTCCGGCTCGATCGCCAGCGTGACGGTCCGGCCGGTGCGCGCTTCGATCTGGATCAGGTGTGCCGCGACCCGCAGCACGTGCTCGGTGTAGCTGGCGATCACGGCCGGCCCGGTGACGTTCGGCTTGAAGCCGAGCGGTGCCGTCTGGATCGACGGCGAGATGTTCTCGGCGACGATGTCCGAGAGTATGTCGGCGACGTTGATCGTGTACTGGGTCCGCTCTTCGGTTTGCCAGTCGGGCTCGTAGACCTGCTCCTTCACCACCGTGTTCTTGAACGCTCCATACGGAAAGGCGTTGACGGTGTAGACGTAGAGGTCGTTGTCGGCGAGGAAGCGCTGGAGCTTCGCCCGTTCCGCCCGATTCTCAACCAGGACCGACGCCGTCGGCGCGGCCAGCCGGATGCAGACCCCGAACGGCGCGTTGGGGGAGACGCGGGCCTTGACCTTCGGCAGATATGTGGTGAGGCTGGTCCACAGCTGATCCCACGTATCGGCGGGGTGAACGAGGGTCGAATACGTGAGATGACCGAGACCGCTCCCAAGATCCATTCGCTGACTCCCCCTCGTGCACGGTTGCTGCACGGTGCGTCATTTTTTCCGTTCGCATTATGCATTGCGCCCGGGGGATTCCGCTACGCAGGTAGGCTGGACAGCGACAGGGGCGCGGACGCGTGGAGAATTCGGCACTGAAACGGGCGAGCCGGAGGGCTTTTCGCCCTCCGTTCTTGGGACTGGTTCGATGTCGGCCAGCAGGTGTGTGGCCGAGCGCGGAATTGCCCGTGCAGGGAGCAATAGGGGTGCCACTGGGTGCCGTTGCCGTGCACGCCCAGCGCAACGTAGCGTCCTTGAACGTGGTCGGGGCAGTCTTCCCCTCGAGGTGTCATCCACCTCGAGGGCGTCACGCACCTATACTGAGCACAGCGCTACCTAGTTCTTCCAGGTGAACGCGAGGCCGGTGCAGCAGCCCCAAGCCAGCCGAACCACGCCGCTGGCACCAAAGTTGATACTGCTCATGACGTGACCAGCGCCGACTCGACCGGCGTCAGGAAACGGTCGACTGACAACACGAAAAGGAGCACCATGAATCGCGATGAGCTCGAAGGCAAGGCTGAAGCCCTGAAGGGCAAAGTCAAACAGGCAGCGGGCGACCTCACCGATGACCCGGATCTCCACGACGAGGGAGTAGCCGACGAAGCCGCTGGCGAGACGCAGAACGCGTTTGGAAAGGCCAAGCGGAAGGTCGGCGAAGTCATCGAGGACATCGGCAAGGCTGTGAAAAAGTAGCAGCCGTTCGTCAACTCTGATATCGAGCAGGAGAGACCATGTTGAGAAAATTCCTCATCGGCACGGCGGTCGCCTGTGCCCTGACGTTCGGAGGGTCGACCGCCACCTTCGCGCAGAGCAACGAGGCCAAGCAGGACGCGGAGCAGGCGAAAAAGGACGCGAAGGAAGCCGGCAAGGGCGCGAAAGAGGCTGGCAAGGACGCAAAGGAAGCCGGCAAGGACGCGGGCGAGGCGGCGAAGAACGCGGGCAAGGCCACCGGCAAGGCAACCAAAGCGGCCGCGAAGAAGACCGGCCAGGTCGCTGAAGACGCGGCCAAGGAAACAGGCGAGACAGCGAAGAAGGTGGGCAAGTCCATCAAGAAAGCCGTGACGCCGAAAACCGACGGTGTGGCTTGCAATGATGGCACGGTCCAGAGCGGGAAGACCAAGACAACGGCGTGCGTCGACCACGGCGGCGTCAAGGGATAGAGCGCATCAGCGTCATGATGTGGAGGCGCGTGGCGCCTTCACATCGATTCGTCTGTTCACCCGACACTCTCCTCGTATAGCCTGTGGCGGATGACCATCAGCCGCCCCCCTTCTTCCGATTCGCCCCAAATCACGACACCCGAGGCTGCCGCCGACATGGTCGCGCTGCTGACGCGCGAGCTCGACGGTTTCAAACGTGAAATCGCGTTGTTCGAGGATGACGCCAGCCTGTGGCAGACGATGCCTGGAATCACGAACCCGGCAGGCAACCTGGCTGTTCACGTGGCCGGCGGTCTCCAATACCTGATTGGCGCCGTCCTCGGGGACACGGGCTACGTCAGGAATCGCGACGCTGAATTCAGCCGCCGGACGGGCACTCGGGACGAGGTAATCGCCGAGCTCGACCGGGCGCTGGTCATGGTTCAGGCGGTTCTGCCGCGGCTGTCCCAAGCGGAGCTGGCCGCGGAGTTCCCTGAGCCGGTGCTCGGCGTGAAATTCCCCACCAGCCGCTTCGTGCTGCACCTGTGTGCTCACGCGGCGTTCCATCTCGGGCAGGCCGGTTACCTGCGCCGCGCCATGACCGGGGACTCGACGTCGAGCGGACCGCTGCCGCTCGGGCCGCTGGGACGCTGAGGATGCGCCCGAATCAGTCTTGATTGTCTTCCGCTTGTACGTAGTGTCCGGCTTCAGCCGGACCGTGGGAGGTCCGCCTGAAGGCGGACACTACGTACGAATGAAAATGGGCCCTATTTCGAACGCGAGACGACGTCGTAGTAGGTCCGGATGTCGCCGTTGGAGAACGCGGCGACCAGCCGGCCGATCGGATCGAGCAGGGTCGAGGACTGCAGGCCGGTGCCAGGAGCCTGGAATCGATAGCCCATCCGGTTGAAGTAGGCGCGGATGAACGTGCTGTGCTCGTCGGTCGGCATCATCGAGACGTTCAGGAAGAACTTGCGCCAGCCGTCGCCCTGGAACAGGTACTGCTCGACGTTCGACGTGTAGAACGCGGTGACCGTGGCGTCGTGCGATTTCAGGTATTGGCCGACCGTCCGCAGGGTCCGTTCGCCGGCAAAGTCGCCGACCAGCGGGATGATCAGGTTGCGCGTGTGGTAGTCCTTCAGGACGTTGAAGTTTTCTTCCGACGCGAGGTAGCTGTGATTGATGCCGCGCAGGTCGGTCTGCACCATCAGCTCCGCGTAGGTCGGGAACCACTGGCCGCCGACGAGATCGCTGCGCGGGAACGAGTAGCGGATGTCCGGCCCCCCCATCGAGAACGATCGATAGACGAATCGGATGGCGGTCTCGTCCTCGTCGCTCAGCGCGAAGCCGTGCGTGCGCTCGAGGTGATCGAACACGGCGCGGAGGTGCTGCTGGGCCAGTTCCTCGCTCCCGACCATGGTTTCGAACGCGTCGAACAACGCCTGCGCGCCCAATCCGGGACTGATTCCGGTCGGGCGCGGCCGGGCAAACAGCCGGGACAGGAAGTCCGCGCGATCGGCCGACAGCTCGACCAGCGCCTTGTACATCAGGTGCAGCAGCATGTTCTGCCGCCGGATGTCGGTGATGAACGCGATCCTTGGCTTGAGCGCGACGATGTAAGTGAAATTCTGGTCAGGACCGACGCCGATGTAGGCTCCCGGCTGGGGGATCTGCTGCAACTGCGGGATGACGTGCTGAAACGCCGTCTCGTTGGAAATCAGGTTGTCCGACCGGAAGAAGCCGCCCGGTTCCGAGAAGCCGACCACCATCGCCCAGAAATCCTTGTCGCTGACCGCGGCCGGCAGCGACTGGGCGGCGACGTGGGTGCGCGAGCTGAACCAGACCCCGAGGGTCGCCAGCCCGGCGAAGGCGGCAATCAGGACGAGACGGCGTCGCATCATCGGGGGCACTGCTCCGCTCCGAATACAGTGTAAGCCCTGTCCGCTCCCCGTCAACGTGCGATCGTCGCACCCGGCCGATTTTCGGCCGATCTCCGGCCCGCATTACACTGACGACGTGAAGAAGATTTGCGACCACATTCTCGAGACAATCGGCGCCACGCCGATGGTCCGCATCCGCCGGATCACCCGCGATCTGGTCAAGGCGGACGTGCTGGTGAAGCTGGAAACCTTCAATCCCGGCAACTCGATCAAGGACCGCATTGCCGTCAAGATGATCGGCGACGCGGAGCGCGCCGGCCTGCTCAAGCCGGGCGGGACGATCATCGAAGGGACCTCGGGCAACACCGGGATGGGCCTGGCCCTCGTCGGAGTCGTCAAGGGCTACCGCTGCATCTTCACGACGACGGACAAGCAGTCGAAGGAGAAGATTGATGCGCTGAAGGCGTTCGGCGCCGAGGTGATCGTCTGTCCGACCAACGTCGACCCCGAGGATCCGCGGTCCTACTACTCGGTCTCATCCCGGCTCGCCGCGGAGATTCCCGGCGCCTGGAAGGCGAACCAGTACGACAACCCCTCGAACACCGTCGCCCACTACGAGCAGACCGGCCCGGAAATCTGGGAGCAGACCGACGGCGGGGTCACCCATCTGGTGGTCGGGGTCGGCACCGGCGGCACCGTCAGCGGCGCCGGCCGCTACCTGAAGGAGCGCAACCCGGCGATCAAGGTCTGGGGAATCGATACCTACGGGTCGGTCTTCAAGAAGTACAAGGAGACCGGCATTTTCGACAAGCACGAGATCTATCCGTACATCACCGAGGGCATCGGTGAGGACTTCCTGCCCGGCAACGTCGACTTCAGCATCGTCGACCACTTCGAGAAGGTCACCGACAAGGATGCGGCGGCGATGACGCGCCGGATCGCCCGCGAGGAGGGGATCTTCGCCGGCAACTCGGCCGGGTCGGCGATGGCCGGCGTCCTGCAGTTGAAGGAGCACTTCACCGCGGATGACGTGGTCGTCGTCATCTTCCCCGACCACGGATCGCGGTATCTCGGGAAGATGTTCAACGACGACTGGATGCGGGAGAAGGGGTTTCTCGAGAAGACCGGCATGACGGCGCGCGACCTGGTTGCCTCCGGCCTGTCCGCCGAACTGCTGTCGGCCGAGTGCAACGAGCCGGTCGAGCACGCCCTGCGGATCATGAGCGAGCACGACTTCTCGCAGATTTCGGTGACCCACGACCACCGGCTGATCGGGTCGCTGAACGAGATGCACCTCTATGAAGAGCTGATCCGGGATCCCGAGGTGAAGAGCCAGCCGATCGAGTCGATCATGCAGCCGGCGTTTCCGTTCGTCGACATCTCGACGCCGGTCGACGTACTGGCCGGCATGATCACCGCACAGAACCCGGCGGTGCTGGTGCGCGATTTCAAGAGCGACAAGACCTTCATCATCACGCGATCGGACGTGATCCGGGTGCTGTGACGGGCCGCACCCCGGACCGCCCGAAAAGGAGAGAGATGGCTGCATACGTCGTGTTGAACATCGAAGTGACAAACCCGGAGCAGTACGCCGGCTACGTCAAGGCGGCCGGAGCGACGGTCGAGCAGTACGGCGGCCGCTATATCGTCCGCGGCGGCAAGGCCGAGAAACTGGAGGGGTCGCTCGATCCGAAGCGGATCGTCGTGCTCGAGTTTCCCAGCCTCGAGCGGGCCAGGGCGTGGTGGGAGTGCGAGGAGTACCGCGCGCCGAAGGCACTCCGCCAGAGCGCCTCGATCAGCGACACCATCCTGGTCGAAGGCGTGTGACCGGCGATGCGGCTGGCGATCACGCGCGCGGTCAGTGCCGGGATTGCCCGGTGCGAACTGACCCATCTGACGCGCCAGCCGATCGATGTCGACCTGGCGCGCCGTCAGCATGATGCCTACGAGCAGCGCCTGATCGAGGCCGGCTACCCGGTGACGCGGCTGCCCGCCGGCGCCGACCTGCCGGATTCCGTGTTCATCGAAGACATCGCGGTGGTGTTCGACGAGCTGGCGATCGTCACCCGGCCAGGCGCCGCGGCGCGGCGCGCGGAGACGGCGGCGGTCGCCGCCGCGCTGCGGCCGCTGCGGCCGCTGCACAGCATCGAGGCGCCCGGGACAATCGACGGCGGCGACGTGCTGATCGTCGGCAGGAGCGTGTTCGTCGGCGAGTCCGGGCGCACCAACGACGCCGCGATCACGCAGATGCGCGCGCTCCTGGCGCCGCACGGCTACACGGTGACCGGCGTCGCCGTCCGCGGCTGTCTGCATTTGAAGTCCGCGGTCACCGCGATCGCCGACGACACGCTGCTGATCAATCGCGATTGGGCGCCGGCGGCGCCGTTCCAGGCGTTCCGGCTGCTCGACGTCGACGCCGCCGAACCGATGGGCGCCAACGCGCTGCGTCTGCACGATCGCGTCGTCTACCCGCTGACGTTCCCGCGCACCCGCGCCGGGATGGAGCAGCACGGGATCCGCGTCGTCGGCGTCGACGTCGGCGAGATCGCCAAGGCCGAAGGCGCGGTGACGTGCTGCAGCCTGATCGTCGGTTGAACCGCTGCGATCGACTCGCGGCGCGACTGGTAGGATGTTGATCCATGCGCCTGGTTGAACTGGTCGCGGCCTCCGACGCGACCGCCGGGGCCAGCGGGCGGCTCGACAAGGTCGAGCGCCTGGCGTCGCTGTTCAAGCGCCTGCCGCCAGACCAGGTGGAAATCGGGGTCGCGTTCCTGAGCGGATCGCCGCGTCAGGGGCGGATTGGCGTCGCCGGATCGGTCGTCGCCGCCGTGCGGTCGACCACTCCCGCCGCCGGGCCGACGCTCGACCTCGGGGAGGTCGACGCCGCCTTCGGCCGCATCGCGGCGACGTCCGGAACCGGGTCGGCCGCGGCCAAGGCCCAGCACCTGCGCGATCTGTTCAGCCGCGCCACGGCCGCCGAACAGGACTTTCTCATCCGGCTTCTCTTCGGCGAGCTGCGTCAGGGGGCGCTCGAAGGGGTCCTCGTCGAGGCGATCGCCCGGGCCGCAGCGCTGCCGTCCAGCCAGGTACGGCGTGCGGCGATGCTGGCGGGGGCGCTGGCGCCGGTCGCCCGCGCCGTCCTCGTCGACGGCGACGCCGCGCTGGCGCGGTTCACGCTCAGCGTGTTCCAGCCCGTGCAACCGATGCTCGCCGAATCGGCGGTCGACGTCGGCGCGGCGCTGTCGGATCTGGGCGGCGCCTCGTTCGAATACAAGCTGGATGGGGCGCGGATCCAGGTGCACAGGCGTGACGATGAGATCAGGGTCTTCACACGAAACCTGCGCGACGTGACCGGCGCCGTGCCGGAGGTGGTCGAAGCGGTGCGCGCCATGCCGGCCCGGGAGCTGGTCCTGGACGGAGAGGCGATCGCGCTCCGCCCGGATCGCACGCCGCAGCCCTTTCAGGTCACGATGCGGCGGTTCGGGCGCACGCTCGACGTCGAGCGGATGCGCGCATCGCTGCCGATCGAGCCGTTTTTTTTCGATTGTCTCTACGTCGACGGGGCCGGCCTGATCGACGAGCCGTACGCACGGCGGGCCGGCCTGCTGGCTGACCTCGCCCCGGGCACAGTGGTGCCGCGGCTGGTGACCGCGGAACCCGGCGAGGCCGAGGCGTTCTTCGAACAGGCGCTGGCGACCGGCCACGAGGGCGTGATGGCCAAGAGCCTGACCGGCCTGTATGCCGCCGGCCGGCGTGGCCAGACCTGGCTGAAGATTAAACGCGCACGGACGCTCGACCTGGTGATTCTGGCGGCCGAGTGGGGGCACGGCCGGCGGCGCGGTACCCTCAGCAACCTCCATCTCGGCTCGCGCGATGCCGAGCATGGCGGGTTCGTCATGCTCGGCAAGACGTTCAAGGGCCTGACCGACGAGATGCTGGCCTGGCAGACAAAGCGGCTGCTCGAACTCGAGATCGGGCGCGATGCCGGCACCGTCTACGCGCGTCCGGAGCTGGTCGTCGAAATTGCGTTCAACGACATCCAGGAGAGCCCGGTGTATCCCGGCGGCCTGGCGTTGCGTTTCGCCCGCGTCAAGCGATACCGGACGGACAAGACGCCGATGGAGGCCGACACGTTCGCGGCCGTGCAGCGCCTGTATCGTCAGACCAACCAGACGTCTTGAAGGCGGAAATCCGTGCGAATGAGTCAGGTTCGGCCGGCCGGCGAAACGTCTCGCCGCGCCGGAGGCGTGGCAAAATAGCGCTGCCACCAGCGAGGTGATGCCACACCCCTTGCAGTTCCCGGTGGTCTGAGGCGAAGCCTCGCTCGGTCGATTCGAGAAACCGCCGGTAGGACCGACCGGCGGTCTCAGGTTCAACATGCCACGGGCGCACGGCGTCACCCACACCGGACGGGTTCGCGAGAACAATGAAGACTGCTTCGCGGTCGACGAGGAGCTGCAGCTCTACGTCGTCGCCGACGGGATGGGCGGTCACAACGCCGGCGAGGTGGCCGCGCGGGTGGCGGTCGATCGCGTGGTCGCGTTCATCCGCGCCACATCGGTTGTTTCCCTGGGCGACCCCGCCGACCCGGCGCCGAACCCGTGGCCGTTCGGTTTCGAGCCCGGGTTGTCGAGCGGCGGCAACCGCCTTCGAACCGCCATCCATCACGCCAACGCCGACGTCTTCGAGACCTCGAGGAGCGCCGACGCCTACGCCGGGATGGGCACAACCATCGTTGCCGCGCTGATCGAGGAGGGCCGGCTGTCGGTCGGTCATGTTGGTGACAGCCGCCTGTATCTGCTGTCGAAAGGGCGGCTGCGGGCGCTGACTCGCGATGATTCCTGGGTGGCGGCCATGCTCGAGCACGATCCGTCCGCCGATCCGGTGGCGCTGCGCCATCACCCGATGGGGAGCGCGTTGACCAACGTCGTCGGCACCCGGACAGGTCCCGAGGTGCACGTCATCGAGGAAGAGCTGATCGGCGGGGAGATCCTGGTGCTGCTGACCGACGGCGTGCACGGCGTGCTCGACGACCGCTGGATCGCACGCTTCGCCCGGAACAGCGACGACGTGCGCGCGACGGCGTCGGCCCTGGTCGAGGCGGCGCTGATGCGCGGCAGCCGGGACAATTGCACGGCCGTGGTCGTCAGGTGTGAGTGAGTCCGGCGGACGGTTGACGTCTGTTGGACGGAGGGGATCCGACTTGAGAGAGTGTGAAGAAATCGATATGTAGTGCAGGCATTAGGCCTGCCGTGTCGGGCCGACCTGAAGGTCCGCACTACGTCAGAATCGATTTTTTCTCATCCTCTATAGCCGGACCCCACGGCAAAATCTGCCTACCGCCCCGGCGCCGGCGGCGCACCAGCAGGCGGGGCACCAGCTGGAGGAGCGCCGGCACCCGCGCCGCGCGCGGCGGGCGGCGGGAGTTTGGGAATGATTTCGCCGCGATGGCAGGTCATGCAGCCGACGGCGGTCAGCTGATCGGCCGGCTTCTGGATGTTGGCGGCGAGCTTCTGATTGATCTCGCCGACCATCTGCATCATGACGCGGGCGACCACCTTCGCCGGTTTCGTATCGGCCGCATAGTCGTTGCTCGGGTCGCCTGCAGCCGTCCAGACATGGCAATGACCGCAGTTGGTACCCAGGGCGGCGGAAAAATTGCGCATGATCGGTAGAATCTGTGCGGTGGTGGTCGACGTCGGCAGGACTTTGAGATTGTGCGGCTCGGCGGGCGCCGCGCCGCGGCCGCCCGCGGCGGGGGGCTGCCCACCGGCAGGTGGTTGAGCTCCGGCTGGCGTTTGAGCGCCGGCTGACGCGTGCGCCGACGTGATCGAGGCCGTCATCAGGACGATGGCGAATACCGGGAGTGCGTGCTGCAACCGCATAGTGTGCTCACCTCTGCTGAAGGAATGCTGCCTCAACGATCACAATTGCGTCGCGAGCCTGGTGGTGGCCTGCTCGCGGCCGCCGGTCAGAACCGCGCTGGCAATTACAGAGCAGTATACAGAGGGAAGCAGCCAAACGGCAGCAGACAAACGGCCGCAGACAAATGATTGCGCGGCCGGCGGCCCAGGGAATTGTGCGGTCCGGCCGGCCCAGGGAGATGCGCCCGGGGACACGCGAAGCTGGACCGTGGGTTGCGCGGTTTGACGGGGCCGTGCTATATTCCCCAGGTTCTATTGGAGCTGGGACACCCTATCTAGCTTCAATCTCGCAGGAAGTGTTCTGACCCGGGCTGAACGGTCTGGGCCAGCCATCCGTCGCGCGACCGATAAGAGCATAGGCCGTAGGGTTTTCAGGCGCCAAGCCGTGAGGCTTTTAGGCCTGAAGAGACGCCGGGGGACACCCGGATGTGCAATGCAGGCTGCGCCATGCCGGGTGCATGTGTCGTGTCAGTCTGCATGCGGCACTTCGCATGCTGTGAGTGAGTAACGTATGCCGACCATCAGTCAACTCGTGCGGAACGGACGCAAGAAGATTGTCAGCAAGACCAAGAGTCCGGCGCTGCAGGACAGTCCGCAGAAGCGCGGGGTCTGCGTCCGGGTCTTTACCCAGACGCCGAAGAAACCAAACTCCGCGCTGCGGAAGGTGGCGCGGGTGCGGCTCACCAACGGCATCGAAGTCACGACCTACATCCCCGGCGTTGGCCACAATCTGCAGGAGCACTCGCTGGTGCTGATTCGCGGCGGCCGTGTCAAGGATCTGCCCGGCGTCCGCTACCACGTGGTGCGCGGCACCCTGGACGCGGTCGGCGTCGCGGGGCGGATGCAGGGGCGCTCGAAATATGGCGCCAAGCGGCCGAAGAAGGCGTAAGGGAGTTAGGAATTAGGAATTAGCAATTAGGAATTAGGAATTAGGAATCAGGAATTCCAGATGCCCAGACGACGAGAAGTTTCGAAGCGCGAGATTGCGGCCGACCCGCTCTACCAGAGCCCGCTGGTGACCAAGTTCATCAACTGCGTGATGACCGGGGGCAAGCGGAGCACGGCCGAGCGCATCCTCTACAAGAGCTTCGAGATCATCAAGGAAAAGAGTGGCGACGAGCCGCTCAAGATCTTCAAGAAGGCGCTCGACAACGTCAAGCCGAGCCTGGAAGTGAAGTCGCGGCGCGTCGGCGGCTCGAACTACCAGGTGCCGGTGGAAGTGAACCCGAACCGTCGCCTGTCGTTGAGCATCCGCTGGATTGTCGGTTATGCCACCTCGCGCGGCGACGGCAAGACGATGCAGGAGAAGCTGGCGAACGAGCTGCTCGACGCCGCCAACCTGCGCGGCGGCGCGGTGAAGAAGCGCGAAGATACGCACCGGATGGCCGAGGCGAACAAGGCCTTTGCGCACTACCGTTGGTAGGAGGCGTTGGTAAGAAGCGGCGCTGGTAGAGAAGCTGTCGGCTGACAGCTGTCGGTTGAAGGCTTTAAGAACATGCCCAGGCAGTCCCCGTTAAGCAAGACGCGCAACATCGGCATCATGGCGCACATTGATGCCGGGAAGACGACGACTACGGAGCGGATCCTGTTCTACACCGGGATTACGTACAAGATCGGGGAAGTCCACGAAGGCACGGCCGTCATGGACTGGATGGAGCAGGAGCAGGAGCGCGG
>JBDTRR010000044.1:0-42100 GCA_039931615.1 Acidobacteriota bacterium
CCGGCTTCAGCCGGATTGATCGGCAGTCCGACTCAAGCCGGACGCGACGTACGATGACAGGGCGTCAGATCTCGGCCGGGTTCGGCGTCGTCCCGGGCTTCTGCCGCCGCCAGCGCCGGATCAGCCCAAACGGACTCCATTCGCGCAGGTCGTCGAAGTACGAGTAGACCACCGGCGTGACCAGCAGCGTCAGCAGCAGGCAGAGCACCTGACCGCCGAGGATGGTAATCGCCATCGAGGCGCGCGAGCCGGCGCCGGCGCCGCGGCCCAGGGCAATCGGAATCATCCCGGCGACGATGGCAATCGTCGTCATCAGAATCGGCCGCAGCCGGACGTGGTTGGCGGCAATCAGCGCCTCGTGCCGCTCCATGCCCTGTTCGCGCAGGGTATTGGTGTAGTCGACCTGCAGGATCGAGTTCTTCTTGACGATCCCGAACAGCATCATCAGGCCGATCGCGCTGTAGACGTTGAGCGTCATGCCGAACGCCATCAGGGCGAGAAGTCCGGCCGGCAGGCTGAGCGGCAGCGACGTCATGATCGTCAGCGGATGAACGAAGCTGTTGAACTGCGACGCCAGCACCATGTAGATGAATGCGACCGACAGCACGATCGCGACGACGAAGTTGTTGGAGGCCTCGTTGAGCGTCCGGGCGCTGCCACCGAAGACCGCCTGGTAGCCGGCCTTGAGATGGAGCTCCTCGACCTTCACCCGCGCCGAGGCGAGCACTTCGCCAAGCGGCACCCGGTCGATATTGGCCTGCACCGAAATCTGCCGCTGGCGGTTGTAGCGCTCGATCGAGGCCGGGCCGCGCTCGGCCTTGAGGATCGCGACGTCGCTGACCTTGACGATCCGCCCCGGCGCGGCCGGGATCAGCAGGTCACCCATCGCCGCCGGGTTGTTCCGATACGGCTCGTCGAGGCGGAGCCGGACGATGATCTGGTCGTCGCCGTCCTTGAACTCGCTGACTTCTTCACCGCCGACCAGGGTCCGCAGGTTGGTGGCGAGCGAATCGATATTGACGCCCAGATCGGCGGCGCGGGCGCGATCGACGGTGATCTGCAGCTCCGGCTGCGTCGCCTCGAAATTGGAGTCGGCGTCGACGACGCCGTTGATGGTCCGGACCTTCTCCATCAGCTGGGTCGCGTAGCCTTGCAGCTGTTCGATGTCGGGCCCCTGGATCAGGATCTGCAGCCGGTTGCTGCTCCCGCCGCCGCCGCCGCCCCCGCGTCCACCGCCGCCGCCCTGATTGCCGCCGGTCGACGCGCCGGAGATGTCGGTGCCGCCGGACACGCTGATGCGGGCGCCTTTGTATTTGGCGAGCATCGTCCTGACCCGCCGCATCATCTCCTGCTGCGAGGTCTTGCGCTCCTCGAGCGGCGTCATCGTGACGTTGAAGTTGCCCTGGCCGTTGCCGATGTACTGCTGGACCCGGTTCAAGTCCGGCAGCGCCAGGATTTCCTTTTCGATCGGCTGGATGAATTCCTCGGTGCGCGGGAAGCTGGTGCCTCTGGGCAGCCGGATGTTGACGCTGAATTCCCCCTGGTCGTCGTCGGGCACCAGCTCCTTGCCGACGTAGGGATACAGGAAGGCGGCCGACGCCACGACGACGGCGGCGATGCCGATCATCACCGCCCGGTGATGCAGCGACCAGACCAGCATCCAGCCGTAGGCGGCGTCCACCTTGGCGTAGACACCGCCCGACTTGGTCGTCGAGTGATCCGACTTGACGTCCTCCTTCTTCAGCCACATCGCGCACAACGCCGGCGTCAGCGTGAACGAGACGAACATCGAGATCAGGATCGCTGCCGCCGAGGTGATGCCGAAGCTGTAGAAATAGCGGCCGATCTGGCCGGTCATGAAGGCGACCGGTACGAAGATGACGACCAGCGACAGCGTCGTCGCCATCACCGCCAGTCCGATCTCCGCCGTCGCCTCGGCGGCCGCTTCTTTCGGGGTGAGCCCCTTTTCCTCGACGAACCGGAAGATGTTCTCGAGGACGACGATGGCGTCGTCGATGACGATGCCGGTGGCCAGCGACAGCGCCAGCATCGTCATGTTGTTCAGGGTGAAGCCGGCGATCTTCATGATCGTGAAGGTGCCGATGATCGAGGTCGGCACCGCCAGGGCGGCAATCAGGGTGACCCGCAGGTTGCGGATGAAGAAGAACACCACGATGCTGGCCAGCAGTCCGCCGAGCAGCAGGTGCAGCCGGATCTCTTCAAACGATCGGCGGATGAAGCGCGACTGGTCGTTGCCGATGCTGATCTTGAGATCCGGTGGCAGGGTGGTCTGGATCTGCTCCAGCTTGGCCAGCACCCGATCGACGACGTCGACGGTGTTGGTGCCCGACTGCTTTCTCAGCTGCAGGCCGACCGCCGATTCGCCGTTGACCTTGTTGACGCCGCGGATCTCCTGCACGCCGTCCGAGACGCGGCCGATGTCGCCGAAAGTGATGACCGAACCCTCGCGGTAGGCCAGGACGATCCGGTTGAAGTCGTCGACGTTCTTGATCCGGCCGAGGGTGCGGAGCGCGACCTCTGACGGCCCGGCGATGAAGTTGCCGCCCGGCACCTCGACGTTCTGCCGCGTGATCGCGGTCCGCACCTGGTCGACGGTCAGCCCGTAGGCGTTGAGCCGGTCGGCATTCAGCAGCAGCTGGATCTCGCGCCGGCGATCGCCCTGCAGCTGGATCGACCCGACGTCCTTCATCGTCTCGAGGACCTGCTTGATCTGCTTGTCGGCGATCTGGGTGATCTCCTTCTGCGATCGCGGCCCGTAGACGTTGAACTGCAGAATCGGCGAGGCGTCGGGATCCTGTTTCTGGATCTGCGGCGCCCGGGCGTCGCGCGGGAACTGGCCGACGATGGTCGCGACCTTGTCGCGGACGTCCTGCGTCGCCGCCTCGATATCGCGTTCGAGCGTGAACGTGATGTTGACCGTGCCCTGGCCCTGATTGGAGTTGGCCCGCAGCTCGTCGATGCCGCTGATGGTATTGACCGCCTCTTCGATCCGCTTGGTGATCTGGGTCTCGACTTCCTCCGAGCTGGCGCCGGGAAGCTGGACCTGGACGTTGACCACCGGCTGATCGGTCTTCGGCATCAGGTCGAGGCCGAGATCCTTGTAGGAGAACGCGCCGAGCACGATCAGCGCCGCCGTCATCATGATGGCGAAGACCGGCCGCTTGACGCTGATGTCCGCTATTTTCATTGGCCTGCTCCTTCACGCCGGCCGCGACTTTCTCCGCCGCCGCCGTCCCGGCCGCCGCCCTGCCGGCCACCGCGGCCGTCGCCGCGCGCTCCGCCGTCGTCGGCCCCGGTCCGCACGCTGGTGCCGGTGGCGAGCTGGTTGACGTTGGAGGTGGCCAGGATCTCGGGTCCCTTGAGGCCTTCGACAATTTCGACGACCTTGCCCTGGCGCGCGCCGAGTGTGACCTGCTGCTGCCGCGCCTTGCCGCCTTCGATCACGAACACCGTCGCCACACCGGCCATCGCCGAGACGGCGTCGTCGGGCGCCGCCAGGACTTCCTGGTCGATGTGCGTCAGCACGGTTCCCTTGGCGAAGAACCCCGGCTTGAGCATCCGGTCGCCGTTCTCGACCAGGATCTCGACCGGGAAGGTGCGCGTGGTCTGATCGACCGACGGGCTGACAAAGGCGACCTTGCCCTCGAATGTCCGCGTCGGAAACGCCTCCACGACGAACTCGACCGTCTGGCCGACCCTGATCACGGCGGCGTTCTTTTCCTGGATGGCGGTCTTCAGTTTGAGGGGGTTCATCTGCACGATGGTCGCGACCGGCGTGTTCTCGCGGATGAATTCACCGGGCTGGACCAGCCGTTCCGCCACCGAGCCGGCGACCGGGGCCTTGATGGCGGCGTCGTTCAGCTTCTTCTGGGCCAGCTCGTAGGAGGCGCGCCGATCCTGCAGGCTCGCCTTGAGGCTGCGCACGTTGTCGATCGCCGCTTCGTAGTTCGCCTCGGTGACCTTCAAGCGGGTCTCGGCGGTGTCCCGGTCGGATCTGGTCAGCAGGCCGCGGCCGTTCAGCTGCTGCGCGCGCTCGAAGGCCGCCCGCGCGTCGTCCCGGTTGGCCATCGTCTGGCGGACCGACGCGATCTGCTCGTCCGGTGGCGGCTGCTTGTCCTGGGTCCGATCGATGCCAAGCTGCGCCTCGACCTGACGCAGCGCGCTCTCGGCCCGCTCCAGCGCCAGCGCCAGCTCCCGCGGTTCGAGCCGCACCAGCACGTCGCCGACCCGCACCTCGCTGCCGAGCTGAATCCTGACCTCGCGGATGACGCCGGCAACCTCGCTGCTGACGCGCGCCTGATCCGGGGAGACCAGCGTGCCGGACAGGTCGACGCGGCGCTCCAGGCTGATGTGCTGAAGCGTCGCGGTGTCGACGCGGATGGACTGTCCGCCGCCGCCGCGGCCGGCGCGTCCGCCGCCCCGGCCTCCCGCGCCGTCGGTCTGCTCGGCCGTGGTATTACAGGCCGACGCGGCCGCGCCCAGGCCGATGAGCGCGAGCCCGATCAGCGCCAGCGGGGCGCATCTCGAACGTTCGCGAGTGTCTGTGGTGTCGCGGATTAGCAATGTACGCCCTTTGTGGGAGGAAGTATGATTTTACGATAAATACGACGCACGCTCACGATTTATGCCCCGCCGCTCACGGCTCATCCGTGCACGACTGGGCGTCTGGCGGCAACCGGGCAGGGAACCAGGCAACGAGCGTCCGCTACCTGGTAGCAGGTAGCCCGACCTGCACACGGGAGGGGTCGCCGCGGAGCCAGGCCTGGAGCTGCGCCATGTAGGTGTAGAAGACCGGTGTCAGGTACAGCGTGACCAGTTGCGAGAACAACAGGCCGCCGACGACGACCAGGCCAAGCGGCTGCCGCGCTTCGCCGCCTGCCCCGTAGCCGAGAGCAATCGGCACCGCGCCGAGCAGCGCCGCCATCGTCGTCATCATGATCGGCCGGAACCGGATCAGGCAGCCCTGGTAGATCGCCTGCTCCGGCGACATGCCGCCGCGCTCGGCCTCGAGCGCGAAGTCAATCTGCATGATCGCGTTCTTCTCGACGATGCCGATCAGCATGATCATGCCAACGAAGGCGTAGATGTTGAGATCCATCCCGAAGATGATCAGCGTGACCAGAGCGCCGAATCCGGCTGATGGCAGGCCGGAAAGAATCGTCAGCGGGTGGATGTAGCTCTCGTAGAGAATCCCCAGGACGATGTACACGACCATCACCGCGATCAGGAGCAGCAGGGCGAGGTTCGAGAGCGAGCTCTGGAAGGCCTTGGCGGCGCCCTGGAACTGCCCGGTGACCGACTCGGGGAGGGTTCGGGCCGCGACGTCCGCCACCCGCGTCAGCGTCGAGCCGAGCGACGCCCCAGGCGCGAGCCCGAAGGAAATGGTGACCGCGTTCAGCTGTCCGAAATGGTTGACCGTCTGCGGCCCGATCGTCTGGCGCATGTGCGCGAGCGTATCGAGCGGAACCACCGGACCGTTGGGACCGGTGCCCGACTTGAAGTACAGGAGGGATAGCGCGGTGGGGTCGGCCTGGAACTCCGGGGCCAGCTCGAGCAGCACCTTGTACTCGTTGACCGGGGCGTAGATGGTCGAGACCCAGCGCGGACCGTAGGCGTCGTAGAACGCGTTTTCAATCTGGCTCGCGGTCACACCCAGGGCGGCCGCCTTGTCGCGGTCGATGTCGACGTCGACCTGCGGACTGGTCACCTCGAGGTCGCTGGTCAGGTCCTCCAGCCCCGGCACCGCGGCCAGCGCCTTTCGCAGTTGCCGCGCCGTCGCATAGAGCTGATTGCGATCGGGCGACTGCATCGAGAACTGGTACAGGCTCTTGCTCACCTGGCCGCCGATGCGCACGGTCGGCGGGTTCTGCAGGTAGACCTCGATGCCCGGCACGTTGGCGATCGCCGGCCGCAGCCGTTCGATGATCTGCGTCGCCAGTTCCCGGCGGTCGCGGCGCGGCTTGAGATGGACGACGATCTGGCCGAGATTGGGGCCGCCCAGCGTCGCCGCCGCGCTGCCGCCAATCGTCGACACCAGGCCCTCGACGGTCGCGTCGCGGCGGATGATATCGGCGACCCGGTCCTGATACTCGACCAGCTTGTCGAATGCCGTCCCCTGGGCCGCTTCGGTGACCACCGAAATCTGGTCGGTGTCCTGATCGGGAATGAAGCCCTTCGGCACCAGCACGAACAGCAGCGCCGTCAGCGCCAGCACGGCGACCGCCGCGGCCATGGTGATCGGCCGGTGGCGGAGGACGACCTGCAGGGTCCGGTCGTAGCCGTTCAACAGCCACAGGAACCCGCGCTCGGTGGTCCGGCCGAACTTCCCCTCGCCGTGTCTGGTCGGCTTCTTGAGGAACCGGCTGCACAGCATCGGGGTGAGCGTCACCGAGACGACGCCGGAGATCAGAATCGCGACGCAGATGCTGACCGAGAACTCGCGGAACAGACGGCCGAGGACGCCGCCCATGAACAGGACCGGGATGAACACGGCGGCCAGCGACAGGGTCATCGAGACGATGGTGAAGCCGATCTCGCGCGATCCGACCAGCGAGGCGGTCAGCGGGTCCTCGCCGAGCTCGACGTGGCGGTAGATGTTCTCGAGCATCACGATCGCGTCGTCGACGACGAAGCCGACCGAGAGAATCAGCGCCATCATCGACAGGTTGTCGAGGCTGTAGCCGAGCAGGTACATCACGGCAAAGGTGCCGACGATCGAGAAGGGCAGCGCCAGGCTGGGGATCACCGTCGCCCAGACGTTCCGGAGGAAGACGAAGATGACCATGATCACGAGCCCGAGCGTCAGGAGCATCGTGAACTGGACGTCGCGGTACGACTCGCGGATGGTGTCCGAGCGGTCGTAGAGGACGTCCATGTGGACGCTGGCCGGCAGCTCGGCGCGGAACTGGGGCAGCAGCGCCTTGATCGCATCCGCCACCGCCATCGTGTTGGTGCCCGGCTGACGCTGGATGCCGAGGGTGATGGCGCGCTTCTCGCCATCGGGCGTGTAGAACCACGAGGCGGTCCGCTGATCCTCGACGCCGTCGACGATCTTGCCGAGCTGTTCCAGGCGGACCGGGGCCCCGTTCCGGTAGGTGACGACCATCGCCTTGTACTGATCGGCGTTCATCAGCTGGCCGCTGGCCTGCAGGGTAAAGGCCTTGTGCAGTCCGGCGATGGTGCCGGTCGGGGTGTTGACGTTCCAGTTCTTGAGGGCCGCCTCGACCTCGTTGATGCCGATCTGCCGCGCCGCCAGGGCACGGGGATCGAGCTGGGCGTGCATGGCGTATTTCTGGCTGCCGAGCACCTGGACCTGGGCAACCCCGCTGACGGTCGAGATCCGCTGCGCGATCCGGGTTTCGGCGTACTCGTCGAGCGTCCACGGCGGCATGGTGGTCGAGGTGATGACCAGATAGAGAATCGGCTGATCGGCGGGGTTGACCTTGGTGAAGGTCGGCGGCGTCGGCATGCCCTGCGGCAGCAGCCGCGCCGCCTGCGAGATCGCGCCCTGAACGTCGACCGCCGCCCCATCGAGGCTGCGGTTCAGATCGAACTCGAGCGTCACCTGCGTCGACCCGAGCGAGTTGACCGAGGTCATCGATTCGAGGCCGGCGATGTTCGAGAACTGGTTCTCGAGCGGCGTCGCCACCGACGCGCCCATCGTTTCCGGGCTGGCGCCCGGCAGGCTGGCGGTGACCAGCAGGGTCGGGAAGTCGACGTTCGGCAGGTCGCTGACCGGCAGCGAGCGGTAGGCGACCAGCCCGAACAGCGCGATCGCCGCCATCAGCAGGCTGGTCGCGATCGGCCGTTTGATGAAACCCTCAGAGATGTTCACAAAGCTCCTTGCAGAGGTGCCCGACCGTCGTCACGCCGTCGCCGGTTTGACGCTCGCCGTCTCCGGGAACTTTCGTGTCTTGACCAGCCCCGCCATGTAGGTATAGACGACCGGCGTCAGGTACAGCGTGATCAGCTGCGAGAACAGCAGGCCGCCGACGACCGCGAGGCCAAGCGGCCGGCGCGCTTCGCCGCCGGCGCCGTAGCCGAGCGCGATCGGCAGCGCGCCGAGCAGCGCCGCCATCGTCGTCATCAGGATCGGACGGAAGCGGATCAGGCAGCCTTCGTAGATCGCTTCCGCCGGCGTCCTGCCATGCTGCCGTTCGGCGTCGAGCGCGAAGTCGATCTGCATGATCGCGTTCTTCTTGACGATCCCGATCAGCATGATCAGGCCGACATACGAATAGATGTTCAGCTCGTTGCCGAACAGCCACAGGGTGATCAGCGCGCCCAGCCCCGCCGAGGGCAGTCCGGAGAGAATCGTCAGCGGATGGATGTAGCTCTCGTAGAGCGACCCGAGCACGATGTAGACGACGCCGATGGCGACAAACAGCAGCAGGCCGAGGTTGTCCATCGACGCCTGGAAGACCCTGGCCGACCCCTCGAAGCCGGACGTGATCGTCGCCGGCAGCAGCCGATCGGCGACCTGCTTGACGTGCGCCGTCGCACTGCCCAGCGAGACGCCCGGGCGCAGCCCGAACGACACCGACACCGACGGCAGCTGGCCGGAGTGATTGATTGACTGCGGGCCGACCGTTTCCTTGAACGAGACGACCGACTCGAGCGGCACCAGCGCGCCGGACGGCGCCTTGAAGGCGATCTTCCGCAGCGAGTCGGCCTGCATCTGGTCTTTTGGATCGAGCTCGAGCAGGACCTTGTACTGGGCGGTCGGGCCATAGATCGTCGACGACCACTTCGGCCCGAGCGCGTCGTACAGCGTGTTCTGGATCTGGGTCGCGTTCAGGCCGACCGCGACCGCCTTGTCGCGGTCGAGGACCAGGTTGATCCGCGGGCTCTTCATCTCGAGATCGGTCGACGGATCCTGCACTTCCGGCACCTGCTGCGCGATCGCCTGCTCGAGGCGCGGCGCCCACTGGTAGAGCTCGTCGGTATTCAGGCTCTGCAGCATGATGCTGTAGTTCTGGTTGCCCTGCCGGCCGCCGATCTGAATCGCCGACGGCACGTTGACGAAGCCGCGGAAGCCGGGGAATCGCAGCAGCTGCGGCCGGATCAGCCGCTGCGCGATCTGCGCCGCCGAGAGCGGCCGCGCGGCGCGCGGCGTCAACTGCACCATCAGCCGGCTGTTGTTGGCCTGGCCGCCGCCGCCGTTGGCGCCGGAAACAAACGACTCGACGTAGGGGTTCTGGATCACCAGCCTGGCGACGTCGTCGGTCCAGCGGGACATGTCGTAGTAGGAGGTGCCCTGCGCGGCCCGCAGGTTGACGAACAGCGAATCGTTGTCCTGGTCGGGGATGAAGCCCTTCGGCACGACGTTGAACATCAGCACGGTCGCGACGATCACGCCGCCGAAGACGCCCAGCATCACGATCCGGTATTGCAGCACCCAGCGGAGGCTCCAGCCGTAGGCGCGGAGCAGGGCGTCGAACGCCCGATCCATCAGCCCGGCGAACCCCTTCTTGCTGTGGACGACGCGCAGGAACCGGCTGCACAGCATCGGCGTCAGCGTCACCGAGACGACGCCCGAGATCAGGACCGCGGCGGTGATCGTCACGGCGAACTCGCGGAACAGCCGGCCGAGGATGCCGCTCATGAACAGAATCGGGATGAAAACGGCAGCCAGCGACGCGGTCATCGTCATGATCGTGAAGCCGATCTCGCGCGAGCCGCGCCGCGCCGCCTCGAGCGGCGCCTCGCCGTTCTCCATGTGGCGGACGATGTTCTCGAGCATGACGATCGCGTCGTCGACGACGAAGCCGATCGAGAGGATCAGCGCCATCATCGAGAGATTGTTCAGGCTGAAATTCAACGCCTGCATCACGGCGAAGGTGCCGAGGATGGAGAAGGGCAGGGCGAGGGCGGGGATCAGCGTCGCCGAACCGTTGTGGAGGAAGACGAAAATCACCGCGACCACCAGCACCAGCGTCACCAGCATGGTGATCTGGATGTCGGTGAACGCCTTGCGGATGTTCCGGGAGCGGTCCTGGCGGACCGACAGGTGCACCGACGGCGGCAGCAGCGACTCGAACGCCGGCAGCAGCGCGCGGACGGCGTCGGTCACCTCGATGGTGTTGGTACCGGGCTGGCGCAGCACCTGCAGCGTGATGGCGCGCTGCACCTGCGGCTTGCCGCTGGCGTCCTTCGAATAGAACGAGCTGCCATTGAACACGTTCTCGATGCTGTCGATGACGTTGGCGACCTGGTCGAGCCGGATCGGCGCGTGATCGTGGTAGGCGACGACGATCGGCTTGAACGCGGGGGCATTCATCAGCTGGCCGGCCGCCTTGATGTTGTAGGTGGCGGTCGGCCCGAACAGCTGCCCGGTCGGAATATTGACGTTCCAGTTCTGCAGCGCCTGATCGATCTCGTTGATGCCGATCTGCTGCGCGTGGAGCTTGTCCGGATCGATCTGCACCCGCACCGCGTACTTGGACGCGCCCTGGACCTGCACCTGCGACACCCCGTTGACGATGGCGATGCGCGGCGCGATCATCGTCTCGGCGTAGTCGTCGAGGACCGACAGCGGAACCGTCGGTGAGGTCAGGTTGAGCTGCAGGATCGGATCGGCGGACGGGTTCTGGCGGCGGAATGACGGCGGCGAGGTCATCGTCGCCGGGAGCAGCGGCATCGCCGCGGCAATCGCGGTCTGGACGTCGACCGTCGCGCTGTAGATGTCGCGGTCGAGATCGAACTGGAGCGTGATCTGGCTGCTGCCGGTACCGCTCTGGGAGACCATCGAGTCGACGCCCGAGATGGTCGTGAACTGGCGCTCCAGCGGGCTGGCCACCGACGACGCCATGGTCAGCGGATCGCCGCCCGGCAGGCCGGCCTGGACGTTGATCGTCGGATAGTCGACCTGGGGAAGATCGCTGATCGGCAGCGCGCGATAGGCCACGACGCCGAAGAGCGCGATGCCGGCCATCAGCAGGCTGGTCGCGATCGGCCGCCGGATGAAGATTTCGGACAGGTTCACTGATGCTCCGCCGCGCCTTTTCGGGTTACGCGGCCACGGCCGCCCCGTCCGGGGTTCTCGTCGCCGTCCCGCCCGGTCTGGACCGCCGTGCCCGGCTCCAGCCGGAGTTGTCCCTCGGTGACAACCGTCTCGCCCGGCTTCAGGCCGTTCTCGACGACGATCAGCTCGTTCAGGCGCTGGCCGGTCGCAATCGCCCGCTGCTCGACGGTCGAATCCGCCTTGACGACGAACACATACTGTCCGTCCTGGCCGGTCTGCACCGCCTCGCCCGGGACGACCAGCGCCTGCGGCAGCGTCGTCAGATGCAGCGTGACCCGCGAGAATTCGCCCGGCCAGAGGCCCCGGTCGGCATTGTCGAACGTCGCCTTCAATTTGATCGTGTCGGTGCTCGAATCGACGCCGTTGTCGACGAAGGTCAGACGGCCGGTCGAGGGCTTCGCCGCGGTATCCTGCGGGATCGCGGTGACGGCCAGCCGATCGTCGGCCATGTGCTGCTTGATGGTCGGGAGGTGCACCGCCGGCACGGAAAACGTCACGTAGGCCGGTTGGATCTGGGCGATCGTCATCAGCTCGCTCGAGTTCGCCGTCACCAGGTTGCCGGCCTTGACGAGGACGTTGCCGGTGCGGCCGTCCAGCGGCGACCGGATGATCGTGTAGCCGAGCGCGACCCGGGCGTTGTTGACCGCAGCCTGCTGCGCGACGATCTGGGCGCGGGCACTCTCAATCGACGCCCGGTCGGCCTTGACGGTCGCCGCCGTCGCGTCGGCCGAGGCCACCGCCTGTTGTGCCTGATCCTTGGAAATGATGCCGCGCTCGGTGAGGGTGGACTGACGTTCCGCCGTCAGCTGCGAGAACTCGGCGTTGGCGGCGTCGCGCGCCAGCTGCGCCTCGGCCTGGCTCAGCAGCGCCTCGTCCCGCTTCAGGTTCGCTTCCGCCTGTTCGAGCTGCGCCTGGATCGCGCGCGGATCGATCGTGAACAGGTGCTGCCCCTGCTTGACCGAATCGCCTTCGTGAAACAGCACCTTGGTCAGGATCCCGGTGACCTGTGACCTGACGCTGATCGTCGAGTAGGCCTCGACGTTCCCGATCGCCTCGATGTCAACCGGGACATCCTTCTGCGACACCGTCGCGGTGACCACCGGCACGGCACCGCCGCCATCGCCGCCGCGGCCACGCCCGCCGCGTCCGCGGCCTCCACCACCTGTCGTTTCAGCCGAGGTGCGGCTCGTGCACGCACTTCCAGCCAGCAGACCACACACGATCATCGTCAGTACGGTTCGACCCACCAAGGCTCTCCACGAAATCCGAAGGAGTTGCGACCGGGCGTTTCGGCTGTTTCTAGGAGGTACTACGAGGGTGGGATCCCCCGTATTTACTTGAGCAGTCGATCTTTACGGACCTTTGATACGGCGGGATCGGGGGTGATGGAAATCTTGCGGTTTGCTGACGAGTATCTTAGCGCTTACAAGCGGATTGATCCGTAGTCCGACTAAACTCGGACGCCACGGACGATCGGAATACCAGGTTTCTCACACGGTCTCGAGCCGGACCGTGATCTTTATCTGTACGCGGGGTCCGGCTTCAGCCGGACCTCGATCTTTATCTGTACGTGGAGTCCGGCTTCAGCCGGACCTCGATCTTTATCTGTACGTGGGGTCCGGCTTCAGCCGGACCTCCGCCGGAGGCGGACAGTACTGGTGCTCAGGCGCCGCCGCGGGTGCCGCCGGCGTTCTGCAGGGCAATCGGCGTTTCGGCCGGGGTGAAGGCATCGTGAGCGGCGGCCTTCCGCCGATTCGCCAGCCACATCCTCGCCCCCTCGATGTAGACGTAATACACCGGCGTGATGTAGAGCGTCAGCAGCTGCGACACCAGCAGGCCGCCGACGACCGCCAGGCCGAGCGGGCGGCGTGATTCGGCGCCGGCGCCAAACCCCATCGCGATCGGCAGGGTGCCGACCAGGGCGGCCATCGTCGTCATCATGATCGGGCGGAAGCGCACCAGGCAGGCCTCGTGGATCGCCTCGGTCGGCGATTTGCCGCGCTCGCGCTGTGCCTCGACGGCGAAGTCCACCATCATGATGCCGTTCTTCTTCACCAGACCGACCAGCATGATGATGCCGACGAACGCGTAGAGACTCAGCTCGGTCCTGAAGATGAGCAGCGTCAACAGGGCGCCGAAGCCGGCCGACGGCAGACCCGAGAGAATCGTCAGCGGGTGCGTGAAGCTCTCGTAGAGAATACCGAGCACGATGTAGATGACGATGATCGCCGCCGCCAGGATCAGGCCGAGACCCTGCAGCGAGTCCTGGAATGCCTGGGCGGCGCCTTGAAAGCTGGTCGCAATCGTCGACGGCAGGGTGGTCGCGGCAATCGACCGGATGCTGTCGACCGCGTCTCCCAGTGCATAGTTCGGCTTGAGGTTGAAGGAGATGGTGACGGCCGGCAGCTGCCCGAAGTGCGTCACCGACGACGGGCCGACGTCCCGCTTCAGCCGCGCCACCGATTCGAGGGGAATCAGCCGCCCGGCGTTCGACCGCACGTACAACTGGGACATCGCCGACGGATCGTTCTGGAATTCCGGCGCGACCTGGAGGATCACCTGGTACTGGTTGTTGGGCGCGTAGATCTGCGACACCTGCCGGGTGCCGTAGGCGTTGTAGAGCGCCGTTTCGACCTGGTTGGCGGTCAGGCCCAGCGTCGAGACCTTGTTGCGGTCCATGTCGACGCTGATCTGCGGGTTCTTGAGGAGCAGGTCGCTGCTGACGTCTTCGAGGCCGCTGAGCTGCTTGATCTTGTCCTCGACGATCGGCGCCCACTTGTAGAGCTCGGCGGTGTCGGTATCCTGCAGCGTGAACTGATACAGCGCGCGCGATCCACCGCCGCCGCCGCCCAGGTTGATCGGCGGCTGGTTGGTCATGAAGGCGCGGATCCCCGGCACCTGCGCCAGCTTGGGGCGCAGCTCGGCGATGACCTGGTCGACCGACAGCGTCCGTTCCGCCCGCGATTTCAGCTCGACCCAGATCCGGCCGGTGTTGAGCGCGCTGGAGTTGTTGCCGATCGGTCCGACGTTGACGTTGGCGCCCGAGACATTCGGGTCCTTCGAAATGATGTCGCCGAGCTCGAGCTGGTGGCGCACCATGTCGGGGAAGCTGATCCCCTGCGCGGCTTCGGTATTGACCTGGAACCGCCCCTGGTCCTCGCTGGGGAGGAAGCCCTTCGGCACCAGTCCGAACAGATACCAGGTGCCGACGATCAAGGCGATCGACACCGCCATCATCACCGGCTTGAAGCGCAGCGCGAGCTGGAGCGACCAGTCGTAGAGGAACAGCCAGCCCTGGAAGACGCGCTCGATCGCGTTGTAGACGAACCCGTGGCGCTGGGTGTGCGGCGGCTTGAGGAACCGGCTGCACAGCATCGGCGTCAGGCTGATCGAGACGAAACCGGAGACGAGAATCGCGACGCCGATGGTGACGGCGAACTCATGCAGCAGGCGGCCGACGATGCCGCCCATGAACAGGACCGGAATGAACACCGCCGCCAGCGAGATCGTCATCGACAGGATGGTGAAGGCGATTTCCCGCGACCCGTCGAGCGCCGCCTGCATCGCCGACTTGCCCATCTCCATGTGCCGGACGATGTTCTCCAGCATGACGATCGCATCGTCGACGACGAAGCCGACCGACAGCGTCATCGCCATCAGCGACAGGTTGTCCAGGCTGTAGCCGAGCAGATACATCACCATGAACGTCCCGACCAGCGACCCGGGCAGGGCGAGGCTGGGGATCAAGGTGGCGGAGATATTGCGCAGGAACAGGAAGATCACCAGGACGACCAGGGCGATGGTGATCAGCAGGGTGACCTTGACGTCGTGCACCGAGTCGCGGATGGAGAGCGATCGATCGGTCCGGATGTCGAGCGACACGGAGGGCGGCAGCTGCTCGCGGAAGGTCGGCAGCAGCGCCTTGATGCGGTCGACCACTTCGACGACGTTGGTGCCCGGCTGCTTGCGGATGGACAGCATCACGCAGCGTTCGCCGGTGGTGTCGGGCCCGGTGAACTGCCAGCTCGCCGACTTGTCGTTCTCGACGCCGTCGTAGACGTGCGCCACTTCTTCCAGACGGACCGGATTGCCGTTGCGGTAGGCGACGATGGTCGGACCGAACGCCGCCGCATGGAGCAGCTGGCCGTTCGACTGGACGACGAACGTCTTCTCGCCGTAGATGGTGCCGGTCGGCACGTTGCTGTTGGCGCCGGAGATCGCGGTCGCGACTTCGTCGATGCCGATGCCGTAGGCAGCCAGCTTGCGCGGGTCGGCGTCGATGCGGACGGCGAACTTCTGGGAGCCGAAGACGTCGACCTGCGCGACGCCGCTGATCATCGAAATGCGCTGCGCCACCGTCTGCTGCGCGTACTCGTCCAGGTCGGCCAGCGGCAACGTCGCCGATCGCAGCACGAACAGCAGGATCGACTGATCGGCCGGGTTCGACTTCTGGTAGGACGGCGGCGCCGGCATCTGCGGCGGCAGCTGGCGCGAGGCGCGCCCGATCATCGACTGGACGTCCTGCGCCGCGGCATCGATGTTCCGGCTCAGATCGAACTGCAGCGTGATATTCGTACTGCCCTGGGTGCTGGTCGAATTGATGCTGGTCAGACCGGCAATCGCGGCGAACTGCTTCTCGAGCGGAAGCGCGACCGACGATGCCATCGTCTCGGGGCTGGCTCCGGGCAGCCCGGCCTGAACCTGGATGGTCGGGAAGTCGATCGGCGGCAGGTCCGACACCGGCAGCTGGAGATAGGACATCACGCCGAACACCAGCATCCCCAGGATGATCAGCGTCGTCGTGACCGGCCGCTTGATGAAGACTTCCGAGAGGTTCATGGCGCCACCTTCTGGTTGCCGTCCGCTGTCACTGGTTGTCGTTGCCCTTGACGGTGATCTTGGCGCCGCTGACCAGCCGCAGCTGGCCATCGGTCACCACGGTTTCACCCGGCTGCAGACCCTGCTGTACGACGATCTCAGTGGGGCTGGTGCGGGCCACCTCGACCGGACGCATCTCGACGGTCTGATCCGGCTTCACCACGTAGGCGTACAGCCCCTGCTGGCCGGCCTGAACCGCGGCGGCCGGGACGACAATCGCGTTGGGATCGGTGGTCAGCGTGACGTTGACGTTGACGAACTGCCCGGGCCAGAGCCGACGGGTGTCGTTTGGAAATGTCCCCTTGATCCGGATGGTGCCGGTGGTCTGGTCGACGCTGTTGTCGACGAACGTAATCCGGCCGTTCGCCGGCGGCGCGTCTTCGTTGGGCGGACTGGCCTCCACCCGCAGCGAACCCTGGGCCATGTAGCGCTTCAGATCCGCGAGCCTGGCTTCCGGCAGCCCGAACGAGACGTAGATCGGCGACACCTGGTTGATGACGACGAGCGGGGTGGTGTCGTTGGCGCGGACCAGACTGCCTTCGTGCACCATCAACGCGCCGGTCCGGCCGGACAGGGGAGCAGTGACCGTCGCGTACTGCAGTTGCACCTTGGCGTTCTCGACCGCGGCGCGATCGGCCTCGACCGTCGCGCCGAGAGCCGTCGCGCCGGATGCCGACGTGTCGACCTGCTCGCGCGTGGCGATGCCGCGGTCCGCCAGGTCCTGGTAGCGCTTCGCCTGCGACTGCGCGTTCGCGGCCTGCGCGATGTCGCGCTCGAGGTTGGCCTGCGCCTGCTGCAGCGCCGCCTCCAGCGGTCGATGATCGATCGAGAACAGGACCTGGCCCTGCTTGACGTCGTCGCCTTCCTTGAAGTTGACCGATGTCAGCTGACCGGTAATCTGCGAGTGGACCGAGACGGTCGAATAGGCTTCGGCCGTGCCGATCACCCGGATCTCGACCGGCATCGACTTCTGCACGACCGATGCGACCGTCACCGGCACCGCTGGCGCGGCGCCGCCGCGGCCGCCTCCGGCCGGCGGAGTGTTCGACGCGGCGCCGCCCGAGCAGGCGGCCAGCATCAGCGGACTGGTGGCAACGAACAGGCCCAGAAGGCAATAGTGTGAGACACGCATCAGAGGATTCACGACACGAACTTTCAGTATACAGGGCTGCCTTGCGGGACAGCCCTGCGGTATCTGATTACCGGTCGACCGGCTACTCGAAGCGGAGCGCTTCAATCGGGTCGAGCGCAGCGGCCTTGCGGGCCGGATAGAACCCGAAGAACACTCCAGTCGCCGCCGCAAAGCCGAACGCCACTGCCACCGAGTTCGCGGTGATGGCCGTCGGCCACCCCTGCCAGAACGTCACGCCTTCCGCCAGACCAAACCCCAACGCGATGCCGATGCCGCCGCCGACCATGCTGAGCACGACCGCCTCGACCAGGAACTGCAGGAGGACGTCGCGGCCGCGCGCGCCGATCGCCATCCGCAAGCCGATCTCCCGCGTCCGCTCGGTCACCGACACCAGCATGATGTTCATGATGCCGATGCCGCCGACCAGCAGCGAGACGCCGGCAATGCTCGCCAGCAGCGCGGTCATGGTGTTGGTCGCTTCCTTTCTGACGCTGGCCATCTCCTCGATCGTCCGCACCATGAAATCGTCCGGGTCACCAGTCTGGATCTTGTGACGGACCCGCAGCAACGTCGCAATTCGATCGGCGACCAGGGACACTTCGCCCGCCGAGGCGGCGGAGACGGTAATCCGCTGGACGAAGGTGATGCCGCGCATCTTCTTCATCACCGTCGTGTAGGGCGTGAAGGCGCGGTCGTCGCGATCCTCGCCCGTCGCCGACTGCCCTTTGGTCTGCATCACGCCGACGATGGTGAAGGAGTGCTGCTGGACGCGGACCACCTGACCGACCGGGTCGGTCTCCGGTCCGAACAGCTGGTCGCGCACGATCGATCCGATGACCATCACCTTCGCCGCCGTGGTGACGTCCTGCGGCGTGAAGAAGGCCCCGGTCTCAACCGGCCACGAGTTGATCAGCGGGTAGTCGACGTCGGTCCCTTCCATCTGGGTGTTCCAGTTCAGGTTGCCGGCGACCACCTGGGCGCGGGTGTTCTGGCTGGCCGCGACATACAACACCCCGGGAACGCCCTTGATCGCTGTCGCATCTTCGGGCGTCAGCGTGCTGGCGTTTCCCTGCCCCTGCCGGACGCCGCCCTGGGTGAAGTTTCCCGCCATCACCTGAATGGTATTGGTCCCCATCGTCTGGATCTGCGCGTCGATCGACGACTGGGCGCCGGTGCCGAGCGCCACCATCGTGATGACGGCGGCGACGCCGATGATCATGCCGAGCATGGTCAACGCCGTCCGCATCTTGTTGCGGCCGAGCGCTTTCAGGGCGATGCGGAAAATCATCAAGACGGCCATCGACACATTCCTCCAGGACCGGCTCAGGCCGATCCGTCCACATCTATACGGCCGCGGCTTCCGGCAGCGCCGCCAGCTCGTGCTGCGCTTCCCGCCGCGTCGGCACCGGGCGGTCGGCGATGACCTGGCCGTCCCGGAATTGCACGATCCGCGTCCCGTACTCCGCGATGTCCTGCTCGTGGGTAATCAGCAGGACGGTGATGCCGCGTTCCTTGTTGAGGCGCTGGAAGATGTCCATCACCTCGATGCTGGTGCGCGTGTCCAGGTTGCCGGTCGGCTCGTCGGCCAGCAGGATCGACGGGTTGTTGATCAGGGATCGCGCAATCGCGACGCGCTGCTGCTGTCCGCCGGACAGCTGATTGGGGTGATGGTCGGCGCGCTTTTCCAGTCCAACCGCGGTCAGCACCTCCATCGCCTTCTTGTGACGCTCGGCGAGCTTGAGCGGCGAGTGCCCGTAGAGCAGCGGCAGCTCGACGTTGTCGAGGGCGGTGGTGCGCGACAGCAGGTTGAAGCCCTGGAAGACGAACCCGATCTTCCGGTTGCGGATCACGGCGAGCTGGTCCTTCGTCATCCGCGACACGTCGTCGCCGTCGAGAAAATACTGGCCGGACGTCGGCTTGTCGAGGCAGCCGATGATGTGCATGAACGTCGACTTGCCGGATCCGGACTGGCCGGTCACCGCCAGGAATTCCCCCGGCTGGACGTCGAGGTTCACGCCGCGCAGCGCCTTGACTTCGATCTCGCCGACGACGTAGGTCTTGACGAGGTTCTTGACCGAAATGACCGGTACCGTCGACATCAGCCGCGACCCCGTCCGCCGCCGCCGCCGCCGGGGAATCCACCCTGGCCGCCGCGCTGGTTGGGCAGCAGGGGATTACCGTTGTTGTTGCCGCCGGGC
Source organism: Acidobacteriota bacterium (assembly GCA_039931615.1). Lineage (GTDB taxonomy): Bacteria > Acidobacteriota > Vicinamibacteria > Vicinamibacterales > CAVVIG01 > JAHFUI01. The sequence continues at coordinate 19,253 of JBDTRR010000044.1, forward strand.
TGCCCGGTCTGGCGCGCGTTGCCGACGATGACCGAGGTCACCACTTCCATGCCCGGTTCCAGATCGCCGCTGATCACTTCGGTCTGCGTCCCGTCGGTCAGACCGAGCCGAAGGTTGACCCGCTTCAACTGCTTGGCGCTGTCGTAGAGCCAGGCGTTGCCGGCGCTCTCGATCACCGGCAATGGCGGGAACAGCGCGTCGATCGTGGTGGCCGATGCGTCGCTTGCCGCCTTCGCGTTGGCGGCCCTGGCCCCCGACTTGGCGCCGCCCGGTTTCAACGAGGCTTCAATCGCGGCGGTATCCTGGCCGCGCTCTTTCATCCGGGCGAGCATCTGAATCTGCTCGTCGGGCGACATCGTTTTCAGGCGTTCGAGCAGACGGGCGGTACGATCGCCGCCGTCGCCGCCGTCGCCGCCCCGTCCGAAGCCGCCGCCGCCCCGGCCGCCGGCGGGGAAGTCGCCGCCGCCGCCCCGGCCGCCGCCGCCGTTACCCCGGCGTCTGGCGCCGTCGTCGGACGTCGCGGCATTTGCACTCTGCGAAGCCGGAGCCGCCGGAGCCGCTGGCGTCGCCGTGCCAGCCGGTGCGGGGGCCTTCGTCGCTGCCGCCGGCGCCGCCGCCACGTTGGCGGCAGCCGCTGCCGGTCCTTGTCCCTGGCCGCCAGGCCCCTGTGCACCAGCATTACGGCCGCGTCCGCCACGTCCCCCCGGCAGCGCGTCAGCCGGCGGCGTCTGGTTCAGCGCGGCAAACACCTCGGCGGTCGGCCGGAATCTCAGCGCCGCGCTCGGCAGACGGAGGACGTCGGTGCGGCGGCCGATCTGGACCCGAAGGTTCGCCGTCATGCCCGGCTTCAGCTTCAGTTCCGGGTTGGGCACGTTGATGATCGTCTCGTAGGTCGTCACGTTCTGCACCACCTTCGGCTGCAGCCGGATCTGGGCGACCGTGCCGTCGAACTGCTGCGCCGGATAGGCGTCGACCCGGAACGTGACCGGCTGGCCCGGCCGGATGCGCCCGACGTCCGATTCGTCGATCGTCGCGTTGACCTGCATCTTGGTCAGGTCGGCGGCGATGATGAACAGGGTCGGCGCCGACATGCTGGCGGCGACCGTCTGGCCGACGTCAACGCTGCGCTGGATGACGATGCCGTCGATCGGCGCCGCGATCACCGTGTGATCGAGGTTCACCTGCGCCTGGCTGACGGAGGCTTCCGACTGCTTGACCGAGGCCGACACCTGGGTGATGGTGGCCTGCTGCGATTGCACGGCCGCCTGCGCCGTGTCGACGGCGACCTTGGCCGAATCGAGCTCGCTCAGCGGGAGCAGGTTCTTCGCCGACAACTCCTTGGCCCGGTTGTACTTGGTCACCGCGTCCGCGAGCTGCACCCTGGTCCGCTCGAGGTCGCTCTGCGCCTTGGTCAGGTTGGCCTGCGACTGCGTCAGGTTCGCCCGCGTCTGCAGCAGCTGGGCGTCGAGCAGCGACGGATCGAGGCGGGCGATGATCTGGCCCTTCTTGACGATCGAATTGAAGTCGGCGCCAAGCTCCGAGATGTTGCCTGAGACCTGACTGCCAATCTGGACGGTGGTGACCGCCTGGAGCGTGCCGGTCGACCCGACCGCGTCGATGATGTCGCCGCGCGTGACGGCGGCCGTGCTGACCACGATCTCGGGGGCCTTCTTGCGCAGGTAGTAGGCTGCGCCGCTCCCGCCGATGGCGGCGATGACGATCAGAATGATGATGGCGCGTTTCATAGTCTCTTCGTCCTCAAAGTCTTCTCGATTGATGCGGTCAGGCCGGGTCCAGCAGCTAGGCCTGCGGCGCGGTGTCGTGCGAGTGTTTGTGCCACAGCCCGCTCCAGCCTTCTTCGAAGATCGTATAAACGGTCGGCACCAGGACGAGCGTGATGACCAGTGATGTCAGCAGGCCGCCGATGACCACGCGCGCCAGCGGCACCTGCAGCTCGCTGCCCTCGCCGATGCCCAGCGACATCGGCACCAGGCCGAGCATCGTCGCGATCGACGTCATCAGGATCGGCCGCAGCCGGGTCCGGCCGGCCAGCTCGACCGCCTCGCGCAGCGGCAACCCGTCGCGCCGGCGCAGCACGTTGGTGTAGTCGACCAGCAGGATGCCGTTGCTGACGACGATGCCAGCCAGCATGATGATGCCGATATAGGCCTGCATGTTGAACGCGGTGCCGGTCAGCTTGAGCGCCAGCACGACGCCAATCGCGGCGGTCGGCACCGAGAACATGATGATGAACGGATCGCGCAGCGACTCGTACTGGGAGGCCATCACCGCGTAGACCAGCACCAGCGCCAGAATCAGCACCATCCGCAGCTGATTGAACGCCTTGGCCTGTTCTTCGACCTCGGCGCCGAAGCCGGCGTTGAAATCCTTCGGCATCGCCAGCTGCGGCAGCCGGTCCTGGACCGCCTTCACCGCGTCGCTCAACGTGATTTCCGGCTCGGCGCTGACGGTGACGATGCGCTGCTGGTTCTTGCGATCGATCTGGACCGGTCCGGTCTCGTTGTCGACGCTCATCAGGTTCTTGGCCTGGAGGACCTGGCCCGATCCCGAGCTGATCAGCACGTCCTCGACGTCGGACACCTGCTGCCGATCGGACTCCTGCAGCCGGACAATGATCGGGTATTCGTTGCCGTGCTCGCGGAACAGCGCCGCCTGCGTGCCGGCCAGGTTGGTGCGGATGGTATTGGCGACGTTGGTCGAAGTCAGGCCGAGCAGCGCCGCCTTCGGCCGGTCGACCCGCACCGCCAGCTCGGGACGTCCCTCGTCGCGTCCCAGGCGGGCATCGGCGATTCCCGGCACGCCGTCCAGCATGTCCTTGGCCCGGAGCGCCAGGTCGCGGGCGTCCTTTAGATCCTCGCCGCGAATCTCCAGCGACAGCCGGCCGCCGCCCTGACCGCCGCCGGACAGGAACCGGTTGATCTGGTTGTTGCCGCCCGAGGCGTTGGCCCGGATGATCACGCCCGGGATGCCGCGCAGCTGGCTGCGCAGATCGATGGCGATCTGATCGCTCGAGCGCGTCCGCTCGTCCTTCGGCACCAGGAACAGGTTCAACGAGCCGCGGTTGGTCTGGCCGCCGAAATTCTGGCCGTTCCCGCCGCCGCCGGCGCTCACGATCAGCGACTCCATTTCGGGCACGATCTGGGGAATCGCCTGTTCGAGCCGCGCCAGCACCTCGTCGGTGCGCTCGATCCGCGTCCCGATCGGCAGTTCCGCCTGGACGCTGACCTGGCCCTCATCGGTCTGGGTGCTGAACTCCGACGGAATGGTCGGCAGGATCAGCACGGCCGCGACCACCGACGCCACCGCGCCGGCCACCACGGTCGGGCGGTGGTTGAGGGCGAGGTGAATCAGCCGGCGGTAGCCGTCGTCCATCCCGTTCAGCCACTTGTCGCTGACCGTATAGAGCCAGCCGCTGATCCCCTTGCGCTGGTCGGCCGGCGCCGGCAGGACCAGCAGCCGCGAGCACAGCACCGGCACCAGCGTGACCGCGACGAACAGCGACATCGCCAGCGAGAAGCAGACGACGATCGACAGCTGCACGAACATGACGCTGGAGATGCCGGTCAGGAACATCAGCGGCACGAACACCGCGATGTGCGTCAGGATCGACGCCAGAATCGCCGACCAGACCTCCTCGCTCCCGTCAATCGCCGCGGTCATCCGATCCTTGCCGTGCTCCTCCATGTGCCGGAACGAGTTCTCCAGCACGACGATCGCGGCGTCGACGACCATGCCGACGCCGAGCGCCAGGCCGCCGAAGGTCATCGTGTTGAGGGTCATGCCGGCGAAGTAGAGCAGCGCGAAGGTGCCGATCACCGAAATCGGGATCGAGGTGGCGACGATCAACGTCGACCGGAAGTTGCGCAGGAACAGGAAGATCACCAGGATGACCAGGACCGACCCGAACATCACGTGCTCGCGCACGGCGCCGATCGAGCGCTCGATGTACTTGGCGTTGTCTTCGAGCAGAATCAGCCGGACCCCGGGCACTTCCCGGTTGGTCCGCTCGATCTCCTGGCGCACCAGCTGGGCAATCTGCACCGTGTTGGTGCCCGACTGTTTGGTGATCTGCATCCGCACGCCGGGCTTGCCGTTGATCCGCAGCACCGACCGGGTGTCCTCGGTTGAATCCTTGACCTCGGCGATGTCTTTCAAATAGACCGGCACGCCGGTCTTGGTCTGCACGACGAGATTGCGAATCTGATCCAGGTTCTGGAACTGGCCCTGGCTGCGCAGCAGGTAGGTGCGATCGCCCTGGTTGATCTCGCCGATCGGGATGTTCTCGTTCTCGGTGCGCAGGATGCTGACGACGCGATCGACCGACAGGTCGAGCGCCATGATCTTCTCGCGGGTCAGCTCGACGTGAATCTGCCGGCGCAGCCCGCCGTTGATCTGGATCTGCGCCACGCCGGCGATCCGCTCGAACCGCTGCGACAGCACGTTCTCGGCGAGTTCCCGCAGCGTCACCCGGTCGTAGTTGCCTTCGACGCCGATGCCCATGATCGGCTGCTGGTTCGGGTCGAACTTGAACATCGTCGGCGGTTCGGCGTCCTCCGGCAGCCGGGCCCGGATGCGATCGAGCCGGGTCCGCATGTCGTTCATCGCCTCGTTGAGGTCCATCCCCCAGGCGAAGTTGAGACGCACCTGGCTGCGCCCCTCCGACGACTGCGAGGTGATCATCTCGACACCGGAGGTCGCGCTCAACGCGCCCTCGAGCGGCCGTGTCACCAGCTCTTCCATCTCCAGCGGACCGACGCCGGCATAGCCGACGTTGACGTTGATGGTCGGCTGCGAGATGTCGGGCAGCAGATCGACCGGCAGCCGCGTCAACGAGATCATCCCCAGCAGGATCACGATGCAGCTGATCATGAACATCGTGACCGGGCGATGAATGGCGAGGCGCGGAATACTCATAATCGGGATCTCGAAGCTGCCGGCTGACGGCTGCAGTGCGTCAATGTTCCGGTCGAGTCCGGCTGCAGCCGGACCGGTGAACCGCCACCGGGATCTGGTCGCCCGCGCCGCGGTGACCCCGGGCGGGAAAAGCCGGCCGTCATCCCTGGCCCCGCCGCTGGCCGCCGCGCGTCTGGCCGCCGCCGGCCGGCGATCCCTCGCCGCTGCGGCCGCGGCCGCCCCGTCCGCCCCGGGCGTCGGCGTTCTGGCCGGGCAGCAGCATCCGGTCGCCTTCGCGCAGCGCGCCGGCGCCGGTCGTGACCACCTGGTCGCCCTCGGCCACGCCGGACGTGATCTCGATCTGCGTCTGCGAGATCAAACCTGACTGGATCGGCTGGAAATGCGCCTGATCACCCTCGCCGCCGGGCATGAAGACGCCCTTCTTCCCTTCGTAGTCGACGACGGCGTTGGCCGGCACGATCAACGCGTTGGGGCGCCGTTCGACGGTGAAGTTGACCTTGGCGTACATCCCGGGCTTGAGGCGGAACTGCGCGTTGTTGATCTCGACCTCGATCTGCGCCGTGCGCGTCGCCGGGTCGAGCACCGGCGAGACGCGGGCGATGCGGCCGCCGAACTGTTCGTTCGGGAAGGCGTCGACGCCGACCTCGGCCGGCTGTCCCGCGGAAACCCGCCGCAGATCCTTCTCGATGACGTTGGCCACCATCCGGACGACGCCGATGTCGACGACCGAGATGAACGCCGAATTGGGCGTGACCCAGGCGCCGGGGTCGAGCAGCCGCTTGCCAATGAACCCGTTGACCGGCGACGTGAGCAGCGTGTTGCCGAGGTTGATCTTCAGCTCGTCGAGACGGGCCTGGGCCTGCGCGTACTGCGCCTTGGCCAGATCGAGCTGGGCCGCCGCCGCCTGATAGCGTGCCTCCGCGTCGTCCATCGTCTGCTTGGGAATCAGCTGGCGATCGAACAGGTTGCGCGAGCGGTCGAGGTTGGTCTGGGCGAACTTCAGATCGGCGTCGCGCTGGCGAATCGTCGCCGACGAGACATCCGACGACGCCTCGGCCTGCTTGAGCTGCTCGAGAATCTCGTGATCCTCGATCTTGGCGATGCGCTGGCCGCGGCTGACGCGATCGCCCATCCGCACGTAGACTTCCTCCAGCCGGCCGTTGACCTTGGGCGTCGCTTCGATCGTCGCCGCGCCGATCAGATTGCCGACCACCGTAATCTGCTCGGACATCTCGCCACGGACGACGGTGGCCAGCTCGACGGTCATCGGCAGGCGGATGCCCTGCCCGCCGGGCTGTCCCGGGAAGCCGCCGCCGAAGCCGCCGCCACCCCCCTGGCCTCCCCGCCCGCCCGCCGCCGGCGCGTTCGCCGCCGCGGCCGGCACGTTCGATCGGTTGTAGAGGAAATAGCCGCCTCCGGCCGCCAGCAGCGCGATGAGCAACGTGATCGACTTTTTCATGGAATAGCCCGGGCGCGCGTCAGCGTCCAATGATTGTGATGTTGAGGTTCTGCAGCGTCGTGCTCTGGACGCGTTCCAGCTCGACCAGCGACTTGCGGTAGTTGAGCACCGTCCGGAGCTCGCTGTTGGCGGCGTCGGCGAGATCGCGCTGGGCCTGGACGACGAAATAGTTCGTCGACATGCCGACCTCGAACTTGCTCTGCTCGGCCTCGAGCTTCTGCTGCGCCAGCTCACGGGCGACCTGGGCGGCCTGGACCGCCTCGGCGGTGTTCTGGGCGGTGATTGCCGCGTTGGTGACGTCGGTCGCCACCTGCAGCTCAACCTGTTTGAGCTGGGCCTGCACCTGGTTCAACTGGACCCGCGCCCGCGCTGCCGACGCCTGCGCCGAGCTCAGGCCGAGCGGGATGCTGAAGTTCATCGAGACGTTCCACCGGGGAAAGCTGTTGCGGAAGAGCGAGGAGAGCGCATCGGCGTAGCCGCCCGGAATGCTGCCGATCACGGTACGGTTGACGCCCTGGCCTTCCGTGAGCAGCTGGGTTCCGCCGAGGCCGTTGAAGCCGTAGAAGGCGACGAGATCGGCCTGCGGCCGCATCTGATCCTGCAGGTACTTCAGCGTGACGTTATTGGTCTCGGTGCTCTTCTTGGCAATGTCGATGTCGGTGCGCTCGCTCAGGGCGCGGCGGACCGCCGCCGGGATGTCGATCGCTTCGGGGCGGAAGTCGGGGCGGTCGGTGGGATCGATCGCCGCATCCCAGTTCGAGTCGTCGGTGCCGCTGACGATCAGCCGCTTCAGCGACAGTTCCGTGGTCCGCCGCGTCGATTGGGCGCTGACCAGCGCCTGGCGGCGGGTCGCCTGCTCGGAGCGCGCCTGCACGACATCGATCGGCGCCATCGTGCCGACTTCGACGCGGGTCTGGTTGTCCTGGACCAGCTTGGTCGCCAGGTCGAGCGAACTCTGCGCGACCTGCACCGCCTCGGTCGCGAACACGTAGTCCCAATAGGCGTTGCGGACGTTGGTCAGGGTGTTGGTGATCGACGCCTTCAGCTGGATGTCCGAGATGTCCCGATTGATCCGGGCGACGGCGAGCTGCTGGCGGGTCGAGTCGATCCGGAACCCCCGCATCATCGGCTGGGTGTACTGCCCCGACCAGTTGGTGTTGTAGGTCGGGTTGATCAGCGAGTTCAGGCTGGTCGTCGTGGCGCGGCTGTTGTTGAGCTGCACGGCGAGCGTGCCGCCGCCCCACGGGATGCTCTGCGCCAGACCGCCGTTGAAGGTGTTGGTGCCGTTGACCACGGCCTGGCCGGCGCTCTGGGTGCCGGAGATGGTCGACGTCGAGGCCTGCGTGTTCGACTGCGTCGAGAGCGTCGACGTGAGGTTGGGGTGATAGATCGACTGGATGCTCGCCACCGCGATGTCGTTGATCTGCGGATTCAGCCGCTGGACCTGGATGTCGAGGTTGCGCTCGAGGGCGAATCGCACCGCATCTTCGAGACCCAGCCGGATGACCGGACGCGTGTCGCCCGTCGCACTCTGGGTGGTCTGGGTGCTGCCGGTCTGGGCCGGAGCCTGCGCCGCCCGCTCAGCCGCGACGCGAATCAGTTCCTGGATGCGGGCCTCGGACGGCGACTGCTGCTGCGCCGACACGGGGGCGGTCGCGCCCGCCAGCGACAGCGTCGTGCTGAGAATCCCGATCGATACCGTGCGTGTCATGGCGCGTGTCATTTCATCATCCCCTTGGCGTTCATCCTTGACCCCGTCGTCCTGCCGGGGCGTGTCATCGAATCTCCGGGCGCGGCTTGCCCTCGCGGCCGTCCCTGCCGTCGCGCCCGCCGTCCCTGGTGCTGGGCCGCGGATTGTCGCGCTGCCACTGCTCGAAGACCGCCTTGAACTTGTCCTTCTGCTTCGACGTCAGCACCTGGCGCATCCGCACCAGTTGAATCGTGCGCATCTTGTTCAGGCTGGCCCGGACCGCTTCGACCTTGTCGACCTGCCGCACCACCTGCGCTTCGTCGGCGTTGGTCTCGATCAGCCGCGACAGCTCCGCTTCCTGCCGATCCAACTCCTGCTTGCTCTGGCGCATCTGCGGCAGGCTGTCGCGGAAGACGTTGTCGATCCGCGTCGACTGTTCGTTCGTCAGCGCCAACTCCCGCACCACCTGGTCGTTGGTCCACCAGGCGAAGCCCGTCTGCGCGGCGGCCGGGAACGAACACACGCCCCAAACCAGGGCGGCGATCAGCACCCGGCCGAGAAAGCTCGGCCTCATGCGTCAAACCTTTGAGAAATCCGATGTCCCTAAGAAACCCGTGAAACAGCCAGTTGCCTGGAAATACGACGAACAGGAACAATCTGTTTAGGGTTCAGCCGGACCGGCGAACTCGGTCAGTCGAGCGATCGCGGCGCCGACCAGGTTATCGGGGGTCGAGGCGCCGGAGGTGAGACCGATCGCGATCGAGCCGCCCGGCAGCCACCCGTTCGAGGTCACCTCGGACGAACCCCCAACCGGCCGATGGCGAATCGTCTCGGGCGACATCAAGCACGCCGGGTCGGCAATGTGAAAGGTCGGGCACGAGGCGGCGCAGATCCGGGCCAGGTTGCAGGTGTTGCTGCTGTTGTAACCGCCAATTACGAGCATCAGGTCGATCGCCTGCTGCTCGAGCAGCGCGTGCACGGCATCCTGCCGGTCCTGCGTGGCGCTGCAAATCGTGTCGAAGGCCTGGAAATGGTCGGTCAGCGCCGTATCGCCGAACCGGTCGACCATCGCCGCCTTCACCATCTCGCCGATCTCGAGCGACTCGGACATCAGCATCGTCGTCTGGTTGGCCAGGCCGATTCGCTGGAGGTCGCGATTGGGGTCGAAGCCGTCCGAGGTGGCGCGGGCGAATTGATCGAGAAACGCCTGGCGATCGCCGCCGTGCCGGATGTAATCGCAGACGGTCTGGGCTTCGGCGCGATTGAACACCACCAGATAGCGGCCGCCGTGCTCGACCGCCTGGGCCGCCGTGGCCTGGGTCTCCTCGTGCCACGCCTTGCCGTGGATGATCGAGGTGTAGCCGCCGTCGCAATAGCGGCGGACGTTCTTCCAGACGTTCAGCACCGATCCGCAGGTCGTATCGACCATCGTGCACCCGCGGCTCTCGAGGTCCCGCAGCATGGCGACCGTGACGCCGAAGGCCGGCAGGATCACGACATCGTCGGCACCGAGACGCGCCAGCCGGCCGGGGTCGTCGGTCAGGAAGCCGATCCCCATCGAGCGCAGCTTGGCGTTGACGTGCGGGTTATGGATGATCTCACCGGTGAGATGGACGTTGCGGTCGGGAAACCGCTGCCTGGTCTGGTAGGCGTAATCGACGGCGCGATCGACGCCATAGCAGAACCCGAACTCTCGAGCCAGGTGCACGGTGAGGCGGCCGGCGCGATAGACGAAGCCGTCGGCTTTGAGGCGCTCGACAATCTCGCTGTGGTAGTTCTCGGCCAGCATGCCGGCGACGGCACTCTTGAGGTCGAGACCCTTACGGAAAATCAGCGAGGCCATACAGGAGAATTCACAATCAGGAGAATTGACAATTCACAAGGGGGCATCGCCACGTGTCCCTTGTAAGTTGTGAATTGTGAATCGTGAATTGTAAATTGCCCTGCTCATCGCAGGGTGACTTCGCGCACGTGCGGCGTCAGCGTGTCGAAGGCGACCAGTTCGCGGGTGCGGGGACGCTCGCCGGCGACCTCGATCTCGGCCAGGAACGCCTCGTCGGTCGCCGCCCACTCGGGCCGGGCGATTTCGACGACCGAGGCGGGGGCCTCGAGATGGGTCTGGCGGGCGATGGTCCGGGCGCGTCGTTCCATGGCGCCGCCGCGGGTTTCCCAGTCGAGAAACAGCCCGGTGCCGACGCCGATGAACAGCCCCGCCGCGGCGGCGGCCGCGACCCACCGGCGCGCCGATCGCGGCGCCGAGGCGTTGATGTGATGACTCGCGGCGCGGCTGGGGAAGCTGATGACGCGGGCCGGGTGGCCGAGGTGGTCGAGCCGGCGCGCAATCTGCTGCTGTTGGACGCGCAGGCGTTCGGGCGTGAAGACTTCGTCGGACTCGGCGGCGGCGTCGGCGCTCAACGTTTCGAACAACCGCGTCATCGCCGCGTAGCGTTCGCCGCAGTCGGGGCAGTCCGTCAGGTGGTCCGCCACCGGCGGATCGAGGAGCTCGCCATGCTGGACCGACAGATAACAGTCGAAGAGACGCTCGTCCTGGAGGTGGTGCGCGCGGTGCATCACGGCTTTCCTCCCAGCAGACCGCGCAGCTTCCTGGCGGCGCGAAAGAGATGAACCCGCACGGTCGATTCGTTCAGTCCGGTCATGGCGCTGACTTCACGCGGGGTGCAGTCGCCGTAGTGGCACAGCATGAAGACCGTGCGCTGACGGCCGTCGAGCCGATCGATCGCCGCCGCAATCCGCTCCCGGCGCTCCCGCGACAGCAGCCGGGCTTCGGGACTGACGTCGGGTGGACCAGCGACCGAGGCCCGATACTCGTCGGCCGCGCTGGCTTCTTCGGCGGGAACCAGCCAGCGCTCCCGCCGCGCCCGCGCCTTGCGCCGATCGAGGCACCCGTTGATGAGAATCCGCGTGAACCAGACCTCGAAGGGCCACGCCTCGCGATAGGAGCTGATGTGGCCGAAGACCTTGACGAAGGCATCCTGAACCGCCTCGTCGGCTTCCGAGGGGTCGCGCAAGTACTGATAGGCGATGCGCGACGCCCGCCGTTGATGGGCTTCGACCAGCCCGGCAAACAGATCACGCGCCTGATCGACATCGCCGTGCTCGACCAGTTGCCGGATCTCGACCGCCAGCCGGGTGTCCTTCGACACCGGCGTGCCCAGGGCGACCCGTCCGCGCGCCGCGCCGTGCGACGCCGGATCGACCGGTTCAGCGGCAGACATACCCATTGCTGGGCCCATTGCTGGGCCCATTGCTGGGCCCATTGCTGGGCCCATTGCGGTGCGGGACTCAACACTCATAAGGCAATACGGGGGCGTGGAAAACTGTGTTTACAGTTTACCGCATTAATTCGATTTGTTGACTTGGAATGATCGAGGCGGTACGATCCGCAGCTCCAACGTTATCGCGGTGGCCGGTCCAGCCCTTCGGGCCGCTGTTTCTGACCGCACGATCCGTCTCCCACGCCGGATCGGTGCCTTGTCCGGTGGAGTTCTGCATGAGTACTGAAGTCGACCGAGGCCTCGGCCTCGAGCGCGAAGGGATCGAGACCACGTCGGTCAAATGGAATCTGTCGCCGGCCGCCCTCTACGAAGAGGCGATTCGCCGCGACGAAGGGGTGCTCGCCGCCAACGGTCCGCTCTCGTGCCGCACCGGGCAGCACACCGGCCGGTCCCCGAACGATAAATTCGTGGCCCGCGAACCGTCGAGCGAGGCGCAGATCGCCTGGGGCAACGTCAATCGGGCGATCACCACCGCCCAGTTCGACGCCCTGCATCAGGACATGATCGCGTCCCTCAAGGGGAAAGAGCTGTTCGTGCTCGACTGCTTCGCCGGCGCCGATGCCGCCTACCGGCTGCCGGTGCGCATCATCAACGAATACGCCTGGCACAACCTGTTCGCCCGCAATCTGTTCATCATCGATCCGGCGGCGGTGCACGTCCCGGAGTTCACGGTCATCGACGTCCCGAGCTTCCGTGCCGATCCGGCGCGGCACGGCTCGCGCGGCGACACCATCATCGCCGTCAATTTCGCCAAGCGTCTGGTGCTGATCGCCAGCACCAGCTACGCCGGCGAGATGAAGAAATCGATCTTCAGCATCCTCAACTACCTGCTGCCGCTGCGCAACGTGCTCTCGATGCACTGCTCCGCCAACCTCGGCGCTGCCGGCGACACGGCGCTGTTTTTCGGCCTGTCGGGCACCGGCAAGACGACGCTGTCGAGCGATCCGGACCGGATGCTGATCGGCGACGATGAGCACGGCTGGAGCGACCGCGGCGTCTTCAATTTCGAAGGCGGGTGCTACGCCAAAACCATCAAGCTGTCGGCGGAAGCGGAGCCGCAAATCTACGGCACCACCCGCCGGTTCGGCACCGTGCTCGAGAACGTCGTCGTCGACCCCGAAACCCGCGAGCTCGATCTGGACGACGACCGCTTCACCGAGAACACCCGCGCCGCCTACCCGATCGAGTTCATCGACAACGCCGTTCCGTCGGGGCAGGGCGGACATCCCCGGAATGTCGTCATGCTGACGGCTGACGCGTTCGGCGTCCTGCCGCCGATCTCGCGGCTGACGCCCGACGCGGCGATGTACCACTTCCTGTCCGGCTACACCGCCAAGGTGGCGGGCACGGAAAAAGGGGTGACCGAGCCGAAGGCGACGTTCAGCACCTGTTTCGGCGCCCCGTTCCTGCCGCTCGCGCCGGGCGTCTACGCCCGGATGCTGGGCGAGCGGATCGCCGAGCACCGCTCCCGCGTGTGGCTGGTCAACACCGGCTGGACCGGCGGGCCGTACGGGACCGGCAAACGGATGAAGATCGCCTACACGCGCGCGATGATCCGGGCGGCGCTGTCCGGCGCGCTCGACGACGTGGTCTACGACCGTGATCCGGTCTTCAACGTCGACGTGCCATCGTCGTGCCCGGACGTGCCGTCCGAGGTCCTCAAGCCGAGGAACACCTGGCCCAACCCGGCCGACTACGACACGCAAGCCGCCAAGCTGGCCCGCATGTTCGTCGACAACTTCAAGGCGTTTGAAGCGGAAGTGACGGCGGCCGTCAAGGACGCGGGACCACGGGTCTGACGCCCGTGGGGGCTGGGGATCGGGGACTGGAGACGGCAAGAACACCGGCCGTTCCCATCCCTCCAGCCCCCAGCCTCTAATCCCAGCCTCCAGCGCCCATGTCCTACGAGCCTGTCATCGGCCTCGAGATCCACGCCCAGCTGCTGACCGCGTCGAAGATTTTCTGCGGCTGCAGCGCGGCGTTCGGCGGCGCCCCGAATACGCACGTCTGTCCGGTCTGTCTCGGGCTGCCTGGCGCGCTGCCGGTCCTCAACCGGACCGCCGTCGACTATGCCATCCGCGCCGGGCTGGCGCTCGACTGCACCATCCACGAGTCGTCGATCTTCGCCCGCAAGAACTACTTCTATCCCGATCTGCCGAAGGGCTATCAGATCTCGCAGTACGAACACCCGCTCGCCACGGCCGGCGTGATCCGCGCCCGCAGCGACTACTGGGCGCCCGACTACGACATCCGGATCAAGCGCGTGCACATGGAGGAAGACGCCGGCAAGCTGCTCCACGAAGGCGTGCCCGACGCGGATCGCCGCAGCTCCGTCGACCTGAACCGTGCCGGCGTGCCGCTGATCGAGATCGTCACCGAGCCGGATGTGCGGACACCGAAGGACGCGGCGGCGCTGTTCGCGCACCTGCGCGAACTGTTGATGAGTATCGGTGTCAACGACGGCAACCTCGAAGAGGGAAGCCTGCGGTGCGATGCCAACGTCTCGGTGCGGCCGGCGGGACAAGAGACGCTGGGCACCAAGGCGGAGATCAAGAACCTGAATTCCTTCCGCTTCGTCGAGAAGGCGCTCGACTACGAGATCGCCCGGCAGGTCGACCTGATCGAGGACGGCGGCCGCGTCGTTCAGGAAACGCGCCTCTGGGATGCGGATGCCGGCCAGACGTTCTCGATGCGCAGCAAGGAAGAGGCGCACGACTATCGCTACTTTCCCGAGCCCGACCTGCCGCCGGTGATGGTGCCGGGCGAGCGTCTCGCGGCGGTCCGATCGGCGCTGCCCGAGCTCCCGGCCAAACGCCGCCGGCGCTTCGTCGCCGCTTACGGCGTGACCATCAAGGACGCGGTCGCGCTGACCCAGGCTGTGCCCGGCCTCGACGATTTCTTCGAGCAGACGGTGAACGCGGGTGCCGAGCTGAAGCTGGCGAAGAACTGGCTGCTCGGTCATGTCCTCGCCCGGATGAACCAGGATGGCATCGAGTCGGCCGCCGCGCTCCGCCGGCGCCTGTCGCCGGTCGCGCTGGCCGGCCTGCTCGCGCTCGTCGCCAACGGTACCGTCAGCGGATCGATGGCCAAGGACGTCTTCGACCGGATGTTCGAGTCGGGAGGCGCCGCCGCGGCGATCGTCGCGGCCGAGGGGCTGGCGCAGATCGACGACGAGTCGGCGATTCGTCCGCTGGTCGATCGGGTGCTCGCCGATCACGCCGACGCCGTCGCGCAGTACCGGGCCGGGAAGACCACCACGTTCGGCTTTCTGGTCGGGCAGGTGATGAAGGCCGCCGCGGGCAAGGCGAGTCCGAAACGGGTCAACGAACTGCTCAAGAGAATCCTGGAAAGCTGAAGCTTATAAATCCTTGACACGCGTTTTGCCGCCGCCTACACTGAAGCCGTCTCTGCCAAAAATTAACCTCGAGGAACTGCATGCCACGCTTCGTGACCAATTCGAGGCCGACCGCGCAGCACCCGCTCACCGAGTTCTACCGAGAAGAGTTCAAGAAACACCAGCAGTGCCTTCAACGACAGCGACCCTACTATTCTGAGAGCGCTATCACCGACGTCGAGGCGGCACTCACACGAATCATGGGTCAGCTCGAGCAGCTGTGTTCCAAAGACAACGCTGATCAAGTCGTCGGCTCACTCCTCAAGAAATTCGACGTTGTCACAGGCCTCTCAGCCTGGTCCGATCCCAAGCAAACCCACTGACATTCACTCTCCAGCGACTTCGTCACGACCTCCAGGTGATCGCCCTGGCCGGGATTGACGGCGTGCGTCCGTCCCGCCTGATCGAACGGGCGATCGCGCATCCCGGCGCGCTGCCGACCGCCCGCTTCCGTCTGATCTGCGCCGGCAAAGCCGCCACCTCGATGGCCGCGGCGTTCGCCGGCCTTCGCGGTGCCGACATTCGCGACGCCCTCGTCGTCGGCGCCGCGCCGGCGGGCACCTCCACCGTCTTCGAATCGATTCCGGGCGGTCATCCGGTGCCGACCGACGCCAGCGAACGGGCCGGCCGGCGTGCCCTCGCGCTCGCCGCGTCGGTTGCCGCCGACGAGACGCTGCTGGTACTGCTGTCGGGGGGAGCGTCGGCGATGATGGCCGTGCCGGCCGATGGCGTCACCCTCGACGACAAACAGCGGACGACCGACCGGCTGCTCAAGGAGGGCGCGGACATCCATGCCCTCAACACCGTTCGTAAACACATCTCGGCGATCAAGGGCGGCTGGCTGGCGGCGCGCACCCCGGCGCCGACCCGCACGCTGGCGATTTCCGACGTCGTCGGCGACGACCTCAGCGTGATTGCGTCGGGACCGACGGTTGCGGATTCGAGCACCTTCGCCGACGCCTTGAGCGTGCTGCAGCGGTTTGGCGGCCTTGCGGCGTACCCCGATCCGGTGGTGGCGCGGCTGTCCGCCGGCCGGCGCGGCGCCATCGAGGAAACGCCGAAAGCCGACGATCCCCGCCTCGCCCGGGCGGTCTCGACTGTCATCGGCAGCCGGCAGGAGGCGATGGACGCGGCCGTCGCCGCCGCCTCCGCACGCGGCTATCACGTCGTCCGGCTCGACGAACCGGTGATCGGGGAGGCCCGCGGCGCGTCGATCGCGCACCTGCAGGCAGTGCGGGGGCGGGCGGCCGGCGTGGGGCGGCCGGTCTGCATCGTGTCGAGCGGCGAGACCACGGTCCACGTGACCGGTCACGGCCAGGGCGGCCGCAACCAGGAGTTCGCGCTGGCCGCCGCCGAACCGCTGGCGGCGCTCGGGACGCCCGCGGTTGTCGCCAGCGTCGGCACCGACGGCATCGACGGCCCGACCGACGCCGCGGGCGCTGTCGTCGACTCCACCACCACGGCGCGGGCGCGCGCCGCCGGGCTGGGCGCCGCCGACGCCTTCCTCGCCGACAACAACGCCTACGCGTTCTTCGCCGCGCTCGGCGATCTCATCCAGACGGGTCCGACGGGGACCAACGTCGGCGACCTTCAGATCATTCTTTTCAGCTGACCCACCGGACGCCGCACACCATCACGGTCCGGCTGAAGCCAGACCCCACGTACGTGTGCCCCCCATAGACAGGTATATTTCACAACAGATGCTTTCACGCGAACACATTCTCACCCTCATGCGCGACCGGGTGCACCATCCCGCCGGCATGCGCGAACTGCTGCAGATTCTCAAGGTGCCGCGCGACGAAGGCGCCACCTTCAAGCGGCACATCAAGGCGCTGGTCAGCGCCGGCGACCTGATTCAGATCCGCGGCCAGCGCTTCGGCCTGGCGGAAAAAATGGATCTCTACGTCGGCCGGCTCCAGACGCACCCGGCGGGCTACGGCTTCGTCTCGCCGGACCGTCCGCTCGAGCCGGCCGGCGGCGACATCTATATTTCCGGTACCCACCTCAACGAGGCGATGCAGGGCGATCGCGTCGTCGTGCGCATCGAGCGGATCAAGGACGGCGGCCGCGCCGAGGGCCGCATCATCCGGATCCTCGAGCGCGCCAACGAATCGATCGTCGGCCGCTACGACCGGGACGAAACCGGCATGGGCCACGTCGCGCCGTTCGATCGCCGGGTGCTGATGGACGTCTTCATCCCGCCCGGACAGGAAGGGGGAGCCTCGCCCGGCGAGATGGTCACCGTCGATCTGACGCGCTGGCCGACGGCGACGCGCGCCGCCAGCGGCCGGGTGTCCGAGGTGCTCGGCAACATCGACGCGCCGGGCGTCGATACCGAGATCATCATCCGGAAGTTCGGCATTCCCGACGCGCATTCCCCGGAGGCGGTCGCCGAGGCGGTCGGTCTCGGGACGGCCGTGGCCGAGGCCGACCGGCGCGGCCGCACCGACTTCCGCGGCCGGCCGACGGTGACGATCGACGGCGAGCACGCGCGCGATTTCGACGATGCGATCACCATCGAGAAGCTGCCGAACGGCCACTACTGGCTGGGCGTCCACATCGCCGATGTGTCGCACTATGTCCGCGAGGGCAGCGCACTCGACCGCGAGGCCTATCAGCGCGGCACCTCGGTCTACTTTCCCGAACGGGCGGTGCACATGTTCCCGTCGGAGCTGGCGACCGGGCTCTGCAGCCTGAATCCGCACGTCGACCGGATGGTGCAGTCGTGCCTGATGGAGATTGATCGGCACGGCCGGGTCATCCGGTCGGAATTCCACGACGGTGTCATCAACAGCACCGAGCGGATGACCTACACGGCGGTCAACGGCATCCTGTCCGACCAGGATCCCGATCTGCTGACGCGCTACGCGCCACTGCTGCCGATGTTCACGCAGATGCGCGAGCTGTTCCAGATCCTGCACGACGCGCGGCGGCGCCGCGGTTCGATCGACTTCGACCTCAACGAGGCGGAGGTGATCGTCGACGAGGGCGGCGTCATCGAGGCGATCATCGCGCTTGAGCGCAACGTCGCCCATCGTCTGATCGAGGAGTTCATGCTGCTCGCCAACGAGACGGTCGCCTCGTATCTCGAGGAGCAGGGCTCGCCGTCGCTCTACCGCATCCACGAAGAACCGGACATCCTCAAGGTCGAGAAGTTCGAGGAGTTCATTACCGGCTTCGGCTACAGCCTGGGCGCCCCGCTGACCGCGATCCGCCCGCGCCATTTCCAGAAGCTGCTCGAGCGCATCCACGGCAAACCGGAGGAGAAGCCGATCGCCTTTCTCATGCTCCGGACGATGCAGAAGGCGCGGTATGCGCCGGAGAACAAAGGCCACTTCGGACTGGCGGCGCCGAGCTACACCCACTTCACGTCGCCGATCCGCCGCTATCCCGACCTGGTCGTGCATCGCGCCCTGCGCGCGCTGCGGCACGGGCCGCTGAGCGAAGACGCCCGCGAAGAGCTGGCCGGGGATCTGCCGGAGACGGCCCGCCACACGTCGGAGATGGAGCGGCGCGCCGACGATGCGGAGCGCGAGCTGCTGCAGTGGAAGAAGGTCAAGTTCATGGCCGACAAGGTCGGCGACGAGTTCGAAGGCTATGTCACCGGCGTCGCCGCGTTCGGCCTGTTCATTCAGCTGATCGAACACTATGTCGAAGGCCTGGTCCACGTTTCGACGATGGCTGACGACTACTATCGGTTCATCGAAGGCTCACACCTGCTGCGCGGCGAGAACACCCAGAAGATGTATCGTCTCGGGGACAAGGTGAAGGTGCAGGTCACCCGCGTCAACATGGAGGTGCGGCAGATCGATCTCGGGCTGGTCGAGATTCTCGAGCGCGTCCGCGGGGGTGAGCGGGCGCCGCGGCGAAGCAAGGCGGCGCCGAAGCACGCGACGCGGCGGGCCCAGCGGCCGGGCCGTCGCGAGCGCGACTCCCGCAAGCAGGGACGGCGGCGCTAGCGCGGTGATGGTGGCAGGGCGTGTCTGCCTCTGGTGAGGCGAAACGTGGCAGACACGATGTTGCTGCGGCTCGAAATCCGATCGGATGACCCGGCGGGCAGGTGATGCGCGGCCGAGTCGATCACCGGCGCGGCGGCGTCTGATCCGTGAATGACTTCGGGTCGGAATCGTCCTTCATCCCGTCCTTGAAATTCTTGATGGCGCCGCCGACGCCGCGCCCGAGCTGGGGCAGCTTGTTGGCGCCGAAGATCAGGATGACGATGAGCAGGATGACGAGTAGTTCCGGTAGACCAAGACCCACGGCAATGCTCCTTCAGCTCCAGGCCATCCGGACGTGCGGATTGTCGATGGGGAAGAGCCGCGACGATTGTACCACCATCAGCGTGTCGGCCGGGCGCCGGCCGCGACGATCAGCCGCGCCGCCAGTCCTGGCCTCAAGGTCTTGACCAGTCGCCACTGCAGCCCGGCGTAATCCTGCCGTCCCGCCACCAGGTCGGCCATCACAGCCCGGATCCCGCTGCTGTGCTGCAGCGCTTCGATCAGCAGCCGGGTGAATCGGGGCCGGAAGAAGAGCCCCTTGACGCGCGCGGCGCGGCCGAGGTCGGCGCCGATTTCCTCCCGGACTCGCCGGGCGTATCGGGCCGGCGCCGCGGCGCCGCCCGACAGGATGGCGTCGGCCGCCCACGCGGCAGACAGCAGGGCGAAGTAGATCCCTTCCCGCGTGATCGGATCCACCAGCCCGGCGGCATCGCCGATCAGGTACCAGCCCGGGCCGGCCGGCGACAGCGCGGCGAAGTCCGCCGCGGAGAGGGAAGGGATTGGCCAGGAATACGGCACCAGCCGTGCGCCCGGGGCGATTCCGGTGCGGCGAATCCAGGCCGCGGCCGCCGCCTGCAGTCCGGCCGCGTTCAGCGCGCGGTCGGCCTGCGCGCAGATGCCGATGGCGAGATGAGTCGGCCGCGGAAATGACCAGATGTAGCCGGGCGGGTCGGTCGCGAATTCGATGACGATCTCGCTGCTCGAGACACCGTGCGCGAAGAAACCGGTGGCAATCGAGAGCTGATCGCGGCGGAACGCCGACGCCAGCGTCCGCCGGACCAGGCTGTTGGCGCCGTCGGCGCCGACGATGACCGCGGCGCGGCGGGGACCGGATGTCGTTTCGATCTCGAATCCGTCGTCGAGCGCGACTATCTTTCTGACACGCGCGGCAAGGACCGTGGCTCCGGCGCGCCGCGCCGCGTCGACGATCGCGCCGTCGAACCCGGTTCGACCAGTCACCAGCAACGCCCGATCGTCGAGCGGGACGCTGGCCACGGCCGCGGTCGAGGACGCGGCGAATCGGGCAGCGCGGATCGGGACCGCCGGACATGCCGCGAGATCGACGTCGTTGCCGATCAGCGCCACCGCACGCCCGGTGATGCCGCCGCCGCACGGTTTCTCGCGCGGGTGCGACGGGTCGAGCAGCAGGACCCGCGCCCCGCGCCGTGCGAGCAGGCACGCGGTCCAGGCGCCGGCCGGCCCGCCTCCCACCACTGCCACGTCGGTCAATTTACAATTCACAATTTACAATTTACAGGAGTGGAATGAGGGGTCTTCTTGTGAATTGTGACTTGTAAATGGTGAATTGCGAGAAGGTTCCTCCCGGAGCCGGCCGTTCGCGCGTGCTACATTACACGGCATGATTGCTGTCGAAACCGGCCGTTTCACGGTGGCTGTCTTTCAGGACGTCGCGTGGGCGCAGAAGGGGCTCAACGCCTTGAGGCAGATCGGACTGACGTCCGAGTCGCTGACCATCCTGGCCAAGACCAGCCCTGCCGTCGCCACGCTGATTGAGCAGACGCTGGGGTTTGCCGGCGAGCCGATCGAACTGGCGTCGGTCGGTCCCATTCTTGGCGGCGGGCCGCTGCTGGAACCGTTGCAGGGGAGTGCGAATGATCTGGAGAAGCTCGGGCTCGCCGGCACGATGCGGCGGGTCGGGTTCCAGGCGCACGACGCCCGAATCTTCGAGACGCTGACCGGCCGCGGCGGTGTGCTCGTGGCCATCCACAGTGAGCCGCGCGCCGCCGATGCGCTGGCGATCCTGCATTCGTACGGTGGTGGAAACGCGGCGATCGGGGCCTGGACCGGGCGAGTCTAGAGGTCTCTTGAGGGTCGTCTTCCCTTCCGGCGGAATGCAGAGCGCCAAGAGGGATGACGCTTCCGGTCGGCGGTGGGCGGCGCCGCCGTCCCCTTCAGATGTCAGATTGGATGGCGGCTGACTGCGAGGGTCGAACGTCCTAAGAAAAGCTGAAACGTCCGGGGCACCCGTTTTGCAGTTGCGGCCAGCGAGGCCGTGCGCGAGAATAGCAGGAGCGTCCCGTTTTCCATGACCGAGCCCAGCTCACCACCGCTTCGCGATGGCAACACGTCGGCGGGCCATCTGGCCGTTCATCTGGACGGCCATCCCGTGGACGTGCCGTTCCTGTTCGAGCAGCAGCAGAAGCGTATTGCCCCGGCGTTTGTTGCCTCCCTCGGCTCGCACCTCGCGCTTGGGCTGCTGGCAGTGCTGATCGTCCGTTACGGCAGTCACGCAGCCGCCGAGGCGCCGGTCGTCCCACGGCCCGACACGAAGAACATCATCTGGCTGACTCAGCCAGGACCAGGCGGTGGAGGCGGCGGTGGCGGCAATCAGATGAAGGAGCCGCCGCGCAAGGCCGAGCTCAAGGGGAAGGACAAGCTGACGGTCCCCGTCGACAAAGCGCCGACCCTGCAGGTGGCCAAGAACGAGCCAACCCCGGTCGAGCAGTTGAACATTCCCGCCAAGAGCCTGGCCGACGCGACCGATCTGCTCTCGGGCGCGCTCGAAGCGGCCCCCGGGCCGCCGACCGCATCCCTCGGTTCGGGCACCGGTGGAGGAGCGGGAACCGGGCGGGGCAGCGGCATCGGCTCCGGCAGCGGGTCGGGGCTCGGTCCAGGGTTCGGCGGTGGCACCGGCGGCGGCGCGTATCAGCCTGGGAACGGCGTCACGATGCCGCGCCTTCTGCACGAGGAGCGGCCGCAATATACATCCGACGCGATGCGCGCCAAGGTGCAGGGCACGGTGCTGCTCCAATGCATCGTCAAGCCGGACGGCTCGGTCGGCGACGTCCAGGTGGTGCGCTCCCTCGATGCCGTCTTCGGCCTCGATCAGCAGGCGATGAACGCGGCGAGGAAATGGCGCTTCGCGCCCGGTGTGCGCCTGGGCGAACCGGTTCCCGTCCTGGTCACCATCGAGCTGACGTTCACGCTCCGCTAAAAGACCAAGAGCCCGGTTGGCGCGATGCCAACCGGGCTCTTGCGAATTCAGAATTCGGAATTAGGAATTGAAAATTCCTAATTCCTAATTTCCAATTCCTAATTGCCTGCGAAGTTAGTACATCCCGCCCATGCCGCCGCCGTGGCCGCCGCCCGGCATCGGCGCTTCCTTCTTCTCTTCCGGAATCTCCGAGATCAGCGCCTCGGTGGTCAGCAGCAGCGAGGCGATCGACGAGGCGTTCTGGAGTGCCGACCGGACCACTTTGACCGGGTCGATGACGCCAGCCTTGACCAGATCCTCGTAGGTGTCCGTCAACGCGTTGAAGCCTTCGTCGTCCTTCATCTCGCGCACGCGCTGGACGACGATCGAGCCCTCGTGTCCGGCGTTGGTGGCGATCCAGCGCATCGGCTCTTCGATGGCGCGGGTGACGATGTTGACGCCGATCTGCTGGTCGCCGATCAGCTTCAGGCCGGTCAGCACCTTCGACGCGCGGAGCAGTGCGACGCCGCCGCCCGGGACGATGCCCTCTTCGACCGCCGCCTTGGTCGCGTGCATCGCGTCCTCGACGCGCGCTTTCTTTTCCTTCATCTCGGTCTCGGTCGCCGCGCCGACCTTGATCACCGCCACGCCGCCGACCAGCTTGGCCAGCCGCTCCTGCAGCTTCTCACGATCGTAGTCCGACGAGGTGTCTTCGACCTGGGTCCGGATCTGGCGGACCCGGCCTTCGATCGACGACGAGACGCCGGCGCCCTCGACGATGGTCGTGTTGTCCTTGTCGATCGTCACCTTCTTGGCCTTGCCGAGGTCTTCGAGCTTGATCGACTCGAGCTTGATGCCGAGG
>JBDTRR010000045.1:0-40048 GCA_039931615.1 Acidobacteriota bacterium
TAGGGGACATTTCTAATGTGGTGGGAAGGGGACATTATCATCGAGGCACAACAGGGGATTGCTGCTTCTGATCTGAATGCGACCGCTGTGGCGCCACGGCGATCGATATCGACCGGCGCCGCGCCTCAGATCAACTTGACGAGATGCTGCTGCCGCTGCCCCTTCCGCAACACCAGCACGCCGCCGCCAATCGCCTGATCCCGGGCGACGCGAGCTTGCGGATCGGCGATGCGGCGGTTGTTCACATACACACCACCGGACTGCACCAGCCGGCGCGCGTCGCTCTTCGATGCCGCCAGCTGCACCCGCACCAGCAGATCGACAATCGCCACGCCGTCGCCGGCGAAATCGCCGGCCGGCAGCCCGGTTGACGGCACGTCGGCGAACACCGCCAGCACGTCGTCGACGTCGAGCGTCGCGATGTCCTCGCCAAACAGCAGCGCCGACGCGCGCTCGGCGCGCGCGACGTGCTCGGCGCCGTGTACCAGTCCAGTCACCTCGCGGGCCAGCACGCGCTGGGCGTCGCGCGCCGCCGGCGCACCCAGGGTCACCGCCTCGAGCTCGTCGATCGCCGCGCGCTCGAGGAAGGTGAAGAATTTCAAGTACGCCACGACGTCGCGATCAGCGGTGTTCAACCAGAACTGATAGAAGCGGAACGGCGAGGTGCGATCCGGATCGAGCCAGATCGTCCCGGTTTCGGTCTTGCCGAACTTGACGCCGCCGGCCGTCATCAGCAGCGGCCAGACCAGGCCATGCGCTTTCGTCGCGCGCAGCTTGCGAATCAGATCGATCCCGGCGGTGATGTTGCCCCATTGATCGCTGCCGCCCAGCTGCAGCCGGCAGGCAAACCGATCGAACAGCTGGAGGAAATCGTAGGCCTGCAGCAACAGATAGCTGAACTCGGTGAACGAGATCCCGTCTTCGCTCTCGAGCCGGCGGCTGACCGACTCCTTCTGCAGCATGTAGTTGACGGTGAAATGCTTGCCGGCGTCGCGCAGGAAGGACAGCAGATCGATCGCGCCAAGCCAGTCGGCGTTGTTGACGATCCGGGCCGGATTACCGGGCGCCTCGAAATCGAGAAACCGTTCGAGCTGGCGGCGGATGCCGGCGACGTTGCCCTCGATCTGCTCGGCCGACAGCAGCACCCGTTCCTGCGACTTGCCGCTCGGGTCGCCAATCATGCCGGTGCCGCCGCCGACGATGGCGATCGGCCTGTGGCCGAACCGCTGCAGGCGCGCCAGTCCCATCACGGTCAACAGCGACCCGACGTGCAGGCTCGACGCGGTCGGGTCGAAGCCGATGTATCCGGTGACGGGCGCCGTGGCGAACAGTTCCGCCAATCCTTCCGTCGCGTCGTAGAGCAGCCCGCGCCAGACCAGCTCATCGTAGAGATTCGTCATCGCAGAATTTGATTACTATAGCAGTCGATGACGATCGGCCGGCGCGCCGTGCTCAAGACACTGATCACGACCGGCATCAGCGGCGTGACGGCGACCGGCGCCTACGGCTTGCTCTACGAGCGGCACCAGCTCGGGGTGACACGGCTCGACCTGCCGGTGGTCGGCCTGCCGCCGGCGCTCGCCGGCGTCAAGATCGGGTTGCTCACCGACGTCCACCGCAGCCGCTGGGTTCCGCACGACGACGTGGCCCACGCCGTCGCCCTGCTGATGAACGAACAGCCGGATTTGATCGTCCTCGGCGGCGATTATGTGACCTGGGGCGACCGGCAGTACGTCGGCCCGGCTGCCGAGGCGCTGGCGCCGCTGTCGGCACCGCACGGCGTCTACGGCATCCTCGGCAATCACGACGACGATCACGACATGCCGGCGGCGCTCGTCGCCCGCGGCGTCGAGGTCCTCAAGGACGCCCGGACCACGATCACGGTCAGGGGAGAGGCGATCGATCTACTCGGGATCCGATTCTGGACCAAGCGGCCGTCGGATATCGCCAGCCTGCTGCGCGGCGCCGGCCGCACGGTGTGCCTGCTCGCACACGATCCGCGCCGGCTGATCGAAGCGGCGGCCCTGAACATTCCGCTCGTCCTATCGGGCCATACCCACGGCGGGCAGGTCGTCCTGCCCGGAATCGGCGCGGTCGCCAAGCGGAATTTTCCGGTCTTGTGGGGCATCGGCCGGCGCGACCAGACGACGATGTTCGTCAGTCGCGGCATCGGCACCATCTACGTGCCAGTCCGCATCAACTGCGCGCCGGAAGTCGCGGTGCTGACCCTCAGGCCGGAGTCTCGCCGGGTCTAGCCGCTGAGGACCCCGGCCTAACCCAATCGCTTCTGCACTGCCATCAGGGCACGCTCGAAGATGGTGCCGTCATCCGCCGCCGGCTCTCCTGCCGATTGATACCCACCGTAAACGGCGTGCCCGGCGTAGAGCCAGCAGCAATCGACGCTGGTGAAACCAGCGTGTTTCAGCCAGACCAGATGGTGGAAGAGGGCGGCCGGCCGATCCTTCGGGTCGGGAAAGCGATAGTGGTTCCACTGGCTCTCAACGAAGGCGGCCAGCCGCTCCGGCGCCCCGGCAGCGCCGGCCTGGGCGCGCGCACTGACGTCCCAGCTATCGGCGGCCACCCGTCGGACCGCGGCGTGAGCCGGTTCGATCAGATCGGCTATCAGCAGCGCGCCTCGTTTGGTCAACCGCTCCGCGATGGCCTTGTAGAGGTACTGCTTCTTCGCGTCATTGAGATGATGCAGGCACAGCGAGGACACCACGAGATCGGCGCCGTGCATGACGTCCCACCAGTCGAGCGCGTCGAGCGCGAAGTCGCGCACCTGAATGCGATCGCCGACGCCGGCGGTGCGGGCGGTGATCGCCTGCCGCATCGACTCGGACCCGTCGAGCGCCAGCAGCGTCGCGCGCGGAAAGCACTCGAGCAGGACATCGGCGAGGTGGCCGGCGCCGGCGCCGATGTCGACGATTCGGATCGCGTCATCGGCGGCGAAGGGTGCGGCGGCGACCAGCGTCGCGATCATCTCCTGCTGGCGCGGCACTGCCACAGCCGCGATCTGCCGGTAGGTCGACGAGTCCTGTTCGTTCCACTCGGCCATGCGGAGTCTCCGCGCTAGGACGGCTGGCGGTCTGATTGACGGACGAAGCGGCGTCCGGCCAGGGCCCAGCCGCCGCCGATCACGATGCGAATCGCTTCGGGGTAGAGGCGATGCTCTTCGACCAGGATCCTCGCCGACAGGGTCTCAACCGTGTCATCGTCGAGCAGCGGCACGGCGGTTTGCAGGACGATCGGCCCGGCGTCGAGATCGGATGTCACCAGATGCACTGTCGCGCCGGACACGCGGACGCCGTGATCGAGCGCCTGCCGCTGCGCCTCGAGTCCTGGGAACGCGGGCAGCAGCGAGGGATGGATGTTCAGGATCCGGTTCGGAAAGGCGTCGATCAATGGGGCACCGACCAGGCGCAGGTAGCCCGCCAGGCAGACCAGATCAACGTGACGCTCGCGAAGCAGGGCGGCCAGCGCGGCGTCATGGGCGGCGCGGTCGGAATACTGGCGCGGGTTGACGGCGACTGCGTCGAGGCCGGCGTCACGCGCGAGGGCGAGTCCGGCCGCGCCGGCACGGTCGGCGATCACGACGGCGATCACCGCCTCGAGCCGGCCCGCGCCGATGGCATCGATGATCGCCTGGAGGTTCGAGCCGCGGCCGGAGATCAGGATGGCCAGCCGAGGAAAAAGGGGTCGGGAGTCTTTTTCTGGAGGCATCATCCTTGCCTACGTCCAAGCGTTCCCCACGAGCATGCCACGACGACTACGGGTTCCATCCGCCGGCATCGTATACCACGCGCTGAACCGCTCGGTGAAGCAGCTCGTATTGTTCTCATCTGATTGGGATTACGGTTCGTTCGAGCAATTGTTGTTCGAGGCGAAACAGCAGGCCGCCGTCAGACTCCTCTCCTATTGCCTGATGCGAAACCACTGGCACTTAATTCTGTGCCCTGAAAGGGACGGTGATCTATCGCGATTTTTACACTGGCTGACCCTCACGCACGCGCGCCGCTGGAATGATCGCCAAGGAACGTCCGGGACTGGAGCGGTCTATCAGGGGCGGTTCAAGGCGATCCCGATTCAATCGAACGGCCACTTTCTGACCGCGTGCCGATACGTCGAACGGAATCCGCTCCGCGCCAACCTCGTCTCTGACGCGACGGACTGGCGTTGGTCGAGCCTCTGGCGGCGACGAAAGGGCCGTGAGCGCGGACTGCTGGACACGTGGCCGGTCACTTGCCCCGTCGACTGGGAAGACTACGTCAATACACCTCAAAGCGACGCCGAACTGGCGGCGCTCCGAGAGGCGATTCGCCGCGGTAGGCCTCTGGGCGACGCAGCCTGGCAGCAGCAGACTGCCCAGCGACTCCAGCTGACGTCGTCGCTGCGACCCCGTGGTCGGCCGCGGAAGAATATTCCCGACCCCTTTTTGACCGACTGACGAACGCTCGGCACATCGCTGAATTTGTCACTTCGCCGGCGACGGCCGATCGCAGAAACATTTACTCCCGACCCCTTTTCTCTTTTCTAGCTTTTCTAGTAGCGGACCTCACGGCCGCCGGCAACGACCTGACCGATCACCACCGGCCGCTCACCACTCCCCTCGAGGCTGGCCACGATGCGCCCGACGTTCTGGCGGGCGCACGCCACGATCAGGCCGATGCCCATGTTGAAGGCCCGGAACATCTCGTCGGTCGAGATGTCGCCGCGCGTCTGCAGGAGGGTAAAAATCGGCGGCACGGTCCACGTCCGCCGGTCGATCGCCGCGGCGCACCCGTCCGGCAGCACGCGCGGCAGGTTGTCGGTGATGCCGCCGCCCGTGATGTGCGCCATCCCCTTCACCAGGCCGTCATCGAGCAGCGGGCGCACCGCCTGCAGATACGATCGGTGCGGCGCCAGCAGCGCCTCGCCGACCGTGGCGCGCAGCTCCGGCACGAACGTATCGGGCGTCATCCCGGCGACCTCGAGCAGCACCCGCCGCGCCAGTGAATAGCCGTTGGTGTGCAGACCCGCCGACGGCACGCCAATCAACACATCACCCGGCTCGATCGTCCGGCCATCGACGATCTGCGATCGTTCGACGACGCCGACGATGAAGCCGGCGATGTCGTACTCGCCGGCGGCGTAGAACCCGGGCATCTCCGCCGTCTCGCCACCAAGCAGCGCGCAACCGTTCTCCCGGCAGCCGCGCGCCATGCCGGCGACGATCTGCTCGGCGATCGCCGGCGAGAGGCGGCCGGTACCCAGATAGTCGAGGAAGAAGAGCGGCTCGGCACCCTGGACGAGGATGTCGTTGACGCAGTGGTTCACGAGATCGGCGCCGACCGTGTCGTGCCGGCCGGTGGCGAAGGCGATCTTGAGCTTGGTGCCGACGCCATCGGCACTCGCCACGAGCACCGGTTCACGGTGGCGGCCGGGATCGAGCCGGAACAGTCCGCCGAACGAACCGATCTCGGAGAGCACACCGGGCGTGAAGGTGGCGCGCGCGATCGATTTGATTCGCCGGACGGTCTCGTTGCCGGCGTCGATGTCAACGCCGGCCGCACGGTAGCTGCTGTCGGAGGCCGGGGGATCGGTGCTCAAAATTCAAGCTTCCCGATCAGCGTCTGCATCAACGCCCGCGTGCTCGAACCGTCGGCGGCGTCCCAGAACGTCCGGCGGGCGAAGGCGAAGAACCGCTCCTTGTCGAGATCTTCTTCGAGCATGTCGAAGCCCTCGGCGAGCAGCTCGATTGCCGCCTCCCGTTCGGGATACTTCTCGAGGATCGGCATGACCAGGGCGGTATTGCGCAGCGCCACGGCGCCGAGGGCGAGCGCGATCGGCGAGCGGGTCGGATCGTCGCGCGACGGAATGCCGATCTCGAGCAGCCCGGCGACCGCCTCGGCCCGGCCGGCGACGCCCAGTGCGCCCAGCCCGGTCGCGGCGGCGCGCAGTAGATCCTGGAAGCCGGTGTTCTGGTCCGCGAACTTCAGCGTCTCGATCAGGAATTTCTCGTGGTTGACGCAGTTGACGCCGAGCAGACAGATCGCGGCGGCGATCGACGGCTGGGTCTTGCGCGCGGCGGTGCGCTGCAGGCCGGCCAGCGTCTCGAGCGCACGTTTGTCGCCGATCTTGCCCAGCGCCAGGGCGGCATCGTCCTGGAGCGGTCCTTCCAATGTGGCACTGGCGGTAATGGCGTCGAACGCGTACGCCGCCTGGTAGTCGCCGAGCGACTCGATCACGACGCTGCGAAAGAAGTCCTCGCCGCGGCTGACGTCCCGCACCAGCGCCTGTTGGACGCGGGCGGATTCGGCGGCCAGGCCGGCCGGCGACGGCACCCGGGCCAGCGCGGCCAGCGCCCGGACCAGCGCCGGCCGGACGAACTCCGCCTGCTCCTTGTCGAGCGCGCCAAGCAGCTGCGACGTCATCGCGCGATCCGGATTGTGCTCGAAGAAACTGTAGGCGACGGTCCGCAGCCGATCGTTCGGGCTGGTCACCGCCTCGCGCATCGCGTCCCGGGTTCGTCGATCGTTGAAGCCGGTGAGGAGGACGAGGGCGCGATAGCGAACGTAGCCGTCGGCGTGCCCGGCAACGGTCTGCAGCAGGACGGGAACCGCCTGCGCCGCCGGCACGCGCCGCACCGTCCTGGCGGCATTGCTGCGGGTGGCGTAATCGAGATCGCCGAGCTTGTCGATCGCCGCCTGAAGCTGGGCGGCCGGTACGGTCTGGGGCGCCGGCGGTTCCTGGGCGGCAATGAATCGAGGAGCGCAGAGGATCACCAGGACGCAGACTGAAATGAACCCGGCGGGAAACCCACGACGGCACGGCACTGCCGGTTTCCGCTGTTGCCATGTCCCCCGCGGCCGCGGCATCCTCGTCATCATCATCCCTATTCCACCACCGCCGCGGTCTTGTCGAGTTTGAGCGCGAGCTGCAGGTAACTCGCCTCGTCGCGCGGGAACTCGACCGGGTAGCGGCCGGTATAGCAGGACGTGCAATAGGAGCCGCGTTCCGAGCCGACCGCGGTCAACAGCCCTTCGAGGCTCAAGTAGGCGACACTGTCCGCGTCCAGATACCGTTTGATCTCATCGAGCGTGTGGGTCGCGGCGATCAGTTCCGACCGGCGCGGCGTGTCGATGCCGTAAAAGCACGGCGAGACCGTCGGCGGACAACTGATGCGCACGTGCACTTCCCTGGCCCCGGCCGCCCGGACCATCTTCACGATCTTCCGGCTGGTGGTGCCGCGCACGATCGAGTCGTCGATCAGGACGACGCGATGGCCGTTGAGGATGCTCTTCACCGGGTTCAGCTTGACGCGGACGCCGAAATGCCGGATGGCGGATTGCGGCTCGATGAAGGTGCGGCCGACGTAGTGATTGCGGATCAGCCCCATCCGGAGCGGGATCCCCGATTCCTCGGCATAGCCCATCGCCGCGCACACCCCCGAGTCGGGAACCGGCACGACGACATCGGCGTTGAGCGGGTGCTCGAGGGCGAGGGCCCGTCCGAGGTTGGTGCGGACCTCGTTGACGCTCCGGCCGAACACGTAGCTGTCCGGCCGCGCGAAGTAGACGTGCTCGAACACGCAATGGGCGAGCGGCGCCGGCGCAAACGGCTTGATCGAGCGCATCCCGTGCTCGCTGATCACCAGCACTTCGCCGGGCTCGACATCGCGCACGTAGGTCGCGCCGATCAGATCCATTGCACACGTTTCCGAGCAGACGACCATCGCGTCGCCGAGGCGGCCGAGCGCAAGGGGCCGGAAGCCGTGCGGATCGCGGACCGCAATCAGCTTGTCGCGGGTCAGCAGCACGAACGAGAAGGCGCCCCGCGCCTGGGAGACCGATTCGACGATGGCATCCTCGACGGTCGCCGCTTTCGAGCGGGCGTAGAGATGCAGGACGACCTCGGTGTCGCTGCTCGACTGGAAGATCGAGCCCTGGCGGACCAGCGCGTCGCGCAGTTCCTGGGCGTTGACCAGGTTGCCGTTGTGGCCGATCGCGATCTGGCCGTGCGTGCAGTCGATCAGGATCGGCTGGGCGTTCAACAGCTGGCTCGAGCCGGCGGTCGAATAGCGGACATGCCCGATCGCCCGGGTCCCGGGCAGTCCGGCCAGGGTCTCGGTGTCGAAGATGTCGGCGACGTAGCCCATTCCCCGCGATACCCGCACCGTGCCGCCGTCGGACGCCGCGATCCCCCCGCTCTCCTGTCCCCGGTGCTGCAGCGCGTACAGACCCAGGTAGGTCATGTTGGCCGCTTCAGGATGGCCGAAGATGCCGAAGACGCCGCATTCGTCCTTGAACTTGTCGAGCATGATTCCTTGGTGGCAGGTTCGCCAGAACCCGCCGGACAGCGTTTCACGCCACGCGCTTGACGAAATACCGATCCAGCGCCGACGCCCAGGCTCGTTCCGCCTCGTCGACAGTCAGATCGACGGCAAGGTGACCGCCGACCGCGATCCGCAGCAGATTGCCGCCGGTCCGTCCCACCACCCGGGCCGGCACCCCCACCGCCGCCGCCCGCTCCAGCACCTCGGTGACGACATCCACCCGCGTCGACACGACCACGCGAGTGGCGGATTCACCAAACAGCGCCGCCGCACGATTGAGCGCAGTCTCCTCCGAGATGTTAACCGCGTCGATCGCGATCTCGGCGCCGACACCGCCGGTATCGAAGCAGCACTCGGCCAGCGCAACGGCCAGACCACCGTCCGAACAGTCGTGCGCCGATCCGATCAGACGCGCATCGGCCACGCCGACGAGCAGCGACTGCAGAGCGCGCTCGGCGTCCAGATCGAGCTCCGGCGGCAGGCCGCGCACCAGACGGTGCACCAGCTCGAGATACTCGCTGCCGCCAAGCTCGCCGCGATCGGCGCCGAGCAGGACGATGACGTCGCCGGAGCGCTGGAAGCGGCGGCTGACGACGCGATCGGCGTGCTCGAGCAGCCCGACCACGCCGATCACCGGCGTCGGATAGATCGCCCGGCCATCGGTCTCGTTGTAGAGACTGACATTCCCCCCGGTGATCGGCACGCCGAGCGCCCGACAGGCCGCGCCGATCCCCTCGACCGCCCGGGCGAACTGCCACATCACCGGTGGCCGTTCAGGATTGCCGAAATTCAGGCAGTTGGTCGCGCCGAGCGGCCGGGCGCCCGCACAGGCGACGTTGCGGCAGGCCTCGGCGACGGCGAGCATCGCGCCGCGGTACGGGTCGAGATAGCTGTATCGACCGTTGCCGTCGACCGACATGGCGAGCGCCCGATCTGTTCCCTTGACGCGCACGACGCCGGCGCCCAGCCCGGGGGGGTTCACCGTGTTGGTGCGGACCATGTGGTCGTACTGGCGATACACCCATCGCTTGCTGGCGATGGTCGGCGACGTCAGCAGCCGCAGGAGATCGGCATTGGCCTGCCCCGGCTCGCCGCGGCGTCCACCCCGGCCGGGAGCGGTTTCGAGAGCCGCGAGCGCCGCGAGGTCCAGGCGCTGGATCCCGGCCAGGTATTCCGGCTCGGCCATCGGCCGATGGTAGACCGGCGCCTCGTCGGTCAGCGCCGGGTTCGGAATCTCGGCGACGACGACGCCGCGCTCCTTGACGCGGAGCATGCCGTCGCTGGTCACCTGGCCGATATGCGACGCGTGCAGATCCCACTTGTCGAAAATCCGCTCGACCTCCGCCTCGCGTCCCTGCTTGACGACCAGCAGCATCCGCTCCTGCGATTCGGACAGCATGATTTCGTAGGCCGTCATGCCGGTCTCACGCTGTGGGACGAGGGCAACGTCGATCTCGACGCCGGCGCCGCCGCGCGAGCCCATTTCGGTGGTCGAGCAGGTCAACCCGGCCGCGCCCATGTCCTGGATGCCGACCAGAGCGTCGGTCTGCATCACTTCGAGGCAGGCCTCGAGCAGCAGCTTCTCCATGAACGGATCACCGACCTGCACGGCCGGCCGCTTCTCTTCGGTCCGGTCGTCGAACTCCGCCGACGCCATCGTCGCGCCATGGATGCCGTCGCGGCCGGTCTTGGCGCCGACGTAGTAGACGCTGTTGCCGACGCCGGAGGCGACGCCCTTGATGATGTCCGAGGCCCGGGCGATGCCCAGGCAAAAGACGTTGACCAGCGGGTTGCCGGCGTAGGCGGGGTCGAACGCGATCTCACCGCCGATGGTGGGAATGCCGATGCTGTTGCCGTAGCCGGCGATGCCGGCGACGACGCCTTCGAGCAGCCGGGTCGTGCCCGGCGCGTCGAGCGCACCGAACCGCAGCGAGTTGAGCAGGGCGATCGGCCGGGCGCCCATGGTGAAGATGTCGCGGATGATGCCGCCGACGCCGGTCGCCGCGCCCTGATAGGGCTCGATGAACGACGGATGATTGTGCGATTCGATCTTGAAGACGGCGGCGAGCCCGCCGCCGATATCGATGGCGCCGGCGTTTTCGCCCGGCCCCTGCAGGACCTGCGGCCCTTCGGTCGGCAGCGTTCTGAGGTGGACGCGGGAGCTCTTGTAGCTGCAGTGTTCGGACCACATCACCGAAAAGATGCCCAGTTCGGTCAGGTTCGGCTCACGGCCGAGAACCTGGACGATCCGATCGTATTCGTCACTCTTCAGCCCGTGACGGTCGAGCAGTTGCGCGTCGATCACGTCAGCCCACCGCCTGGAGGGCGGATCCGGCGGCGCCGCCGGCCCGGCCGGTTCTGAAGACGGCCATCGCCGACTCGAAGATGGCCCGGCCGTCGGCGCTGCCCAGGATCGATTCGCAGGCGCGTTCGGGATGCGGCATCAAGCCGACGACATTGCGCGCCAGATTGCAGAGCCCGGCGATCGCCGCTTTCGATCCGTTCGGATTGGCCGCGGCGGTGACGCCGCCGGCGGCATCGGTGTAGCGGAAGATGATCTGACGGTTCGCCTCGAGCTCGGCCACGACCTCGGGCTCGGCGAAATAGTTGCCTTCGCCGTGCGCGATCGGCATCCGCAGCACCTGGCCGCGGCGGCAGGCGGCCGAGAACGGCGTATCGGTCTGCTCGACCCGGATGTGCACCTGCTCGCAGCGGAACTTCAGCGACTGGTTCCGGAGCATCGCACCGGGCAGCAGCCCGGCTTCGAGCAGCACCTGGAAGCCGTTGCAAATCCCGAGCACCGGGCCGCCGGCGGCGGCGAAGTGATCAACCACCCGCATGATCGGCGAGAAGCGGGCCATCGCGCCGGTGCGCAGGTAGTCGCCGTGGGCGAAGCCGCCCGGCAGGATCACGGCATCGGCGCCGTTGAGGCTGCTGTCCTTGTGCCAGATGTACTCGGCATCCTGACCCAGCACATCGTGGACGGCGTGATAGGCATCCTCGTCGCAGTTCGAACCGGGAAAGACCACCACCGCAAATTTCATAAACCTCCGGCTCCCGGCGCCACGCGGCCGACGCGCAGTGCCACGACGCTAATCAATCTCCACCCTGTAGCTCTCGATCACCGGGTTGGCGAGCAGCCGGTCGGCCACCTCGGCCGCCAGGGCCCGGGCCTGCCCCGCCTCGGTGGTCTTCAAATCGAGCTCGAAGTACTTGCCCTGGCGGACGTCGTCGACGCCGACGTAACCGAGCGAGTGCAGCGCGTCGGCAATGGTCTTGCCCTGTGGATCGAAGACGGACGCCTTGAGCGTGACGAATACCCGTGCGCGCATGCGGTTGCATCCTTCAGTGACGCCGCCCGGCCGGCCGTTGCCCGAGACCGGAGCCAGCCGGCGATCTATGTGTTGATCGGCGCGGCAACGAACACCCGGTCGAAGATATCGTCGACGTGCCTGAACTGCTCGTCGAGATCGAACACCCGCTCGATCCCGTCCGACGACAAAACCGCAGCCAGATCGGGATCGGCGAGCAGCAGGGCCTTGAAATCCGCTCGATCGGCGAACGACTGCATGGCGTTCCGCTGCACCCACTCGTAGGCCTGCTCGCGCGAGACGCCGCGGCGGGCCAGTTCCAGCAGTACCGTACCTGAAAACACGACGCCGCGTGAGCGTTCGAGATTCTCGCGCATCCGTCCGGGATTGACGACCAGCCACCTGGTGATCCGGGTGAACCGGCGCAGCATGTGATCGAGCGCGATGAAGCTGTCCGGCAGGATGACGCGCTCGACCGAAGAGTGCGAGATGTCGCGCTCGTGCCAGAGGGCGATGTTCTCGAACCCGGCGTGGCAGTTAGCGCGGACCAGCCGGGCCAGACCGACGATCTGTTCGCAGCCGATCGGGTTGCGTTTGTGCGGCATCGCCGACGAGCCCTTCTGCCCCTTGGCGAACGGCTCCTCGACCTCGCCGATCTCTGTCTTCTGCAGGCCGCGCACTTCGAGGGCGAATTTCTCGAGCGAGGCGGCGGTGATCGCCAGCGCCGCCAGCAGCTCGGCGTGGCGATCGCGCTGGATCACCTGGGAGGCGACCGCGGCGGCGGTCAGCCCGAGCGCGCGGCAGACGGCGGCTTCGATGTCCGGCGGCAGATGCGCGAAGGTGCCGACGGCGCCAGAAAGCTTCCCGACACTGATCACGGCGCGGCCGCGGCGGACGCGCTCGATGGCGCGGCCGATCTCGGAGTACCACAGCGCGAGCTTCAGGCCGAAGGTCATCGGTTCGGCGTGGACGCCGTGGGTGCGCCCGATCATCGGCGTGCGGCGATGCTCGAACGCGCGATCGCGGACCGCCGCCGCCAGACCGTCGAGATCTTCGAGGATGATGTCGCAGGCGTCGCGCATCTGCAGGGCCTGCGCGGTATCGATGACGTCGGATGAGGTCAGGCCGAAGTGCAGCCAGCGGCCCGACGGCCCGACGTGTTCGGCCACGGCGGTGGTGAAGGCAATGACATCGTGCTGGGTGGTCCGCTCGATCTCCTCGATCCGCGCGACGTCGAAGGCGCCGCGCTGGCGGATGTCACGAGCGGCTTCAGGGGGGATGATGCCGGCGTCGGCCATCGCCTCCGCCGCCGCGGTTTCGACCAGCAGCCAGGTCTGGTAGCGATGCTGGTCGCTCCAGATCCGGCCCATTTCTGGATGTGTGTAGCGAGAGATCACGATAACGCTCCACCACGGACCCCGAACAACGAATCGTCAGCCACTGCTGGCCCGCCGCCCGGGCCGGACCGACGTCGACCCCGGCGTCCTCCGTGGTGTATCGGTTGGCCCCGTCTCAACCCAACTCGAGCCGCTCGCGCGGTATCTCGAGCCCATTCACATTGCCCAGCACCGTCGCCGACAGCGAGCCGCCCTGGAAGAGATCGGCGGCGACGCGCTGGACATCGGCGGCGGTCACGCGCTCGACACCCTGCAGGGTTTCGTCGAGCCCGAACTGCCGATCGAAGTAGATCTCCTGGCGGGCCAGATGCGACATCCGGCTGGCCGTGTTCTCGAGGCTGAGCATCAGGCTGCCTTTGAGATGATCCTTGGCCCGCTGCAGCTCGGCATCCGGCATCGGCGCCTGCTTGACGCCGCGCAGCTCTTCGACGACCAGGTCGATGACCTCGCCGACCGCGGCGTTCGAACAGCCGGCATAGATGGTGAACGAGCCGGCATCGCGATAGGCGCTGAGGCCGCTGAACACCGCGTAGGCCAGCCCGCGCTTCTCGCGGACGTTCTGGAACAGCCGCGAGCTCATTGAGCCGCCAAGCATGGTGTTCAGGACATAGCTGGCGTATCGATCGTCGTGATTCTGCGGGTAGCTGCCGGCGCCAAGACAGACATGGCTCTGCTCGAGCTCCTTGTTCCGGATCAGGATATTCGGCGTCACCGTCGGCGCCTCTTCGCCGGCCGCTTCGCCGAGCGCCGGCACCGCGCCGAACTTCGCCTCGACCAGCTCGCGAACCCGCCCGTGCTCGAGGTTGCCGACCGCGGAGATGATCAGGTTGGGCGCCGTGTAGGCGTTACGGAAATAGCGGCGCAGCAGGCCGGCATCGAACGAATCGACCGTCTCGGGCCGGCCGAGGATCGGACGGCCGAGCGGATGATTCTCCCAGAACCCCTGGGTGAAGAGCTCGTGGACGAGGTCGTCCGGCGTGTCCTCGACCATCTTGATCTCTTCGAGCACCACTTTCTTCTCGCGCTGGATGTCGTCCGGCGTGAACGCCGGATTCAGCACGATATCGGAGAGGATGTCGATGGCCAGCGGCAGGTGCTCGTCGAGCACCTTGATGTAATAGCTGGCGTACTCCTTCGCCGTGAAGGCGTCGAGCTGCCCGCCGATCGAATCGATCGCCTGCGCGATGTCTTCGGCCGATCGGGTGGTCGTGCCCTTGAACAGCATGTGCTCGACGAAGTGGGCGATGCCGCCGCGCTCGGCGGTCTCATGCCGCGATCCCCGGGTCAGCCAGACCCCGATACTGATCGATCGGACCTGGGTCATCTTCTCGGTGAGAAGACGAAGCCCGTTGTCGAGAACGTCTCTGACGATGGGTGAGTTGGACAAGATGAAGCTCGCCGCAGGAACGCGTATTCACCAGGCCGGCGATGTGCCGCAAAGCCTTGACAGAAAAGGAATTACAAGCTCGGTTTGCCACTATAACACGGCCCTCCTTACTGGAGCAAGAGAGCCGGCGACCAAAAGGCGCTTCGGGAAGAATAGAGGTCGGGAGTCCTTTTGGAACGCGGCCGGCTCGAGTCACGAGAAAAAGGGGTCGGGAGTCTTTATTTGATAGGATCGACCGGAGCGGCCAACCCATTGAACGTCAATCAGATACCGACGGCGAAGCCAGATCCATCGCCGGACCTCGCCGAGTTCGAGCGCCCGGCTCTCGAAGCGGCGTTCGAGCGGCAGGGCCTCAGGCGGTTTCGCGCGCGGCAGGTCTTTCGCTGGATCTATCGCCACGGTGTCACCGGCTTCGACCAGATGACCGACCTGTCGCGGTCCCTCCGGACGACCCTCGCCGACCGCTTCGTCTTGACCACCCCCCAGGTCGTCAAGCGCGAACAGTCGAGTGACGGCACCGAAAAACTGGTGCTGCGTCTGGGCGACGGCAAGATGATCGAATCGGTCTTCATCCCCGATACGCCGGCGATGACCTTCTGCATCTCGACGCAGGTGGGATGCGCGATGGCCTGCCGCTTCTGCCTGACCGGCAAAATGGGACTGGTCCGGAACCTCACCGCGGGCGAAATCGTCGGCCAGGTCCGTGTGCTCGCCGACACCCTCGGCATGCGCGACCAGCGGTTCAACCTCGTCCTGATGGGCATGGGCGAACCGCTGCACAACTACGACGAGACGATGAAGGCGCTGCGCATCCTGGCCGACGACCACGGACTCGCCGTGCCGCCGCGCCGGGTCACGCTGTCGACGGTCGGTCTGCTGCCGGCGCTGGAGCGGCTGGCGCGGGAGCCGCTGATGCCCAACCTGGCCATCTCGCTGCACGCGCCGACCGACGCCATCCGAGGCGATCTGGTGCCGCTCAACAGGAAGTACGGCGTCGCCGACATCATCGAGGCGTGCCGCCGATTCCCCCTGAAGCGCCGCAGCCGGATCACGTTCGAATACGTCCTGCTGGCCGGCGTCAACGATTCGCCGGACGACGCCCGCCAGCTGGCCAGGCTGCTGGCAGGCGTGAAATCCAAGGTCAACCTGATCCCGTTGAACGCCGCGCCGGGCATTCCGTTCGATCGGCCCGCCGACCAGACCATCGATCGGTTCGCGCAGATCCTCGCCGCCCACCATCTCACCGTCTCGGTCCGGAAGAGCCGCGGCCGCGACATCAGGGCGGCGTGCGGACAGCTGATCGTCGAGGGCCCCGTCCGGTCGCCCGGCCAGCAGCTGGCGACGCTCGCCTTCGGGTCCTAAGGCGAAGTCCACCACGGCGGACCTGCCACGGTCCGGCTGAAGCCGGACACTACGTACGGACGAAACATGCGCCGGGCTCGTCGAGCACCTCGGCGCGCATCGGGTCGCCGACGCCGGTGATCCGCACCCGAATCCACTCGTTGCGGACCCGGCCAGCCGGGATTCGCACTTTGACGTAGTTGCCCGTCACGGCCAGCGATCCGTCCTCGAGCGTCAGCGCCCGATGGATCGAGCCGAGCTGCGCCTGTCGAAACCCCGCCGTCAGCCGGCCGCCGATCTCGCGCACCCGCGCCGCCCGTTCCCTGATCACCGTGCCATGGACCTTCCCGCTCATCGCTGACGCGATCGTGCCCGGCCGATCGGAATAGGGGAAGACGTGGACGTGGGTGAGCGGCGACTGCTCCAGGCACGCGCACAGCACGTCGAAGTCCGCGGCGGTCTCGCCGGGGAACCCGACTATGACGTCCGAGCCGATCGAGGCGGACGGAATCCGCGCCCGGATCGCGCCGACCAGCGCCGCATAGCGGGCGCTCGTGTAGGGACGACGCATCGCCGCCAGCATTCGATCGCTGGCGTGCTGCAGCGGCAGGTGGAAATGCGGCGCGAAGCCGTCGCCGCGCGCCACCAGATCGATGATCTCGGGCGAACAGTCCATCGGTTCGAGCGAGCTGATCCGGAAGCGGACATCGGGCGTGGGACGATCGCGCAGCACGTCCCCACCATCTGCCGCGACGCCGTTTGGGGCCGGCGGCCGGGCCATGGGCGGGACGTTCGACTCGCGCCAGTCGCGAAACGCCCGCAGCAGCTCGAGCAGCGACGACGCCGGCTGAAGATCCCGTCCGTACGATCCGAGATGGACGCCGGTCAACGCGATCTCCTTGAAGCCGGCCCGTGCGATCCGATCGACTTCGGCGAGGAGCCCGCCGGGCGGCGCACTTCGGGGAGCGCCTCTCGTCGCCGGAATGATGCAGTAGGCGCACGGCTGGGCGCACCCGGTCTGGACCCGCAGCGTGAAGGCGGTACGGCCGGCGACGCCAGGCTCGATCGCGGCGCCGCAACCGCCGTCACCGTCGCCGAATCGCTCGGACGTGGTCAGGCCGAGATCGGCGGCGAGCAGTGCGACCACACGCGTCTTGTCGCCGTTCGGAACCACCCTGAGCACGTTGGCGAGGCGGTCGAATTCATCCGGGCGGCGCGTCGCGTAGCAGCCCGTCACGACCACCTTCGCCTCCGGATTGATCCGCGCCAGGCGCCGCACGGTCTGCCGTGCGCCCTGGTCGGCACTCGACGTCACCGAGCAGGTGTTGACGATCACGACGTCTGCCTCGTCCGACGATGCCGCGGTTGCGCCCCGCCGGCGCAGCTCTTCCTCGAAACCGAGCGAATCGGCCTGGTTGACGCGGCAACCGAAGGTGATGACTGTATATTTCACGGGGAAATGCAGATTTCAGAATGCAGAATGATTGCGGAATGCAGATTCATCGACTCCGTGCAATCTACACTCTGCATTCGGCAATCCGCAATTTCATATCGCCGCTCGTCCGATGTCCCGTCTGTACTGCATCCCCTCGAAGTGAATCCTGGATACGCCGTCGTACGCACGGGTGATGGCGTCGTCGAAGCTGACGCCGCGCCCGACGACGGTCAGGACCCGGCCGCCGGCGGTGACGAGCGCATCGTCGTGCCGGGCGGTGCCGGCGTGAAAGACCTGCGCGACAGCCGCCGCGTCCTCGACGCCGCGGATCAGCTGGCCCGATTCCGATGATTCGGGATAGCCGCGGGACGCGACGACCACTCCCACCAGCTTGTCCTGCCCCCGCCGGCAGGACGGCTGCGGGAGACGGCCTTCAGCCGCGCCGGCGAGCAAGGGCAGGAGCGGCTCGTCGACCAGCGGCAGAATGACCTGCGTTTCGGGATCGCCAAGCCGGACATTGAACTCGATCACTTTCGGACCGTCGGCGGTCAGCATCAGGCCGACGTACAGAAACCCGCGAAACGCGTACCCCTCTTCGGCCATTCCCGTCATCACCGGATCGACGATCTCGCCCATGATCCGGGTTTCCAGCCCGGCGTCGAGCAGGACGCTCGGCGCGAACGCACCCATGCCGCCGGTGTTCGGACCGCGATCGCCGTCGTAGATCCGCTTGTGATCCTGGGCCGAGGCGAACGGGAGGGCATGGACGCCATCGCAGAAGAGAAAAAACGACACTTCCGGCCCGGTCAGACACTCCTCGATCACCAGGCGATCGCCGGCGGCGCCGAACCGGCGCGCGCTCATTGCCGCGACGACGGCCGCCTCGGCGCCGGACTGGTCCTCGGCGATGACCACCCCTTTGCCGGCTGCGAGACCGTCTGCCTTGAGCACGACTGGAAAGCCGAACTCGCCCGAGCGCACGGCGGCGAGGCCTTGTTCGACCGATTCGCAGGTCCGGAAGCGGGCGGTCGGCACGCCGTGCCTCAGCATGAACGCCTTGGCGAACGCCTTGCTCGATTCGAGGCGCGCGGCCGCCTGCGTCGGACCGAGCAGCGGCCGGCCGGCGGCGATGAATCGATCGGCGAGGCCGAGGCTGAGGGGCAGTTCGGGCCCGACGACCGTCAGGTCGGCGCGTTCGCGGCTGGCCAGTTCGAGGACGGCGCCGGGATCGGTCAGATCGGCGGGGGCGACGCGGCAGATGGCGGCGATGCCGGGGTTGCCCGGGGCGCATAGAATCTCACTGCCGTCACGATCAGCGAGCAGCCGGGTGACGAGCGCGTGCTCCCGCCCACCGCTGCCAAGAACCAGAACCCTCATGAACTTAGTGATTTACGGCGGGGAGAAAGGATAGGGAGCGGGGCACGGCGGCGCGGACTATTTCGTTGACGTTGAAGATCGTTTGCGCCTAGAATCCGCGCGTACTTGTGATAGCGTAGCATATTTGCTCTACATAGAAGTCGCGTTTGAGGGGGTGTGATACGCGTGGCTGAAGTCAAAATTCAGGAGGGCGAATCGATTGAAAGCGCTCTCCGCCGGTTCAAGCGAAAAGTGCAGCAGGAAGACATCATCAAGGACATCAAGAAGCATTCGTTCTACTTGAAACCGGGCGACAAGCGCCGGGCCAAACAGGCCCTGGCGAGAAAACGTAATCGCAAGAAGCTCCGGCGCGAGCTGGAGTAAGACCGACCGACCCCGACGAGGTGGCGACCGATGGAGTTCCAAGACAGGATCCTCAGGTGCGTTGACTGCAGCGCAGAGTTTGTCTGGACGGCGGGCGAGCAACAATTCTTCGCCGACAAGAGCTTCAAGAACGAGCCGAAGCGGTGCAAGGCCTGCAAGGGCAAGCGGGCCAGCCGTCCGGCCGGCGGGTCTGCCGCCCGCGAACGGGTGGAAACGGTCACCATGTGCTCGGCCTGCGGGAAGGAAACG
The DNA here is from genome assembly GCA_039931615.1 of Acidobacteriota bacterium. Classification (GTDB taxonomy): domain Bacteria; phylum Acidobacteriota; class Vicinamibacteria; order Vicinamibacterales; family CAVVIG01; genus JAHFUI01. Next base: position 19,175 of record JBDTRR010000045.1, read on the forward strand.
ACAGTACCGTTCCGTCCCACGCAAGGCCGTCCCGTCTTCTGCAAGGAATGCTTCCAGTCCCGGAAATTCGCCGGGGCTGGAGGCGTTTAGTATCTACGTTCGATGCGGGAGGCGTCGGCTTCGACGCCTCAGTATCGAACGCACAATTCTGGTTTTCCCGGTCTCGGCCCTCTCGTCGGGTTTCGCGCGACGGCGGTTCGAACGACCGCCGTGGACGAAGCGGTGTGTTAAGCTGGACGCGGTTTTTGGCCGCGCACGCATAGATTCTGGAGCTGCCATGCAGATCACGGAACGGCAGGTTGGCGACGTGATGATCCTCGACCTGAAGGGCAAGATCACTTTGGGTGAAGGCGACGAGCTGCTCAAGGACAAGGTCAACAGCATCGTCAGCCAGGGCCGCCGCAAGATCGTGTTGAATCTCGCAGAGGTCCCGTATCTCGACAGCGCCGGCCTGGGCGAAGTCGTGCGCGCGTATACCACGGTGAGCCGACAGGGCGGCAGCCTCAAGCTGCTCAGCCTGACCAAACGCATTACGGATCTGTTGTCGATCACCAAGCTGTTGACGGTATTCGACACCTTCGAGGCCGAAGACGAAGCGGTGCGAAGCTTTTCGGCGTCGGCAAAGGTCTAGCCCGTCACCCGCGCTAGATGGCGCGCACTACCTCTTCCAAAATGGCGACCCCAGGTGCCTCGATCTTCATGGTGCCTGGGCGATCGACCGTCCTCAGCCTGCTCATCTCGACTCGACCGGGTCAATGGACGAAAAACCTGCTGATCTTCGCCGGACTGCTGTTCGGCCTCCGGCTGTTCGATCCGATCGCCGTGATCGATGCGACGATCGCGTTCGGGATTTTCTGCGGCCTGTCCGGCGCCGTCTATCTGATCAACGACGTGCTCGATCGGGACACCGATCGCCAGCACCCGCTGAAGGCACGCCGGCCGATCGCCTCGGGCGCGGTCAGCGTACCGCTGGCGATTGGAACGGCCGCCGTCCTCGGATCGGCCGGCATCGCCGCCGCGTTCGCCGTCAATGTCCGCCTCGGCGTCGTCTCGGCGGCCTACCTCGCACTGCTCGGGCTGTATTCCGCCGCACTGAAGCACATCGTCATCATCGACGTGCTGACGATTGCCGTCGGGTTCGTGCTGCGCGCGGCAGCCGGGGCGGTGGCGATCGACGTCGAAATCAGCCACTGGCTGCTGGTCTGCACGATCCTCGGGGCGCTGTTCATCGCCCTGGCGAAACGGCGGCATGAGCTGGTGCTGCTGACCGACGGCGCGACCAGCCACCGGCCGATTCTCAGCGAGTACAGTCCGTACCTGCTCGATCAGATGATTGCCGTCGTCACCGCGTCGACGCTGATTTCGTACGTGTTCTACACGATCAGTCCCGACACCCAGCAGAAGTTCGGGACGCCGTGGCTCGGGTTGACGATTCCGTTTCCGTTGTATGGGATTTTCCGCTACCTCTATCTCGTGCATCAGCGCGTCGAGGGCGGAAGTCCGGCCGATTTGCTGCTCACCGACCGGCCCTTGCTCATCTGTGTCGTGCTCTGGGTGCTGTTCGTGGCGCTGATTATCTACAGGACCGTATGAAGCCCCTCCTGTCGGTCAGCCGTCAGCCCTCAGCTCGCGGCACGTTCGAGCTCTGGCGGCCGGCTGCCAGCTGAAAGCTGATCGCTGCTTATGCCCGATTTCAACCTCCGCTCCGACTCGATCGACGTCGAGCAGATCATGGAGCAGATCCGGTCGCGGATCCGTGAAAAGCGCGGCGTCGACTACACCGAGCAGCAGCTCCGGGAACTGGCTGCGGTCAAGCTCGAAAAATTCCTCGACCCGCGCGGGGTGCGCTCCGACCTGCTCGAGCAGTTCAGACAGCATCAGCCGCGCTACGACCCGCCGATCGTGGCGGTCTATACGTTCGAAGACACCACGATGTTCGAAACGCATCGCGGTGCGCTGCGGTTCATCCGCAAGCTGTTGAGCCCGATCCTCAAGCTGTTCTTCAATCCGAACGCGCTGATCCACGCGCTGCATGCGCAATCGGAGATCAACAGGGCGAACCTCGAACGCGAGGTGACGCGCGAAAATCAGCGGCGCGACATGGACGCGCTCTACTTCGAGGTGATCCACAACCTGGTGTTCGAACTGACGCGCACCGGCATCGAAGTCAAGAACCTGAAGATGCGCGTCGAGTCGCTGGCCAGCCGGGTCGAGTTCAGCGAACGGCGGGCGCGGGCGCTCGAGAGCGTGGTCGCCTACAAGCCGGCGGGGGACGACCGGGACGAGCCGGCCGCAGCCGCGCCCCCGGCGCCGGCGCCGCCGCCGCGCCAGAGTTCGAGAAGCAGCCCCGTCAGCCCGCCGTCGTCGGCGACACCGCCGCCCCGGCCCATTCCGCCGCCGCCGGGCCAGGGAGCCATCCAGGCGAGTATCGCCGGTCCGCCCGCCGATACCACGAGCGCCAGCAGCAGCGCGGCCGCGCCGGCCGCGGTGTCGCCGGAGACCGACGGCGCGCCCGACAGCCCGGGGCAGCGCAGCCGCAGACGACGACGGCGGCGCGGGCGGCGCAGCGGCCCGCCCGCTGCAACCGTGATGGGCGCCTCGACTGAGCCGGACCAGGAGTCGGACGAGCCACCGGATCAGACAGGAGCCGACGAAGCGTCCGAGCCGGCGCGGCCGGACGATCCGCAGGGAACCGATTCGCCTGATCAGGGACCACGGGGCGAGTCGCAATCGGTCGATTCCCACCAACCGGCACGGCCGCTGCCCTCGTCGGAACCTGAGCATTTCGCGACGCAGCCCGAGCGCGGTACCACGCCCGCGTCCGATCACGGGTCCGAACCCGACCAACAGTGAGGCTCGCCGTCGTCGTACAGCGCTATGGACCGGCGATCAACGGCGGCGCCGAGCTGCACGCACGCTACATCGCCGAGCATCTGGCCAGGCACGCCGAGGTCGAGGTCCTGACGACCTGCTCGACCGACTATGTGACGTGGCGGAACGAGCTGGCGCCCGGAGTCGAACAGATCAACGGCGTGCCGGTGCGGCGCTTTCGCGTCAAACACGAGCGCGATCCGCGGCTGTTCGGCCGGCGCTCGACTCATGTCTTCGAGCACTCGCATTCGCTGGCTGACGAGCTCGACTGGCTCGACGCCGAGGGCCCGACCGCACCTGCGCTGATCGATCATCTCGCCCGATCGGCGGAGCACTACGACCACTGCCTGTTCTTCAGCTACCGCTACTACCACGCCTACTACGGCGTCCGGGCGGCGGCGGCTCGCGCCATCCTGGTGCCGACCGCGGAGCGCGACGCAGCAGTCGGGCTGACGATGTTCCAGCCGATCTTCCGCGGCGTGCGGGCGCTGATGTACAACTCGGACGAGGAACGGACGATGATCCAGGCCGTGTCCGGCAATGACGACGTGCCGGGCGTGGTCGTCGGCGTCGGTTCCGAGATCGTCCAGAACCCCCGGGCCGACCGGTTCCGCCAGAAGTACAACGTCCGTGGCCCATTTGCCGTCTACGTCGGGCGCATTGATGAAAACAAGGGATGCGCGGAGCTGTTCCAATTCTTCCAGGGCTATCTCCGCGATCCCTCGGGCCGGCTCTCGCTCATCCTGATCGGCAATTCCCTGCTGCCGGTGCCTGAGCATCCCCGCATCCGCCACCTCGGCTTTCTCGACGACGCCGACAAGTTCGACGCGATGGCGGCCGCGGACCTGCTGATCATGCCGTCGTATTTCGAGAGCCTGTCGATGGTGGCGCTGGAAGCGTGGGCGCTGGGACGGCCGGTGCTGGCCAACGGAAAATGCGATGTCCTGAAAGGCCAGTGCATCCGCAGCGGCGCCGGCCTGTACTACGAGACCTACTCCGAGTTCCTGGAAACGCTGCGGGCGATCGAGCGCAACGGTTGGTTGAGCACGGCGCTCGGCCGAAACGGCCGCCAGTTCTTCCGCCAGCACTATGAGTGGCCGGTCATCGAGCGCAAGTACCTGGACATGTTCGAGCGTCTGTCACAGCAGCCGCCCGGCCGGCCGATCGATCCGCTGCCCGGCTGGCTCGAACGACGGCGTCAGCGTCTGCCGGCGGCCGACGCCGTCGTCGCCGGGCTGCCGAAAGGCCCGGCGCCCGGCGTGGCGGGCGACGCGGGCCGGCCGGCCGCGACCGCCGAGCGCGGCGATGCGGCGGCGGCCGACGTCGAGCGCTCATCGCCGATGGCAGGGCCACCACCCGCCCGTTCGGCGGCGGCGCGGCCGAACGACCGCCGGAGTGAGCGGCCGGCGCAGCGCGACTCGCGTGCATTCTCGAATCGTCGGCGCGGGCCCGATCGATCGCGCCGCGGCGGCGGACCGCCGCGATGATCAGCATCCACCAGGTGCTGGCGACGCTCGGCTACGGCGACGCGATCGGCCAGGAGGTCCTGGGCATCCAGCGTGTGCTGCGGGGTCAGGGCTACCAGTCCGAGATCTTCGTCGAATCGTCGGACCACCGGCTGGAATCGCTGACCCGGGACTACCGCGAACTGGTCGACTTCAGCCATCCCGACAACCTGCTGCTCCATCACTTTTCGCTCGGCTCGAAGGCCTCGCGCACCGCCTTTGCGGTGCCGGACCGGATGGCGATCATCTATCACAACATCACGCCGCCCGAGTATTTCGCCGGCGTGCACCGTACCCTGGCGCGGCAGTGCTTCCGCGGCCGGCGCGAGCTGCGCGCCTATGCGGACCGCTGCGACCTCGCGCTCGGCGATTCGGAGTTCAACCGCCAGGACCTCGAACAGCTGGGATTTCCCCGGACGGCGGTGCTGCCGGTGGTACCGGAGTTCGCGCGCCTCGACCGGCCGCCGAACCGGCTGGTCGCCGATCAGTTCGACGATGCCTGGACCAACGTGATCTTCGTCGGCCGGGTGATCGCCAACAAGAAGATCGAGGACCTGATCCGGTGCTTCCACGCTTATCACACGATGTTCAACCCGCGATCGCGTCTGATCATCGTCGGATCGCATAGCGGATTCGACCGCTATCTGGCGGCGCTCAACCAGTTGGCCGCCAGCCTGGACCTTCACCACGTGCATTTCACCGGCCACGTCACCGACGAGGAGCTGGTCGCCTACTACGAGATCGCCGATCTGTTCCTGTGCGCCAGCGAGCACGAAGGGTTCTGCGTGCCGATTGTCGAGGCGTTCTACCTGCAGGTGCCGGTGCTGGCGTATGCAGCGACGGCGGTGCCGGCGACGATGGATGGCGCGGGCATCTTGTATGACACCAAGGATCCGATGCACGTCGCCGCGCTGATCGACGCCATCGTCTCGAATTCGCCGCTGCAGGAGGCCATCGTCAGCGGCCAGGTCGACGCCGTCGGGCGCCTTCAGGCCAGGGATTTCGCCGGCACACTGCTGGGCTTCGTCGACCGGATTCTCGGCGCGCCGCGCACGCCGATGCCGGCGGTGACCTTCGACTTCTGGCAGCAGTTCGACGCCGCGGCGGCGCTCGAGGAGCTGCGGCTTTACCGGCCGGCGATCTACCAGGCGCTGGCTGCGGATCATGACCAAACAGAAATTAGGAATTAGGAATTAGGAATTAGGAATGCATTCTCAATTCTCAATTCTCAATTCCGAATTGCGATGATCATCAACCAATGGGTGCCGGCTGCGCATCGCGGCGACGCCATCGGGGACAGCGCCCGCCGGGTCCGCGATCTGCTGCGCGGCCGGGGTCACGACTCCGACCTGTTTGCGCTGACCATCGACGACGACCTCCGCGACGAGGTTCGTCCGTTCGGCGATGGCGCGGCCCGGCGCGGCGAGCTGACCATCTTTCATTTCGCGCTGCCGTCGCCAATGACCGCCGCCTTCGCCTCGCTCGCCGGCGGACGCATCCTGCAGTACCACAACATCACGCCGGCGGCGTTTTTCGCGCCCTATGATCCGGTGCTGTTCCGCCTCGCCGCGCTCGGCCGCGCCGAACTGGCGACGCTGGTCGGGCAGGTCGACCTGGCGCTCGGCGATTCAGAATACAACCGGCAGGAGCTCGAGTCGCTCGGCTTCGCGCCGACCGGGGTGTTTCCGATTGCGGTCGACACCTCGCGCATCACCCAGCCGGTCGAGCGGCCGGCCCTGGAGCGGATTCTCGACGACGAGCTGGTCAATTTCCTGTTCGTCGGCCGGATCGCGCCGAACAAGAAGATCGAGGATCATCTGTATCTGGCGGAACAGTACAAGCGCTACGTCGACGCCTATTACCGGTTCATCTTCATCGGCCGCTACGATGTCGTGCCGCGCTACTATGCGACGATTCGGGCGTTGATGTCCGAGTACCGGCTGCGCAACGACCGGTTCATCTTCACCGGGCCGGTGCCGGACGAAGAGCTGGCGGTCTACTTCCGCCATGCCGCGGTCTACATCTCGATGAGCGAGCACGAGGGGTTCTGCGTGCCGCTGCTCGAGGCGATGGCCGCCGACGTTCCGGTGATGGCCTATGCCGCCGCGGCCGTACCCGATACGCTGGGCGGCGCCGGCGTCCAGTTCGCGCCGAAAGACATGGAATACGCCGCCGAGCTGCTGGCCGCGCTGGCGTTCGACGACGACCTGCGGATGCGCGTCATCGCCGGCCAGCGGCGGCGGCTCGCCGATTTCGGCGACGCCCGCATCGATCGCGAGCTCGATACCATGCTGCAACGGACGACATGAAACTCGCCTTCATCATCCAGCGCTACGGCACCGAAGTCCTGGGCGGATCCGAGCATCTGTGCCGGCTGATGGCCGAGCGGCTGGCGGCCCAGCACGAGATCGACGTCCTGACCACCTGCGCCCGCGACTATGTCACCTGGGCGAACGAATATCCCGAAGGGGCCGACCGCATCCGGGGAGTGACGGTGCGGCGCTTCGCGAACGCCCGGACCCGCGACGTCACCGCCTTCAACACCTACTCCGACTGGATCTATCACCACCCGCACAGCCCGGCCGACGAGATGGAGTGGCTGAAGCAACAGGGGCCGTGGTCGCCGGCGCTGCACGAATATCTCAAGCGGCATCATCAACAGTACGACGTGCTGGTGTTCTTCACCTACCTGTATGCCCCGACCGTGCTCGGCCTCGAGATCGCCCCGGCCCGCAGCGTCCTGATCCCGACCGCGCACGACGAACCGGCGATCCGGCTCGACGTCTTCAAGGACGTCTTCAACCGGCCGGCCGCCCTCTGCTATCTCACCGGCAGCGAGCGGAAATTCGTCGAACGGCAGTTCCCGGAGCGGCCGCTGCTGGAGGAAGTGATCGGGGTCGGCGTCGACATCGCCCAGCAGCAGCCCTACCCGCGGATGCCGCCGGCGCCCGAGCTCGATGCGGCAGCGGCGGACGACGGCGACCCGGCCGGCCGCGAGTTCCCATCCCATCTCGTCGCGCGCGGCGCCGTCTTCCGCCGCCGGCACCGGCTGCACGGTCCGATTGCCCTCTACGGCGGCCGCATCGATCCGGGCAAGGGCTGCGAAGAGCTGATCGAGTACTTCAGCAGCTACGTCAAGGAGGGGGGCGAGGCGACGCTGGCGCTGATGGGCGTGCGGCTGATGTCGCTGCCCGAGGAGCCGTTCATCCGCTTTGCCGGCCTGCTGTCCGATCAGGAACGGGTGCAGGCGCTCGAGGCCGCGACGGTGGTCATCTGTCCATCGCCGTATGAAAGCCTGTCTCTGCTGGCGCTGGAATCGCTGTCGGTCGGAACGCCGATCCTGGTCAACGCACGGAGCGAAGTGCTGGTCGAGCATTGCGTCCGCAGCAACGGCGGCCTCTACTACGCGGATCGCGACGAGTTCGTCGAATGCCTGACGCGGCTGATCGGCGACGTGCCGCTCCGCCACGCGTTGGGCGCCAACGGCCGCGCCTACGTCCGCCAGCACTACCGGTGGGATGTGGTGATTGCGAAATACGAGCGCATCTTCGCGACGATCAAGGGCGCCCGCTAGTCCCCGGTCTACTTGTCCCCGAAGGTCGGATCAGTGGCCGGCGGAGCGGCGCCCGCGCCGCCGGGCGAGGGTTCGCCGCCCGGGTCGCTGACGTCGGCCACGGCGCGGCGCCGCCGCGGATGGATGTCGTAGCGCTTGATCATCTCGTTGAGCGTGGTCGGCTTGATGTGCAGCAGCTCGGCGGCGCGTTTCTGGACGCCGCCGGCGGCGTCGAGCGTCGACTCGATCAGCCGCTTTTCGAAATCGGTGATCACGTCCTTGAACGAAATACCTTCCGGCGGCACGACGAACTGTGGCGCCTGGAAGTCGGGTGCCTTGCGGACGTGATCGGGAATCAGATCGGCGCCGATCTGCAATCCCGGCGACAGCACGACGGCGCGCTCGATGACGTTCTCGAGCTCGCGGACGTTGCCGGGCCAGTCGTAGGCGGTCAACAGGTCGAGCGCTTCTGGAGTCAGCTCCATCGCCGCCTTCCGGTTCTCGTCGCTGTAGCGGGCGAGAAAGTGCTGCGCCAGCAGCGGGATGTCGTCGCGGCGCTGCCGGAGCGGCGGCAGCTGGATCGCGATGACGTGCAGCCGGTAGAACAGATCCTCGCGGAACCGCCCCTCCTCCATCATCTGGCGGAGATCGACGTTGGTGGCAGCGATGATCCGGATGTCGGCCTTGATGGTGTCGACGCCGCCGAGCCGCATGAAATCGCGATCCTGGATGACGCGCAGCAGCTTGGCCTGGGTCTCGAGCGGCACGTTGCCGATTTCGTCGAAGAACAGGCTGCCCTTGTCGGCCAGATCGAGCAGCCCCTTTTTCGGATTGACGGCGCCGGTGAAGGCGCCGGTGACATGCCCGAACAGCGTCGATTCCAGCAGCTCGGCCGGGAGGTTGCCCGAGTTGACCGCCACGAACGAGCGATCCGATCGCGACGAGTTGGCGTGGATCGCCCGGGCGACCAGCTCCTTGCCGGTGCCGCTCTCGCCCTGGATGAGAATCGTCGATCGGCTCGGCGCCGCCTGGATGATCAGGTCGAACACCTGCCGCATCCGCTGGCTCCGGCCGAGGATATTGCCGAACTTGTGGTAGCGCTCCTGGATATTCTGACGCAGCGCGCGGTTCTCGTTGACCAGCCGGCGCCGCTCCATCGCATTGCGCACGACCACCAGCACTTCGTCGTTCTTGAACGGCTTGGTGATGTAGTCGAAGGCGCCATTCTTCATCGCCGCGATCGCGCTCTCGACCGACGCATAGGCGGTGATGATCAGCACCGCCAGGTCCTCGTCGATCCGCTTCAGCTCATCGAGCGTCGCGATCCCGTCCAGGCCGGGCATCATGATGTCGACGATCGCCGCGTCGAACGGCGTCGCGCGCGCCAGCTCGAGGCCTTCGCCGCCGGAGGCGGCCAGCCGGACGTCATAGCCCTCGCGCGTCAGCAGCGTCTCGAGGATGTCGCGCATGATCTCTTCGTCGTCGACGACGAGGATCGTGCCGTGGCGGGAACTGGTCATGGGCTTGTTTCGTCCGGCAACCCGACTGACGGTCGGCGGCGGCGGCCGCCCGCCACGGCGCGTCAGACGGATTCTAACTGCTGGCGCGCGAGGAGCGCTCGATCGCGATTGGCAGCCTCAACATGAAGCGTGTGCCCCGGCCGACCGCGCTGTCGCAGCCGATCGTCCCGTCGTGCTCGTGGACGATGCCGTAGGTGATCGACAGGCCGAGACCGGTGCCGCGGCCGATCGTCTTGGTGGTGAAGAACGGATCGTAGATCCGCGCCAGGTGCTCGGACGGAATGCCCGAGCCGGTATCGGCGACCTCCGCCAGGATCCGATCGCCGTCGACCCGGGTCGCCACCGACAGCCAGCCGCCGCGCGGCATCGCATCGCGCGCATTGAGGAACAGGTTGAGGAAGACCTGCTGCAGCTGGTGCTCGATGCCGAGCACCGCGACTGGCGCCGCCGACAGCTCGCGCCGGATCATGATCTTGGACGCGGTCAGCTGGTGCTCGAGCAGCGAGAAAACGTCGGCGATGACGGCGTTCAGATCGACCGCGCAGCGCTCGGTGCCGGACGGACCGGGGCGCGACAGGTTCAACAGGCCGTTGACGATCTTGGCGGCCCGGAACGTCTGGCGCTCGATTTTCTCGAGCAGCGCCGTCTTCGGATCGGCCGGGTCGGCGTGTTCGAGCAGCATCTGCGTGAAGCTCGAGATGCCGGTCAGCGGTGTGTTGACCTCATGGGCGACGCCGGCCGCCAGGACGCCGATCGCCGCCATCTTCTCCGACAGCTGCAGCTGTTCGACCAGGCGAACCCGGTCGGTGATGTTCTCGATCAGCAGAATCGTGCCGGCCGCGGCCGCCGCCGCCTCGCCGCCCTGCAGCGGCACCGCGGTGGCGTTGACCAGGAGCCGCGCCCGCTCGGCCTGGCGCCCGATCAATGGGACGCGCAGCAGGGTCGAGCCGTCCGGATTCTCCCGCCGATCCGCGCGCAGCGCCTGGACGAATGTCGCCTCGAACACGTCGTCGAGGGTGGCGCCGATCGCCGCCGATCGCGCGACGCCGTAGAACCCTTCGAGCGCCCGGTTCCAGCGGACGATCCGCTCCGCCGCATCGAACACGACCAGGCCGTCGTCGAGCGACTCGAGGATGTTTTCGTTGAACTCACTCAGCTCGTCGAGCTCCTCGGCCTTCAGGTGCAGCTGGCGAAACAGGCGGCCGTTCTCGATCGCGGTCGCCGCCTGACCGGCGACCGCCGTCAGCAGCGCGAGATCCTCGCTGTTGAACGGCTGGTCGGCGTCCTTGTGGCCGAGCGCCAGCACCGCGATCGCCCGATCCTCGAACACACAAGGCACCAGGCCGTAGATGCCGGCATCGCGCCACAACTCGACTTCCTCGACGTCGAACCGGGCGGTGGCGATGGGATCGTCGAGCACTACGGTATAGCCGGCGTCCAGCCGCGCCAGGAACGAGGAGTTCCGCGCCAGCTTCGGCACCGGCTGCGAAAACCCGTGGTCGCCAATCGAGCCGAAGTCGTGCGACCGCTCGTCGGCGAGCAGCAGCGCCATTCTGTCCAGGATCAGTGTCTCGACAATACGCGAGACCAGCCGCTGACTGAGCCGGACGACATCCAGATCGGTGTTGAGATCACGGGCGAAGCCGACCAGTGCCCGGCGGTAGTCGTAGCGATCGCGATAGAACAGCCGATCGAGCGCGTTGTGCAGCGCTTCCCGCACCGGCTGCGTCAGCAGGACCACGACGGTCGTCGCCAGCAGCGCGACAATCCAGTTGCGCGCGTCGCCGTCGTCGGGAAAGAAATAGCCGGACAGGTTCCGCATGCCGACATAGACCGCGATGCTGGCGGCGATGAACACGCCATAGATCAGACCGCGCTTGACGATGACCTCGATGTCGCGCAGCCGGTATCGCACCAGCGCGCAGGCAAAGGTCAGCGGCACGAGCCCGAGCGGGATGGCGGTGAACTGCAGCGCCAGCGGCGGATCGGTGCCCAGCGCCCACGGCATCGCGTAGCCCAATGCGAAGGGCGCGACGCCGAACACCGTGCCCCACGCAATCCATCGCATCTGCCGCCGCGCCGTCGGCGCCGTCAGCTCGCGAAAGGTCCCGACCAGGACGACCACCGCCACGACGGCACTGATGAACAGATAGGCCAGCTGCAGACGGTCGATCAGGCTGAGCAGCCGCGAGAACAGCGGCCCATTCCCCGTCGCCCTGGTCAGGACGAGGATCCGGCCCGTTCCCAGCGCCAGCGCTGGAAGGTAGAGCAGCGGGATGATGAGCTGGGTGCGCAGCCCCGCACGCTGGGCGCCCAGGACTGGCGCCGGCCGCTCGGGAAAGACCAGCATGAAGTGCAGCAGCAGCGGCGGCAGCAGCACCTGGGCGACGGCGTCGCCCCAGTAGAACACCCAGTCCAGACGATCGAGCGGGCCGTTGAACGAAAAGGTGAAGGCACCGAAAAAGGCGACGCAGAGCCAGAAGAAATGGAGCGTCGCCGTATCCCGGGGGCGGCGGACCCGCACCGCCGCTCCGACGACCAGCGTGAAGAGACCGACGCAGGCCAGCACGAAATACATCGAGCTGCCCCGCGGCGCCGGCGAGAGCGTGACCTCGAGCGCCTCCCGCGATCCCAGCCGCAGCAGCAGATAGGACAGCCGCGTCCCGTCGCTCGCCAGATGCTGCTGCTCGACCACGTCGGCCGGCGACCGGACCGGTGAGCCGTTGACGGCTTCCAGGATGTCGCCCGTCCGGATGCCAGCGGCTTCCCCGGCGGAGGCCGGGAGAACCTCGACCGCCGTCACACCCTCGGCGCGCGGCGCCCAATTAACTCCGTCCTCGACTTCCCGCCACTGGGAACGCAGCGCCATGTTCTCAAGGCCCAGGACCACGAGCACGACAACCACACCGACCGCAAACGCCGATCGACCCCACGCGAGCCAGCGGGTTTCCCCTGGCCGTTCGATGGCATTCGACCTGAGGGGAGCGGTCTCGGCCGGAGGCGTTATCGGGCGCGGGTTGGTCATGGATCAGGCGGCTGGTCCGCTACGCCAGGTAACCAGCGCAGCATCACAGATGCTCCGATTATATTTAAACCCCTGTGAACTAACGTGTTATTCCAGAAAAGCGCGTGCAGACGGGTGAGACAATCCAATTGATAGGATGTCTCATTCAATTTAGTGGATCGGTGTTGGGGATGGGTCTAGAACCGCATCGTCAAGCCGCCGACGATCCGCTTGGGGGGGCGGACAACGAGCAGCTCGTCGTAAACCGATTGGTCGGCGGAGGTCTCGCGGAAGAAGTTCCGCACGCCGAGCAACATCTCCCACTTGGCGGTGCTGAAGTCCAGGAACGGCAGCGCCTGGTGGACCTGGACGCCGAATCGCGAGTCCAGTCCGGCCCCCTCATCGAGGGGGCGATGGGCGAAGGCATTGCTGAGACGGTAGACGACGACGACGCGGGTGGACGTTTCAGGAACGTCGGTTTCGATTGACGCCGCGACGTCGTGGATGCGGCCGGCGCTCAGCGGTCCGTTGGAGGGCAGACGGAGGGCGAGGAATGCCGATTCGTCGCCAGACTCCCAACGGGCCCGGGTCAACGAATACTCGATTGAACCCTGCACCCTGCCGGCGACAGTGCGGAGACCGGCACCGACGCCTCGGGCCGAGACGTTGCCGTAATTGCCCACGAAATAGTGACCGAGACTGGCCGGCGGCTGCCCGGGAAGTTCGATCCCGAACATCGTCACCAGCTGATTGTCGACTTCCTGGCGGAAGGCGCGGACGCTGATCGTCGAGGCGCTGCCGAGATCGCGCTCGAGCCCCAGTTCGAGGTGCATCGTGCGCTCGGCTTCGAGCGCCCCGCCGGAGAGGGACGAGAATGTGCGCTGTGGCGGCAGCCAGACACCGTCGTCGCCGGGCGGCAGGAATTCATCCGCTCCTGGGGCGAAAGCGCGATGGGAGGCGACGGCACTGACGCGAAGACGATCGGCCGGCGACACGCTCAGCGCCAGACGCGGGCTGATCAGCGTCTTGCCGTCGAGATAGTCGTAATGCGCGTAACGCGCGCCGTAGGTCAGGACAATCGCTGGCGCGAGCGTGAAGGTGTCGAATCCGTACATCGCTCCGGCGTTCCGACTGCCGTCGGTGACGTCGCGCAACGTGGCAGGATTGCCGCCATCGTAGCGCTGGGTCGCATACGAGAGACCGATGTCGTAGTGATGGCGGGCTGGCCCGCGGGTCGAGTAGACGCCGGCCACCACCCAGGAGGAGATGTCCGCCTGCGACAACGCCCCCCGCACCGCCCAATCGGCCCGGCTGCCGGCCGGCGCACCGATCGAGACGTAAGCCACGTTGCGAGAAGAATTGTTGCCGGTGAAGAGTTGCTGCGGGTTGTCGAAGGAGCTGGTGGTCAGGAGATTGAACTGGCCAGACAAGGGAGTGCCACCGAACAGGCTGCCGGCGAACTGGGCCGGCGAGCGGTTCGACCCGATCGCACCAAACAGCGTTGACGGGTCCGGCGCCGGCTGGGGGACTTCGAGCGCCGCCAGTCCGGTGGCTGCCTGGAGGATGCTCCGGCGGTTGTGCCGGAGGCGCCAGGCGGTTTCGCTATGATCGTCGTTGGCTGGCGGCGGCTGCGTCGGTGCGGCGGCGGCAGGGGCCGGCTGTGGTAGAGGCGGCTCGATCACCGTTGGCAGCCCGCCAGCAGCAAGCCCCAGCCCAGCAGCGAGGACTGTCGGCGGCGGGCCCGCCTTGGACGCCGTCGTCGCGGGCGCGCGGCGCATGGCGATCGACGACGATGCCCGGCTGCTCGGCAGCACCTCGATTGACTTGCCGGGCGACGCGACGAAGCCGCTCAGGTGAGCGCGAAGGAGGTAGGAACCCGGGGACAGGGTGGGGAACTCGAACTGGCCGGCGCCGTCACTCACGGTAAACGTCGTGGTGACGCCAACTGCAGTCACGACGGCGCCCTTGATTGGAGCACCGCCCTCTTCCTGCACGATTCCCTGGATCGAGCCGGCGGTCGGTGCGACGCGCCTGGACGAAACGATGCCCGCACCGCCGGCACGGGGGCTCGCGCGTTCAGCGTGAGCCTCCGAGGAGACAAACACAAACACCAGACCGCCGACCGCCGCCGCCGACGTCATCAATCTGGAGATGCCTGCCATTTAGAGTGCCCCGCTCACGCGGGATCGTGCAAACCTCACGCCGGTTACGTCATCAGTAAAGTATCGCGTTCTACCCCATCACAGACTGGTCGGCCGGCCGCGGCTCTCGCATTACGAAAAGTTTCTAGGTTCCCGAAACGGTGAAGTTGACGTCGCGGGTGAGCGACTTGTTGGCGATCTTGTCGGTCACTTTGATCTCAAGCCGGTACTCACCTTCCGGGAACGACGCCAGCGGCACTCCTTGACCGGCCTGGAGCTGGTGGCCGGCCGCCACATCGAACTGCGGCGGGAGCGTTTGCGCGTTCAACGCCTGGGGCGTCGTCTTGTTGAAGAATTTCTCGCCCGACTTGCAGGGCTCGCCCGGCTTGGGCTGGCTCCCCGCCGCCACCTGACAGAAGTTGTACTCGACCAGGATGTCCGGCTTGTTCATGCTGTCCATTTTCGGGTTGTAGACAATCATGAACGTCTGCAGCTCGACCTTCTTGGCCAACTTCGTCTCGGTCATCGGGACGATTTCGATCTGGCCGAGGGCGTAGGGGCGCTCGATCTGCTGCTGCGGCGTCAGCGGCGCCGGCAGCGGATCAATCCGCTGGGCGACGATGACCGAGCTGGTCCCGAGCTCGTTGTTCCAGAAGTCCGGCACGGTCAGCGCCTGCTTGATGCCGGCGGTCTTGGCCGCCGGCGCGTTCTTCTGGGTCGAGGTCGGCTCCTTGACGGTCACGTAGACGTCGTACGAACCGGCCGGCACCGTAATCGACCGGCTGATCCGGATCGGGGCGGTCTGCCCCGGCATCACCGGCACGAAGCTGATGTCCTCGTAGGCGTACTCTGGCCGCTTGGGCGGGTTCTTCTTGTCGTCCTTCTTGGCATCTTTCGAGTCGGCGGCCGGCGGCGGGGGCGGCGGCGCGGCATCCTTCGAAACGACGCGCCAGTAGAAAGCCAGCGTCCCGCCGGTCGCCCTGGCGCCGTCGAGCGTGACGGTGAAGGGGGCGTACTGCTTGTTCCCCTGCG
Source organism: Acidobacteriota bacterium (assembly GCA_039931615.1). Taxonomy (GTDB): domain Bacteria; phylum Acidobacteriota; class Vicinamibacteria; order Vicinamibacterales; family CAVVIG01; genus JAHFUI01. The sequence continues at coordinate 34,801 of JBDTRR010000045.1, forward strand.
CCTTCATGAAGTCGGCGCTGCCCCAGGCCAGACCCAGATCATTGGCCGCCTGCTGACCAGCTGCCAGGTCGTCGGCAATCTTGACGACCGCCTGGATTTCCTTCTTCTGGTCGTCTGTCTGCTTCTTGTCGTCCTTCTTCGGGACCGCCGGCGGCGCCTGGGCGGACAGACCGACGGACAGCAGAAACCCGGCAATCACTGCGGCACTCAGATTTTTTCTATTGACCATATGGATCCTGCGCTCCAAATGTGGGCTCAATGAACAGCCAATCATAGGCGTCGATCCGCGGCCAAGTCAACCGTCTGCCGGCACGTCCCCACCACCGGTTCCTCGTGCTATCATCCGCATTCCCTTGAGGTTGCCTCCTTCGTCATGAAGCTCATCGACGTCTCGGTCCCACTCGACGCTTCTCTGCCGACCTACCCGGGTAACACGCCGTTCAGCCTCGAACCGATCAAGCGCATCGCGCGCGGCGAGAGCTCCAACGTCTCGACCGTCCACATGAGCGCGCACACCGGCACCCATGTCGACGCACCGCGGCATTTCTTCGACGGTGCGGCCGGCGTCGATTTGCTGCCGCTCGAGATGCTGATCGGACGGGTGCACCTGATTGAAGTCCGATCGCGAAAAGGCATCGGCCCGGACGAGCTGGCCGACATCGATCTGTCGGAAGACGTCCGGGTCCTCATCAAGACCACCAATTCCCGGCTGTGGAGCTCACCCGATTTCAATCCTGAATACGTCGGCGTCACGGAGGCCGGCGCCAAGCATCTCATCAGCCACGGCATCAAGGTGCTGGGCGTCGATTACCTGTCGGTCGAGCAATACAAGCAGCCGGGCGCCCCGGCGCACCACGTGCTGCTCGGCGGCGGCACCATCGTCATCGAAGGACTGAACCTGCGCGACGTGGAACCGGGCGTCTACGAAATGTTCTGCCTGCCCCTGCGCATCGTCGGCGCCGACGGCGCGCCCGCACGCGTCGTCCTCAGGCAGAGCTGACCAGCACATGCCGGCGCTCCTCGACGACAGCCTCGTCATCGTCCTCGCCGGCGGCGCCGGCGAGCGCCTCTATCCCCTCACCAAGGATCGGGCGAAGCCGGCCGTCTACTTCGGCGGGCCGTACCGGATCATCGACTTCGCGCTCAGCAACTGCATCAACTCCGGCCTGCGCCGGATCTTCATCGCCACCCAGTACAAGTCGCTCTCGCTCAACCGCCACATCCGCATGGGCTGGAGCATCGTCTCGGAGGAGCTCGAGGAGTTCGTCGAGATCCTGCCGCCGCAGAAACGGGTCGGCGAGCAGTGGTATCAGGGCACGGCCGACGCGGTCTACCAGAACCTCTACTCGATCATGCGTGAGGGCTCCCGGCATCTGATCGTGCTGTCGGGCGATCACGTCTACAAAATGGACTACGCCCGGATGCTCCGCTTTCACGAGGAGCGCCAGGCGGCGGTGACCCTGGCGGCGATCGAAGAGCCGATTGCCGAGGCGAACCGCTTCGGCATCGTCGCCGTCGATGCCGACGATCGGGTCATCGGCTTTGCGGAAAAGCCGGCGGATCCGATTGCCATTCCCGGCCTGCCCGGCTTCGCCCTGGCCTCGATGGGGGTCTACATCTTCGACACCGACGTCCTGGTGCGCGCGCTCGAGGCCGACGCGGCCCGCCCGACCGCCGAGGAGCGGCGTACGCTGGGTGAGGCTGCCGGCCGGCCGACCTCGCATGATTTCGGCAAGGACATCATTCCCGCCCTCATTCACGAGGCGCCGGTCTACGCCTATCGCTTCTACGACGAGAACAAGAAGGCCTCGAAATACTGGCGCGACATCGGGACCCTCGACGCCTACTTCGAGGCGAACATGGATCTATGCCAGGTCAACCCGGAGTTCAACCTCTACGATCCGGAGTGGCCGATGCGGACGTATCAGCCGCAGGCGCCGCCGGCCAAGTTCGTCTTCGCCGATGTCGGCAAACGCTGCGGTCAGGCGCTCGATTCGGTGATCTCGCCGGGCTGCATCGTCTCTGGCAGCTCCGTGATCGGCAGCGTGCTCTGCCCGAACGTGCGGGTCCAGAGCTTCTGCCACATCGAGGAATGCATCCTGATGCCCGGCGTCAGGGTCGGACGCCACGCCCGCATCCGGCGCGCGATCATCGATCGCGACGTCCTGATTCCCCGCGGCGCCCTGATCGGCTACGACGAGCAGGAAGATCGGCGCCGCCATACCGTGACCGAAACCGGCATCGTCGTCGTCACCACCCACGACGAGCCGCTGATCGGGCCGCTCAGCGAGGAGGCGCTGCAGATCGAGGCCGAGGCGGATCGGAAGGGCGGGGCCGGATAAATTGCGCGCCAGGGACGAAAGCCCAGGACGGAAAGTAATGACTCCCTGCCCGGATCGCCGCCCGCCAGGTCCGCGCCGTGATGGATTGATCGATTCCGGAAGGAGCCGCCAGTGACAATCACCAAGGTCCACGCCCGGGAAATCCTCGACTCCCGCGGCAACCCGACGATCGAAGTCGACGTCGCGCTCGACGGCGGCGCCTCCGGCCGGGCGGCCGTGCCTTCTGGAGCATCGACCGGCGAGCGGGAGGCGCTGGAGCTGCGCGACGGCGACCAGGCGCGCTACGGCGGCAAAGGCGTGCGGACCGCGGTCGCCAACGTCAACGGCGAAATTGCCCCGGCCGTTGTCGGCCGCTCCTTCACCCAGCGCGGGCTCGACGATGCCATGCGCGCCCTCGACGGCACACCCACCAAGAGCCGTCTCGGCGCCAATGCCCTGCTCGGCGTCTCGATGGCGGCAGCGCGGGCCGAGGCGGCGGCGAACGGCCTGCCGCTGTTCCGGCACTTCGGGGCGCTGTATGGCAACGACGCTTACACCCTCCCCGTCCCGATGATGAACATCCTCAACGGCGGCGCTCACGCCGACACCAGCGTCGACTTCCAGGAATTCATGGTGATGCCGGTCGGCGTTGCGTCGTTTGGCGAGGCACTCCGCGCCGGAGCCGAGATCTTCCACGCGCTGCGCGGCATCCTGAAGGCGCGCGGCCAGTCGACCGGCGTCGGTGACGAAGGCGGCTTCGCCCCCAATCTCCGATCCAATCGCGAGGCGGTCGAAGTCGTCCTCGAGGCGGTCGCCAAGACCGGCATGACGGCCGGGCGGGACGTGTTCATCGCCCTTGACGTCGCGTCGAGCGAGCTGTGGGCCGGCAACGGCCGGTACGTGTTCAAGAAGTCGGGCGAAGCCGATCGCACCTCGGACGAGATGGTCCGGCTGTACGAGGATTGGCTGCGCGAATATCCGATCATCTCGATCGAGGACGGCGTGGCGGAAAGCGATTGGGATGGCTGGGTGACCTTGACGCAGGAGCTCGGCGGCCGGGTCCAGCTGGTCGGCGACGATGTGTTCGTGACCAATCCGGAGATCCTCCGCCGCGGCATCGCCGATGGCGTCGGCAACGCGCTGCTGGTCAAGCTGAATCAGATCGGCACGGTGACCGAAACGCTCGACGCCATTCGCATGGCGAGCGACGCCAGATACGCGACCATCATCTCGCACCGATCCGGCGAGACCGAGGACACCACCATCGCCGACCTGGCAGTCGGCACCGGGGCCGGCCAGATCAAGACCGGATCGGCGAGCCGGAGCGATCGCGTCGCCAAATACAATCAGCTGCTGCGGATCGAGGAAGAGCTCGGCACGAGCACGAAGTACGCGGGACGCGCGGCGATTCGCGCCGAGATCGCGGCGTGATCGGTTCGATTGATCGTCGACGAAAAGGGGTACGACTCTTTTTCGCGCACCCGCCGAGTCCTCTGAGGAGCCCGGATAGGTAATTCCATGCACAAACTGGTTCTGCTGCGCCACGGAGAAAGCACCTGGAACAGGGAGAATCGCTTCACCGGCTGGCACGACGTCGATCTCTCCGACGCCGGCCGCGACGAGGCCGCCAGGGCGGGCGTCCTGCTCAAGGAGGGCGGCTTCGTGTTCGATGCCGCCTACACCTCGGTGCTGAAGCGCGCCATCCGAACGCTGTGGATCTCGCTCGATATCCTGGACCAGATGTGGATTCCGGTCACCAAGCACTGGCGGCTGAACGAGCGGCACTACGGCGGGCTGCAGGGGCTGAACAAGTCGGAAACCACGGCCAGACACGGCGAAGCCCAGGTCAAGATCTGGAGGCGCAGCTACGACATCCCGCCGCCGCCCGTCGAGCTGTCCGACCCCCGCCATCCGTCGCACGATCCGCGGTATGCGGGACTCGACGTGAACGACCTGCCGCGCGCCGAATCGCTGAAAGACACGGTCGCCCGCTTCATCCCGTACTGGCAGGACACCATCGCGCCGTCGATCGCCGCCGGCCGGCGGGTGGTTGTTGCCGCCCACGGCAACAGCCTGCGGGCGCTGGTGAAGTACCTCGACAACGTGTCCGAAGAAGAGATCGTCGAGCTGAACATCCCGACGGCGATTCCGCTCGTCTACGAGCTCGACGACGAGCTGAAACCGATTCGCCATTATTACCTGGGCGACCCGGCGGCCGCCGCGGCCGCTGCGGCCCGGGTGGCGGCGCAGGGCGCCGTGAAAAGCGGCATGAAGGATGGCGTGAAGAGCTGATGGCTCGACGACCCGGCGCAGGAAAAAAAAGGGCCGGCGCGCCTCGCGGCGGCCGGCCCTTTACCTCACTTCAAAGCTCTGGTTGAGCCTGTTCGAACTTCTAGCTTTCTTTCGGCTCCGCAGTTTCGTCGGCCGCAATCCGCAGCGACCGGAGAAAACGCCGGTCGTTGGCGGTGACCTCGAAAGAACGGCGCTGGACCAGGCGCGCCGGGGCAGTCACCTTGGTGAGTGCGGTCGACTGCGAGCGGCTGACGAAGCCGACCACCGCCTCCAGCGTCACCTTCATTTCGAAACCAGCCGCGCGCGCCTTCTCGCGGCACGCTTCCACCTGCGCGTTCTCCGCGACCGCCGCCGCTATCGCGTCGGCCAGCTCTCGAGCGAACCGGTTGACGACGTCGTCCATGCTGCTCCCCTCCATCACGCGCCGGACCGGATTCCGGAGCGCCTCCCGATTCGAAGCTGTCTACCCCGAACACGATAGACAGGGACCGGGTGCCAAACGTTCAACTGTTGCGGAATAAGACTTTGCAGCGATTTCAGTTTAAAGCCGAGCCGCCGACCTGTCAAGCCGTCGCGGACGCCGCTGTCAAGCCTCGTTAGAAATGTCCCCATCCTTCCCTCGATAGAAATGTCCC
>JBDTRR010000046.1:0-39613 GCA_039931615.1 Acidobacteriota bacterium
TCCTTGAGCATGAAGTGCTTGTAGCCGGCCTTCTCCGCCATGATCGGATCCCAGAGCACGCGCTGCGTCGCCTTGGAAACCGGCCGGCCGAAGAAATCGGTGAACGAGACGCCGGTCGCCGTGATGATGGCCATCTCCTCGTCGCCGAGGAAGATGACGTCGCGGGTATGACTGAGGATCGCGGGAATGTCCGAGGCGACGAAGAACTCCCCCTCGCCCAACCCGACCACGATTGGCGGGCCGTTGCGCACGGCGACGATCTTCTCGGGATCGTCGGCCGAAATCAGCACCAGTGCGAACAGGCCGCGCATCAGCAGCAGCGCCCGCCGCACCGCGTTCTCCAGGCCGTCGTCGCGCATCTCGCGCTCGACCAGGTGGGCGACGATTTCCGTGTCGGTTTCGGTGACGAAGCGGTGGCCCTGCCCCTGCAGTTCCTGTTTCAGATCCAGGTAGTTCTCGATGATGCCGTTGTGCACGACGACGATCTTGCCGGTGCAGTCGCGATGCGGATGGGCGTTCTCCTCGGTCGGCCGGCCGTGCGTCGCCCAGCGCGTGTGGCCGACGCCGTACTCACCCGTGATCGGGCTGAGCCGGATGACCTCCTCGAGCTTCGAGAGCTTGCCGGCGCTCCGGCGCAAGTCCATTTCACCGTCGTGGACCACCGCCACGCCCGCCGAGTCGTAGCCGCGGTACTCGAGTCGCCGCAGGCCCTCGATCAGTACCGGCACGACGTCCTTGGGTCCGATGTATCCGATAATCCCGCACATGGTTGATCCTTCGTTTCCGTGCTCTAGTCGTTGCTCTGGTCTTTGATCCCGGCGCCCGCGCGGGCCTTCTCGTCGGGCTCGCTCTTGGGCCGCCCGTCGCGCTTTCGTTTCCGGTCGGCGACCCAGCCGTCGATGTTCCGCTGCTTGCCGGCGCTGACCGCCAAGGCGCCGGGCGGCACGCTGCTCCGGAGCGTCGTGCCGCTGGCGACGTAGGCGCCGCTGCCGATTGTCAGCGGCGCGATCAATTGGCTGTCGCTGCCGACGAAGGCGCCGTCGCCGATCACCGTCTGGCTCTTGGTGGTGCCATCGTAGTTGCAGGTGATGGTGCCGGCGCCGATGTTGACGTTGGTGCCGATGATCGCGTCGCCCAGGTAGGCCAGGTGATTGGCTTTGGAGCCGGGGCCGAGGACCGTGTTCTTGAGTTCGACGAAGTTGCCGATCCGCGCACCGGCCCGCACGTCCGCCCTCGGACGCAGATGAGCGAACGGCCCGATTCGCGCGTCCGCCGCAATCGCCGAGTCCGTGATGACGCAGTGGTTGAACACCGTCACCCGATCGCCGAGCCGCGAGTTGACGATGCGGGCGCCGCTGTGGATCTCACAGGCGCCGCCGATCGTGGTCGCGCCTTCGAGCGAGACACCCGGATGGATGATCGTGTCGGTGCCGACGACGACGTCCCGGTCGATGAAAGTGGTGGCGGGGTCCTCGATGGTGACCCCGGCCGCCATCAGGATCTCGTTCTTGTGCGATCTCACGATTCGGCTGACCTCTGCCAGTTCGCCACGGCTGTTGATGCCGCGAATTTCGTCCGCATTGGCCAGGGTGAGCGTTTCGACCCGGCGGCCCCGGTCCGCATAGATGGCAACCAGGTCGGGAAGGTAGTATTCGTGCTGCGCGTTCCCCGCTGCGATGCCGCCAAGGGCTGCGAACAATCCATCGAGGTCGAAGGCATAGATGCCGGCGTTGATTTCGCGGATCTCCCGTTCGGCAGGCGTGGCGTCCCGTTCCTCCACGATACGTGCAATCCTTCCGCCGTTCCTGACGATTCGGCCATATCCCCCAGGTTGGTCCACGAGCGCAGTCACCACGGTGGCCGCCGCCTGCCCGGATATGTGGCGATCGACTAGCGTTTTCAACGTATTGGCGGTCAGGAGCGGCACATCGCCGGACAACAGCAGGACCGTTCCGGTCGCGCTTTCCAGAACCCCGGCCGTCGTCAGGAGAGCGTGGGCGGTGCCCAGTTGTGGCTCCTGAACCACAAATCTGAGGCCAGGACGATCCGCCAGTGCGGCTCGCAGCGTATCCGCCTGATGGCCCACCACCACCGTTACGCTTCGCGGGGCGAGCGAGGCAGCGGCGGCCAGCACGTAGTCGACCATCGGCAGGCCGGCCACGTGGTGCAGCACTTTGGGCCGGGCGGATTTCATGCGGGTCCCTTTGCCCGCCGCGAGGACGACGATGTGGAGGTCGGACATCATGACAGGGGACCCGCCGCTGCGTGCTCGGGAACCGGTACCCAACGTACAAGTTCCGGACACCAGGGATCTTTGATTATGCTCTATCGGCCGGTTCGGGTCCGGAAGGGGCGGCGGCGGTCCGACCGGGAGCCGATCGGTACTTCGAGGGCGGCGCGGAAGGATTCGTCGCCGCGCAGCGGTTCGAGGTCGGGGTCGTGCCGGGCGAGACCGCGATTTTCCGGGTTCATGGCGATGGCACGCTCGAGGTGGGCGATCGCTTCGGCGTGTTCGCCCCGCTGGGCATGGGCGACGGCGAGCATATAGAGCGCGTGATCGTTATCGGGGTCCTCATCGCGCACCAGGCGGAGGTGGGACAAGGCTTCGTCGTACTTGCCGCCGTTGATCGCCAGCGTCGAGGCGAACAGCCGCTCGCCGATGGTCTTGGGCGTCGGGTCGTCGTGGCCGGCGTGGCGCTGACAGATGGTCAGATACAGGCGAACCCGCTCCTGCAGGTCCTTTTCCTCCGGGTACTTCAGCAAGACCGACTCGAACAGCTGCGCCGCGCCCGGGTAGTCGTGGTGCTGCAGTGCATCGAGGCCCTGCTCGTAAATGGCGACCGCCTCGATATAGGTCGAACGCCGTGACGGCCCCTGGACGGATGGCGAGGCGGGCGCCGGCGGCTTCGCTTCCTGCGGGGGCGGAGCGAGCGCGGGGCGAACGGCCGAAGCCGGGGCTGTTTCCTGAGCGGGTTTGGATGGTCGCCGCTGCTTCGCCATCACACTCCTGGAGGAAGATGCGGGCCGAATGCTCGCGCCGAAGCGCGTAAACGTAGCAGAACGCTCGAGAACGGTCAAGGGTGGCCCGTGACCTTTTGGCGTTACGGTCTGGTCTTTTCTGTTGTTACCCCTAATCTCTTGACGCGTTCGATAGTGTCGTAGATCTGGTTCGGGGGGATTCCATAGCGTTTTGCGATCTGATTGATGACACGACGTCGTGGCAGACCACTAACAATGGTCATTTGACCAAATAAATCCGCGATCTCTGAATCCGTGGGCGGCTCGACGGGCTCTATATCTGTCGTTTGACCAATATCTATGACCACCGTAAATTCCCCAAGAATATTGTGTAGCTCGTCGATAACCGTATTGATCGGTCCCCTGACAAATTCCTCGTGGGTCTTGGTCAATTCGCGGCCGACCGCTACCTGACGATTGCCGACAAGCCGGGCGATCTGGCTCAAGGTTTCCTTGATGCGGTGAGGCGCCTCGTAGAAGACCACGGTGCGCCCGGCGTTGCGCAGTTCAGTCATCCAGGCCTCCCGATCCTTGCCCTTGCTTGGTGGAAAGCCCAAAAATGTGAAGCTCTGCCCGGCGATTCCGGACGCCGCCAGTGCAGTGACTGCGGCACTGGCACCAGGGATCGGTTCCACGCGGATCCCGGCGTCGATCGCCGCCCGGACCAATCGCTGTCCCGGATCGGAGATTGTCGGGGTGCCGGCGTCCGACACCAGCGCCACCTCGTCGCCCCGCTCCAGCCGTGCCATCACGGACCGGATCTTCGCCGCCTCGTTGTGCTCGTGGAAGCTGGTGGTTGGAGTCGTGATGGCGTAGCGGGCCAGCAGATGACCGGTGCGGCGGGTGTCTTCGGCGGCAATCAGAGCGACCTGCCGCAGGACGCGCAAGGCTCGCGCGGTGATGTCTTCGAGATTGCCGATCGGTGTGGCGACCACGAACAAAGTGCCGGGCATGTCAGGGCGAGGCGAGCGGCTTTATTGTACCATTGACGATTGGATCAACGAGCCAAGCTCAGCCTGAGACATGATTGCTTCCGAACCGCTTCCTCATTTCATCGACGATCTGCTCGGTTATCTTCGCGAAGCGCATCCCACGTACGCCACGCTTGACGGCGTCCACACGCACGACGATCTGCTGGAGGACTTCAGCGTCCACGCGATCGAAGGCGAAGCGCACGCACTGGCCGGCTATCTGCGCCGCCTTGACGAAATCAACCCGGCCGGTCTCACGCCGGTCGAACGGCTCGAACACCGGATGGTCAAGGAGCACGTTCGCGGCCGGATGTTCGAGCTGGAACAGGTCCGTACCTGGGAACGGAACCCCCAACACTACGCCGACACCCTGGCGTCGAGCCTGGCCGGTCAGGCGCTCTTCACGCATGCCCCCGCGCCGGAGCGCGCCCGGCGCGTGCTCTCCAAGCTGCGGCAGACGCCGCGGCTGATCCAGGCGGCCCGGGACAACATCAAGGCCCCCCCCGGCATCTTCGTCAAGGTCGGCATCGAAACGATGCGAGGGGCGCTGCGGTTCATCGACGAGGAACTGCCGCGCGCCTTTTCGAGCGTCGACGACCTGCATCTGCTCGGCGACCTGGCCGACGCCCAGACCGAAGCGTCGCAGGCGATCGGCTCCTACATCGAGTACCTGGAAGCCGACGTCGCGCCGCGGGCGCGCGCTTCGTTTCGCCTCGGCCGCGACAAGTTCGAACAGAAACTGAAACTCGAGGAAGGCCTGTCGATTCCGATCGACCGGCTGCTGGCGATCGGGATGCGCGAGCTGAAGACCACCCAGGAGGCGTTCCGGACGCTGGCCGGCCGTCTGAACGGCGGCGATCCCCTCGAGGCGTGGGCCCGGACCAGGGCCGAGCATCCGGCGCCGGGTGAGTTGATCGGCGCCGCCCGCCAGCACGTCGAGGAACTGGCCACCTTCATCCAGCGCCACGACCTGATCGCCATGCCGGCCGCCGAACCGGTCACCGTCGCGCCGACGCCCGATTTCTACCGCTGGTCATTCGCCAGCATGTGGGCGTCCGGCCCATTCGAGAGCAAACCGACCCGGGCCTATTACTATCTGACCGACGTCGACCCGGCGTGGCCGCCCGAACGCCAGGAAGAGCACCTGCGCGACTACAACTACCCGACGCTCTGGTCGATCTCGATTCACGAGGTCTTCCCCGGGCATTTCCTCCACGCCCAGCACCTGCGGCGGGTCGAATCCAAGGTCCGCAAGTCGACTCTGTTCGCGCCGGCGTCGTTCGTCGAAGGCTGGGCCCACTACTGTGAGCAGATGATGGTCGAAGCCGGCTTCGGCCGCGACAACTACCGCGTCAAGCTGGGCCAGCTCGCCGAGGCGCTGGTCCGCCTCGCCCGCTTCATCGTCGGGATCAGGCTGCACACCGAAGACATGTCGGTCGAACAGGGAATGCGGTTCTTCCGCGACGAAGCGTTCATGGAAGAACCGAGCGCGCGGCGGGAAGCCGAGCGCGGCACCTTCGATCCGACCTATCTCGTCTACACCGCCGGCAAGTTGATGCTGCTGAAGCTGCGCCACGATTACAAACAGCAGCAGGGCAAGGCCTTTTCACTGCGCGGCTTTCACGATACCCTGCTCGCCAACGGCACCGCGCCCTTCTGGCTCCATCGTCAGCTGATGCTGGGCGACGACCACGGCGATTTGATCGAATAAGGCCCCATGCCCCTCCGCGAATACCAGTGCGACGCGTGCGGTCACCGCTTCGAGGTGATCCAGAAGATGTCGGATCCGCCCCTGGACACGTGTCCGAAATGCGGCGAGGTCCTCCGCAAGCTCCAGGCGGCGCCGGCCTTCCATCTCAAAGGGACTGGCTGGTACGCGACCGACTACGCCAAGAAGGATCAGTCGAGCGCCAAGTCCGAGGACGAGTCGAAGGGGGCGAAGAGCTCCAACGCCAAGGATAAGGACAAGGGCGACAAGGCCGAAACCAAGACCGACAGCGCCAAGAGCTCGGATTCGAGCGAAACCAGCTCGTCGAGTTCGTCGAGCGCGCCCAGCACACCGAGCCCGGCGCCAGCGAAGACCCCGGCCAAGGAATCGTAACCTTCCAACTCGGACGTGGCGTCCGCCTTTAGTCGGACTGCGGATCAATCCGCTGAAGCCGGATCGCCGGCACTGTGCTGTTCAGCGCTTGACGGCCGGCACGTCGAGGTGGAGCGAGGTCAGATAGGCCGAGAATTTCTCCGCCAGGTCGGGCCGGCGCAGCGCGAAATAGACCACCGCCTTCAGGAATCCCAGCTTGTTGCCGGTGTCGTGGCGGACGCCGTCGACCTCGCAGGCGTAGATCGGCCGCGACTTGAGGAGCTCCCGCAGGCCGTTGGTGAGCTGTATCTCTCCGGTCCGATCGCTCTTGATCGCCGCCAGCGCGGGAAAGATGTCGGGCGTCAGGATGTAGCGGCCGATAATTGCCAGGTTGGACGGCGCCTCGTCGCGCGGCGGCTTCTCGACCAGATCGCGCACCCGGTAGACGCCGGGGCCGAGTTCGGCTGCCGGGTCGACCTCGATCACGCCGTAGCTCGAGACGTCCTCCGGCGCGACCCGTTCGACCGCGAGCACCGGGCCGCCGACCCGTTCGAAGACCTCGATCATCTGCTTGATCGCCGGCGGCTGCGCATCGATCACGTCGTCGGCGAGGATCACGGCGAACGGCTCGTCGCCCACCAGATCGCGGCCGACCAGCACGGCGTGGCCGAGGCCGAGCGGTTCGCCCTGCCGGACGTAGGCGAAATTGATCATGTTCGAGATCTTGCGGATCTCGTCGAGCTGTTGGCGCTTGCCGCGGGCCTCGAGGAACGTCTCGAGCTCGACCGACACGTCGAAATGATCTTCGATCGCGTTCTTGCCCCGCCCGGTGACGAGAATGATGTTGCCGATCCCCGACGCCACCGCCTCCTCGACGCCGTATTGGATGATCGGTTTGTCGACCAGCGGCAGCATTTCCTTGGGCTGGGCTTTCGTGGCGGGAAGAAAGCGCGTGCCGAGGCCGGCGACCGGGAAGATGGCCTTGCGGACGGTTGAACTCACCGACAAATTTTAGCAGAGGTCCTCCGGAGCGCGACGCGAATCGCCTGAAGGCAGCGAGCGGCACAGGTAGAATGAGCGGATAACTGTCCGGCTGGCCGGACCCGCGAGGTGCCATGCTCGATCCGTCGCTGCTGCGGGATCACATCGACGACGTCCGGCGCGGTCTGCGCCGGCGCCGGATGGATCCCGACCAATCACTCGAAGAGATCATGGCGCTCGAAGCCGAGCGCCGGCGCCTGCTGCCCGAGCTCGAAGGGCTGAAGCGGCAGCAGAATCTCGCCGGCGAGGAGGTCGCCCGCGCGAAGCGGCAGGGCGTCGACACGACCGCGATCCAGGAGGTCAACCGCACCCGCTCGCAGCAGATCCGGCAGCTCGACGCCCAGGTCGACGCCGTCGAGCAGCAGCGCAATCAGGCGCTGATGGTGCTGCCCAATCTGCCGCACGCCAGCGTTCCGGACGGCGCGTCCGCCGCCGAGAACGTCGAAGTCCGGCGCCGCGGCGAGCTGCCCCGGTTCGACTTCGTGCCCAGGCCGCATTGGGAGCTGGGTACCGCGCTCGGCATCATCGACTTCGAACGCGCCGCCCGCATCGCCGGCGCCCGCTTTTCGGTGCTGAGCGGCGCCGGGGCGCGGCTCGCCCGCGCCCTGATCAACTTCATGCTCGACCTGCACACGCGCGAGCACGGCTACCGCGAAATCGAGCCGCCGTTCCTGGTCAACAGCGCCGCCCTGCAGGGGACCGGCAACCTCCCCAAGTTCGAAGCCGATCTCTTCAAGATCGCCGGCGACTGGGATCTGTATCTGGTGCCGACCGCCGAAGTGCCGCTGACCAACCTGCACCGCGGCGAGATCATCGACGGCCGCGACCTGCCGATTCGCTACACCGCCTACACGCCCTGTTTCCGCAGCGAGGCCGGCTCGTACGGCCAGGACGTTCGCGGCCTGATCCGGCAGCACCAGTTCGATAAGGTGGAGCTGGTCAAGCTGACCACTCCCGAACAGTCCTACGACGAGCTCGAACAGCTCACCGCCAACGCCGAGCAGGTGCTCGAACGTCTCGAACTGCCCTACCGCACGGTGCTGCTCTGCGGCGGCGATATGGGGTTCGCCTCGGCGAAAACCTATGACATCGAGGTGTGGCTGCCGAGCCAGGAGACCTATCGGGAGATCTCGTCGTGCAGCAACACGGAAGCGTTCCAGGCGCGGCGGGCCAACATCAAGTTCCGGCGAACCAAGGGGGGTGTGGCGGGAAAAGCGGAATTCGTCCATACCCTCAACGGATCGGGCCTGGCGGTCGGCCGGACGCTGGTGGCGATTCTCGAGAACTATCAGCAGCAGGATGGCTCGGTGCGCATTCCGGCGGCGCTCCGCCCGTATATGGACGGTCGCGACGCGATCGTGCCGGCCGGCCCGGCACACCGCTAGTCCGACCCCATCGTCCTCGCGGCTTCCAGCGCGATGGCGATCGCCCGCGCCTCTCCCGACTCCGCCGCGGATCGCTCGCGCGCGACGTCGTGGTCGCCGACGATGGCGAGGATGGCCCCGGCCTGGATGGCGGATCGTCCACGCAGCCCGAGGATCGCCGTGTGGACGTGCGCCAGCACGAACAGGTGGGATGCTTCCATTTCGCTGGCCAGGACGCCCAGGCGCGCCATCAACTGCATGTAGGCGACGTTCTGATCGGCGAGCGGACCGACCCCGAACTCGCGCGCGAACAACGAGTCCTTGGAGTGGACGACGCCACTGTGGACGTGCCGGTCCAGTGCCAATCGCTCCGCCGCGCCGGTCAGGCCGTGAACCATCATCGGCGAAGCGATGGCGGGAAACTCGAGCGGAGCATAGCGTTGCGATGCCCCCTCGTCGCGGACCGCGGCGGTCGCGACCACGACATCGTCCACCTTGACGGTGTCGGGTTGAAGAGAGCCGGCCGTTCCGACTCGCAGGAAACGCCGAATCCCGAAGAAGATCAGCTCCGAGACGATGATGTCCACGCTGGCTGTCCCCATGCCGGTGTGGACCGAGGCGACGTCGACCGGGCCGCCAGGGCCCTCGAGCGTCCCAACATGAACGTCGTGGCCCAGCGGGTTTCGGTGGACCGTGACATCAGAGAAATGGGACGCCAGCCGTGCCGCCCTTGCCCGCGATCCGGGAACGAAACAGAGGCGCCCGGCACCGTGCTGCGGATCGAGAGCGCCGGCCGGGATGACGAGGTGCGTCGGTGCGTTCAGCATGGGTGGTGGGTGGCCTGTTCGCGGACGCGGGCACGTGAAGTGCGATCGGGTCCTGCCTAGTTTAGCCGTCCCGAACCGGTCCGAACGGCTCCGGCAGCCGGGTCCAGCCGCCCGTTACCGGCCGGGGAGCGCTGACCACGGATAAAAACCCCGCCGATGGGCTTATCATTTGACAAAGCCCATAAAACTGAACCTCAGCCATGAATATGTTTGCGCGACTTGCCGATCGACTGAGACCCTTCGCCACCCTCCAGGCCTACCCGGAAGCCGCCGGGTGGATGACGCGTCTGCTCTCACCTCCCACGGTGGAGGAGGGCGACCGCCGGCGGGCGCACCTGGCCGCCTTGATCGTGGTCGCGGTGGCGGCGACGTTGAAAGACGTCATCGGGCTGACCGGGGGTAGCGCAACGTACATGATGTACGTCCTTGCCATTGCCATCAGCGCGCTGGGAGGGTTCACGCCCGGGTGTGTGGCGACGCTGGCGGCCGTTCTGCTCCTGAGCGCCGCGGGACATCCGGCCCTCAGCTTCGGCGGGCGCCTGATGTTTGTGCTCGAGGGCGTTGGCGTGTCGGCTCTCGTGGCGGCGGTCAGCCACCGGGTCGGTACGGCCGAGGCCCGGGTCGCCGAGCTGCAAACCGTCAACGGCGATCTGCGCGGCCAGGCGCGGCGCGGCGTGCTCACGCTCCATGCACTGCAACATCTCGAGGATATCGCTGATGATGCGGCGGTGTTCCTGGTCAGCGCGCAGGGGTTGATCGTCGAGTGGCCGGCCAGCGCCGAACGCATGTACGGCTATACCGACGCGCAAATCGTCGGCGCCAGCATCGCGGCGATATTTTCCGATGCCGGTGCGGTGCCCGACATCCAGGCGCTGCTCGAGGCTGGGACTTCTGCCGGGCCGGCGCGTCGAGCCGGCGCGCATCGCCGGTCGGATGGGACGCGGGTCAATGTGGAGTTCGAGGTGAGGCCGTGCCGCCTGCCGTTCTCCGGGCTCTTTACGGTCGCAGTTCACGACATGTCGCGCCGGCGCGAATCAGATGCATTCCGTGAAGCCGCGCTGAGCGCCCAGGCGGCCTTGCAGAAGGCTCTCGACGAGGCGCACGGCCAGCTGTCGGTTCTGGAATGGCTGACCGACCCGGCGGTGAGTCCGGCCGGGGGGGCGGCGGCGATTGGCGAGCTGCTCGAGCGGCTGCGAGTGAGCGTGCGCGCCGATGGCGTCGCGCTGGTGCAGTTCGGTTTGACCCGGGCGCGGTTGATTGCGGGCGCTGGCTTGCGGCCCGCCCATGTCGGCGCTCCCGGCGTGGCCGCCAACAGCGCGGCCGCCGACGGCCGCGTCGCGCTGGTTCACAACGACGCGGTGCGGGTGACGCAGGTCAGCGCGCTGACCTGGTCGCCGAAGGTGTCATCGATCATCGTCGTCCCGGTCTGCCACATCGGCTCGGCGGCGTTCAGGATCGAGATGGTCAACGAACGGCGATCGCCCGCGACCGAGTTCGACCTGGCGATCGCGAGAATCGTCGCCGATCGGCTCGCCCAGACGCTCGCCCTGCAGGTCCCGGCCGATTCGAGCAACGCAGTGGCGTGAGCCGCTGTCGATCCCGTCGCTCGTGATTCGACCACAGAGTAGAGCGCGGGTTTGCGGCGTGGAGTGGCCGGGCGCCCGC
The DNA here is from genome assembly GCA_039931615.1 of Acidobacteriota bacterium. Taxonomy (GTDB): domain Bacteria; phylum Acidobacteriota; class Vicinamibacteria; order Vicinamibacterales; family CAVVIG01; genus JAHFUI01. The sequence continues at coordinate 10,967 of JBDTRR010000046.1, forward strand.
GCGGTGCCAGGGAGACCATGAGCGAAAAAATCCGGACCACCGCCTACTGGACCACGACGATTCTGGGCCCGGCGAGCTTCGTCATCGGAGGTGTCCTTCACCTCACGCAGTCGGCGGAGGTCATGTCGACCCTGAGTCACCTCGGGTATCCCGCCTACTTCGCTCCGATTCTCGGCCTCTGGAAGCTGCTCGGGGCGATTGTCCTCGTCCTGCCGCGGCTCCCGCGCCTGAAGGAGTGGGCCTACGCCGGATTCTTCTTCGACCTGACGGCCGCCGCAGCGTCGCGCGCGGCGGTGGGCGACGCCGCCGTTGACATCGCCGCGCCGCTGCTGTTCCTGGCATTGGTCATCGCCTCGTGGGCGCTGCGTCCGGCGAGCCGGACGCTCGCGGCGGCAGTCGATCCCGGCGCGGCGCGCGCGGAGGCTCGGCTCTCCGGCGCTGCGGTCGGGGTCTGACGGCGTTCTTCAGCGGGTTCAGCGGGCCGAGCTGAATCGAACGCGCGCGCCTAACCGAGCCGGGCTTCGATCACCAGTTCGTCCCTGTCTGTGGCGAAGGGTCGGCCGTCAAAGCCCCCGGCCATCTGAACCGACTGGAAACCGGCCTGCTTCAACAGGCGCCGAAGGTCGGGTGGATAGAGGTAGGCCAGCTGGAGTGGATGCAGCGATGTCCGGGTGAGGACGCCGTCCGGTCCGTACTCCTCGAAACGGTGCTGCGAATCGACAAGTTGCCGCACCGTGTCATACCGGGTCGATTCCGAACGCACGATGCACCCGCCGTCCGCGCCCCGGAATGTGCCGGCCCGCCGCCAGACTCCCGCCAACGCCCCTGTGTGGTGCGACATGAACTCCAGCGACGGATGGAAGACGTTGAAGGCGAAGCAGCCGCCTGGACGCAGGTGCTCGCGCACGCGATCGAGGCAGGCGAGCCGATCGTCTTCGGTCAGGTTGTGGAGGAAGGTCCGGAAGGGCGCGATGATCAAGTGGAAGCGCTCGGCCAGCGTGAACGTACGCATGTCGCCGACCGTGACCGCCACGCGTTCCTGCAACTCCGGCTGGTCGGCGAGTTTCTGCCGGAGCCGATCGAGCATCGCCGGATCGGCGTCGAGCGCGTGCACCGGCACGCCGGCCCGGGCGATTACCAGCGTGATGCGGCCGGTGCCGGCGCCAAGCTCGAGGACCGGCCCGCCGGACTCCCGGGCCTTGTCGCGGTACCACTCGGCGTCGCCATTGAACGACCCGGGAGTGACGATGTCGTAGAGCTCAGGTTTGTACATGATTCGGGCCGTTACGGCGCGGCTGATGCCGACAATCGATTTCGAGGACGGATGACGGGGTCGACATGCTCGAGCCCTGGCCGCCAGTCTCCGACACTCCGTGCATGATCTGTCGTAGTGCAGACATTCCCGCTTTCGCTTCGCTTCGGCGAGCCTCGCCGTAGCGCGGCGCGCGGAGGCGGCAGGTCGGTCCGATGCCAACTGAGACCGTCAGGGTTTACACTTTAGCTGCACCTGGGCGCTTCGAGGTGACGTCAGGCGATGTCGCCAAAAGCATCGGTGCGTCGATGCGGAGGGATGGCCGAGTGGTCGATGGCGGTGGTCTTGAAAACCACTGAACCCGGAAGGGTTCCGGGGGTTCGAATCCCTCTCCCTCCGCCAATTGATGGCGCGCCAGAGCCCGAGGCACCTACGCCGGCTAAAAGGCCAGGCACCGGCGGCCAATCCCATGTTAAAGTAAATAGACCATTCGTTGAATAGCGTCAACGCTTATTCAACGAACGCCAAATACCGCAGATGGAACGAGGCAGCACCGGGCGTTACGACGTCACTATTGTGGGCGGTGAGGAAATACGCGCCTTTGTTCCTGACTCCCTTCCGCCGCGGCCTTCGCTCGAGCTGACCGGAGCCCGCCAGCGTTTGCTCGAAAAATCGACCTTGGCGCTGGGTAGGCTCGATAGCATCACGACCCTCCTCCCGGATCCGCAGCTGTTTCTCTACGCCTACATTCGACGCGAAGCGGTGCTTTCATCGCAGATCGAGGGGACGCAGTCGTCGCTGTCCGATCTCCTGCTCTTCGAGCTGGAGGAAGCGCCCGGCGTGCCCGTCGACGATGTGGTGGAGGTGTCGAACTACGTCGCCGCACTTGAGCACGGCATGGCGCGGCTGCGCGGTGGCTTTCCTCTTTCGAACCGCCTCATCCGCGAGATGCACGAGAAGCTGCTTGCGCGCGGCCGCGGGAGCGAGAAGCAGCCGGGAGGGTTTCGGCGGTCACAGAACTGGATCGGTGGAACTCGGCCAGGGAACGCTCATTTCGTGCCGCCGCCGCCGCCGGCGCTCGTCGAAGAGGCGATGTCGGCATTAGAGCGCATGTTCCACGACGCTGATGCGTCCTACCCAGTCCTGGTGACGGCGGCGTTGGCGCACGTGCAATTCGAGACGATCCATCCGTTCCTCGACGGCAATGGACGTATCGGAAGATTGCTCATCCCGATCCTGCTGCACAACGCGGGTATGCTGCAGCAGCCGCTGCTGTACTTGAGCCTGTACTTCAAGCAACACCGCGACGAGTACTACCGGTTACTGGACCGCGTGCGGACGGCGGGCGACTGGGAAGCGTGGCTCGACTTCTTTCTCGAAGGCGTCGAAACGACGGCCACCAGCGCCGTCGAGACCGCGCAACGTCTGGTCGCGCTTTTCAAGGAAGATACTGCGCGAGTGCAGGCGACCGGACGCGGTGCAGCCACCATGCTCCGAGTCCTGCAAACATTGCACGAGCGGCCGGTGCTGACGTTGAACGAAGTGTCGCGCCGCGCCGGCCTGTCGTTTCCTACGGCCGCGAAAGGTATGGCGGCCTTGGCGGAGCTTGGCCTCGCACGTGAGCTGACGGGTAACCGGCGAAACCGCGTTTTCTCCTATCAACGGTACCTGGCAATTCTTGGCGAGGGCACGGAACCTCTGTGATGCATCGGAAGGCGGCTCGATTGACCGGGGCGGGTGGCTGAGCATCTCTATCAGCGGAGTCTCATGAATCAAACCTCGTGCATCCGAACTCGGTTGCCCGATGGCCGAGGCGTTTCGCTAAGCGGCCGCGCGTGAGTTTACAGTAGGCTTCGCATGCCAACCATAGACCGCCGTCGAGTACTCAGAGCAATGCGTCCGAGCCCATGGGACTTCAGCAACCAGGTCCTCTATGATTTGTGCCGCGCCCATCCCGCACACGACGACGAAAGCGTCATCATCGCGAAAGTGCTTTTGATTGGCCGCGCCTATTCAGCAGCAATCGAACGCCGGAAGAACAAGAAGCAAGGAGAGGGCAGCGACGCCTTTTATTTTGAGAAGGTTGGTCCGATGTTGCGGGAGTCGCAGCTCGACCGATGGATCGCCGGGGCACGGGCGAGTCGACCGGGCACACGATCGGCGCTCGCAACGCTGGTGAAAGTCCACGGCTTTACCACCGATCTGTTCCGTGGCATCAGTGGTTTGGACAAGCGTGCGCTGGCGTCCAAGTACTTACACTTCCACGTGCCCAATCTGTTCTACATCTACGATTCCCGAGCCGCCGAGGCAATGCGTGAGTTCTCCGGTGACTTGCCGCGACCTTCGCGCTCAGGTGACGGCGACGACGAATACCGAAAATTCGCGGAGAGGTGCCAACACCTCCGTGACCTGTGCGCGCAACAATTCTCGTTGGACCTTCTGCCGCGCCACGTCGACAACCTGCTCCTGCGCGTCAACGAGCGCTGACGTCGTTAGCTGAGGGCGCCGGATGGCGTGGTCGTAAGCTGGCAGTGAGATGCCTGCCGGACGCGACGGCATCCGGCAGGCCCCCATCCAGCTCTAGCCTGCGACCTTTTCCCGGTCTCGAATCCCGCGGACGGCGTCGTGAGCCTGCCGCACCTGGGCGGCCTGCCGCTGCACGAGCGCCTGTGCGGTGCCCGGCAGCGTCTCTTTCAGCGCTCCTTCATACGCCGCTTTGGCGACGTCTTCCCCGCGCTCGGCCTCGGCGGCGATGGCGTAATCGTCCTTACCGGTGATCGCCGACTTGATGTCGAACCATCCCCGATGCAGCGAGCCGCCGACGCTGCCCGACTTTTCCGGGTCACCACCTAACTGGCGGACCTCTGCATGGAGTGCGCGCGCCATGTCGCCACGCTGCCTCGAATACTCGAGGAACGTCGCCTTGATATCAGCGCTCGTCAGACCCGCGGCCGCTGTCTTGAAGCCGAGCTCACCGTCTTTGCAGGTCTCGATGAGGTTGTTCAGTACCGAAATGGCGTTGTCGTTCTGCATTGATGTCCTCCTCCTTGCCGTTTCGAAAAGACTCAGCAAATCAGAGGCCATTGAAGGCGCCGACCGGCTCAGTTCGGCGCCCACCGCGTTCCGTACGGCACAATGCCGCGGCTCCGCGTCAGCAACAGTTCGCAGCGCTCGGCGAGTTGACGGTTCCCGGCCCAAGTCTCAAGACCCGCAGGGTTGGCTCCCCCGGCACATGCCCTCGCCAGGCGTGATATTCTCAGGCAATTCTGACCGTCTTTCAGTGCAGCGTCGGCCCATAACACCATCAGCTCCGCCACCTACTCCAGATGCCATTGCTGTCGAACAAGAACATCCCGGTCAACGAGCGCCTGATCGTGGCCCTCGATATGGACACCATCGAGCAGGCCAAAGAGCTCGTCGTCGCCCTCGGCGACAGCGTCTCGTTCTACAAGATCGGCCTCGGTCTGATTTTCGACAAGTACTGGGAGCTGTTCGACTGGCTGACCGGCCAGGGCAAGAAGGCCTTCGCCGACATCAAGATCTACGACATTCCAGAAACCGTCGAGGCGTCCGTCAAGAAGTTGGTCGGTCGCGGCGTGTCGTTTGCCACGGTCCATGCGCACGAGAACATGATCCGCGCCGCGGTCAGGGGACGCGGCGAGCACAGGGACCTGAAGATTCTCGCGGTTACCGTGTTGACCAGTCTCGACAGCGGCGATCTTCGCGAAATGGGCGTCCCGCACGTCGACGTCAAGCAGCTCGTTCTTGCTCGCGCGACCCGCATGCTCCAGGCAGGCTGCGACGGCGTGATCTCGTCAGGCCTGGAAGTCTCCAGCCTGCGGCAGGAGTACGGAGACAACTTCCTGATCGTCGTCCCGGGGATCCGGCCGGTCGAGAACAGGCTGGAAGGCACCGACGATCAGAAGCGCGTGGTCGACGTCGAGACCGCCTTCAGAGATGGCGCTGATTATGTCGTCGTCGGCCGGCCGATCAGAAGTGCCGCCGATCGACGAGGCGCTGCGGTCGATTTTCAGGCGCGGATCGCGAAAGTGTTTGCTTCTCCGGCTGTCTAGACACCACCGGCATCAGTTCTCCGGGTCACTGCGCGCCGCCGCTACTTTCCTCCGGGCGCCGTGAGTTGCAGGGTCGGCAGTTTGCCCGGCGACTCGATCAGCCGCCGCGCCAGGTGGTTGACCACGTGCGCATCCGTCCGCACCGCCGTCAGGTAGGCCGTCCGCATCAGCTGCTCCCGGCGCGTCCGGAGGGTCTCGGTAATGGTCTGGCGGACCGCCGGCATCGACAGGTCGCGCTGCCCGGCCAATTCGTGCGCGACCACCATGACGATGGTGTGGGCGCCGCCGACGCTGACCACGTTCGCCGTGCCCGGCGGCGCCTTCAGCACCGCGTCGCGCAGGGGCGGCGCGGCCTGTTTCAGCGACGAGACCGGCACCAGCCCCAGGTCGCCGCCGCGCGGCGCCGACTCGGGATCTTCTGAGTAGTCCATCGCCAGCTCGCCGAAGGACCCTCCGGCCTTGAGCCGTTCCAACAGCATCGCGGTCTTGGCGGACGCCGCCTCCGGCGTGCTGGCATCGTCGCCACGGCGATTGGCCAGCCGCGGTTCGCGCACCGGCGTCACGACGATCTGCGCGATGTGGTAGGCCTCTTCCGCGATGTTGAACCGGGCGCGGTTGGCATTGAAGAAGTCGGAGATCTCCTGATCGGTGACGGCGATCTTCGACCCGATCTGGCTCTCCACCACCTTCTGTGAGAGCAGCTCGCGCCGGAGGACTTCGCGCAGATCGTCAGCCGTGAGGTTGCGGCGCCCCAGCTCCTGCTGGAACACCTCGTCGGTGGTGTTCTTCCTGGCGTCGGCGAACGCGGTGTCGAGCTCGGCCGCCGGCAGTTCGAGCTTGAGCTCGCCCGCCTTGGCCAGCAGGATGTCCTGGACGATCAAGTCGTTGAGGAGGGTCAGCTTGGCGGTCATCGCTTCCTCCTCCGCGAGCGGCTGCGAGGCGTCTGACATCCGCCGATACGCCTTCTCGACGTCGTCGCGCTTGATCTCGCGGCCGTCGACCACCGCCCACGCGTCGGCGGAGAGCGCCGGGGCCGGCGGCGCCGTCTTCCCCTGGCACGCCGCGGCGGCCCCGGCCGCGGCGATCGCGCTCAGCACAACAAGAAGACGAGGAACTCGGATACGGGACGAGGGTCTGTGGCCAGCCATAGGACTCGAAGAGTACTCCGAATAGCGGAATTTTTCGCCTTGACGTCGTGTACGCCTTCATCGACGCACAGATCAACGGCGAAATCTGCACCGGCAAAACCGTGTTCTGAATGGGACACCCCACCCGGGGCCGAGCGCGATACGGTTGCTTTATCAACGGCAGACGTTCCTGAACCGCGGGCGGCGGTGACCGCCGCGAACAGTGTCAAGGCCCGGAACGCGATTGCAAGGACAGGCCATGAAGTCTCGATCGGCGCCCGTGACCGTGCCCAAGGTGCTGACCGGCATTCGGGGATTCGACGACATCACCGCTGGTGGACTCCCGCGCGGCCGCACCACCCTGGTGATGGGGGGGCCGGGCTGCGGCAAGACCGTCTTTGCGCTGCAGACGCTGGTCAACGGGGCGCGTCGAGACAAGGAGGCGGGCGTGTTCGTCGCCTTCGAAGAGGAGACGAGTCAGATCGTCGCCAACGCCTCGACCTTCGGCTGGGATCTGCCGGCGCTCGCCAGGAAGAAGCTGCTCTTCTTCGATGCCCGACTGTCGCCGGATGCGATCAAAGCCGGCGAATTCGACCTGGTCGGGCTGCTCGGTCTGCTGCGCAGCAAGGCCGACGCGATGCATGCGACGCGGATTGTCTTCGATGGGATGGACGTGCTGCTCGGTCTGCTGGACAACCCGGCGGCGGAGCACCGCGAGATCTACCGCATCCGCGAGTGGCTGTCGGAGACCGGCTTGACCGGCATCATCACGCAGAAAGTCGGCGGCAACAACGGCGATCACCGCTACCACTTCCTGCAGTTCATGGTCGATTGCGTGATCATGCTCCGGCATCAGGTGGTGGACGGGTCGGCCTTTCGCAACCTGCGTGTCATCAAATACCGCGGCTCGGGCTTTTCCGCCGACGAGTTTCCGATCACGCTGACGGCGGCCGGCCTGCAACTGACCCATCGCGGCCCGACCGAGCTGACCTATGCCGTCAGCGACGAGCGGATCTCGTCGGGTCTGTCCCGCCTCGATCACATGCTGCAGGGGGGGTATCACCGCGGCAGCAACATCCTGATCTCCGGCGCCCCAGGCACGGCCAAATCGACGCTGGCGGGACTGTTCGCCGCCGCTGCCTGCGTCCGGGGCGAGCGCACGTTGTATGTGAGCTTCGATGAAGGCGCCGCGCAGATCGTCCGCAATCTCAGGTCGGTGGGGATTCACTTCGCCCCGCACCTGAAGTCCGGCCTGCTCCAGATGCTGTCCATGCGCAGCCGGGGACCCAACGTCGTCGATCAGTTCGGCGCGTTGCGGGCGCGCGTGCGCGACCTGAATCCCCGGTGCCTGGTGATCGATCCCCTGTCGGCGCTGTCGACCAACGCGACGCACCTCGCCCTGGCCGACGCCGCCCATCTGTTCCTCGACTTCCTCAAGATGGAAGGGATCACGGTCGTCAACACGTCACTGGTCGACGGAGTGGGCACCGACGAGGTGACCGCGACCGCCATTTCGGCCATTGCCGATACCTGGATCCAGGTCTCCTACGTCGTGCAGGATGGTGAGCGGAATCGCGCCCTGACCATCGTCAAATCGCGCGGCACCTGGCACTCGAACCAGGTGCGTGAGCTGACGCTGTCCAGCGAGGGAGTCACCCTCGCCGATGTCTTCATCGCCCAGGGCAAGGTGTTGATGGGCGTGGCCCGCTGGGAGTGGGAGCAGGAAGAGCAGGCCGGAGCGAAGCGGACGCACGTCGCGGCCGAGCTCAAACGGCTCCAGTTGCAGCTGGCGCAGGCCGAAGCCGCGGCCCGGCTGGAAGTCGTGCGCACCGAGATGGAAGCGCGCAGCGCCGAGATCGCGGTCCTGGCCGATGCCACCGGATCGGCCAGCACGCTGTTGAAGACCGACCGGGCGGTGCTGCGCAAAATGCGCCACGCTGACGAAGATGTCCGCCCCGGCGCCCACACGGCGCCCCGCGCTCGCGCCGCGACGGTCGGCCGCCGCCGGGTCCATTAGGTGGGGACCGCCGTACGGCGACCAGCGAAGCTCTGGCTGCGTCTCTACGTCGCCGGGCAGGCGCCGAACTCGGTCCGCGCCATCGGCAACGTCAAAGCGATCTGCCTCGAGCATTTCGCGTCGCGACACCGGCTCGAAATCGTCGATGTGCTCCAGCATCCGCAGCGGGGGCTGACCGACGGGATCATCGTCACCCCGACGCTGGTCAAGCTGTTGCCGCTGCCGGTCCGCCGAGTGGTCGGCAATCTCAGCGACACGAACCAGCTGCTCCTGGCACTGACCAGCACAGGAAACCCGGCACCGATACCCAGACGACGCAGGCTCTGAGGCAACGCCTGGCCGAGGCGGACGCGACGATCGCGGCGCTGATCTCCGGTCAGATTGACTCGGCGGTCGATACCACGACTCAGACGCCGGTACTGCTCGCCAAGGCCCAGGAGGCGCTCCGGCAGAGCGAAGAGCGCTATCGCCATATCGTCGAAACGACAAGCGAGGGGGTCTGGCTGATCGACGCCGATCACAAGACCACGTTCATGAATCGCCGGATGGCGCAGATGCTCGGGTGCGAAGCGGACATGGGCGTGGGCCATACCCCGTTCGAGTTCCTCGACGAGGCCGGGCGGGCCGCCCTGGCGGCACATTTCGTGCGTCCGCAGCCGCATCAGGTCGAAGTGCGGTACTTTCGGGCCGATGGCACCAGCGTCTGGACGCTGCTCGACGTCACGCCGCTGCTCGACAGCGCCGGGCGCGACAGCGGATCGCTGGCGATGGTCAAGGACATCACCGAGCGCAAGCGGGCGGCAGAGGCGTTGGCCGAGTTGTCGGAGCGAACGGAGCGCCGCGAGCGCATCCTGACGACGACGCTCTCCTGCATCAGCGACTTCGCCTACATCTACGACCGTGAGGGGCGTTTCCTGTTCGTCAACCGGCCGCTTCTCACGCTGTGGGGGATCAGCCTGGAGCAGGCGGTCGGCAAGAACTTCTTCGACCTGGGCTATCCGCCGGAGCTGGCGGCGCAGCTGCAGCGCGAGATCCAGGAGGTGTTCGAGACCCGGCAGGTTGTGACCGGGGAGACCCCGTACACCAGCCCGGCCGGGCAGAACGGGTTCTACGAATACATCTTCTCGCCGGCCTTCGGGGCCGATGGCGCGGTCGAGTTCGTCGGCGGGTCGACCCGCGACATCACCGGGCGCAAGCGCACCGAGGCGGAGCTGCGATCGGCCAAGGAGACGGCCGAAGCGGCGAACCGGGCCAAGGACGAGTTCCTCGGCAACATGAGTCACGAAATCCGGACGCCGATGAACGGCGTCCTCGGGATGATCGAGCTGGTGCTGGACAGCGACCTGACCGCCGAGCAGCGCGAGAATCTCGAGATCGTCAAATCCTCCGCCGACGCGCTGCTGACCGTGATCAACGACATCCTCGATTTCTCCAGGATCGAGCGCGGCCAGCTCCATCTCGACTCGATCGAGTTCAACCCCGGCGACACGATCGCTCACATCGTCCACCCGCTGGCATTGGCGGCCGACCACAAGGACCTCGAGCTGATCCTCGATATCGACCCGGCCGTACCGGAGACGGTCACGGGCGACCCGGGCCGGCTGCGGCAGATTCTCGTCAATCTGCTCGGCAACGCCATCAAGTTCACCCACCAGGGCGAAGTCGTGTTGCGCGTGACCCTGGAGGAGGCCACCGCGTCGGATGTCGTGCTGCGCTTCTCGGTCACCGACACCGGGGTCGGCATCCCGAAGGACCGCCAGCAGAGCGTCTTCGAAGCGTTCGCCCAGGCCGATGGGTCGACGACCCGCCTCTACGGCGGCACCGGACTTGGCCTGACCATCTCCGCCCAGCTCGTGCAGCTGATGGGCGGACGAATCTGGGTCGAGAGTGAAGCCGGCATCGGCAGCGCGTTCCATTTCACCGCGCGCTTCGCCTTCGACGGGCACACTGCCCTGGCCGCGCCTCCCGATCGGGTCGATCCGCGCGGCCGGCGCGCGCTGGTCGTCGACGTCAACGCCACCTCCCGGCATCTGATCGAAGAGATGCTGATCGGCTGGGGGATCGTGCCGACGATGACGGGCAGCGCGGCCGACGCCCTGATCGCGCTGCGTGCCGCGCCGGCCGCCGGCCACCCCTTTTCGCTCGTGCTGATCAATTTCAGGAGGCCCGACGCGGCTGGCGTGACGCTGGCCCGGATCATCAAGGACGAGCCGGCGATCGCCGGTGCCAGCGTGGTGATGCTCACCTCGGCCCGGCAGCTGGACGATTCCGCGCAGGCCCAGGACCCCAGCATTGCGGTCTACCTGACCAGGCCGATCACGCGATCGGCACTGCGCGGCGGCATCGTCGGCGCGCTGGCGGCGGCGCGGCCGCGCGCCGGCACTGAAACGATCCTCTGCGTGGAAGACCAGCCGGAGCTGCGCGACGCCGTTTGCCGCACGCTGCACAGGCAGGGATACGCTGTCCTGGAAGCCGCCAATGGGCCGGCGGCACTGGCCCAGCTCGAGGACGGCGACAAGCACGTGCAGCTCCTGCTGACCGACGTCGTCATGCCGATGATGAGCGGCCGCGAGCTCGCCGACCAGGTCACGCGTCACGACCCGGCCATCCGCGTGCTCTACATGTCGGGATACACCAGCGATGCGATTGTGCGGCACGGGGTGCTCGCGCCAGGCACCGACTTCATCCATAAACCGTTCACGCCGGACCAGTTGCTGACCCGGATCCGCGAAGTGCTGGACCGGCCCGGCCCAGGCCAGGGGCGCGGCGCGTGATGCCGTTCAAGTGGCCCGACACCCTCGGCGCCGACGCGGCGAGCCTGTTCGCCGCCTTCCTGGCGCATAGCACCGACACCTGCTGCCTGGTCGTGTCGGCCGAGGGGACGATTGTTTCCTGCAACAACGCATTCAACGCGCTGGTCGATCAGCGCCAGGCGGGCGCGGTCGGATTGCCGGTCGCCGACTTCCTGACCGCGCCGGATGCCGCAAGCATCGGCCGGTGGGCCGGCGCCGGACGCGAGCCCCGGTCGTCACCGATTCTTCTGAATTTCCTCGGGTTGAACGGCATGCCGTTCACGCGGCGCTGTCACATCGACAGCCACGGCGGGCAGCTGGTGATCATCGGCGAGCCCGATCGCGGCGCTGATGCGGCGATGCAACTGCTGCTGATCGACCTGAACAACCGGCTGACGGTCGCCGTGCGCGAGAACGCCAGGCAGAAGCGTGAGCTGGAACAAACGCACTGGCACCTGAAGAAGATTGGCGAGCTCCTGCCGATCTGCGTGCAATGCGGCCGCGTCGACACCGGTGCCGCCACGTGGGAGGAGCTGCACACGTTCCTGCAGGACCAGGGCGGGTTCCTCAGCCACGGCTACTGCCCGGCGTGCGCGGCCACACTGGCCCAGACCTGGGGCTTCAAGTGAGCAGCGCCGCTTCCCCGTCCAGTTCTCCCGCGCTTGCCGGCACGCAGCGCCGCTTCCTGCAGAGCATCCTCGCCGCCAACCGGCGCGCCGCCGTCGAGACGATGCGGGAGGCCGTCGGCACGATGCGAGTGGATGGCCACGCTCACCCGCCGGATCCCGTCACGGGGGGACTGCCATCGTGAGCCTGCTCGTGCCCGACGTCTCCGGCGGAGCGCCCGGATCGCTGACCTTCGCGTCGGTCCTTCTGGTCGATGATGATGAAGGTGACGTCCGCCTGACGCGCGCGCTGCTCGAGGAGATTGCCGCCGGCCCGGTCGCCCTCCACTGGGCGCCGACGTGCCAGCGCGGCCTGACGTCGCTGCTGGACGCCCGATACGACGTCGCCCTGATCGATAACCGCCTGGGCCAGGATCAGGGCGCCGATCTGCTGCGGACGGCGCGGGCGCGCGGCTGCACCACACCCCTGATCATGCTGACCGGCGCTGCCGATCCTCGGCTCGATCAGGAAGCGATGGACGCCGGCGCGGACGACTGCCTGGTCAGGGCCCAGGTCACCGCCGCCCTGCTCGAACGCTCGATTAAATATGCGATCGAGCACCGCCGGCTGCTCGGCCTGCTGAAGGATCGCGAACATCTCCACGCGGTGATCGAAAACAGCTCGGACGTGATCGCGCTGCTCGATCCGGAGGGCACGGTGCTATTCGTCAGTCAGGCGATCGAGCGCTTCGTCGGCTATCCGGCCAGTCAGATCGTCGGCCGCAGCACCTTCGAGCTGATTCACCCCGACGACCAGCCGCGCATCCGCCAGGCCTCGGCCGAGTGCCTGGCGTCGCCGGGGAACCGGATCCACGCCGAGTACCGGGCCCGCCATCGCGACGGGACCTGGCGCGACTGGGAAATGATCGCCGTCAACCGGCTCGACAACCCGGCGGTTCGCGCCATCGTCCTGAACTCCCGCGACATCACCGAGCGAAAGCGGGCGCAGGCGCGCTGCGAGCATCTTGCCACCATCGTTGAATCGTCGACCGACGCGATCCTCGGCACCACGCTCGACGGGGCCACCGTCAGCTGGAATTCCAGCGCCGAGCGCCTCTATGGCTATACCCCGGAGGAGATGATCGGCCAGCCGGTGAGCCGGCTGGTCCCGCCGGAGCTTGCCGACGAAGAGGCGGACATCCGGGCGCGGGTGCGGCGCGGCGAGCATCTCGCTCCATTTGAAACCGTCCGCATCGCCAAGGACGGCCGCCGCGTCGATGTGTCGATGACCATCTCGCCGATCGTCGACGCCAGCGGCGTGGTGACCGGCAGGGCGTCGGTGGCGCGGGACATCACCAAACGCAAGCTCGCCGAACTGGAACTGCGCACCACCACAGACCGGCTGCGCGCGCTGCTCTCCAGCGCCCCGATCGCGCTGTGGGCGCTCGACCCGGCCGGGATCATCACCCTTTCCGAAGGGCAGCTGCTGCGGCAGATGGGCCTGCGCCCGGGCGAGCTGGTCGGGCGCTCGCAGCTGGAGATCTACCGGGACTCTCCGGAGATCACGGACTACGCGCGCCGGGCGCTCGGCGGCGAGTCGATCAACGCCACCGTACACATGGCCGGGATGATCCTGGATACCTGGTATTCGCCGGTCCACGACGGCGACGGCCGGCTGATTGGCACGATCGGGGTCGCCCTCGACGTCACGGCGCGCCATCGCCTCGAAGACCAGTTCCGCCAGGCGCAGAAGATGGAGGCGATCGGCCACCTCGCCGGCGGCATCGCCCACGATTTCAATAACCTCCTGACGGCAATCCTCGGCTTTGCCGAAATGACGCTGGCTCAGCTCCCGCCCGGCGGCCAGATGCGGGACGACGTGCAGCAGATCGTCAACGCCGGGCACAGCGCCGCGTCCCTGACCCGCCAGCTGCTGGCGTTCAGCCGCAAGCAGATTCTCGATCCGCGCATCATCGATCTGAACGCGCTGATCGGGCGCCTGCAGCCGCTGCTCGCCCGTCTCCTCGGCGAGGACGTCTCGCTGGTCACGACGCTGAGCGAGCGCGTCGGCCGGATCAATGCCGACGGCGGACAGATCGAGCAGGTGTTCATGAATCTGGCGGTCAACGCCCGCGACGCCATGGCGTCGGGCGGCACGTTGCGTTTCACCACCGAGAGTGTCCAGATCGACGAGGCGTTTGTCGCGGCGCACCCGGGCGCGACGACCGGGCGGTACGTGCGCGTCACGGTCAGCGACACCGGCATCGGCATGGGGCCGGACGTGCTGGCGCACCTGTTCGAACCGTTCTTCACCACCAAGCCGCCAGGCAAGGGAACCGGGCTCGGACTCGCCACGGTCTACGGCATCGTCAAGTAGAGCGGTGGGCACATCTGGGTGGAGAGCAGCCCCGGCCGGGGCACGACATTCATCATCGATTTCCCCAGCGCCTCGATCGAGGCCGTGGCGAGTGTGGTGCCGCCGGCCGCCGTCCACGCCGCGGCCGGGACCGGGACCGAGACGATTCTCGTGGTCGAAGATCAGCGGGAGTTGCGCGACGTCGTCGGGCAGATGCTGCGGCGCCACGGCTATACCGTGATCGAGGCGGGCGACGGGCAGGCGGCGCTGGCGCTGCTGCAGACCCACGCCGCGCCGGTGCAGCTGCTGCTGACCGATGTCATCATGCCGCAGATGAGCGGGCGTCAGCTCGCCGACATCATCACCCGCGACCACCGATCCATCCGCATACTCTACATGTCGGGATACACCGACGACGCGATCGTCCGGCACGGCATCCTGAATCCGGGCATTGCGTTCATCCACAAGCCGTTCATGCCGGACCAGCTGCTGGCGCGGGTTCGCGAGGTGCTCGATCGACCCGCCCCTGATTCCGATCTGGGCCAGCCGCGATGACGCCCGATCCGATCCTCCTGGTGATCGACGACGAGCCGAGCGTCTCGGCCACCGTCGAACGCTTCGCCCGCGGCTTCGGCTTTACCGTGATCAGCCGGTCCAGCGCCCGCGCCGCTCTCGCCGACCTGCCGCGGCTCAAGCCGGATGCGGTGATGGTCGATCTGCGGCTGCCCGATCTCAACGGCCTGGACGTGATGCGCGCGATCCACGACATCGACCCGACCTGCCAGATCATCCTGATGACCGGACACGGCAGCGTCGACACCGCGATCGAGGCGGTCAAACTCGGCGCGCTCGACTATCTCGGCAAGCCGTTCGATCTGCAGCGTCTGGGCGGCCTGCTGATCGGCGTACGCAAGGGAATCGAGCGGCGCGAGCGATTGCTGCAGGTGGACGCGGACATTGCCAGTTCGTTCTCCTTCTACGGGATGATCGGCCGCAGCCCGGCGATGCAGGAGCTGTTCGATGCGGTGCGGCGGTTCGCGCCGCACGTGCGCACCGTGCTGGTGACGGGCGAAACCGGCACCGGCAAGGAGCTGGTCGCGCGCGCGCTGCACACCCTCGGGGCGCGCCAGCACCAGCGGTTCGTGACGGTGAACTGTTCGGCCGTCGTCGAAGGGCTGTTCGAAAGCGAGCTGTTCGGCCATCAGCGCGGCGCGTTCACCGGCGCCACCGAGACCAAGGTCGGGCTGTTCGAGCACGCCGACAAGGGGACGCTGTTTCTCGACGAGATCGGCGAGCTGCCGCTGGCGATCCAGGCCAAGCTGCTGCGGACGGTGGAGTACGGGGACGTCCAGCGCGTCGGGTCGCTGGACGCCCGGCACGTCGACGTGGTGATCATCGCCGCGACCAATCGCGATCTGCGGGCGGAAGCCGCGAGCGGCCGGTTCCGCAGCGATCTCTATTACCGGCTCAGCGTCGTCGAGATCCAGCTGGTGCCGCTGCGCGAGCGGCGCGAGGACATCCCGTATCTGGCCGCGATCTTCATCAAGGAGATCGCGGCGCGGCTCAACCGGCCGCTGACCGGCATCACCGCGGCCGCGGAACGGACCCTGGTGCAGGCGCCGTGGCCGGGCAACGTCCGCGAGCTGCGCAACGTGATCGAGCGGGCCTGTCTGCGCAGCGACGGCAAGATGCTCGGCGAACGCGAAGTGCTGGCGTCAATGCCGCCGGCGGCGGCGGCATTGATGTCCCCGGCGGCCACCGTCCCTGCCGCGCCGGCGCTTGGGGGGATGTGGGACCCGGCCTACCTGACCAACGCGCAGCGCGTTCAGGTCGAGCACGCGCTGCGTGAAGCGGGCGGCAACAAGGCGGCGGCGGCGCGGCTGCTCGGGATCAGCCGCCGCTCGATGTACCGCTGGCTGGACCGCCTCGACGTCGCCTCGTCGAGCGCACCGAAGAAGGGACCGGCCGTCCAATCCGGATCCTAGCGATCCATAGAAGTACGTAGTGTCCGGCTTCAAGTCGTGCGTAGTGTCCGGCTTCAGCCGGACCGTGACAGGTCGACAGGGTGATGCGCCGCCGGTGGCACATGGAGTGCGCCAGATCCGGCACATCAAACCGTGTCACCGATGGCATGCCGGACCGCGTCAGCACGACAGCATCCTGGTCGGAATGTGGGAAAACCCAAGTGAATGTGCGTCAACACGCCGATCGACTGCGGTCCGAGGGCGATGGAAATTGCGCGTGGCCGACGACTTGCTCAATAGGCGGACAGAGTCCGTTCAGTAACGCGGTTCAACCGCACTCGACAAGAAAACAATGAAAAACGTATTCGTCCGCACCGCCGTCATCGTCGCCATCGCCGCGCTCTCCGCCGGCGTCGCCTCCGCGCAGACCGCCGTGTCATTGCCGGATTCGAGCCAGACCACCACCCTGACAGCGACCGTCAGCGAACAGGCGCGGGTCACCGTTCCTGCAGGCATCACGTTCGCCGTCACCAACACCTCAGCGATCACCAATGCCGCGGCCGCCTCGGTCACGGTCGACAACATTGCGCTGGCGACGGCGACCAAGCAACTCGCGATCACGATCACGCCCGAGGCACTCTCATTCACCTCATCCGGCGCGGGAGCAACGTGGGTCTCGAGTAATGTCACCTGGGCCGCCGCCACCTTCTCGAATGCGGGCGTCGGCTCGGCCGGCGTACTCGCCGGTGTCGCCACCGACCAGTTGGTCGCCACCTGCGCCGTGAACGTTGCGTCGTGCAGCACCACCAACCTGGCTTTCTCCCTGGCGGCGAAACCCGCCGTCGTCAATGCCGGCAACCACACGCTCGTCATCAGGTGGAAGTTCGCCAGCATCGGCGCGTAGTCCATCCAATCCAGCGGGAGGGGCAGGCATCGGCCATCTCTCCCGCGGGAGCTTTCATCATGCGCAGACTTGCCGGTGTCCTCCTCGCCAGCCTCTTCGTTCTCGGTTCGCACGCCGCCGTTCAGGGCGTGACCTTCAACGCCACCCTCACCTCGATCAAGATCGTCGCCCGCCCCGGCCAGGTGTTCACCAGGGAGTTCCGCCTCACCCTCGATCCCGGTCAGCAGAAGACGCGCTTCCACTCCCACATGCAGGACTGGTGGCGCAGCGAAGACGGCAAGCAGTCCTTCTACAAGGACCCGGGGACGCTCGCCCGTTCGTGTGGCACGTGGGTCGCCCTCAGTCCGGTCGAGACCGAGGTGCTGCCGGGCGCGACGATGATCGTCAGGCTCACCGTGTCGGTGCCGGCCGACGCGCAGCCGGGCGGCTTCTGGTGCGTGCTCACCGTCGACCAGCTCTCCGATCCGCTCGCAGCAGCGGAGGGCGTCGGCGTCAATTTCCTCGCGTCGGTGTCGAACGGACTGTTCGTCTATGTCGGCGATCTCGAGCGCGCCGCCGAAATCACCGCCGTCGAGATCGTCAACGAATCGGCCGTGGTGACGGTGCGCAACGACGGCAACACGCCGCTGGCGATCGAAGGGCGATTCGAGTTCCTCACGCCGGGCGCGACGGTGCCGACCGCGGTCATCAACCTGGCGCGCAACACGCTGTTGACCGAGCCGATCCTGACCGGCGCGTTCTCGGCCGCGCTGCCCGATGCCGCCACCCTGCCATCGGGCCGCTATCTCGTCCGCGCGATCATCGACTACGGCCTGGATCACTACATCGGCACCCAGAAGGAAATCGACGTCAAGAGGAGTGTGCCGGCTGCCGGCACACCCGACTGATGACTGGTCCGCGCCGGGGTCCGCGCCGGGCCCCCCGGTGGCAGCGTGGACTCGGCTCCTGCCTGGCGATGCTCGGCTGCGCGCTCTGGTTGACGTCCGGGGTCGTCCAGACCCAGTCGGGTGGAGACGGGACGGTCGCCGGATCGGGCGTGCCTCCTGACCCTGCCGGTCCCGAAGGGCGGCGGGCCGTCGACCTGATGGCCCGCGGCGGCGACGAGAAGACAGTCGATGCGGCCGCGGTTCCCGTTGCGCCGCCGGCTCCGTTGGCCGGCTGGTCGCAGTTCGAGATCAAGAAGACCGCGGCGGAAATGGCAGAAACCCAGCGCGTCGCGGATATCGCCGTGCCCCCGTCCCGCACCCACCCCAGCGACGTGAGGCTGCCGCCGCAGCAGGACGTGCTGCGGCTGGCGACCGGCATCGGGTATCTCCAGGGCGCCGACTTCGGCGGGGATGTCTCCGGCGCCGGCAAGATCAACGGGATGCAGACCGACGTCAACCTGTTCTTCACTGCAGGCCCGATCGGCCTGGAAGCGAGGAGCGGCTACGCGTCGATCTATTCGCCCGGCGGCACGTTCCGCGGCGAGGGCGGCGACCTTTATTCCGATCTTCGCGGCATCGCGCGCGGCGCGCGCGTCTCCTGGATCAAGGGCGAGCGGTGGAATCCAACCGTCTCCCTCTACCTGCATCGTTCCGGCAGCCAGAGCGGGCCCACCGCACTCGCCTACCGCGACCGGTTTCAACTGTTCCCGCGAGTGCGGCTGGCCGGCGAGCTGACGTCAGACGGCGCCGCCTTCTTCCAGACCCAGTACCTGCAGCCGAGGCTCGACCTCACCGCCTACTACCGCTACACGCACGCCCCCTTCGCCGGGCGCGATAAGGGCATCTCGGGCGGTTTCCGCCTGGGCCGCGGCGTTGCCGTATCCGGCGCCATCCGGGTTTCGGACGCCGTCAACGACGCCAGCCAGTGGCAGCTGGCCTCGATCCGGCTGCCCTTGACGCGTAAGGCGAGCATGACGCTGGAGCGGTCGTGGTGGACCGGTTCGTTCGACGCCGGCGCGACCAATGCGTTGACGCTGCAGGTCTCGCTTGGACCGGTCGGTTTCACCCAGCGCTTTCAGTGGGGACGCACCGACTACCGGCAGCGGATCGTGCCGTTTGGCTTCGACCGCCGGCAGAGCCAGAGCTCGGCCTACTACACCCCGGGCAAATGGGGCACGATGAACTACCAGCAGTCGATGCAGTGGTTCGAGGATGGGACCATGCAGCAGTGGGACGAGGTCAATTCCACGTTCCAGATCGGCCGGCGAACCAGCCTGCAGATGGTGACGGCGTTTCCAAACATCAGGGAGGCGTCGAGGCTGAGGGCCCGCCTCAGGCGGCAGTTGTCGCCGGCCCTGCAGATTGAAGCGGAGTACGGCCGGCTGTCGGCGTTCCAGATGACGCCGGCGCCCGAGCGTGAGACCTCGAGGGTGATGATCACGATCCGCAAGACCTGGCAGGTCGCGACGCCGTCGCGCGGCGGCGACATCCGGGGACGGACCGTTGACCAGGCGGGCAATCCGGTCGCCGGCGCGCTGGTCCGGCTTGGACCGTACAGCGCCATCACCGATGCCGCCGGCGGCTACGGGTTCTCGCGCGTGCCGGCCGGCGACTTCGCGCTGACGCTCGACAAGGACCGGCTGCCGGTTTCCTATGCCTGGGACGAGCCTGCCCGGCTTGTAACGGTTATCGGCAGCTCGCGGGAGGACGTCCAGTTGCAGGTCATTCCGCTCAACACCATGAGCGGCCGCGTCTACATCGACGCCAACGGCAACGGCCGCTTCGACGACAACGAAGGGGTCAAGGGCGCGGTCTTGTCGGTGAATGGATCGGTGACGGCGACGACCGCCGCCGGAACCTACGCGTTCTACAACCAGCCGCCGGGACGCTACACCATCCGTCTCGACGTGCCGCGTCTGGCCAAGGGGCTGGCGCCCGAGTCGCCGCCGGCGCGCGACGTCGAGCTGACCGATCAGCAGCCGCTCGCCGGCGTCGACTTCATCGTCGCCATGCACGACATGCCGATCCTGATGCGCGAGCTGCCGCGGTGAGACGCTGCGCGACGCGACTCCAGCGGGCGATGCGATGCGCCGTCCTGTGCGCGCTCGCCGGCGCGGCGGCGAGCGTCCCGGCCGCGGCGCAGGAGACTGTCAACATCACGGTGCCCACCGTCGTCAGCTTTCCGGTCGGCGACATCACCAGCAGCACGAGCGGGACGCCGAGCCCGTCGACGGTCAGCTACTCGAGCGCGAGCTTGATGGGGAAGGCGCTCCGCATCAGCGTCACCGCGGATGCGGCGGCGTTCACACCGCCCGGCGGCGCCGGCATTCCGGTGTCGAAGGTGTCGTGGAGCATCCTCGGACAGAATGGTGGCACCGGCACCGGCGGTACGCTCAGCTCGTCGTCGTATGGACGGGTATTCCAGAGCAACCCGGCGAGCACGTCAGGCCACGTCGATGTCGCGTGGTCGCTGGCCGCGCCCGGCAGCGGCATCCGCGCCGGCAATCATCAGTTGACGATTCGCTGGAAGGTCGAATCGATCATGCCGTGACGCGCGCTTCGGCCGGTCACTCGAGCCGGGCCAGCAACAGCAGCCGCGAGCTGATCTGGAGGCGCGCGCGCGCCGCCGATGCGCGGTGGACGCTGAAGCGCAGCTGACCCTGGTCGAAGTAGCACTGCGCGATCCCGCCCAGCTCCGTGAAGCCGCTGATGTCGCTGATAGTCAACACCGGCTGATCACGCAGGCCGTCGACCACCTGGGCTGCCTGCCGAGCCGTCACGCCCGACAGATACAGTACGTGGCAGACGCGCCGCGGCTCGCCGGGCGTCAGCGGTGACACGCGCAGCGCGTGACCGGCGAGCTCACGCCCCTTGACGACGCGCGTCAGCGCTTCGCCGACTGCCGGGTCGCCGAGCACGCACAACTCCCACGGCTGCGCCGTGGGCAGAGCCTCGGGCCACTCGGTGAACTTCGCGAAGTTGTAGATGAACGCCGCCTTCAGCGCCGGCTCGGTCACATCCTGTGCGGCGGCCGTTCCGATCAGCAGCAGGACGCCGATGGCGGCGCCGGCGAAGCGAGCACGGAGCGCACCCGATACCGCGGCCGGGCCCCGATCGCCGTCAAAAGAAGAACACCGCGCGCCGGCTGCTTCCATGTTCGCCCTCACGGACAGTTGTTTTCGCGCCGTCCAACACACGGAACACTGAATCCGCGCCCCGTGTCCGGCCCGGAAGAGCTCGCCCGGGGGTTCGATAATGGCAGGAGTCAAAGAAAGCCACAGTGCCATTTGGCACAGGCCCAGAGGCGCGGGATTTGCAACGGCTCGGCCGATGACCACCAGGCCCACCGGATGGCAGAGTTTCTCGGCGTGGCCGCCCTCGAAGCTGACGCGGCTGAGCGAGCTGGCCGCCGTCGACAATAATCAGCTCACGGGCCGCAAAGTGCCCTGAGGAGGTTTCATGGCTGCTGATTCAACACCGTTCATCACACCCGCTGCCCTGCTCGATCGATGGCAGGGTCATCGCCGGCTGACGCGCCGGGTAATCGACGCCTTCCCAGAGGACAAGCTGTTCTCGTTCTCCATCGGCGGCATGCGCCCGTTCGGCGAGCTGGCGTTGGAGATGATGTCGATGGCCGTGCCGATGGTGCAGGGCGCGGTGTCAGGCGAATGGAGCACCGGGAGCAGCCGCGAGCCGCGGCCGAAGCAGGAGCTGCTCCGGCGCTGGGACGAGGACACTGAACAGCTCAACAGTCTGTGGGCGAAGATTCCAGCCGGAAAGTTCAGCGAAACGGTCACGGCGTTTGGCCAGTACACCGACGCGCTGCACGGCCTGATTCTCTACGTCATCGACAACGAGGTCCACCACCGCGGTCAGGGCTACGTCTACCTGCGCGCGCTCGGCATCGAGCCGCCGGCCTTCTACGACCGGAGCTGAGCGCGATTGGCTGTGATGTCGTCCGTGGCGTCCGACTTTAGTCGGACCACGGGTCAATCCGGCTGAAGCCGGATTCCACGTACGAGGGGGGTGCCGTCGGAGGCCGCCATCAGATCACACGGCCGGCTCGCCGGTCCGGATGCGGAAGCTCTTGTCCACCGGCAGGACGAACACCCGGCCGTCGCCGATTTCGCCGGTGCGCGCGGTCTCGATGATCGCCTTGACCGCGTCGTCGACGATGGTGTCGTCGACGACGATCTCGATCTCCATCTTCGGCAGCAGGCTGACGTTGTATTCCTTGCCGCGGTAGATGGCGGTGTGGCCCTTCTGCTTGCCGTGGCCGCGCACTTCCGTCACCGTCATGCCCGAGATGCTGAGCTTTTCGAGTGCTTCCCGGACGTCGTCGACCTTATTGGGCCGGACGATCGCCTTGATCAACTTCATCGTGTCCCTCCAGCATGTGTTGCAGGTCGGCGGTCAACGCCGCCTGCGCCGCATCCGACAGCTTGGCCCCGCCCGCGGTGATGTGAAAGACGTCGATCGCCTTCTCGCCTTCGGTTGAAATCAGGACCAGGTCGACGTCGCAGCCATGCCGGGAGATCACCCGGCTGATTCGATGCAGCAGCCCGATCGCGTTGCTGGCGATGATATCCAGAATCGTGTAACGCTGCGATGAATGATTGTCGGAGTGGATGACCGGGGCGAAGCGCCGCACCTTGTTGCTGTGCAGGATGCTGTGCTCGCGGGCGTGGAGCCGGGCGGCGACGTCGACCCGCCCCGACACCGCCGCTTCGAGCACGTCGAGCAGGCGTTCGCGGCCGTCCTTGTTGAGCTCGAGATACCGATCGTTGTCGGTGCACTGAAAGATGTCCAGCACCAGACCGTTCGGGTTGGTCATCGCGTGGCCGCGGAGAATGTCCATGCCGAACGATGACAGCACGCCGCAGATATTGGAAAACAGATAGGGCTTGTCGAGCGTGACGACGGTCAGCTCCCAGGTGGCGCCTTTGCGCACCACCGCCGCGTGCACCGCGTCCGGCTGGATGTCGCGTGACAGCTGGACGTGTTGATAGATCGCCTCGCGATCGAACAGCTGCAGATAGCGGCACGGCAGCCCTTCGAGGAAGCGCCGGATCTCCGTTTCCGGCACGTCCGGCGGCCGGCCGGCGAGGAGCTCGGCCATGTTCGACTGGTCGTGGCGGATTCGCTCGTCGCCGTAACTCAAGGTCAGGTGATTGTAGGTATCGACGTAGAGCCGCCACAGCAGCTCTTCCCGCCACGGCGTCAGCGTTTCGAGGCTGACCGCCTCGATGTCGACCATCGTCAGCAGACAGAGCATCTTCAGCCGCTCTTCGATCCCGACCAGCTCGGCGAAGTGCTTGACGATGTCGGGGTCTTCGGTGTCGCGGCGGAAGGCGACCAGCGACATCTTCAGGTGGTGCTGGATCAGGAACTCGACGATGGCGCGCGATTCGAGCGGCAGGTCGAGCCGCTCGAACATCTGCCGGGCCATCCGGACGCTTTCCACCGAGTGATCCTCGTCGCGCCACTTGCCGACGTCGTGGAAGATCAGGGACAGGACCAGCAGCTCGGGCGCGACCAGTTCGGCGAGCAGGCCGCCGAAGCGATTGCGGCTGGGCGTCGAGGGCGTCGCCAGGCGCTCCAGGTTGCGGATGGTCAGCAGGGTGTGCTCGTCGACCGTGTACTTGTGATAGAAGTCGCGCACGACGCGCGAGAAGATCAGGTGGAACTCGGGAAAGATCCGGCCGAGCAGCCCGCGGTCGTGCATCTCCGACAGCCGCGCGTAGAGGCCCGGCCGCGGTTTCAGGAAGGTGAGCAGGGCGTCGAGATCGCCTTTCGAGGGGAAGAAATCCTCGGCGGCAAATCGATCGACGTGCTGTTGAATCAGCGCCAGCGCGTCGTCGGCGACCGCGGTGTCGTGGTTGATCGCCGCCTGGAACGCATTGATCCAGGTGTGCGGCTCGCGGGCGGCGCGCTGGGTGTCGACGAAGCGGATGCCATCGCTGGCCTGGACCAGGTTGACGCCGACCGGAATCGGGGCGGTCTTGAGCACCCATTCGAGCGACCGGCTGACGATCCGGGCATGGCGGAAGTAGTCGCTCATCATCCGCTCGACGCGCTGCTGCGGCTGGGCGCCGCCGTAGCCGAGCGTCTGCGCCGCTTTTTCCTGCAGCTCGTGGCTCAGGACGTTCTGGTTCCGTTTCCGTTCCAGGTGAACGATGGCGCGGACCCGCAGCAGGAAGTCTTCCGCTTCGTCCAGCCGCGCCTCTTCGGCCGGGCCGTGGCCGAGCAGCGCCGGATCGGTGAGACGGGCGATGGTCCGGACCGCCAGCAGATCGCGCAGCGCGCCGGGCGCGTCCTTGGTGTCCGGCTCGAGCTGGTAGAGCGTGCCGTTGAACTTGTCGTGGCGCTCGTCGATCAGCTGCTGCAACTGGCCGAGGATCGAGGCGTGCGCCTCGGGCCGATGGAACGCGGCGAGGAACTGCGTGAACACCGTCGGGTCGCCGACGATGCGCCGGGCGTCGAGCAGGGCGAGGAGAAACTCCGGGTTGTCGGTTTCGAGGTGCGCGAAGTCGGCCAGATCGCGGACCTGGTGTCCGACCACCAGCTGCAGGTCCCACAGCGGATGCAGAAACCCGCGCAGGAACGTCTCGTCCTCGGGGCCGATCGGCCGCTCGAACAGGACCAGGACGTCGACATCGGAATGCAGGGTGAGGTGGCGCCGGCCGTAGCCGCCGAGGGCCAGGATGGCGACCGGGCCGGCCGCCGGCGGCGCCTCGAAGAACAGGCGCTGGAGCAGCGTGTCGACGCGATCGGCGTAGCGTTCGGCCGCGGCGTGGCCGGCGGTGCCGCGGACCGTGTCCTGGATCAGTTCCTGGCGGGCCGAGTCGAGCGCACCGGCGGGACTGACGCTCGATCGGCTATCCGACGCGTGCACGGGTCCTCATCAATTCCCAAGCATACTGCGTAACCGCGAGGCGCGCCGCCATCCGGCGGCGGCGCCGCGCGCACGATCGGGGCGGATGTCAGCGATCCGGGTCGGGGCTCAATCGCGGGACAAATATGGCGTCGCATGGCCCTCGAGCCGACGCTTTTGTCGTCATTGTCTCAGGTCAACCAACCCAATCCACCGCCCGCGGCCGATCCGACGGCCGGTTGCCCGCCGCACCGCGTAAGGAAGTCGTCGGCGACGCCTCTCCGGTCCCGCAATCGGTCGCGGCCGAGCGCCGGGGCGGCGCCCGCGCACCTGCAGGGCGGCAGTCGTAGGTGAAGACACATACAAATAAGTATGGCTTTTGAAGGACTGAGACATTAGTGTAGCCCGCGGTGACTGCCGGATCGCACCGCGGCGCACCCAGCCAACCCGCTTTTGCTCAGCAAACAGTGCGATCTCTCCCGATTCGGCCCAGGCATCCGGCGTGAGCATTGAACTTGCAACCTCGGCTGTCCATCAGAGCCCATGTTGTCCAAGGTCTGTGCTTCCTGGCTGGTCGTACTGGTGCTGGTGCTGTTGCCGTTTGCCGGACCGTTCTCGACCTTCGACCTGCTGGCCGGCTCGCGCGTCGCGTCGCTGACGATGCCGTCGACGCCGCCGGCCGCGGTCTTGAGCCGCGTCGTGATGTCGCGCTCCGTGCCGTTTCCGGCGCGGACGGCTCGCCTCCGGCCGACGCTGATGCGGCTGCGGGCATGGGCGGTCGCGGCGGCGCCACGGGTCGCGGCGGCAAGCGGCAGCGGCGGCATGGGAGTCGACGCGGGTCATCCGCCCGGGAGTCCGACAGTCCTGCGGATTTGAGGCGCGCCGTGCCGATTGTCCATCCCGTCATCGCCCGCGCGGGTGATGTCTTGCGGTTGTCGCCCGTCCGGTTCGGCCTGTGGTCCGGCGGTCAGCGTCCGCCCTCTCTTTGACATTTCGAGGTTGAACGAATGAACGCAGCTGATACGGCC
The DNA here is from genome assembly GCA_039931615.1 of Acidobacteriota bacterium. Lineage (GTDB taxonomy): Bacteria > Acidobacteriota > Vicinamibacteria > Vicinamibacterales > CAVVIG01 > JAHFUI01. The sequence goes on from JBDTRR010000046.1 coordinate 36,885, forward strand.
TGGATGCTGATCTCAACGGCGCTGGTGCTCCTGATGACGCCGGCGCTGGCTTTCTTCTACGGCGGGCTGGTCCGATCGAAAAACGCGTTGAACACGATGATGATGAGCTTTATCTCGCTCGGATTCGTCGGCGTCCTCTGGCCGGTGATCGGCTACTCGCTGTCCTTCGCCCCAGGCAACGACTGGATCGGCGATACGTCGCGCGTCTTCCTGCGCGGGGTCGGACTCGAAGCCCAGGGCACCATCCCGCACTACCTGTACATGTGCTATCAGGGCACCTTCGCCATCATCACGGTGGCCCTGATCTCGGGTGCGATCGTCGAGCGGATGCGCTTCTCCGCCTATCTGCTGTTTCTCTGCCTGTGGTCCGTCGTCATCTATTCCCCGGTGGCCCATTGGGTCTGGGGCGGCGGCTGGCTCGCCAAGATGGGGGCGCTCGACTTCGCCGGCGGAACCGTCGTCCACGTCAATGCCGGCGTCGCGGCGCTGGTCGCCGCCCTGGTCGTCGGCCGCCGCAAGGACTTCAAGTCGCAGGCGCTGATGCCGCACAACGTCCCGTTCGTGCTGCTCGGTGCGGGCGTGCTCTGGTTCGGCTGGTTCGGTTTCAACGCCGGCAGTGCGTTGACGGCCGGCACCTCTGCCTCCCTCGCCTTCACGACCACGATGCTGGCGCCGGCGGGCACGCTGGTGGTCTGGACCTTTCTCGATGCGATCCGGCAGAACAAGGTCACCGCGGTCGGCGCCGCGACGGCGATCGTCGTCGGCCTGGTTGCGGTCACTCCTGCCGCCGGCTTCATCGGCCCGATGAGCGCGATTGCGCTCGGCGGCATCGCGGCGGTGCCGAGCTACTTCGCGCTGATCTGGCGCGCCAAGACGCAGTTCGACGACTCGCTCGATGTCGTGGCGGCGCACGGATTGGGCGGCACCGTCGGCGCGCTGCTGACCGGCGTCTTCGCGCAGAAGGGGCTGAACGGGATCGCCGACGGGCTGCTGTTCGGCAATCCCGCCCAGTTGGGCATCCAGGCGGTCGCGGTCAGCGCGGCGATTCTCTACAGCGGCATCGGCAGCTTCGTGCTGTTGAAGCTGGTCAATCTGGTCTTCCCGCTGCGCGCCGACGCGGCGGACGAGAGCGTCGGGATGGATCTGTCGCAGCACGGGGAAGAGGCCTATGTGCACGCCGAGGGTTCCCGGTCGATGTGACGTGGTCGTCGTTGGGGTGAAACGTAAAAAGTCGCGCCGTCCTCAGTCGGCGCGATGAGAAGGGATTGGAACAATGGGGTCAAACGTGTTGAGTGAAGCGATCGGCGCGATTCGCGGCTGGTCGATGGCGGCGGTGAAGGAGGCACCGGTGTCGAACGCGGCGGAGACCTTCGGCAGCCTGGTGTTCAGTGATGGGGTCCAGCAGGCGCGGCTGCCGACCGCGGTCTATCACGCGCTGCGGCGCACGATTGTTTACGGCGACGCGCTCGATCCAACTGTCGCCGACACGGTCGCCACCGCGATGAAGGACTGGGCGGTCGAGCACGGCGCCACTCACTACGCGCATTGGTTCCAGCCGCTGACCGGGATCACCGCCGAAAAGCACGATTCGTTTCTGTCGCCGAGCGGTGACGGCAAGGCGGTCGCCGAGTTCTCCGGCAAGGAGCTGATCAAGGGCGAACCGGATGCTTCGAGCTTCCCGTCCGGCGGCATGCGCTCCACCTTCGAGGCGCGCGGCTACACCGCCTGGGACCCGACCAGCCCGCCCTGGCTGCTTTACAGCGGCGGCGCGGTCACGCTGGTGATCCCGACCGCCTTCGTCAGCTGGACCGGCGAGACGCTCGACAAGAAGACGCCGCTGCTACGTTCGATGGAAGCGCTCTCCAAGCAGGCGGTTCGCGTGCTCGAGCTGTTCGGCTCGCCGGCCGAACGGGTCATCACCACCTGCGGACCGGAGCAGGAGTACTTCCTGATCGACCGCTACTTCTACCTGTCGCGGCCGGATCTGATCAACGCCGGCCGGACGCTGTTCGGCGCCAAGCCGCCCAAGGGCCAGGAGCTCGAGGATCAGTATTTCGGCGCCATTCCCGATCGGGTCCTGACCTTCATGTCCGAGGTCGAGGCGGAGCTCTTCAAGATCGGCGTGCCGGTCAAGACGCGCCATAACGAAGTGGCGCCGAGCCAGTACGAGATTGCGCCGGTGTTCGAGAACGCCAACCTCGCCACCGACCATCAGATGATGACGATGGAGACGATGCGGCGGACGGCGCCGAAGTACGGCCTGGCCTGCCTGATGCACGAGAAGCCGTTCGCCGGCGTCAACGGATCGGGCAAGCACCTCAACTGGTCGATCGGCGACGACGACGGGCACAACCTCCTGAGCCCGGGCGCCAACACCCACGACAACGTGCAGTTCCTGGTGTTCTGCACCGCGGTGCTGCGCGCGGTCAACAAGTGGCAGGGCCTGCTGCGCGCCAGCATCGCCAGCGCCGGCAACGACCACCGCCTCGGCGCCAACGAAGCGCCGCCGGCGATCCTGTCGATCTTCCTCGGCGACATGCTGACCGACATCTTCGAGCAGATCGAAAAGGGCAGCGCCAAATCGACCAAGCAGGGCGGCATGCTCGACACCGGCGTCGGGGTGCTGCCGAAGCTGCCGCGCGACGCCGGCGACCGCAACCGGACCAGCCCGTTCGCCTTCACCGGCAACAAGTTCGAGTTCCGCGCCGTGTCGTCCAACCAGAGCATCG
>JBDTRR010000047.1:0-38777 GCA_039931615.1 Acidobacteriota bacterium
GAGATGGACGGCTTCGAGTCGAACGAAGGGGTCATCCTGGTCGCCGCGACCAACCGTCCCGACGTCCTCGATCCCGCCCTGCTGCGCCCGGGCCGGTTCGATCGCCGCATCGTCGTCAACCGGCCGGACGTGAAGGGGCGCGAAGGCATCCTGGCCGTCCACACCCGCAAGATTCCGATGTCCGACGATGTCGAAATCGGGGTGCTGGCCCGCGGCTCGGCCGGTTTCTCCGGCGCCGATCTGGCGAACCTGGTCAACGAGGCGGCGCTCAACGCCGCGCGCTACAACCAGAAAGTCGTGCGGATGCACGACTTCGAGTTCGCCAAGGACAAGGTGCTGATGGGATCGGAGCGGCGCTCGATGATCATCAGCGACGCCGAGAAGCGGGTGACGGCGATCCACGAGGCTGGCCACGCGCTGTTGACCGTCCTGCTGCCCCACGCCGATCCGATTCACAAGGTGACGATCATCCCGCGCGGCATGGCGCTCGGCCTGACGCAGCAGTTGCCGGCCGACGAGAAGCACAACTACTCGCGCGATTACCTGAATGATCAAATCGCGATTCTGCTCGGCGGCCGCATCGCCGAGGAGATCACGATGGACAGCCTCACCACCGGCGCCGGCAACGACCTCGAGCGCGCCACCGAGCTGTCGCGCAAGATGGTCTGCGAGTGGGGCATGAGCGACGCGATGGGGCCGCTCACCTTCGGCAAGAAGGAAGAGCAGATCTTCCTCGGCCGCGAGATCGCCCAGCATCAGGACTACAGCGAGGACACCGCGCTCAAGATCGACCAGGAGGTCAAGCGCTTCGTCACCGACAACTATCAGCGTTCGCACCTGATCCTCTCCGATCACAAGGAGACGCTGGTCAAGCTCGCCGACGCGCTGCTCTCCCGCGAAGTCCTCGACGCCGATCAGGTCAGGCGTCTGGCGGCCGGCCTGCCGCTCGACGATCCGCGCCCGGCGACGGCCCGGCCGGTGGTCGCAGACGAGGACGAGGCCCGTCCGCGCCCGAAGGAACGAACCCCGCTGGTGCCGTCGCTGAGCAAACCGATCGGGCAGGAATAGAGAAGCGGAGTGCAATTGGGAATTAGCAATTGGGAATTGGGAATGCGTTTTGAAATTCCTAATTGCTAATTCTTAATTCCTAATTGTGAGTTCCAGCCCGCTCCCCTCGCGCACGCTGTTCACCGTGCCGCTGCCCAACGGCCGGGAGCTCCATCTCGGCGCGCGCTGCCTGGTCATGGGGATCCTCAACGTCACGCCCGATTCGTTCGGCGAGACCGCCTCACGGCTGGATCCCGATCGCGCGGTGGCCGCCGCGCTCGATATGGAAGCGCAGGGCGCCGACCTGATCGACGTTGGCGGCGAATCGACGCGGCCCGGAGCCGACCCGCTGCCCGCCGCGGACGAGGCCGCGCGGGTCCTGCCGGTGATCGAGCGCCTCGCCGGGCGGCTTCACGTTCCGCTCTCCATTGACACCTACAAAGCCACGGTGGCGCGGTCGGCGCTCGACGCCGGCGCCTCGCTCGTCAACGATGTGAGCGGCTTGCGCTACGACCCGGCGCTGGCGCGCGTCGCCGCGCGGGCCGGCGCGGGCCTCGTCCTGATGCACACGCGGGGGCGGCCCAAGACAATGTACGCGGACGCGGTCTACGGCGATGTCGTGAAGGAAGTCGTGACCGAGCTCAGGGCGAGCATCGCCGCCGCCGTCGACGCCGGGGTGTCCGGCGATCGGATCGTGGTCGATCCGGGGGTCGGGTTTGCCAAGCGGCCGGCGCATAGTTATGGTGTGCTGGCCCGGCTTGCGGAGCTCGCGGCGGACCTCGGGCGGCCGGTGCTGGTCGGGCCCTCCCGGAAATCATTCATGCGCGACGCGCTGAACGGCCGCGCGGCTTCGGCCCGCGACTGGGGTACGGCCGCGGCCGTGACGGCTGCGGTGCTGGCCGGTGCGCACATCGTCCGGGTCCATGCCGTCGCCGAGATGGCTCAGGTGGTCAGGGTCGCCGAAGAGATACGGGCGTCTGGCTGAGGGCCACTCCTGATGAAGGGCTGAGACGCTGATATTCCACTAGTCTCTACCCGGTCTGGAACGATTAGCCCAAACCCGTCCCACAATCCGGCAGCCATTCGCCTTACCATTAGCCATCGCCGTACGCGACAAGCCATAACTCCATGAGCTGGTTGACCGCTCTTCTGCGCCGTCCGCCCATCGGCTGGTGGGACATCGCCGACATCATCGTGGTGTCGCTGCTGATCTATGAGGTGCTCAAGCTTATTCGCGGCACCCGCACCGTGCAGATGGCGCTCGGCGGCGCCCTGCTGGTTGCGCTGTTCTACGGATCGCGCTGGGGGCACCTCGAGACCGTCAACTGGCTGGTCCGCAATCTCTTCGGCTATGTGGTCTTCGCCGCCATCGTCCTGTTCCAGAGCGACATCCGGCGCGCGCTCGCCCACTTCGGCCGGGCGCCGTTCTTCCGGTATTTTGCCAAGGCCGAGTCGGCGGAGGACTCGATCGAGGAGCTCGTCGTCGCCGCGAGCATGCTGTCGGCGCGTCGCATCGGCGCCATCATCGCGCTCGAGCGCCAGATCGGACTGCGGAACTACATCGAGGGCGGCATTCCTCTCGATGCCGTGCTGACCTACGACCTGTTGGTCAGCATCTTCCAGACCGCGTCGCCATTGCATGACGGCGCCGTCATCGTGCAGGACGACCGGATCGCCGCGGCGGCCTGCTTCCTCCCGCTGACCGTGAACCCGAAGCTGAGCAAGGAACTCGGCTCCCGCCATCGCGCCGCGATCGGCCTCACCGAGGAGAACGATTCGGTGGCGATCGTGGTGTCGGAAGAGACCCGCAGCATCTCCCTGGTCGCCGATGGCCAGATCGAGCGCGGCCTCGACGCCGACAGCCTGCGGACGCGCCTCCGCGCCCTGGTGCTGCAGCGGCGATCGCCGGCGCGGCGGCTGCCCGAGGTCCAGTACACGTGACGCCCTCGCCGTTCCGTCACGCCGGCCTCAAGGTGCTGTCGGTGGTGTTCGGGGTGATGTTGTGGATGGTGGTGGCCGGTGAGGAAACTGTCGTGCGCGGCCTGCGCATCCCGCTCGAATTGCAGCAGTTCCCCACTGGTTTGGAGCTCGAGAGCGAGCCGCCTTCGACCGTGGAAGTGCGGGTCCGCGGGTCATCCGGTGCGCTCGGCCGGCTCTCGTCGACCGACATCGTGGCGGTCATCGACTTGCGCGGCGTCCATGCCGGCCGGCGGCTGTTTCCGCTGATGCCCGAACAGGTCCGCGCCCCGTTCGGGGTCGAGATTGTCCAGGTCACGCCCCCCACGGTCGTCCTCGTCTTCGAACTCTCGGCGACCAAACAGGTGCCGGTCGTCCCGACGCTCGAGGGCCGGCCCGCCGCTGGATTTCTCGTCGGCAAGGTGACCGCCGAACCGACGACGGTGGAGGTCGTCGGCCCGGAGAGCGCCGTGAAGCAGGCGACCGAGGCGCTGACCGAACAGATCTCTGTCGCCGGGGCGACTGGGCTCGTGCGCGAGACGGTCAAGGTCGGGATGGCCGATGCGGCGCTCCGTCTCAAGACGTCGCGCCCGGTCGTCGTCGACGTCCAGATCCTGCCGGCGCCGGTCGAGCGGACCGTTCATTCGCTGCCGCTCCGGCTGAAGAACCTTTCCGCCAATCTGACCGCCCGGTCCAACCCGGTCACGGTTGATGTCGGCCTGCGCGGGAGCCGCGAGGGGTTGAACGGCGTCAGGTTGGAGGACGTCGTCGCTTACATCGATCTGGCCGGTCTCGGCGCCGGCGAGTACTCGCTGCCGGTCCGTGCGGACGCGGCGCGCGAGGCCGGCGTCACGCGCATTGATCCCCCCCTCGTGCAGGTGCGAATCGCCCTTGGCAAAAACTGACTCGATCCCCCGTCTCTTCGGCACCGACGGCATCCGCGGCGTCGCCGGCCGCTATCCGCTCGATCCGCCGACGACGCGGCGGCTCGGGGCAGCGCTGGTCCGGGCGCTGCCGGGTCATACCGGGTCGGCGCCGCGTCTGTTGATCGGGCGCGACACGCGCGAGTCCGGCGGCTGGATTGAAGCCGCGCTCGCCCACGGCGCCTCGGCGGCGGGCGCGTCGGTGACCAGCGCGGGGGTCGTGCCGACGCCAGCGGTCGCCTATCTCACCCGAACCGCAGGGTATGACGCCGGCGTGGTGATCTCGGCATCGCACAATCCGTTCGAAGACAACGGCATCAAGGTGTTCTCCGGCCGCGGCGAGAAGTTTACCGAACGGGTCGAGCGGGAGGTCGAAGCCATCGTCGCCGATCAGTCCTGGACGGTCGGGGCCGGCGAGCCGGCGCCCGTTCCCGGGGCGGATCTGGTCGGGGCCTATCTCGACCATCTCTGCGCGGTGTTCCCGGAATCCGGTCAGCTGAGCGGGCTGCTGCTGGGCGTCGACTGCGCCAACGGCGCGACGACGACGGTCGCGCCGGCGCTGTTCGACCGCATCGGGATCCGCACCGTCGTCATCGGCGACAAACCGGACGGCCGGAACATCAATCTCCGGTGCGGATCGACCCATCCCGAAACGCTAGCGGCGCAGGTCGTCAGCAGCGGCTGTCAGCTCGGCGTGGCGTTCGACGGCGACGGCGACCGCGCCATCTTCGTCGACCACACCGGCGCGGTGGTCAACGGCGACGCGATCCTGCTGATGTGCGCCAAGCAGCTGCGGCGCGAGGGGCGGCTGAAGGGCGACGCCATCGTCGCCACCGTGATGAGCAATATGGGCCTCGAGATCGCGCTGCGCAACGAAGGCATCGAGATGGCCCGCTGCGCCGTGGGCGACAAGTACGTGATGGAGGAGATGTTGAACCGCGGGTTGTCGCTCGGCGGGGAGCAATCCGGCCACATCATCTTCTCCGACTATCTGTTTACCGGTGACGGCCTGTGCACGGCGATCAACGTCCTGCGGACGGTGGCGCTGACCGGCCGTCCGATCGCCGACCTGGCGGCCGATCTGACCACCTACCCGCAGGTGCTGCTGAACGTGCGCGTGCGCGTGCGGGCCGACCTCAACACCGTTCCGGCGATCGCCGCGGCCATCGCCCGCGTCGAGTCGCGCCTCGAGGGCGAAGGCCGGCTGCTGGTGCGCTATTCGGGCACCGAACCGCTGCTGCGCGTGATGATCGAAGGCCGGCATCAGGACGAAATCAACGACTGGGCGCAGGAGATCGTCGATCTGGCGATGGAACATCTCGGGTAGCAGTCTCGCCAATCAAACAATTCACGATTCACAACCGGCGATCAGGAATCAATTCGCCATCAATTCCGCAATCCGCATTCAGCAGTCCGCATTTCCGTGATCAGTCTCAGCGTCAACGTCAACAAGGTCGCCACCATTCGCAACTCGCGCGGCGGGCGCATCCCGAGCGTGCTCGACGCGGTCGAGGTCTGTCTCGCCGCCGGCGTCCCGGGCATCACCGTCCATCCGCGCGCCGATCGACGCCACATCACACCGGAGGATGTCCGTGCCGTGTCACGGGCGTTGTCCGGGCGCAATCCCCGGGTCGAATTCAACATCGAAGGCGATCCCAGGCCAGATTTTGTCGATCTCGTCCGCGAGGTGCAGCCTGATCAATGCACGCTGGTGCCGGTCGCGCCGGGCGAAGTGACGAGCCAGGCCGGGTGGCAGCGCGGCGCGGCGAGTGAGGGGCTGCCCGCGGTTGTTGCCGACCTCCAATCGCGCGGCATCCGGGTCAGCGTCTTCGTCGATGCGCTTCCCGAGTCGGTGCGTTGGGCGGCGTCGGTCGGCGCCGACCGGGTCGAGCTCTATACTGAGCCGTACGCGCGCGCGTTCGAGGCCGGCCCGGAATCGGCGATCCGCTCGTTCGAGCAGTTCGCGGCGGCGGCGCGGCTGGCACAATCGCTCGGACTGGGCGTCAATGCCGGGCACGATCTCGATCTCGAGAATCTGGTGATTTTCCGCAATCTGCCGCATCTCGATGAGGTCTCGATCGGCCATGCCATCGTGGCGCGGGCGCTCTTCGTCGGTCTCTCGACCGTTGTCCGCGAGTATCTGGACACGCTCGCTGCGGTGGACGGGGTTCCGCGCCCGCTGTTATGATCAGCTGGCAGCGTCTGGCCGCCGGCATTCTGCGTCAACCGCCCGGCAGCGTGCTGATGGCGACAGTGTAGCGATTACTTCCTGATGAAGTCAGACTCGATTGCATTCGCGCTCGCCGGGGTCGCGTTCGGCCTGATCGCCGGCTGGGTCATCGGCACGCAGCAGGCGACGCCCCGGGCGCCGGCGGCTGCACCCGCTCAAGCCGGTGCGCCGGCCGGCGGCAGTGGGGCGGCGCCGGCGGCCCTGCTCGACGAAGCCCAGGTCACGGCGCTGAAGAACGTTGCCACCCGTGAGCCGGCCAATGCGCAGCCGCGCGCCCAGCTCGCCAATCTCTACTTCGATGCCGAACGCTACGACGACGCGGTCACGTGGTACGGTGAGGCGCTCAAGCTGGCCCCCAACGACGTCAACGTCCGCACCGACCTTGGCGTCTGCTACTATTACCTGAATCAGCCGGACAAGGCACTCGAGCAGTTCGACCAGTCGCTCAAGATCGACCCCAACCACGTCAAGACGCTGCTCAACCTCGGCATCGTGCGGGCGTTCGGTAAGCAGGATCTCGACGGCGCGACCCAGGCCTGGGAGAAGGTGTTGAAGCTGTCGCCCAACGGTCCGGAAGGGGAGGCGGCCAAACGCGCGCTCGAGACGCTGCAATCGGCCCACGGCGCCGGCGGCGGCGCGGCGGCACAGAAGCCTGGTGGGTGATGCTCCGGGTCATCCTGCTCATGATCCTGGTCGTCATCGTCGCCCGCACCTTCTGGCGAGTGATCGATGGCCTGATCGAGGGCATCTCGGGTCGCGGCGCCGCCAATGCCGCCAATGCGGGCAACGCGGCCGCCCGCAGCACGCGACTGGTCCGGGATCCGATCTGCGGGACCTGGGTGCTGCCGAAAGATGAGCTCAGCCTGACCGACGGCCGCCAGCGGGTGTTCTTCTGCTCGGCGATATGCCGCGACCAGCACCGGTCCCGCACCGCATGACCACGGAAGGCGCGCTCCGCGCCGGGATCGTCGAAGTCGGCCGCCGCATGTACGCCCGCGGATACACCGCGTCGAACGACGGCAACATCAGCGTCCGGCTCGGCGCCGACCGCCTGCTGATGACGCCGAAGAGCGTCTGCAAGGGGTTCATGACCCCCGACATGATGTGCGTCACCAACCTCGACGGACAGAAGCTGCAGGGTGATCGCGATCCGTCGACCGAGATGCTGATGCACTTGGAGGTCTACCGCCAGCGGCCCGACGTCCAGGCGGTCGTGCACGCCCATCCGCCGATCGCCACCGGGTTCGCGGTCGCCGGCATTGCGTTGACCCGGCCGGTCCTGGCCGAGGTGCTGACCACGCTCGGCAGCATCCCGATCGCCGAGTATGCGACGCCGTCGACCAGCGAGCTGCCGCAGGCGGTGCGCAAGTACATCAAGGCGCACGACGGCATGCTGCTGGCGAACCACGGCGCGCTGACGGTCGGCGCCGATCTCTTCGCCGCCTACTACAAGATGGAGACGATCGAACATTTTGCCAAGATCAGTCTCGTCGCCCGCCTGCTCGGCCGCGAGAACCTGATTGCCCGCGAAGAGGTGGCCCGGCTCCAGGAACTGCGCGGCACCTACGGCATCAAGGCGCCGGCGCCGATTTGCGACGATCCGCCCCCCGCCGGGGCCGATGCGACCTGCCAGGTGGTCGACGCACCGGCCGGCGGCGGGCTGCGGCTCGTTCCCGACCTGCTGGACGCGCCGTTCGGCGAGGTGGCGCCGCCCCCCCCGGCAACGGGGGACGGGGACGAAATTCGGTTAACATACCGCGAACTCTCGTCATTGATTGAGGAAGCGATTCGAAACGTGCGGTAGTCATGGCGGACGGCGCCTGGCTGGGCGTCGCCCGGCCAGGCCCTCATCCATCAGCCATCTATCCATCAGCCATATCAAGGGAGACAGCAATGGGCGAGGCGCTCGGGATGATCGAAACCAAAGGCCTGGTCGCGATGATCGAGGCTGCCGATGCCATGGTCAAGGCGGCGAAGGTCACGCTGGTCGGCTGGGAGAAGATCGGTGCGGGGTACGTGACGGCGATCGTCCGCGGCGATGTGGCGGCGGTCAAGGCCGCCACCGATGCCGGCGCCGCCGCGGCGCGCCGGGTCGGGGAACTGGTCTCGGTTCACGTCATCCCGCGTCCCCACGCCAACCTCGAGGATGCGCTGCCGATCGGCAAGGCGACCAGCGCCAAGGCCTGAGATCGCGTCTCTCCATTTTCACCCTCCGAGCGACTACATGCTTCTCGCCAAGATCATCGGCACGGTCGTCGCGACCAGAAAGGATCCGCGCCTGGTCAGCAGCAAGCTGATGGTCGCGCGATCCATCGATCCGCGCGGCAAGCCGGAAGGCAGCTATCTGGTCGCGGTCGATACGGTCGATGCCGGGGTCGGCGAGACCGTGCTGATCGTCAGCGGCAGCTCGGCGCGGATGGCGGCAGGCCTGAAGGACTGTCCCGTCGACGCCGCGATCGTCGGCATCATCGACGACATCGAGATCAGTGAGTAGGGGAATCGGGTGATCGGCGATCGGGCGATCGGCGATCATCGGCGATTGGCGGATCGGGGGATCGGCGATCTCACGGTCCGTCCAACGGTCGGCGATCGGATGGTCGCAATCGGGTGATCAAGGTATGCAGCTGGCACGCGTGATTGGCGACGTCGTCGCGACCCGTAAGGACGAGAGCCTGGTCGGCATCAAGCTGTTGATTCTGCAGCCGCTGACTCCAGAACGTGAGAATGCCGGGCGGACGCTGATCGCCGTCGATCCGATGGGCGCCGGGGTCGGCGAAGAGGTGTTCTTCGTCCGCGGCCGCGAAGCGAGCTTCCCGTTCCATCCGGCCGAGCCGCCGGTCGACGCCAGCATCGTCGGCATCATCGACCATTGGGATCTCGATGCAGATCGCTAGAGTGATCGGTACCGTCGTGTCGACGCAGAAGCACGCCAAGTTCGAGGGCGCCAAGCTGCTGCTGGTGCAGCCACTGAACATGGACGACACGCCGCGCGGCACCGCGCTGCTCGCCGTCGACGGCGTCGGCGCCGGTGTGCGGGAGAAAGTGCTGGTCGTCCTCGAGGGCCGGGCGGCCGGCGAAGCGCTCGGGCGCAAGGGCGCGCCGGTCGACGCCGCGATCGTCGGCATCATCGACCGGGTCGATTTCGAGTAGCCACTGATGACCGACCAGGAACTTCGCGAGCTGGTGCGCGCCGCAGTCGTCCGCCACATGGGGGCCGACGTCGCGCCGCCCGGCCCGCTCCCGCCGGCGGCCGGACACGCCAGCCACGGGCGGCTGCCGCTCATCCCCGGCGGCGACAGTGACGGCGCCTGCCTGATCGAGCCGGCGGTCCGCTGCACGCACTGCGGTTTCTGCCAGTCATACGGACACTAGGACCTCGCGTGGTTGCATTTCGTACGTGGGGTCCGCCTTCAGGCGGACCTTCACGGTCCGGCGTCAGCGGAGGTGACAGATAAGGGTTGACCAGCTCCCCATCAAGGTCCGGCTGAAGCCGGACCCCACGTACGACAACAACGCGCGAAAAAGGGGTAGGGCCCCCTTTTCAGCGCAACGCCTCCAACTGCGACTGCTGCATCCCGAGCCGCTGCGATCGTTCCTCGGCGAACCGCCGGACGCCGGCGACGATCGAGTCCTGGTCGAGGTGCGCTTCGGCGATCACGTCCGATTCGAGTCCGCCGGTGAGCCATTGATTGTCCCAGTCGGCGGTGAGCGAGTAGTCGTCGGCCTGCGAGCCGACGTTGCGCAGCGGCCACATCCGGCGCGTGCCGCCGGTCACGAACATCAGATCGTGGACGGCGCCGGGCGGCAGCACGGCGTTCCGATAGGCCTCGGGCTGGTGATCGAACAGCTCTTCGCTGATCGCGGCGATGACCTTGACGTTGATGCCGGCCGCCTCCAGCCGGGGCAACGCCGCCACCAGGTTGAACGTCGCGCTCGATCCCTGGGCGACGACATATCCGTGCCGCGGCTGGCCGGGCGTGAAGTCGCGAATCACATAGAGGCCCTTCGCGGCGGCCCGGAGATCGCTGTCGGCGAACCGGCTGCGGTCGGCGACCTGGAAGTCCGGGCGCGCCACTTCGATCGTGATGATCCCGACGTGCTTGTGGCGCGCCGCGATCTCCGCCGCGGCGAAGTACCCCGGCGCGACGTCGTTGTAGTCCCAGAAGCTCAGATTGATGACATGGCCCCGAGGGAACAGCTTCCACACCTGCGGTGAGAAGATGCCGAAATGCGTCCGGGCATCGGCGGCCGTTTCAGGGCCGGAGTGCGCCGCCAGGATGTGCAGCACCCCGGTGTGGAACTTGCTGTCCTGATTCTGCTGGCTCCAGACCCGCGCCGGCAGGTACATCAGCGGGGTGAAGGCGCCATAGGTGCCGCTGAACGCCCACACGCCGGCAAACTTGTCCGGGTCGACCGACGCATTCTGACTGACCAGGCCGATGGCGGTCGACACGTTCCCCGCCTCCTGGATGGCGGCCTTGAGTCTGGTGCCGGACGGGTTGCTTTCCGGGTCGTAGTGGCCCCAGAGGCTGCCATGCTCGAGGTTGACCGATTCCGACAGATCGGCGGCCACCGTCAGCACCCGGTTGTCGGTCACGTAGTTCAGCCACTTGAGGATTTCCGAGATGCCCCGGCGGGCGCCCGCGGCTTCCCCGGCCTTTCGGAAGAGCGCCAGCTTGACCTGCTTCTCCGCGCCCGATGCCGGGTTGCGGACGGTCAACGTCTGGGGCTCTTCGGGCAGATTCGCCACCCGCAGACGCTCATCGAGGAACGGGTTGCGGGCGGTATCGATGTGGAGGGGAAAATCATCCGTGATCGCATCGCCAATCTCGACCAGGCGGTCCGCGAGCCAGTCGCCGAGCCCATCCTGGTCGAGCACGGACATCGCCACGTCGATATTGGTCTTGAACTGCAGCAGCCGCTGCCGCGGATCGGTCACCGGGCCGGCGCCGAGGCCGCTGAACTGGACCCCGTAGCGCTGCTCGAAGGTGCGCGCCAGCGAGACGATGTAGTCCGAGTTCATCTTGAATCCGAACGGGTGGCTGGGAAAGCCAACGATCTGATCGCCGGCGCCGGGAATCTTTCCGTCGGCCGCCGCCGGCCAGTAGCCCTTGGTCGTCCGGCCGATCACGATCATCGGCCGGCGATCGCCGGGATCCCACCCTTCCATCGTCTTCAGCACGTCCCGGATCTGCTGGTAGTCGTGGCCGTCGGGGATCGAGAACACGTTCCATCCGTACGACGTCCACTGGTCGGCCAGCCGGTAGCCGTCGAACTTCGTGTGCACGACGCCGCCGATCAGCGCATCGTCGATCCCGGCGTTGTTGTTCGAGAAGAAGACCCGGAGCCGCTTGCCGGTCTGCAGCGCGATCGCCTGGGTCTTCAGCTCCTGCGCGTGGCCGGCGCACATCGCGAACTCGCCTTCGAACGCGACGATCTTCGGCGCCCGCATCGGCGCGCCGACGATGTCCCAGAATGCGGCTTTGCCGGCGGCAGTGGCGATGCCGATGCCCGACGGCCCGCCGTTGACGTCGTTGGTCACATCGGTCGACTCGATGTGTCCGGAGAGCGCCCGGATGCCCCGTCCCTTCGCCTGCGCGAATGCCGGATGGTCGGCGAGGTCGTGATCGGCCAGCAGCGTTTTCAGGGCGCTCGCGCCGCGGCGGAAGCCCAGGGCATCGACCGGCAGCATCGCGACCTCGGGCGCGACGTAGTAGCGCCGATCGCCGGTCGCCTGGTACTTGCGGAAGAGCGCTTCGCCCATGATCATCCACAAGGCGTAGCAGGTCGGGGCGCAGTGGCCGGCCGCCAGCATGAACTTGTCGCTGTAGGGGTGTTTAGGACGCCGGTAATCGTAGCGGAGACCGCCGTTCTCCTGACCGGCCAGGTGGGTGACGACGTTGAACGGCGTATAGGCCAGCGGGCCGCCGAAGTGGCCGGTCTGCGCGTAGTTGCCGAGCCAGACCAGCGTCATGCAGGTCAGGAAGCCGACGTCTTCCATGCGTTGCTGGTCGTTCGGTACGGTGGCCGCCGCGGCGGTTGATACGGGTCGCACACTCATTGGGGCACACTCATCTGAAATCGGCATCTGAAATCGGCATCTGAAATCGGGCATCTGGAACCCGGATCCGGCTGTCGGGCGAGGCGATGAACGCTGATCTTATTCGCGGCTCGCGGCCCGATCAACGTACTGCCAAAAACCGATAGACTGTAGTGATCTCCGCCCGGCCCGGGCCGTCCTCCATGAACATTCTGGTTACCAGCAATCTCCCATCGTCGGTCATGGCCAGGCTGCACGATCTCGGTACCGTCGATCTCTGCACCGGCGGGCCGATGCCGGCCGCCGAGCTGAAGCAGCGCGTCGCCGGCCAGGACGCGCTGGTCTGCCTGATGAGCGACGTCATCGACCAGGGGGTGATTGATGCCGGCGCCCGCCTGAAAGTGGTGGCCAATGTGGCGGTCGGCTACAACAACATCGACCACGCCTACGCCCGCGAACGCGGCATCGTGGTGACCAACACGCCTGATGTCCTGACCGAGTCGGTGGCCGACTTCACCTGGGCGATGATTCTGTCGATCACGCGCCGGCTCGCCGAGGGCGACCGCCTGATCCGGCGCGGCGGCTGGAAGACCTGGAGCTTCGATTTCATGCTCGGCACTGAACTCAGAGGGAAACAGCTCGGGCTGATCGGCTTCGGCCGGATTGCCCGCGCCGTGGCCGCCCGGGCCCCGGTGTTCGGCATGCGCGTCGCCTATACCGACGTCAGGCCGGCGGACGGTCCGTTTGAAGCGATGTCGCTCGACCGGCTGCTGAACACGTCGGACATCGTCTCGCTGCACGTCAACCTGACGCCGGAGACCCGTCACCTCATCGATCGAAAGGCGTTCGCGCGCATGAAACGATCGGCCTACTTCGTCAACACCGCACGCGGTCCGGTGGTCGACGAAGCGGCGCTGGTCTGGGCGCTCGAGCAGCGGCTGATTGCCGGCGCGGCGCTCGATGTCTACGAGAACGAGCCGGCCGTCCACGCCGGCCTGCCGCCGCTCGAGAACGTCATGCTGGTCCCGCACCTGGCCAGCGCGACCACCGAGACGCGGACCGCGATGGCCAGCCTGGCCGTCGACAACGTCGTCGCGGTGCTGTCCGGCCGCCCGCCTCTGACCCCCGTGCTCGGATGAAGCGCCCGGGAAACGTCGACCCGGTGATGCGCATCCTGGCGCGCGAGATCGACGCGCTCGATCTGCCGGCGGTCGAGAAGATTTCGAAGAGCCAGCAGGACGATCCCTTCCAGGTCCTGATCGCCACCATGCTGTCGGCGCGGACCCAGGACGCAACGACGCTGGCGGCGTCGACCAGGCTGTTCAGCGTCGCCCGCACGCCGCGCGCGATGGCGGCGCTGACCGTCCGTCGGATCGAGCGGCTGATCTATCCGGTCAGCTTCTACCGCCACAAGGCCGTTCACGTGAAGGCCACGTGCCGCCTGCTGCTCGATCGGTTCAACGGCACGGTGCCGAAGACGATGGACGATCTGCTGACACTGCCGGGAGTGGGCCGGAAAACGGCGAACCTGGTGCTGATCCTCGGTTTCGCGAGCGCCGCGAACATCTGCGTCGATACCCACGTCCATCGGATTGGCAATCGCCTCGGGTGGGTCCGGACCCGCACGCCGGAAGAAACCGAGCGCGCGCTCTACGCCGCGACCGACCAGCGGTACTGGCCGATGATCAACCTCTATCTGGTGACGTGGGGGCAGAACGTCTGCCGCCCGGTGTATCCGCGGTGCGGGATCTGTGCGATCAGCGGGCACTGCCCGCGGATCGGCGTCACGAAAAGCGGCCGTCTCCCTCTTGCCGCCGCCGCCGAAAAAAGCGAAAAAGGGGTACGGCCCCTTTTCAGATCATGATCCCGGTGCGCGCCTGGCTGGCGGCGGCCGGGCTGGTATGCGCCTGCGCGGCGGCCGGCTCCCGGCCGGCGCAGGACACCGCCGCTCCAGTCATCGTCGTCGAGACGTCCCGAGGCACGTTCTCGTTCGAGACCTACCCGGACGAGGCGCCGAAAACGGTGGCCCACATCGTCGACCTGGTGAAACGCGGCTTTTACGACGGCCAGCGTTTTCACCGCGCGGTGTCCGGGTTTGTCGTGCAATGGGGCGACCCGCAGTCGCGCGACCTGGCCAAGGACGCGCTGTGGGGACGCGGGCCGGAAGCCTCCAGCGGCAGTGCCGTCGGCGCGGCCGAAATCAGCAGGAAGCGCACACATGTCAAGGGTGCCGTCGGGCTGGCACATCCCGGGAACGCGGCTCTCGCCGACAGCCAGATCTACATCGCGCTCGAGGATCGGGTCGACCTCGACGGCAAGTACGCCGTGTTCGGTCACGTCGTCTCTGGACTCGACGTACTGGAGCGGGTTCAGCGGGGCGACGTGATCAGCCGGGTGTCCGTGATGGAATGACCGTGCCGGCGAGATCATTGTTAAGATTGAAGGGTTTCCGTTCTCTCTCCTGCCCATGCTGACCGTCAACGAAATCTTCTATTCGATCCAGGGCGAATCGACGCGGGCCGGGCTGCCCTGCGTCTTCGTCCGCCTGACGGCATGCGACCTGCGCTGCAGCTGGTGCGACACGCCCTACGCCTTCCACGAGGGGCACAAGCAATCAGTTGACGAGGTGGTCGCCGCCGTCGAGCAGCACGACTGTCCGCTGGTCGAAATCACCGGCGGCGAGCCGCTGCTGCAGGAAGACGTCTACCCGTTGATGGATCGGCTGATCGCGGGCGGCCGGACCGTCATGCTCGAGACCGGTGGGCACCGGCCGATCGATCGGGTGCCGGCCGGCGTCGTCAGGATCGTCGACGTCAAGTGTCCGGGCAGCGGGGAAGCGGGCCGCAACGACTGGGCGAACCTCGATCGGCTGACGCCGCGCGACGAGGTGAAATTCGTCGTCGCCGACCGGACCGACTACGAGTTCGCCCGCGACGTCATCCGGGCGCGCGGCCTCGCCGGGCGCTGCGGCGCCGTGCTGTTGTCACCGGTCCACGACGTCCTCGACGGCCGGGTGCTGTCGGAATGGATGCTGGCCGATCACCTGCCGGCGCGCTTGCAGCTGCAGCTGCACAAGTACATCTGGACGCCGTCGACGAGAGGCGTCTGAGGCGCCGATCGATGATTCCCCGCCTGACCGATTGACTGAGATGCGCGCGATAGTCCTGCTGAGCGGCGGTCTGGACTCGTATACCGCCGCCGCGATCGCCAGGTCCGAGGGGTTCACGCTCGCTGCGCTGACCGTTGACTACGGTCAGCGCCACGCCCGGGAGCTGGAGTCGGCCCGCGCCGTCGCCGGCTGGCTCGGCGTCGAGAAGCATCTGGAGCTGTCGATCGATCTCCGCGCCATCGGTGGGTCCTCGCTCACCTCCGGGGCGAGCGTGCCGCGCGACCGCGACCTGGACGCGGCCGGGATCCCCAGCACCTACGTGCCGGCGCGGAACACGATCTTCCTTGCACTGGCGCTCGGCTGGGCCGAGGTCCTCGACGCGCGCGACATCGTCATCGGCGTCAACGCACTCGACTACTCCGGCTATCCCGACTGCCGTCCGGCCTTCGTCGCGGCGTTCGAGGCGCTCGCCTCGGTGGCGACACGCGCCGGCGTCGAGGGCGCCAGGTTCACGATCCACACGCCGCTCATCGATTGGACCAAGGGGCAGATCATCCGGGCCGGCATCGATCTCGGGCTCGACTATGGCCTGACCACCAGCTGCTACGACCCGGGCGCCGGCGGCCAGCCGTGCGGGCACTGCGACAGCTGCCTCCTGCGGGCGCGCGGATTCGCCGAGGCCGGGGTCGGCGATCCGCTGCTGGCGCCGCGCCGCCAGTCGTCCCAGACGTCTTGAAGGCAGGAAATCCGTGCGAATGAGTCAAGGCGTCGGCCGGCATTCGAGACGGCTCGCGCCGCCGGAGGCGGGGCAAACCAACGCTGCCACCAGCGAGGCGCAGCCGCCCCGGCCTCACGCTTCTCGGCGCTCCGAGGCGGAGCTTCGCTAGACGCATGCCGACGAACCTGGACGACGACCGGGCCCCCAGACGAGGATTCCTGGCGCGCTTCAGGGTCTTCAGGACTCCGTCCATCCGCCGGCAGGTGCTCGTCTCCGCCTGCCTGCTGTTGTTGCCGATCGTGATCGGGGCGGTCTGGTCGTCGACCCGGATGCGTCACGAGCGTCGGGCGGAGGTCGACGCCGAAGCCGCCGCTCTGGCGGCGACGTCGGCGGCCTATCTCGACCAGTATCTTCGCGGCCTCGATTCGGTCGCCGCGGTACTGATTACGCACCCCGCGCTGAGCGACCCGGACCATGACAGCTGCAATCAGCTGTTCGCGGATCTGCTGAAGGCCGAGCCGCTGCTGCTCGACGTGGTCGTGCGCGCCCGGGATGGCGCCGTCAACTGTTCCGGGCTGCCCGGGGACCGCGTCAGCCGACGCACGCCAGTGACGGTCTTCGAGGGCGAGGTGCTCTCGTCAGGGCAGCCGTCGATCAGCGATCTGACCATCAGCGCGGAGACCCAGAAGCCGACGGTCGTCCTGGGCTATCCGGTGCCCGGCCCCGATGGCTCGCCGGCCGGCGTGCTCGGCTTCGGCGTCGACCTGTCCCGTCTCCAGACCCTGTTCGCCAGCATTCCCCTGCCTGAGGGCTCGGTGATCACGCTGACCGATCAACGGGGTCTCGTCCTCGCCCGCAGCCGCGACGCGGATCGGGTCATCGGTACCACGATGGCAGTGCCGAACGGAGAGGGGCAGGGCCGGTCTCCGACCGTGGCGGTGCAGGATCTGGATGGGGTCGACCGTCTCCTCGCGACCGTGATGGCCGGTCGCGCGGGCTGGGCGATCAGCGTCGGCATTCCCCAGAGCGTGGTCGCAGACCGGTCGTGGCCGCTGCGGCGTCGAAACATCACCATCGTCTCGATCGCGGCGTTGACCTCGTTGATCTGGTGGCTGTGGGCCGGCGCGCGGCTGTCGCGCCAGCTCGGCGAGCTGCGCGATGCGGCGAGGCGAATCGCCGGCGGCGATCTGTCGCCGCCTCCGCCGGTGGCCGGCGCACTGAACCGCGAAGTTGGCGCGGTGCAGCAGGCACTCTTCACGATGGCGGAAAACATCCGGCAGACGCGGGACGCGCTCGATCAGCAGGCCAGGCAGGAGCGCAGGATGCGCGAGAAGGTCGAGTCGCTGCAGCGGCAGGTGGTCCGGCAGGAGCGCCTGGCGGCGGTCGGCGTGCTGGTGTCCGGTGTGGCGCACGAGCTCAACAATCCTCTCCAGGCGATCCTGGGCGGGGCAGAGCTGCTCGAGCGCCGGCCCGGTCTGCCGCCTGACGCGCTCGAGGAAATCGACTTCATCAAGGCCCAGAGCGCGCGCGCCCGGGAGATCATCCGCAACCTGTCGCGCTTCAGCCGCCAGCGGACCGGTCCCCCGGCTCCGGTCGATCTCCAGGACGTCGTCGCCGAGGTGGTGCAGCTGCGAGGCACCAACCTCGACGACGCCCGGATTTCCCTGGAGGTCCGGATCGAGTCGACCCGCCCGGTGTTCGCGAATTTCACCGAGCTCGAGCAGGTCGTGCTGAACTTCGTCATCAACGGCGAGCAGGCGATTCGGGCGGCCGGTCCGCATCAGGGGCGCATGACTATCCGGGTCTCCGACGTCGGCGCCCACGTCCGGCTCGAGGTCATCGACAACGGCCCAGGAGTCAGTGCGGAGAACGAGTCGAAGCTGTTCCAGCCGTTCTTCACGACGAAGCCAGTCGGGGCGGGGACGGGCCTCGGCTTGTCGGTCGGTTATGGGATCATCGATGCGTACCACGGGACGATCGGGTATGACGGCAGCGAA
This sequence comes from Acidobacteriota bacterium, assembly GCA_039931615.1. Lineage (GTDB taxonomy): Bacteria > Acidobacteriota > Vicinamibacteria > Vicinamibacterales > CAVVIG01 > JAHFUI01. Next base: position 18,021 of record JBDTRR010000047.1, read on the forward strand.
TGGGGTGGCGCGGTGTTCTTCTTCGAACTGCCGGCGTTCGATCCGGAACAGCCGGTCAAGGCGCTCTCCGTAGAACGGCTGGAACTGCCGCGGATTGGCCGCGCGCCGACAGTCAACCCGCGGACGTAGTTCCAGGCTTTCAGTCCGCACGTGGGATCCGGCTTCAGCCGGATTGATCCGTAATCCGACACGTACGATTCTGAAGAGGGCTCCGGCTTCAGCATTTTTCCCCGTCCGTGGGTACATCAGGAAGTGTCGGGGACGGTCTTCAGACCGTCCCGAGGCGGTGTTCCTCTATCGGCGGAAGGCCGCCAGCCGCACGACGATGGCGTCGATCGCGGCGGTCACCATCGGCCCCGGCGCGGCGAAGTTGTTCACGAGGATCGCGAATACCAGCGGCTCGCCGCCGGCGGTGTCGACGAGTCCGCACAACGCCCTGACGCCGGCCATCGACCCGTCCTTCGCGCGGGCGTTGCCCGCCGCGGCCGTGCCCCTCATCCGCGTCGACAAGGTCCCGCTCTGGCCGGCAACATTGAGCGCCGAGAAGAACGGACCCCGCTGCCCGGGGTCTCGATACATCCGCCCCATGACCTCCACCAGCAGTTCCGCCGTCACGTAGTCGTATCGCGACAGCCCGGATCCGTCGCGGAGGATCGCGCCGGCGCCGGCGATGCCCCACGACGCCAGCACCGATTCAATCGCCTTCAACCCGCCGTCGAATGTCGGGGATCCGGCGTGCGCGCCGATCGTCTTGAGCAGCGTTTCCGCGTACTGGTTCTGACTGACTTCCATCAGCCGCCGCGCCAGAACGCGCAGCGGCGCCGACCTGTGGATGACGATCGGCGTCGCGGCCGAGGAATCGCGCGTCAGGGCGGTGATGGTGCCGGTCGGCGGCGCCCCCCTCAGCGCGATACCGGCGGCAACCAGCGACTCGGCGAATGCTGCCGCCGTGTAGTGCACCGGATCATGAACCGACAGCGACCTGGTGACCGGAGCGCTTCCCGCCGGCACCACGCCTTCCAGAATCACCGTCGGCGAGCCGGCGGCCCGTCTCGCGACGAACTCCGCCGCCGCCGTCCGGGCGCCGGTCGTCATCCGGTTCTCGATGCGCAGGCCGGTGATCGCCGCCGGCATCAGCTCATACGTCACCGGTGCGTCCGCGACCGGTCCGGGTCGGATCGTGATGTCGACGGCGTTCTCGCGGAACTGGACCGCCGCGATCGGCGCCGCGTAGTAGTAGGCGAGATCGTCCCACGACCAGCCGAAGCCGATCCCTTCGCCGCTGAACGCGCGCGCGTCGGCGATCACCCGGCCGGTGACGGTCGCGATGCCGAGCGTCCTGATTTGCGCCGCCCACGCGTCCAGCATCGCGCGATCCAGGCTGGGATCGCCGCTGCCGACGATCACCAGGTCGCCCTCGAGCGTCCCGCCGGCCACCCGGCCGGCGGCGACGATGCGCGTTTCGTAGACGTGGTCCCAGCCAAGCCGCTCGGCCGCCGCCGCCAGGGTGACGACCTTCAGGGTGGATGCCGGCATCATCAGCCGGGGCGCGTTGACCGCGTAGATGGTCTCGTCGCTCGCCAGCGACCGGACGACGATGCCGACGGCGCCCCGGTCGAACGCCGAGGTGGCGAGCATCGCATCGATGTCGTGCTGGAGTTGCAGGACGGCCGGAGCCGGCGCGAACTGCTGGGCGGCTGGATGGCCGGCGGCGAGCAGAAGCAGCAGGGGGATCGCGGCCCGCGCGCACCACAGCCGCGCCGCGCCGCGGCGCGCCGGCCTGAGTGCGCGGAGTTGCACGGGACCCGCCCTATCGCCTTGCGCTGCCGGGGATCGCGCCACGCTCTATGGTGACGCCTACTTTGCGAGCTCGTCGAGGGTTTTGTTCGCTTCGGTCAAGTCCATCGCGTCCACCTTCGCCGCACCGGGTTCGCCGGGACGGGCGGCGTAGACGTCGTTGTCCACCTTGCCGAAGGTGACCCGTTCTTCCTTCTTGCCGTCGTCGAACTTGGCGACCACGGTCATCGCCGGCATGTCGACCCCGGTTTTCGCCGAGGCGGCGACGAACGACGCGGCGCGCATGTTGGACAGCCGGCTGAGGAGGGAATCGACCTTGTCCTTGTCCACGTCGCCGGCGGTCGGACTGACCCGGCGCCACTTTTCTTCGGCGTTCTCACCCGTCCCCTTGGTTTTTTCGAAGGCGACGGTCTGGGTGTCCCTGGTGATCTCGACCCGAGTGGCATTGTAGGGACGGAACTCGAACAGATCCTTCCGGCGGTACTCGTCGGCGCCCTTCTTCAATTCGTCGGCAAGGGCGCTGTCAATCGTCACCACCATCGGCTTCGACGCGTCGCGGGCGTAGACGGTATTGTCCGCGGCTTTGCCGCCCACCGCCAGGGTGGCGCGGGCGCTGCCCAGCTTGAGATCGACGGTCGCCGCCGGCTTGTCGAGGCCGTACTGTTTCAGGTCGTTCGCGGAGGGATTCTCCGAGACGATCGTCTTCATCCCGGCGGTCTGCAACCGGCCGATCAGTCCCTCGACGCTGCCGTAGTCGGCACGCGCCTGGAGCGGCTGCGTGATCTTCCAGTCGGTATTGTCCTTGGTCAGCTCGAGGGTCTTGCCCCCCGCGCCGACGCTCACCGCGTCGACCTTGTCGCGCTCGAACGCCAGGACCGTCTTGTCGCGGAGTTCGAACGTCGACTTGTTCAAGGTCGATTCCGGCGCCGCGGCAATCAGGAAGACCTTCTTTTCGTCGTTCCGCTTGGCGAACAGGTCAGCCCCGGTCGGCGATTTCTCGCCGATCAACAGCCGGCGATAGTCCTTGTCGCCGGTCCCCTTGAAATCGACCGCGATCCGCGGCGTGGCCAGCCCGTAGTCCTTGAGGTCGGTCGGGTTCTCGTCGATGACGCGGACGATCTCGACCTGGCCGAGGGCGGTGGCGATGGCCGAGGCTTCCGCCTCGTCGGCCTTGGCGGCGACCGGCGCGACCAGCTGCCAGGTGCCGTTGTCCTTCTTGAGCGTGCTGACCTCGCCCTTGTCCGAGGTGACCTTCACCTCGTCGATCTTGTCGGCCTGCAGGCCGGAGAACACCTTCTCCAGCTTCGAGGCCGGCTCGGCCGGCGTCTTCCAGGTGACGAAGTAGATGTAGGCCGCCAGGCCGCCGAGTACGACAACCAGCGCGAGGGTGGATCGCAGTCCCTTCATTACCGTCTCCGCCACCAGGTGTAGACGCCCGTCGCGAAGATGAAGCCGGGCACGATCAGGAGCGACAGCCACAGGATGTTGTTCTGCTGGGTCGCGGTCAGCGTGATGCGCCGGTCGTCGGGCTCCTTGGCCCGGATCGAGATCAGGTTCTCCTGCTGCGACAGCCAGCCGATCGTGTTCAGGAACAGGTCGCGGTTGCCCTGGATGCCGAGGCCGGCATTGGCGGCGAAGTCCGAGTCGCCGATCACGGCAACGCGCGTTTCCGGCTTCGGCGCGGCGTCGGCGGCGGGCTTGGCGGGGTCCGGCGTGGCGGTATCTGGCGTGCTGGCCGCGGCCGACACCACGGCGCCGATCGAGATCGGACCCGCCTTGTCGCCCTTGGCCTCGTCGAGGCCGACTTCGCCGGTCGTCAGCATCCCGCGGATGTCGGCCTCGGCCCAGCTCTTGGGACCCGTTTCCAGGAAGGTCTGCGGGTTGTGGCCGTTCACTCCGCCCATCACCGGAACGACCGATCGGGCCAGCGGGAACGCCGTGAGGAAACTGAACCGCTCGGTAATCGCGTGCGGCGGGTAGGTGGCGACGACCGGCACCGAGGCATCGGTCCCGATCAGGCGCCCCATCCCGCTCGCGTCGACGACGATGTTGTTGCCGATGTCCACGCCCCAGTCGTGCGCCAGCGCGATCAGGTTGGTCAGCGGCGGGCTGTCCGCCTTGTCCGGCGGATCGAGCTGGAGGAGCAGCTTCCCGCTCTTGCCGAGGTAGGTCTTGAGGGCCTCGATTTCGGGCGGGAAGAAGTCAATCCGGGGACCGGCGACGATCACGATCGAGGCATCGTCGGGCACGCTGCCGGCCTGGGCGAGGACCACCTTGTCGATGGCGTAGTTCTCCCGCCCCAGCGCGGCGACGATGGCGTTGTAGCCGTCGCGGTCGGACGAGGCGGTGTCCTTTTCGCCGTGTCCCTGGGTGAAGACGATCTTCTTCTGCTGGCCGGACACCACCTTGATGATGGCGTTGGTCAGATCCTGTTCGGTGCTGGTGGTGACGCGCTCGGTGCGGCCCTTGTACTCGAAGATGATCGTCCCGTACTGCTGGATCTGGAATTGCCGGGCGATCGACGGCTTCTTGTCGGGGTCGACGTACTCGGTCGAGACGTTCTTCGACGAGTACTCGTACTCCTTCAGCTTGTCGCGGAAGGTCTGGAACTCGGGTTCCTGGGCGAACACGCGAATCTGCAGCGGCGAGTCGAGCTTGACGACGACGTTGCGGCTCTGGTCGGACAGGCTGAACTGCTGGTTGGACGTGACGTCCCACCGCTTGTTCTGCCTGGCGCCGATGTAGTTGATGGCGACCAGGATGCCGAGGACGACCAGGATGCTGACCCCGGCCAGCGTGCCGTAGCGCGCCTGCCGGCGCGAGAAGACCTTGGCGATCTCGCGCCATTGACCCAGGGTGTAGGCCAGGGCGCAGACCAGGCCGGCCCACGCCAGGTAGTAGGCGGATTGTTCCCAGGCCGGCCGACCGAAGCGGATCCCGAGCGCCGCCAGCACCAGCAGCATGGCGACCCAGCCGACGAAACTCAAAATGCGATTCACCATATCTCAGCTCTCAGCGGTACCGTGCACGCCGTATTTCTGCACTCTGTAATCAGCATCTGGCATTCAGCAGTCAGCATTTTCCTATCCTCGCCATCGTTCGGTGTCGACCGACTTGGCGGTCAGGAACAGACCGAAGGTGATGAAGCTGACGTAGTAGATCAGGTGCGTCGTGTCGATGACCCCTTTGTTGAAGTCTTCGTAGTGGTCGATGATCGACAGATAGGTGACGAACCCCTCGATCGACGGAATGACGCTGCCGATCCAGGTGATCACCCACAGGAACAGGAACATGCCGAACGTCGCCATGAAGGAGACGACCTGGTTCTTGGTCAGGGTCGAGATGAACATCCCGACCGAGATGAAGCAGCCGCCGAGCAGCAGCAGGCCGAGGTAGGAGGTCAGGATCGGCTTCCACTCGGGCCGGCCGTAGACGAACAGCAGGGCGACGTGGATCAGCGTGACGGCGAGCATGACGGCGTAGAGGGCCAGCGCGCCGAGAAACTTGCCCATCACGATCTGGAAGTCGGTGATCGGCGAGGTCAGCAGCAGCTCGATCGTCCCGGAGCGCTTTTCCTCGGCGTAGGTGCGCATGGTAATCGCCGGCAGCATGAACAGGATCAGGATCGTGACGTTCTGCATCAGCGGCCTGAGCATCTGCTGATTGACGTTCATCGACTGGCCGCCGCCCGGTCCGAGCTGGCTCATCTGCATGCTCTGGCGGACGAAGAACGACAGGATGGCGATATAGAAGTAGCCGTAGAGCAGCGCGAACACGCCGATCACGATGTAGGCGATCGGCGAGGAGAAATAGGAGCGCACCTCCTTGCCGGCGAGCGCGAGAATGTTACGCATCGGGGGCTCCTTCTTCGGCCGTCGTCTCGGTCGGTTCTGCCTCGCCTGTCTCGTCGGTGGTGAGCGAGAGGAAAATCTCTTCCAGGCTCATCCGCATCGGCCTGAACTCGAGCAGACCCCAGCCGCTCGTCACGACGGCCCGGGCGAGCTGGCGGCGGATGTCCTGGCCCTGGGCGCTTTCGACCTCGTAGCCGACGATCGAGCCGCGCCTGGTGGATTCGACGACGCGAGTGGCGCCTGGGATCCCGCTCAAGGCGGGGCCGGCGTCGGCGCCTTCGGTGTCGACCTCCAGATACATCGTTTCCGAGCCGCGGAGCCGGGCGGTCAGGTTGTCCGGCGTGTCGACCGCGACGACATGGCCCCGGTTGATGATGACGACGCGGTCGCAGGTCTGGGAGACTTCGGGGAGGATGTGGGTGCTGAGGATGATGGTGTGGTCGCCCTTCAGTTCCTTGATCAGCTCGCGCGTTTCGATGATCTGCTTCGGGTCAAGGCCGGCGGTCGGTTCGTCCAGGATCAGCACGTCCGGGTTGTGGATGATCGCCTGGGCCAGCCCGACGCGCTGCCGATAGCCTTTCGACAGCTTGGCGCACTGGCGGTTCGCCATATCGTCGATGCGGGTGCGTTCCATCACTGTCTGGACGCGCGCCTTCCGATCGGCCGACAGGACGCCCTTCAGTTTGCTGACGAAGTTCAGGTACTCGAGCACGGTCATGTCGGGGTAGAGTGGAGGCGTTTCCGGGAGATAGCCGGTTCGGCGTTTCGCCTCGATCGGCTGTTCGAAGACATCGAATCCGGCGACGATCGCTTTCCCCTCGGTGGCCGGCATGAAGCCGGTCAGGATGCGCATCGTCGTCGTCTTGCCGGCGCCGTTCGGTCCGAGAAAACCGAGGATTTCGCCGCGCTCGACGCGGAAGGTGACATCTTCGACGGCCGTGACGCGGCCGTAGCGTTTCGTGAGGTGCTGGACCTCGATCACGTTCGGACTCCTCTTCCCGTCTGGTAACTCAGGTGGTGGGGTGGGCCAAGTATGCTGCTGAGTATACCTGCCTACCTGCCGGACCCGACCGGACGCTTTGATTCCAACAGCGCTCGCTGAAACAGGGAACGCGATTGCGGCGCTCCGGCCGAAAATGCTAACCGAATCCCCGGAAAATGGGCAAGCCGTAACGAAACGCTAAACTCTTCCCTCTCGAACCGCACTCGAAACCCTCAAGGAGACGTCATGGCCGCAGATGTAGGATCGACCGCTCCGGACTTTACATTGATGAATCAGGACCGCGAGGCGGTCACCCTCAGCCAGTTGAAAGGGAAGCCGGTTGTGCTGGCCTTCTTCCCGGCCGCGTTCAGCAGTGTCTGTGAGAAAGAGCTCTGCACGTTCCGCGACTCGATCGGCGCGCTCAACAAGGCCGGCGCCCAGGTGTTGGGGATCAGCGTCGATACGTTTTTCTCGCTGAAGGCCTTTCAGGATCAGCAGAAGCTGAATTTCCCTTTGTTGAGCGACTTCAACAAGGACGTCATCCGCGAGTATGGCGTCTTCAACGAGGACATGATCGGCCTCAAGGGCATCGCCAAGCGGGCGGTGTTCGTCGTCGACAAGAACGGCGTCGTCCGCCACCGGGAAGTGCTCGAGGACGCCAGGAACGAGCCGGATTACAAGCAGGTGCTGGACAGCGTCGCGTCGCTGTAACTGCAAAAGGTGAAAAAGGGGTCGGGAGTCTTTTCTTGCGGGGGGTCTCGCAGGGCTGAACCCGGCCCTCTCTTCCACCTGGTCCAGACGGGGGTGTAGAACAAAAAAACACTCCCGACCCCTTTTTCGCGGTATGCTGAACATATGAATAGGTGTTCATATGTTCACAGGTGATCAGGTCGCGGAGCCCGACGCCTGCGACGTCTTCCATCTTGCGCCGGCCAAGGTGACCGCCCTCAAGGCGGTGCTGCTTCCCGAAGCCTCCGTCGGCGCACTCGCCGAAACCTTCAAGCTGCTCGGCGATGCGACGCGCGTGCGGATCCTCGACGCGCTCTCCCGCTCCGAGCTCTGCGTCTGCGACATCGCGCGCCTGCTCGGCCTCGGCGAGTCTGCCGTTTCCCACCAACTGCGTCTGCTGCGCGGCCTGCGCCTGGTCCGCCCCCGCCGCGACGGCCGCATGATCTTCTACTCCCTCGACGATCACCACATCGTCCGCCTGTTCCAGCAGGGGCTCGAGCACGTCGAGGAAAGCAGCCGCCGCGCGACACCGGGGGGAAAGCGATAACAGAATGGCCAGCACCTGCACCGTCTGCGAGCTCCACGCCGAGTCGACCTTCAAGGTCGAGGGGATGGACTGCCGCGATGAGGTCGTCCTCATCGAACGGCGCTTCAAACACCTCCGTGGCCTCGAAGCCTTCAGCGCGGACGTCATCGGCCAGCGTCTGCTCGTGCAGTACGACGCGGCCAAGCTGTCGGCCTCGGCGATTACCGGGGCGGTCGCCGACGCCGGCATGCGCGCCTGGCTCGAGCACGAAGAGCCGATCGTGGTCGGCCACACCGCCGCGCGGCGGCGGCACCTCCTCGTCTGCCTCGCGGCGATCAGTTTTGGCGCCGGCATGGTGCTGGAGACCTTCGGGCCGGCGACGCCGTGGCTGGCGCGCGCCGCCTACGCGGTGACGATGGCGGCGGGCGGGACGGTGACGGTGCGCCGGGCCTGGGCCGCCGTGCGCGCGCTGTCGCTGGACATCAACGTGCTGATGCTGATCGCCGCCACCGGCGCGGTGATCCTCGACCAGTGGTCAGAGGCCGCCGCCGTGATCGTGCTGTTCGCCATCGCCCAGATGCTCGAAGCGCGCACGCTCGAGCGGGCCCGGCACGCCGTCGGGGCGCTGCTCGATCTGTCGCCGGCCGACGCGCTGGTGCGCGGCCCGGCTGGCGAGCGCCGGATCGGCGTCGACCAGATTGCCCCGGGCGCGCTGATCGTGATCAAGCCGGGCGAGAAAATCCCGCTCGACGGCGAAATCGTCGCCGGGCAGAGCGAGGTCAATCAGGCACCGGTGACCGGCGAGTCGCTGCCCGTCGACAAGGCGCCGGGCGACGATGTATTCGCGGGCACCATCAACGGCCGCGGTGCGCTCGAGGTACGGGTGACGCGGGTGCGCCGCGACACGACCCTCGCCAGAATCATTCACCTGGTCGAGCAGGCGCAGGCGCAGCGGGCGCCTGCCCAGACCCTCGTCGATCGGTTCGCCCGCGTCTACACGCCGGCCGTGGTCGGGATCGCCATCCTGGTCGCCACGCTGCCGCCCCTGCTGGGCGGCGCGGCCTGGCAGCCCTGGCTCTACCGCGCGCTGGTACTGCTGGTGGTTTCCTGCCCGTGCGCGCTGGTGATCTCGACGCCGGTGTCGATCGTCGCGGCGCTGGCCGGGGCCGCCAGAAAAGGCGTGCTGATCAAGGGCGGGACTCACCTGGAGCAGGCCAGCCGGGTGCGCTGCATCGCCTTCGACAAGACCGGCACGCTGACCCGCGGGACGCCGGACGTCGTCGCCGTGATGTCGTTCGACGCCCGGCCCGAGCGGGCCATCGTCGCCCTCGCCGCCGCGATCGAAGGCCGGTCTGAACACCCGATCGGCCGGGCGATCCTCCAGTACGCCGCCGCCAACGGCATCGCGGCGCTGCCGGGCGACGACGTCCGGGCGCTGGCGGGACGCGGGGCGGAAGGCCGCGTCGGCGGAGTGTCCGTCCTGGTTGGCAACCACCGGGTGTTCGAGGAGCGCGGGCTGTGCTCGCCGGACCTGCATTGGCGGCTCGACGATCTCACCGCGGCCGGACGCACCGCCGTGCTGGTGGCGCACGACGATCGGGCGGTCGGCCTGATTGCCGTCGCCGATCAGGCGCGCGAGGGTGGACGCGAGGCGATCGACATGTTGAGACGGCAGGGGATCGAGTCGCTGGTGCTGCTGACCGGAGACAGCCTCGGCCCCGCCAGGGCGCTGGCGGAGCAGCTTGGCCTCGACGAATTCCAGGCCGATCTGCTGCCGGAACAGAAGGTGGCCGCCATCGCCGACCTGCGGCGCCGTTTCGGTCCGGTCGCCATGGTCGGCGACGGGGTGAACGACGCGCCGGCGCTCGCCTCGGCTGATCTCGGCCTGGCCATGGGGGCCGCCGGCACGGATGCCGCGCTCGAGACCGCCGACGTGGCGTTGATGGCCGACCGGCTGCTCGAGATCCCCTACCTCTTCCGTCTGGGCCGGGCCACGGTGCGGAACATCCGGGTCAATCTGGCGATTTCCCTGATCATGAAGGCGGCCTTCGTCGCCCTCGCGGTCACCGGCATGGCGACGCTGTGGATGGCCGTCGTCGCCGACACCGGCGCGTCGATTATCGTGATCGCGAATGCGCTAAGGCTCCGTCGCGCCGGGTAGTTGATCCGTAGTCCGACTGAAGTCGGACGCCACGTGCGATTCGGGTCCTGCCCTCTGGATCCCTACTGATCGGGCACCGCGGGGTCCGGTGCGGACGCGCGCTTGCGCGGTTTCGACAGCCACAGCTTGGCCACCCGAATCCCGTCGATCGCCTCGACCCGCACCCGTCGTCCGTTGACGTCGATGGTGTCGCCGACCCGCGGGCGGCGGCCGATGCGGCCCAGCACGAAGCCGCCGACGGTCGTGTAGGTGGTGGCGTCGATATGCAATCCAAAGCGCTCGTTCACGTCGGTCACCAGCGTCAGGCCGTCGATGTTGGCCGAGCCGTCCGGCAGCAGTTCGATCCTCGTCCGGCCGGCGCCGCGCATCCCCAGATCGCCGACGATGCGCGCCATCAGCGATTCGAACGTGATCAGCCCGGCCGTGCCGCCGTACTCGTCGATCACGAGCGCTTCCCGGACGCCGCGGCGGCGCATCTCGACCAGCAGATCGTCCGCGCCCAGCGTCACCGGCACGGTCAGCGCTTCCCGGGCCAGGGCCGCGACGTTGACCTCGCCGGTACCGGCGATCGCGGTCAGCAGATCGGTCACATAGAGAATCCCGGTCACGTGATCGAGGTCGTCGCGGTAGACCGGCAGGCGGGTGTGGGCGTAGCGCGCAATCAGCGCGACGACCTCGTCGCGCGTGGCCCCGACCGGCACGGCCACCACCTCGGTGCGCGGCACCATCATCTGGCCGGCGGTGAGATCGGCGAAGCCGAACACGCGATGGAGCATCTCTTCCTCGTGCTCCTCCAGCACACCGGCTTCCTGGCTCGCGGTCACCAGCATCTTGAGCTCTTCTTCGGAGTGCACCATCGCGTGCTTGCCCGATCCGCGCATGCCGAGCAGATTGACGACGGCGTTGCCCATGCCGTTCAGCAGCCGGATGAACGGCCAGAACAGCTTCATGAAGAGTTCGGTCGGCTTGACGACCAGCAGGGCGGTCCTTTCGGCATATTGGAGGGCGATGGTCTTCGGCGCCAGCTCGCCGAGGACGATGTGCAGCGCCGTCACGATGGCGAAGGCAATGGCGACGGAGATGCTGTGGGCCGTCGCCGCCGCGAGCGGCGCCGGCAGGAAGGCGAGACCCGGCTCGATGAACCCGGCGAGCGCCGGCTCGCCAACCCAGCCCAAGCCAAGGCTGGCCATCGTGATCCCCAGCTGGGTGGCGGCGATGTAGCTGTCGGGCTCGGTCACCGCCCGCCGCACGGCGCGCGCGCCGCGGTGTCCTTCGGCGATGAGCTGATCGATTCGGGTCTTGCGGACCGCGACGATCGAGAACTCGGCCGCGACGAAGAATCCGTTGGCCAGCACGAGCGCGAGCACACCGCCCAGCCGCCACGCGATATCCCCGAACGAGTAGTCCATGCGCGCCGCCCTCCGGCGTCACTGTAACAAATGCCACCCTGATTCGGAGGATCCGCGGCCCGGCCGCACCCGCCGCATCCGGCTTTTGCCGCGCCGGAGGCGGGGCAACGCCATGCCGGCACGCTGGCACACGCTGCCGCCCGAATTGCGGAGGTGCGGACGAAATCGCTATAATTCGCTCTCTTATCGATCGCCCCTGCTGCGGGATTCTGGCACGTCCGCCCGACTTCATTGCCAAATCGTCATGCGGGCGCGACGCGCCGAGGAGGCGTATGGCGAGCTGCCCCGAATGCGATGCGGACATCGAGATCGACGAGTTCGACGTCGATAAAGGCGATCAGCTGAGTTGCCCCGAATGCGGTTCCAACCTCGAGGTGACCGGACTGTCGCCGATCGAGCTCGATCTGGCGCCCGAAGACGAGGACGACGACGAGGAGGACGACGAGCTCAAGGACGACGATGAGGTTGAAGGCGAGGAGGAAGAGGAAAAGGAGGACGAGGACTGGGAGGAATGATTCAGAAAGAGCTGGCGCTCGAACACACGCTGTCGTCGCTCGGCTCGGTGATCATTGCGTATAGCGGCGGTGTCGATAGCGCGTATCTCGCCTCGGTCGCGCATCGGGCGCTGGGCAGCCGCGCCTGTGCGATCACGGCGGACAGTCCGAGCTATCCCGAGCGCCACCGGCAGCTGGCCATCCAGATTGCCGGGCAGTTCGGCTTCCGCCACGAGTTCATCCGCACCGACGAGCTCGAACGCCTGGAATACCGCGCCAATCCCGCCAATCGCTGTTACTACTGCAAGCACGAGCTCTACACGCATCTTGCCCGTATCGCCGCGGAACGCCAGGCCATCGTCGTCGACGGCAACAACGCCGACGATCGCGGCGACTACCGGCCCGGACGGCAGGCCGCGCGCGAGTTCGGCGTCCGCAGCCCGCTCGACGAGGTCGATCTGACGAAAGACGAGATCCGTGAGCTGTCGCGCCGTGCCGGGATGACGACCTGGGACGAGCCGGCGTCGGCCTGTCTGTCGTCGCGGATTCCCTATCACAGCGAGGTGACGGTCGGGAAGCTCCAGACGATCGAGCGCGCTGAGGCGGCGCTCCGACGACTGGGATTCCGCGTCTGCCGGGTCCGTCACCACGACGAGCTTGCCCGGGTCGAGATCGCGCGGGACGAGATGGCGCGGGCCCTCCAACCGGACACCAGCGCCGCCATCGTCCGCGACTTGAAGGCGGCGGGCTACCGGTACGTGACGCTCGATCTGCAGGGCTATCGGACCGGCAGTCTCAACGAAGGGCTGTTGCTGCGGCCGGTGTAGATCATCCGCCGCCCGCCAGGTGTCGAATGCCGCCGGGGTGTTCGTCGGGCGGCACGATGGCAAAGGCCCAGCGGATGTCACGCCCCAGCACGATGCCATGAACAGTGTAGACGCGGGCCGTCAGCCTCTTGCCGTCCGCGCGCAGCAGTACGCCGCGGCCATCGCGGTCGTCTTCCTGGCGCTTCATCTTCCGTTCCTGCCGCACTCGCTCGAAGATCTCGATTCCATCAACTTTGCGCTCGGCCTGCGCGATTTCGACGTCGCCCGGCACCAGCCGCACCCGCCGGGGTATCCGGTCTACATCGCGATCGGCAAGGCCGTGCATGCGATCGTGCCGGACGAAGGCAGGGCACTGGCGGTCGTCAGCGTCGGCGGCGGCACGCTCGGCCTGTTCGCCCTGATCGCGCTGTTCGCGCGCATCGATCGGCAATTGGCCGATCGGTGGTCGGTGACGGCGGCCCTGGTGACCGTCACCTCGCCGTTGTATTGGTTCACCTCCGTTCGGCCGCTCAGCGATATGCCGGGACTCGCCGTCGCCACGGCGGTGCAGGCGTACACCCTGTCCGCAACTGGTCCGCCACAGATCCTCATCGCCAGTGTCCTCGCCGGGCTGGCGTGCGGGCTCCGTTCGCAGGCGGCCTGGCTCACGGTGCCGCTGCTCGCGTTCGTCGCGCTGCGGCGCCCGGCGGCCGGCCGCGTCCGCCTCGGTGCGGGCCTGCTGGCGGGATTTGGTGTGGGATGCGCCATCTGGGTCGTGCCGCTCGTCGTCCTCAGCGGCGGGCCGGCCGCGTACTGGCACGCGCTCTTCGATCAGGGCGCGGAGGATCTGACCGGCATCCAGATGCTGTGGACGACACCGACGGTCCGTCAGTTGGCGCTGTCGCTGTACTACGCGTTCGTCGCGCCGTGGGCGATGTGGCCGATCGCCGCCACCGTGCTGGTATTCGCGGTGGGTGGCCTGTTCGCGATGGTCCGGGACGCGCGGCGTTCCCTGGCCGTCCTGACCGCCGCGTTCGGCCCCTATCTGTTCTTCGACATCCTGTTTCAGGAGACAGTTACCACGCGATACGCGCTGCCGCTGGTCGCTCCGGTGGCCTACCTGGCGATCCGCGGCGCCGCCGCCCTGCCGAGGGTTGCGGGAATCAAACGGGACCTCGCCATGACGAGCATTGTCGGCGCCGCGGCGGCGACCGCCGTGGTCGCGGTCCTGTCGGTGTTCGGCTATGCGTTCGTCGACGCGCCGGCGTTCCGGATGGTCGGCGACATGCGCGCGCTGGCGGCGATCCCAACCCAGCCGCCCCGCCGGCAGGTCCTGGCGATGCACCGGCGCGAGAATCTCGATCTGCGCCGGACGCTGCAGTGGGTCGGTGCCGACCAGCCCGCCTTCGCACGCCGGCTGCCGGCGCCGCCCAAGCACGAGTGGCTCGAGTTGGTGAAGTACTGGAATGGCGGCGGCACCGATCCGGTGTGGTTCGTCGCCGATCCGATGCGGACCGATCTCGCCCTGATCGATCGCTCTGCCAGCCGGGTGCGGCCCTACGTCTGGCCGCTGCGCTATCCGGTGCTGATTGGCGGGGTCCGTCCCGGCGACATGCAGTGGCATGTCTTCGACTCGCCGGGCTGGTATCTCGGCGAGGGATGGGCGCTGACACCGGAAACCGCCGGTGTCGCCGCGGAAGATCATCACGGACCCGGCCTGATGCCGATCGAGGGCTGGATCCGCCGCCGGCCGGATCCGCTGACGCTGATGATCGGTGGCCGCAACCTGGTGCCCGACGGCCCGTCGATCCGCGCCGCCGTCGCGATCGACGGCCGGCCGGTTGACGACGTGGTCGTGGCGCCGGGCGCGTTTCTGCGCTTCCAACAGCTGCCGCCGGGTGCGCTCGACGGCGCCGGCCGTTACGCACGCATCTCGGTCGCCGCCGACAGCCCGCGTCTGGCGATCGAACAGTTCGATGCCCAATCGCCCGGGCTGCTGATGTTCGGGTTTGGCGATGGATGGTACGAGCTCGAGTTCAACCCGGCCACCGGCCGGACGTGGCGGTGGATGAGCGAGCGCGGAGAGATCCGGGTGCGCGGCGCCGCGACCGCACTGCGTCTGGTCCTGGCTGGGGAAACCGATCCCCTGCCCAGATCGTCCCGGATGATTGTCCGCGTCGGCGATCGCGTCGTCGGCGAATTCACCGTGGGACGCACGTTCTTCGCGCAGACCGTCATCCCGAAGGACCTGCTGACCGGCGGCGAGAACGTGATCTCCGTCGAGACCGATCAGGTCGTGGTGCCCGCCGACCGCAGCCAACGCAGCCAGGATCGCCGGCATCTCGGCTTGCGGCTGTTTGACGTCCAGCTCATGCCGGCTTCCTAGCCAGGCAGATCAGCGAGCTGCCGAAGGGGCCGTCGAAGTGCCGGAGCCAGCGGCTCTCGAGCCGCAGCAGGGCGGTCAGCAGGGCGTTGATCGGCGCCGCCGGGACCGAGATTTCCCGCGGCCTGGCCTCGAGGCCGCGCCACCGCTGGATCATCCTCAGCCCGGCAAGTGGCAGGAAGAGCGCGATGTTCGTGTAGGTGAGGCGCACAGTCGTGAAGCCGGCGCCGGCGACGAGGCGCTGGAGATCCGATCGGCTGTAGCGGCGCACCTCCTGGCTGAGCACCGAATGATCGCCGCGCAGGACGTCCATGGCGGCGACGTTGATCAGAACGAAACCACCGGGCCGCGTCAATCGGAACATCTCGCCGATGGCCGCCCGTTCGTCGGGTTCCTCGAGCGAATAGAGCACGTCGAACGAGGTGACGAGATCGAAGGACTCGCTGGCGAACGGCGCGGCGGTCACGGTGGCACGGACCAGGCGCGATCGGCCCGCTTCACGGCCGAAGCGGAGGCCGACCGGCGATCGATCGAAGCCCCACGATCGGCCGAACCGATTGAGCCATTCGACGTTGGCGCCGGTGCCGCAGCCGCAGTCCAATATCCGGGGGTTCTGCCGGCCGCGCACGGCGGTTTCGACCAGGGGCGTCATGAACGCCCGGAAGCCGCGAAACCAGAAATGACGCGCCTCGGCGTGCGCGGTTGCGCGCAAAAGGTGATCCACGGCGCGAATTGTATCGTTTCAGGTCAGCTCGCTGTGTCGTCCTGACGGATTCCTGATAACCTCGATAGTTCGTTGGCGTGAGACGGAGCATTCTCGAGTCGTGAAGCTCATCAATTGACAGCGAACGATCAACTTTGTAATCTGCCTCGTTAGAGGAGTGACTCAAGCATGACGCGTGCTCGCCGATTCGTCTGGCTCGTGGTGTTGCTGACTGCGCTTAGTGGAATCATGTTGACCGCTGCAGCCTGCGGCAAGAAGGTGCCGACGCCGGTACCCGCCCCCGCTGCGCCGCCGCCCCCGCCGCCGCCTGCCGTTCCGCCGCCGCCACCGCCTCCTCCGCCGCCACCACCGCCGCCACCGACGGTCGCCGCCCCGGCACCGCTGACCGAGGAGCAGATCTTCGCCCAGAAGTCACTCGATCAGCTCAACGCAGAGAAGCCGCTCAGCGACGTCTTCTTCGAGCTCGATCAGTCGGACCTTCGAGCGGACGACCGCCCGGCGCTCCAGAAAGACGCCGACTGGCTGAAGCGGTGGGCGACCACCACCGTCATGGTCGAAGGGCATGCCGACTCCCGCGGCAGCTCCGAGTACAACTTGGCGCTGGGAAACCGCCGCGCCACGGTGGTCAAGGAATACCTGGTCAGCCTGGGCGTGCCGGCCGGCCGGGTCACGGTCGTCAGCAAGGGCAAGGAGCAGCCGTTCTGCACCGACGAGAACGAGGCCTGCTGGCAGCAGAATCGCCGCGGCCACTTCATCGTCACCGCCAAATAAATGCAACAGGCAGAATTCAGCACGTAGATTCAGAGGCGGCAACAGGCAGAAGGAAAACTTCCACGGTTTTCTTCTGCCTGTTGCCGCTATCGAGCCTTCAGAATCCGCCTCAACTCCTCCTCGGACACCCGGTACTTCGCCGCCTTCCTTCCGTCGACGAGCAGCACCGGGATCTCCAGGCCATAGCGCACCTCCAGCTCCGGATCGGTTGAGATGTCGATGGTCTCGAGCATGAGCGGCACCTCGCGGCCGACGCGTGCGACGACCGCCTTCATGTCGTCGCAGAGGTGACATCCGGGACGGGAGTAGAGGGTGAGGGCGATCACGTGACCGTGGTGCGGCGGCGCCGGCGGTACAGCGAGACTATGAACTGATCCATTCCTTGTCGCGGGCGCGTGTATCGATGGTGCCGACCAGATCGCCGACCCGGGCGACGTGATGCCGCTGCAGGTAATCGGTGATGCCGTCGAGCAGCTTCGGCCAGATGAAGGGATCGACGAAGTTCGCGGTGCCCACCTGCACCGCCGTCGCGCCCGCGATCATGAACTCCAGTGCGTCGCGCGCCTCGGCGATGCCGCCGATGCCCAGGATCGGGATCTTCACCGACTGACGACATTCGTAGACCATGCGCACGGCAATCGGCCGAATCGCCGGTCCGCTCAGGCCGCCGACGATGTTCGAGAGCTTCGGCCGGCGCGTCTCGACGTCGATGACCATGGCGAGAAACGTGTTGACCAGCGACACGGCGTCGGCGCCGGCGTCCTCCGCCGCCCGCGCGAACGATGCCACGTCGGTCACGTTCGGCGTCAGCTTGGGAATGACCGGCAGCCGCGTCACCTTGCGGACGGCGCTGACGACGTCGAACGTGCCGGTCAGGCTGCACCCGAACGTGATGCCCCCTTCCTTGATGTTGGGGCACGAGATGTTCAGCTCGAGTGCGGCGACGCCCTCGGCGTCGGACAGGATGCGCGCCAGCTCGACGTACTCGTCGAGCGTGGTGCCGCAGATGTTGACGATCACCGTCGCCCCGCGGTCGCGGAGCTCGGGCAGCTTCTCGTCGACGAACCGATGGACGCCGATGCCCTGCAGGCCGATGGCGTTGAGCATTCCCGCCGGCGTCTCGACAATCCGTGGCGGCGGGTGCCCCTCGCGCTCGGCGAGGAACAGCCCCTTGACCGCCACGCCGCCGAGCGACGCGAGGTCGACGGTGTCGGCGTACTCGACGCCATAGCCGAAGCAGCCGCTGGCCGCGATCAACGGGTTCTTGAGGGTCAGCGGGCCGATTTGGACGGACAGATCCATGAGCGTTGAAAGTTAGCGGATATTAACGCGTATAAACGAAACGCGCTGCGATTTGCCTTAATCCCAAAGTACCTGATCGCCGGGGAGCACCGGGCCGTTGATGCACGATCGGACGTGATGGAAGCCTCCATCGTCGGTGCGCATCGGCACGACGCAGCTGTAACAGCCGCCCAGCCCACAGCCCATGATCCGTTCCACCGACACCTGACAGGGCCGGCCATGGCGCGCCGCCGTCTTCGCGGTGGCCGCCAGCATGCCTTCCGGGCCGCAGGCGTAGACCATCAGCGGGGGGTCGCCCGGCTGCGCCGCCAGGCGGCGCTCGAGCGGCGCGACGATCCGGCCGCGCTCGCCGACACTGCCGTCCTCGGTCGTCAGCACCAGTTCGACGCCGAGGTCGCGGAAGAAGTCCAGAAAGAACAGCTCGGCGCCGCTGCGGGCGCCGTAGAACAGCACCGAGGCGACGCCGCGCCCGCGCAGCGCTTCGGCGAGGGCCGCAAACGGCGCCAGTCCGACGCCGCCGGCCACCATCCAGGCCGCCGCCGGCGGTTCGACGACCGTGAACGAGCGGCCGAGCGGGCCGAGACAGTCGACCCGTTCGCCAGGCGCTGCGGCGTAGACGAGACCGGTCGACACGCCGATGCGCTTGTTCAACAGCGAGATGCCGGTCCACGCGCCGTCGTTGCCCCGGAGTACTTCGAAGACCGAGAACGGGCGGCGGAGCAGCGGGTCGCGGCCGCGCCCCGCCTTGATCATCACGAACTGGCCCGGCAATGCCGCCGCGGCGATGCCCGGCGCCGCCAGCGTCAACACGTTGTAGTCCGACGACAGCCGGCGATTGGCGATCACCTCGGCCGCGACATCGCTGGGCATCGCGGCAGTATACTGCACCGTTATTTGGTCCTTGGTCCTTGGTCCTTGGTCCTTGGTCCGTCCCTGGTCCTTGGTCGTCCTGGGGTCCTTGGTCGTCCTTGGTCCTTGGTCCTTGGTCCTTGTCCGTCCGTGGTCCAGCCTCTGTGGCCTCCCCGCCCTCTGCGGCCTGTGGTGGTTCGGAAACGCGATCCGCAGTGCTATACTCCCCTCCGTTCCGTCTCTTTAATGCGGCCCCGTGAGGTCGCGAAGAGGTGTTCTCTGCTGCTGCCTGCGCCGCCGCGATTTCGTCCGCCCTCCAACTCTTCATCTCCCCAGACCGGGTCACTGTCATGTCTTTGGTGATGGACGCCGATCGGATGGGCCGGACGCTCGCGCGGATCGCGCACGAGATCGTCGAGCGCAACCGCGGCATCGGGGAACTCGCCCTGATCGGGATCAGGACGCGCGGCGTGCCGATCGCCCGGCGGCTGGCCGAGGCGATCGGCGAGATCGACGGGCACACCGTGCCGACCGGTGTCCTCGACATCACGCTCTACCGGGACGATCTGATGCGCCAGCCGGTCGGTCCGCAGCCGCTGGTCCGCCGGACCGAGATTCCGTTCTCGATCGACGACAAGCGGATCCTGCTGGTCGACGACGTGCTCTATACCGGGCGGACGATCCGGGCCGCGCTCGACGCGCTGATCGATTTCGGCCGTCCCAAGGTGATCCAGCTGGTCGTGCTGATCGATCGCGGCCACCGCGAGCTGCCGATCAAGGCCGACTACGTCGGCAGGAACCTGCCGACGTCGCTGTCGCAGAGCGTCCAGGTGCACTTGAGCGAGATCGACGGCCGCGACGAGGTCGAGATTCGCGAATCATGAAGAAGGATCTGCTGGCCATCGCCGATCTCTCGCGCGAGGAGATCTATCTGATCCTCGACACCGCCGAAGCGATGCGCGAGATCGGACAGCGGCCGATCAAGAAGGTGCCGACGCTGCGCGGCAAGACGGTCGTCAACCTGTTCTTCGAACCGAGCACGCGCACCCGGACGTCGTTCGAGATTGCGGAAAAGCGCCTCAGCGCCGACACCCTGAACATCGCCGTCGCCTCGTCCAGCGTGCTCAAGGGCGAGACGCTGGTCGACACGGCGCTGAACATCGAGGCGATGGCGCCGGACATGATCGTCCTCCGCCATGCCTCCTCGGGCGCCGGCCATCTGCTCGCCCGCGTCTGCAAGTCGCGGATCATCAACGCCGGCGACGGCATGCACGAGCATCCGACCCAGGCGCTGCTCGACGCCTTCACGATCCGCGAGCACAAGAAACGGATCGCCGGGCTGAAGGTTGCGGTGGTCGGCGATCTGCTGCACAGCCGGGTCCTGCGTTCGAACGTCCAGCTGCTGACCAAGCTCGGCGCCGACGTCTGGCTGTGCGGGCCGCCGACCATGGTGCCGATCGGCATCGAGCGGTTCGGCGTGCGGGTCACGACCTCGGTCGACGAAGCGGTGGCCGGCGCCGACGCCATCATGCTGCTGCGCCTCCAGCAGGAACGGATGCAGGGCGCGTTCTTCCCGTCGCTGCGGGAATACTTCAGCGTCTTCGGGATGACCGAAGCCCGCGTCCGGCTGGCGCGGCCGGACGTCATCATCATGCATCCGGGGCCGATGAACCGCGGCGTCGAGATCGCCTCGGAGGTCGCCGATGGCCCGTATTCGGTCATCCTCGAGCAGGTCGCCAACGGCGTCGCCGTCCGGATGGCCGTGCTGTATCTCCTCGCCGGCGCCCCGGAGATGGATTGACTGATGGCTCGGCCCCGAAACCCAACAAACCATCTGGATGTCTTCTTCGTGTCTTCGTGTCTTCGTGGCGCCTTTCTCGTTCGAGGGCGTGCGAATATCCGAAGTTGGAGTCATAGATCATGAAGCGGCTGCTGCGAGGGGGACGCGTCGTCGATCCGGCCAACGGCCGCGA
>JBDTRR010000048.1:0-38106 GCA_039931615.1 Acidobacteriota bacterium
GGACCAAGGACGGACCAAGGACGGACCAAGGACGGACCAAGGACGGACCAAGGACCAGGCACCAAGGACGACCAAGGACCAAGGACGGACCAAGGACCAAGCACCAAGCACCAAGGACCAGCCAACGTGACCCCATCCTCTACCGAACTCCGCCTGATGTGCGTGCTCGCCCATCCCGATGACGAATCGTTGGGAACGGGCGGCACGCTGGCGAAATGCGCGGCCGAAGGCGTGGCGACGTATCTGGTGACCGCGACCAGGGGCGAGCGCGGCCGCTTCGGCGACAGCCCGGAATCGCCAGGACCGGACATCGTCGGCCAGGCTCGTCAGGCCGAGTTGCTGGCGGCGGCGAAAGAGCTCGGGCTCAGGGAAGTCAGCTTCCTCGACTATCCGGATGGCGCGCTCGATCTGGTCGACCCCGCGGAAGCGACGGCGAAAATCGCCGGCCACCTGCGGCGGGTCCGGCCCCAGGTCGTGGTGACGTTCGGACCGGAGGGAGCGTACGGCCATCCCGATCACATCGCCATCAGCCAGCTGACCACTGCCGCGATCGTTCGCGCCGCCGATCCGTCGTGCGGCGCCGCGGCGGCAGCGGGGGAGCCGCACCGCGTCGACAAGCTCTACTTCATCGCGTGGAGTCCGAAAAAATGGGCCGCCTATCAGGCGGCGCTGCGCAAGCTGGTGTTCAACGTCGACGGCGAGGAGCGGCAGGCCGTGCCGTGGCCGGACTGGGCGATCACGACGGTCATCGATACCGGCCGGGTCTGGCCGGCGGTGTGGCGGGCGGTGTCGTGTCACAAGACGCAGATGTCGATCTATCGCCAGCTCGAACATCTGCCGGACGATCACCAGCTCGCGCTGTGGGGCACGCAGGAGTTCTACCGCGTCTTCAGCGGCGTCAACGGCGGCCGGACGCGGGAATCGGATCTGTTCGAGGGGCTGCGATGAACAATGCACCGGAAATCGAAGCGCTCAGACAACGGCAGGCGCCGCTCGAGATGGCGCCTGACGAGTTCCGGGCGATTGGCCATCACCTCGTCGATCAGATCGCCGACCGGCTGGCGACGCTGGGTGAGCAGGGCGTGATGCGCGACGAATCGCCGGCGGACGTCCGGAGGGCGCTGGGCGCTGGGCAGACGCTTCCGGCCGCGGGCACGGACGCCGGCCGGCTGGTCAGCGAAGCGGCCGGACTGCTGTTCGACCACTCACTGTTCAACGGCCATCCGCGTTTCTTTGGGTACATCACATCGAGCCCGGCGCCGATCGGCATGTTCGGAGACTTCCTGGCCGCCGCCCTGAATCAGAACGTCGGGGCGTGGCGGCTGGCGCCGTTGGCAACCGAGATCGAAGGGCAGACGGTGCGCTGGCTGGCCGAGCTGATCGGGTTTCCCACCAGCGGCGGCGGGCTGCTGGTCAGCGGCGGCAACATGGCGAACTTCGTCTGCTTCCTGGCGGCGCGGGCGGCCAGGGCGCCGTGGGACGTGCGGACGGAGGGACCGTCGCGCGCCGGCGGGCGGCTGCTGGTCTACGCGTCGAACGAAACCCACACCTGGATTCAGAAAGCCGCCGACCTGTTCGGGATCGGCACCGGCGGGATCCGCTGGGTGGCGACCGACGATCAGCAGCGGATGGACCCGGCGGCGCTGCGCCGTCAGATCGAGCAGGATCGCCGCCTCGGCGATCAGCCGTTTCTCGTCGTCGGTACTGCCGGGTCGGTCAGCACCGGCGTCGTCGATCCGCTGCCCGACCTGGCCGCCATCTGCCGTGACCACGGGTTGTGGTTTCATGTCGACGGCGCCTACGGGGCGCTGGCGGCGCAGGTGCCGGGCACGCCGGACAGCCTGCGCGCCCTGTGCGACGCCGATTCCGTCGCGGTCGATCCCCACAAGTGGCTCTATGCCCCGCTCGAAGCCGGCTGCGCGCTCGTCCGCGACCCCGATTCGCTGCGCCGCGCGTTCTCCTACCACCCGCCCTACTACCAGTTCGACGATCAGGTGGTGAACTACTTCGATTACGGCCCGCAGAATTCGCGCGGTTTCCGGGCGCTGAAAGTGTGGCTGGCGCTCCGTCAGGTCGGCCGCGCCGGGTATCTGAAGATGATCGGCGACGACATCCTGCTGGCGCAGCATCTCGATCAGCTGCTCGCCCACCATCCCGAGTTCGAAGCCATCAGCCAGAGCCTCAGCATCACGACGTTTCGCTATGTGCCGCCGGACCTGAGGCCGCAACTCGGATCCGCGGCGGTCGAGGAATATCTCAACCGGTTGAATCAAAGCCTGCTGACCGCGGTGGAGAAGAGCGGCGAGGCGTTTCTCTCCAACGCCGTGATCGACGGCCGGTTCGTGCTGCGCGCCTGCATCGTCAACTTCCATACCGCGCTCGGCGACATCGAAGCGCTGCCGCCGTTGCTGGTCCGGCTGGGGCGGAACATCGACAGTTCCCTGCGGCCGGCGCCGGTGGCGTCGGGCCGGACCGGTTCAGGGGTGTAGAGTTACCGGCGTGAGACGTGCGAAACCCCGTCAACCAGAACCGTCGCTCCGGCCGGCGCCGACCCGCGACGAGCGGACGGCAGCGGGCAAGGCCCTGCGGGACAAGGTTTCCAGGAAGTCGCAGGGCGGATGGAAGGCGCCGCCGCGGCGTCGGGATCCAATCGAGCTGCTGATCCGATCCAGCCGCGGGCGTCTGCCACAGCTCATTCCGATCCGCTACGGCCGGATGATGCAGTCGCCGTTCGCGTTCTATCGCGGCGCCGCCGCGATCATGGCGGCGGATCTCGCCGGGACGCCGGCGTCCGGCATTCGCGTCCAGGCCTGCGGCGATTGTCACCTGATGAATTTCGGCGGGTCGGCGACGCCGGAGCGGCACATCGTCTTCGACATCAGCGACTTCGACGAGAGCCTGCCGGCGCCGTGGGAGTGGGATCTCAAGCGGCTGGTGGCGAGCGTGGTGATCGCCAGCCAGAACAACGGGTTCAAGAAGGGAGACGCGCGTCAGGCGGCCGTCCGCTGTGCCCGCAGCTACCGCGACCACCTCGCCGCCTATGCGGAGATGCGGGCGCTGGAACGCTGGTACGCGCGCATCGACGCCGAGGATCTGATTGCGCTGGTCGATTCGAAGCCGTGGAAGAAGCGGATCGAGAAGCAGGTCGCCAGGGAGTCGGCGCGGTCGGTGGTCGAGGACGATTTTCCCAAGCTGACCGTCGTCAGGAACGGGGTCGTCCGCATCAAGGACAATCCGCCGCTGATCTTTCACCCGGGCCGCGCCGGCGCCGCCGAACACAGCCAGGTGATTCACGCCGTGTTCCGCCGCTATCGCGACAGCCTCAGCGACGATCGCAAGGCGCTGATGGATCACTACGAGATCAAGGATCTGGCAGCGAAGGTGGTCGGCGTCGGCAGCGTCGGCACCCGTTGCGGGATTCTGCTGATGATGGCCGGCGCCGACGACCCGCTGTTCCTCCAGGTCAAGGAAGCGCGGGCGAGCGTGCTGGAACCGTATGCCGGGAAGAGCCGCTACGCCAACTGCGGCCAGCGGGTCGTCGCCGGTCAGAAGCTGATGCAGGCGGCCAGCGACCTGTTCCTGGGCTGGACGGCCGATCGGGGCCGGCATTATTACCTTCGCCAACTGCGCGACATCAAGATTACGCCGCTGGTGGAAGTCTTCGATGCGCCGGCGCTGACGCGGTACGCCGAGTGGTGCGGCTGGGCGCTCGCCCGCGCCCATGCCAAGTCGGGAGATGCCGCGAAGATTGGCGGCTACCTGGGCCGCAGCGACCGGTTCGACGAGGCGATGGCCGACTTCGCGACCGCCTACGCCGGCCAGAACGAACGGGATCATCAGGCGCTGCTGACAGCCATCCGCGCCGGCCGGATCGACGTGATCCGGGAGTCGTAGGCCACGCGACCGGTCGGCGAACGAGCGGCAATCCGCGCCTGCCGCGGAATCCGCGGATGACCGGTTGCACACCAACCCGATCCCGCTTCGGTTAGAATCGCCGCCGGAGGGTGTGATGGGTCTGAAATGGACGGAATCGGTCGCGCTGATGCTCACGCTGGCCGTCGCGGCGTCGTCGATGCTGGCCGCACAAGGCCGTCGCGGCGGCCCGCCGGCCGGAGGCGCACCGCCAGCCGGCCCCCGCACCGGAACGGTCGAGCACATCACCGTGCACGGCAAGTCGCTCGAGGGCAATCTCGAGGCTGATTCGCCCGATCGCGACGTCACCGTCTACCTGCCGCCGAGTTATGCCGCGGATCAGGCGCGCCGTTATCCGGTGGTGTACCTGCTGCACGGCTACGGCGGACGGGACGACACCTTCAACGGCCGTCTCGCCAAACTGCCGGAGAGCGCCGACAAGCTGGCCGCTGCCCAGGGTTTCAGCGAGCCGATCGTCGTCATGCCCAATGCGTTCTCGCTGCACAAGGGCAGCATGTATTCGAGCTCGGTGACGACGGGCGACTGGGAAGCCTTTGTGGCGCAGGACCTGGTTGGCTACGTCGACAGCCATTACCGCACCATCGCCAGCCGGATGAGCCGCGGTCTGGCCGGCCACTCGATGGGCGGCTACGGGGCGGTGCGGATCGGGATGAAGCACCCCGAGGTGTTCTCGAGCCTCTACATCATGAGCGCGTGCTGCCTGGCGGCGAACGTCAACCCCCAGCCGGCGGCGATGGCCCCGGCCGAGGCGATCAAGACGCGCGAGCAGGCCGATGAGGCGAGCCGCGCCCCCGGCTTCGGGCCGTCGGTCAATCTGGCGTCGGCGGCGGCGTGGTCGCCCAACCCCAACAATCCGCCGCTCTATCTCGATCTCCCGGTCAAAGACGGCAAGGTGCGGCCCGAGATCGTCGCCAAATGGAAGGCCAATGCGCCGCTCGAGATGCTCGAGCAGCACGCCGCCGGCCTGAAGGCCTTCTACTCGATCGCCATCGATATCGGCACCGCCGACAACCTGATCACGACCAACCGGCAGCTGCACGAGGCGATGACCCGCCTGAAGATCCCGCACCACTACGAGGAGTACGACGGCGATCACACCAACCGGGTCGGCGAGCGGATCGAACGGAGCGTACTGCCGTTCTTCTCGAAGAACCTGGCGTCGCCGGCCAACCCGACGTCCCCGGGAATCAAGAATTAACGCGTACGCTGGCTGTGGTCGCGCCGACCTTCACGTCTGCCCGCGATCGATTTATTCTCAAGCTCTGAAGCCGGACTCCACGTACACGCACGACGATGGATTCCTTTGACAGTCGTATCGGGCCAGTGGTAATCAAGACCGCGCTCGCAGCGGGCGGGAGACACGAGACGACAGATGGCCGATCACAAGCAGACCCAGGCGGACTGGCGGCGCCGCCGGGGCGCTGACGCAATCTCCCGGCGGCAGTTCCTGGCTGCCGGCGCGGCCGGGATTGCGGCCGCCGGACTGGCTCCCGCGAACAGCTTCGGGCAGCCAGGTGGGCAGGCGGCCGGCGGCGGGTCGGGACCGGCCGGCCGGCCGGTTCCCCAGGATCTGTCGCTGATCAACGGGAAGATCTACACGATGGACGGCTCGAAGCGGGTCGTCTCGCGGGCGCTGATCCAGAACGGCCGCTTCGCCGCCGTCGGCAACAGCGTCGCCGCGCCCCGCGGCGTCAGGGTGGTCGACCTCAAGGGCCGGACCGTGATCCCCGGTCTGATCGAAGCGCACGATCACATCGTCCTGGTCGGCAACCGGCCCGGGCGGCATGTGCTGCTGGAGGACGTGTTCACCCTGCCGGAGGTCGTCCGGCGCTACCAGGCAACAGCCGCCGGGACGCCGGCCGGCGAGTTCATTACGACGATTGGCCCGATCGCGTCGATGCAGTTTCCCGAGCAGCGCCTGCCGACCCTGGCCGAGTTGGACGCCGTCAACCGGCCGCTGTATATCAACGCGGCGCAGGGCGGTGTGCGCACCAACAGCCTCGGCCGGGCGTGGCTCGAACCGAAGGGCGTGATGGTCGCCGCCGACGGCGCGATCGCCAACGGCGCGACGGGAGCGACCCTGGCCCTCCGGCTGCTCCGGGAGCAGTTCCTGACGGCGGAGTCGAGAAAGCGCAATGCGTTCGAGGCGCTCAGCTACTATGCCGGCCTCGGCATCACCACCCATCTGGACAACGGCGCCTTTCACTCGGAGGCGCCGAGCGGCGGCGTCGCGAACGAGAACACCTACACGATGCACAACCCCTTCCTGGCGCTCGACGCCGAGAAGCGGCTGCCGGCGCGGCTCCGGTTCAACTACCTGCATCAGGATCCGCCAACCGACCCGGCGCTGCCGACGCTGTCGCAGCGGCTCAGGAACTCCTTGCCGTTCTTCGGCAACGACTGGATCCGCAGCGGCGGGATCGGCGAGTTCACCGGCGGCGGCATCGCCGGCCTGCGCGCGATCGCCGCGGCCGGCTGGCGCGCCGAGGACCATACCCTGAACCTGGCCTCGTTTCAGGGTCTGGTCGAGAGCCGCGAGATGGTCCACGCCCAGATCCCGATCACCAATCTGCGCTGGGTGATCTCGCACGTGCCGCAAGTGAACGTCGATCTCGTCAACCGTTTCAAGGCGATCGGCGGCGGGCTGCTGGTCGGGTGGGGACCGCTGCGCACCGGGATGAACGTCGGGCCCGCCTACCGGATGCTGTTCGACAACGGCATCCACCTCGGCTACCACTCGGACGGCGGCGACATCACCGTGATCAATCCGTGGCTCAACTTCTACACGATGATCACCGGCCGGAACCTGAAGGGTGATGTCATCAACGACCAGACGCTGACCCGGGCCGAAACCCTCTGGCTGGCGACGGCGGCGAACAAGTGGTTCATCGAGGAGGACGACCTCGGCTCGATCGAGGTCGGGAACCATGCCGACCTCGCCGTGCTCGACCGCGACTTCTTCACCGTGCCTGATGAGGACATCAAGCGCGTCCGGTCCATCCTGACCATCGTCGGCGGGAAGATCGTCACCGACGCGCGCGTGCTCTGATCCGGTGCCCGTCCGCGCCGTCCGCGGAATCCGCGGATGACGCGCAGCGTCGATCACCAGGTCTTGCGGCTACGGCAGCGTCACGCCGATGCGGCGGGCGAACGCGGCGAATCTCGGGTCGTCACGCAGGAAGGCCAGCTCGGGGAAGGTGAGCGTGCCGCCGAGTTTGGGATCGCCAATCGCGGCGGCGCGCTCGAGCGCGGCGAGCGTCCGGTCCGGGTCCTTGAGGCCGGCGAAGATGACCGCCTCGGTCAACGGCACGCCGGCTGCCGCCACGGCGAGCGCCTCCGCCTCCGCCCGGCGGCCGACCGTCGCCAGGGCGTAGCCGAGCTCGGGGGCGCGATTCGGCAGCATCTCCTCGAGAATGCGCAGGGCTTCGGCGCGGTCGCCGGCGAACAGCAGCGCGCGGGCGAGCACCAGGCGGACCAGCGGGAAGGTCGGATCCGCCTTCAACACGTACCGGCAGTTGTCGATCGCCGCCTGGTACTGGCCGGTGCTCAGCTGGACGTAGGCGATCCGCCGCCGGAGATCCAGGGACAGCGGGTCGAGCTTCAGGGCCACCTGGAGCGCGTCGAGCGCCTGTGTCAACTTGCCCTGCTGATACAGCGTCCAGAAGGCGTAGGCCGCGTGCGTACGACTGAGGTTGGTGTTGATCTCGATCGAGCGCCGGAACGCGGTTTCAGCGGCGCCCCACTCGCGATCGCGGGCGTGGACCAGGCCCATCGCCGCATGCGCCTCCGGCAGCAGCGGATCGAGCTCGAGCGCTGTCGAGGCGGCCGCCCTGATCTGCGAGTACGTGTCGTCGTAGTTGACGCCCCAGAACTCGTAGTCGGCGTAGGCGTCGGCAAGGCCGGCGTAGGCGGGGGCAAACCGCGGCTCGCTCGCCGCCACCTCCCGGTAGAAGGCGATCGCCGTCCGCAGGCTATCGCGATCCTTGCGATCGCTCAGCGATCGGGCCCGTAGATAGCGCTCGTAGGTGGCGATGTCGATGTCGTACCGCCGCGGCTGGGGGCCCAGCTTCAGCCGCAGTTCGCCGACGATGGATCGGGAGATCTCGTCCTGGATGGCCAGGATATCCTTGATGTCGCGGTCGAATTTCTGCGCCCAGATCGTCGCGTCGTCCGACACGCGCACCAGCTGGGTGTTGATCCGGATGCGGCCTTCGGAGCGAAGCACCGATCCCACCAGCAGGAAGTCCGAATGCAGCTGGTGACCGGTGTCACGCAGGGAGCCCGGCTCGGTCCTGAACGCAGACGACGACGTGCGGGAGCGGACCTCGAGGCCGTGAATGGTGGTGAGCTCCCGGATGAGCTCGTCGGTGAGTCCGTCGGCGAAGTCGCCGCTGTCCGGATCGGATCCGAGATTCTCCAATGGCAGGACGGCAATCGATGGGGAGCGGGCCCCCGGCCAGAGCGCGGCGACGCCGATGCCCGCGGCGATGAGCAGCGCCGCGGCGGCGATCAGGGCGAGATGGCCGCGCCCGGGGCGGGCCTTCACGTGGACCGTGCGCGGAGCCGCCAGGATCCCCGACTGCTCCGCCAGAGCCGAGAACGCGGCGCACAGATCCTCCGCGCTCGCGTAGCGTCCGGCGGGAGAGGGCGCGATGGCGCGCTCAATCGCCTTCACGACGGCGTCTGGCATGGTGGGACACCGGGCTCGGAGCGATGCCGCCCGGCCATCCGCGCCGCCTTCCGCATGAGCGGCGCGGATCTCTTCGAGCGTCCGACCCTCGACCGGATAGCGGGCCGTCGCCAGCCGGTACAGGAGCACGCCGAGGCTGTAGATGTCCGACTGCCGCGTCGCCGGTCGACCGGCGATGAGCTCGGGGGCCGCATACAACGGCGTGCCGACCGCGGCCGCCGTCTCGCCGCTGTCGAGCAGCTCGCCGCCGCCGAAATCGGTGAGCAGCAGGCGGCCGTCGCTGTCGCGCATGACGTTGTGGGCCTTGATGTCGCGGTGGAGCAGGCCGGCGCGATGCACGGCGGCCAGCGCGTCGCCGAGCTCGACGGCAGTCAGCACCACGCGATCCAGCTCGAACGCGCCGCGCTCACGCAGTTCGTCCTCGAGTGTGCGGCCGTGCACGAGCTCCATCCAGACGCCGACGCGGCCGTTGATCCGCTCGGCCCCATAGACGGTGACGACGTTCGGGTGGCGCACGCGCGCCAGCAGGCGCCCTTCCTCGATGACCGTGGTCGAGTCGCCGTTCGATTCGTGCCGGCGGAGGATCTTGAGCGCGACCTCGCGATCGAGACGCGTGTCCCAGGCGCGGTAGACGTCGCCAAACGTGCCGCAGCCGATCGGTTCGATGATGCGCAGCGGACCCCAGTGATCGAGCCGGCGGTCGGCGCCGCCGTCCCACTCGCTGGTGACGTCGGCAATCAGTTTGAGGCCGTCCAGCAGCTGGCGCTCGTCGGGGCCCAGCGTCCCGGTCGCGGACACCCAGTCCACCGGCACTCCGTCGGCGACCGCCGCCGCCAGGTCGGCGAGCGCCTCATCGGTGAGGGGCGGATCAGCCACCGTTCAGCTCGGCGGCCAGACGGATCAGCGCTCTCACCACCGCCATGCGGGCAGCGTTCCAGGACGATTTCCCCAGCGCCTCGGCCATCTCTTCGTAGGTCATTCCCAGTTCCAGCCGGGCGACGATCAGCTCGCGGTCGGTGTCCTTCAAGCGGGACAACGCCCCTTCGTAGCGCTCGCGCTGCTGCTGCCGGATCGCCAGTTGGAGCGGCGACGATTGGCGGGTCGGCGCCTGTTCGTCCAGCGGTTCCAGCGTCGGCCTCCGGCTGACCCGCCGCATCTCGTTGCGGACGCGATTGAGCAGGGCCTGGCGCAGATACGCGCCGAGCGCCCCCTTGCCGCGCGGTTCGAACCCGCGCATGTTCTTGAGCGTCTGAAGGACCGTCTCCTGTACCAGGTCGTGCGTGTCGGTCATGTCCCGGGCCCAGTCCGGCAGCCGCCCGCGTGCCCACCGGCTGAGCAGCGGCACGTGCCGCCGGAAGAGGTCGTCGAGGGCGATAGCGTCGCCGGCCTGAGCTCGCGCCAGCAGCCGGGTGGTCGTCTCCGCGGCGGTTGGGGCTCCGGCCGGCGGTTCGCCGCGCTCACGGGACATGACGGGGCAAAAATCATATGCCTCGCCAGTGGGCAACTCAAGAAATTGCCGCCGGTTGTGCAGAAACGCACCAGCCGGTGTTTATGAACCAGGCACGACTCTGTGCGTCGAATATCATCGTCATCGTCCGTGGTCGATTCATTCCTGCTTCAAGGAGGTTGCGTGCGTAGAGGGGTCGCTTGCGTGGTTGAACTGTTTGCCCTGCTCGTCCTGCTGCCAGTTCTGGCATCCGCCCAGAGCGGCAGCAGCATCGCCGGAGTCGTCAGGGACTACTCCGGCGCCGTTCTGCCCGGTGTCACCGTCGAAGCAGCGAGCCCCGCGCTGATCGAAAAGGTGCGGACCGTGGTGACCGACGGTGAGGGCCAGTACAAGGTCGTCGGCCTGGTGCCCGGCGCCTACAGCGTGACGTTCACGCTGACCGGGTTCAATACGGTCAAGCGCGAGGGCATCGAGCTGACCTCGTCGTTCACGGCGACGATCAACGCCGACCTGCGGATCGGCTCCCTCCAGGAGACGATCACCGTCACCGGCGCGACGCCGACGGTCGACATCCAGAACGTGGTGCAGCAGCGGGTGATGACGCGCGACGTGATCAGCGCCATCCCGGCCGGTACCAAGTCGGTCGCCGCGATCGGCGTGCTGATTCCGGGCGTGACGACCCAGACCCAGGACGTCGGCGGCACTGCTTTTTCCGCCACCGCCATCGCCATCCACGGCAGCCGCTTCAACGAGCAGCAGCTGCTCTACGACGGGGTCTACTACAACCACGGCGCGGGATCGGGCGGCAACTTCAACACCATCGTCCCCAACGACGCGACCGTCCAGGAAGTGAGCCTCGAGGTCGGCGGGACGTCCGCCGAGAGCCCGAACGGCGGGCTGCGCACCAACATCATCCCGCGTGACGGCGGGAACACCTTCAAGGGGTTCTTCTTCGGATCGTTCACCAACGACAAGTTCCAGGCCGACAACCTGAACGACTCGCTGCGCGCCCTCGGCCTGGTGTCGGTGCCCAAGGTGACCCGGATCTACGATATCGATCCCGCCTTCGGCGGACCGCTGCGCAAGGACACGCTCTGGTTCTATGGGTCGGTCCGCAAGCAGAACTCGCAGCAGACGGTCGCCGATCGCTATGTCAACCTGACACCGGCGTCGCCGGCCTATACGCCGGACTTTTCCAACCAGGCGCAGAACAACGAGGAGAACGGCAATCAGAGCCTGCGGCTGACCTGGCAGATCAACGCCAAGAACAAGCTCAATCTGCAGGGCCAGAACGGCCAGCAGAAGCGGCCGTACTACGGCTATGCCTGCTGCAGCGCGTTCACGACCTCGCCGGAAGCGACGTTCTATTCGGAGTCGCGGCCGATGTACCTGCTGCAATCGAGCTGGAACTCGCCGGTGACCGGCCGGCTGCTGCTCGAAGCGTCGGCGGGCGGCGCCAGCAAGAACTTCGAGACCTACCTGCAGCCGGGCATGAGCGCGTCGCAGCCGTCGTGGGCCGATCTCAACACCGGCGTGATCTGGGGCAACTACTCGGGCGTCTACGGCGCCAACGCCAACTTCCAGTTCAATACCCGGGTCGCCGCGTCGTATGTCACCGGGTCGCACGCGGTGAAGTTCGGCGTCACCTACATGCACAGCTCGTCGCACGTCACCCAGTCCGTGGTCAACGACGGGGTGACCTACCAGATGCTCGGCGCGATCGGACCCAATGGCGTGGTGACGGGCACGCCGAACCGGGTGACGGTGTTCGCCACGCCGCTGACGCTCGATGCGGTGATGAAGGCGAACATGGGCATCTTCGCCCAGGATCAGTGGACGATCCGCCGCCTGACGCTGAACCTCGGGGTCCGGTTCGACTACTTCAACGCCTATGTGCCGGCGCAGCACATCAGCCAGGGACCGAACGTGCCGACCCGCAGCGTCGACTTCGCGCGGGTTGACAACGTCCCGAACTGGAAGAACACCTCGCCGCGGCTCGGCGCGTCCTACGACCTGTTCGGCACCGGCAAGACCGCGGTCAAGGTCAGCCTCGGCCGCTACATGGAGGCGCCCAACCTGACCACCATCACCCGCGTCATGGACCCGGCGGCCGCCATCGTCAACAGCGCGACCCGGACCTGGGGCGACGCCAACCGCGATTTCGTGCCGCAGGAGAGCGAACTGGCGGCGGTCAATAACGTGAACTTCGGCACCAGTGTCATCACCCAGGCCTACGCCGACGACGTCCGGACCACCCGGGGCTACAACTGGGAGGGATCGGCCAGCATCCAGCACCAGGTGATGAAGAACGTCTCCATGAACGTCGCCTATTACCGGCGCTGGTTCGGCAACCTGACGGTGACGCAGAACACCAGGGTCACCAATGCCGATTTCAACGGCTACTGCATCACGGTGCCGGTCGATGCGCGGCTGCCCGGCGGCGGCGGCGGCCAGTTGTGCGGGTTGAACGACGTCAACCAGAACGGGTTCGGCAAGAGCTTCAACCTGATTCAGGAGGCAGACCACTTCGGATCGCAGGAGGATGTGTTCGACGGCGTGGACGTCGTGATGAGCGCCCGGCTGCCGAGGAGCATCGTCGTCCAGGGTGGCTTCAGCACCGGGCGGGAGCGCACGAACAACTGCTACGCCAGGAACGACCTCAGCCTGGTCTCGTTCAACACCGGCAATAACTTCACCGCCGGGACGCCGCGCCTGGACGAGTACTGCGACATCCGTCCGCCGTTCCAGACCAACGTCAAGGCGCTGGCGGTTCTTCCGCTGTGGTGGGGGCTGCAGACGAGCGCCACCTATCAGGGCCTGCCCGGACCG
This sequence comes from Acidobacteriota bacterium, assembly GCA_039931615.1. Lineage (GTDB taxonomy): Bacteria > Acidobacteriota > Vicinamibacteria > Vicinamibacterales > CAVVIG01 > JAHFUI01. The sequence goes on from JBDTRR010000048.1 coordinate 12,900, forward strand.
CAGATCCTGGCCAACGCGGCGATTCGTAACGCCGACATCGCGCCCTCGCTCGGCCGGAGCCTGTCGGCCTGTCCGGCCACGGGGGCCTGCAACGCCACCGTCGCGGTCAGCCTGATCGCGCCGGGGACCGTGTACGGCGAGCGGCTGCATCAGGTGGACTTCCGCCTCAGTAAAGCGTTCACCCTGCCGCAGGGCCGCCGGATCCAGGGAATGATCGACCTGTACAATCTGCTGAACGGCGCCGCGGTCATCACCCAGAACAACACGTTCGGGTCGGCGTGGCTGCGGCCGACGCAGATCCTGCAGGCGCGGCTGTTGAAGTTCGGGCTCCAACTCGATTTCTAGGGAGAACCACCCGAGGACGCAGAGGACGCAGAGGCGGCCCGGATCAGCTTCGAGCAACCGTACGTAGTGTCCGGCTTCAGCCGGACCGTAAATGGGATCAGTTGTAGTGCAGGCCTTCAGGCCTGCTTGCCATGGTCGGCTAAAGACAACCGTCGCACTCAAGGGAGCCGTTGATGTCGAATGGTCAAAGATCGATCCGGGCGGCCGTCGCGATCGGCGCGGTGGCCGCGCTCACCGCTTCGTCGCTGCGATCGGCAGGACCGGAGCCGTACTCCGGGAAAGAGTGGGGCGCGCCGGGCGGCGACTGGGCGGCGACCCGGTATTCGACGCTGTCACAGCTCAACACCAGGAACGTCAAACAGCTGGGCGGCGCCTGGATGGTGGAGACGCCCGACCGGGCCGAGGCCACGCCGATGGTCAAGGACGGGCGGATGTTCGTCGTGACGGCCGCCGGCGTCATCATGGCGCTGGATCCGACCACCGGCGCGACGCTCTGGACTTTCAAGTCGGAGACGCCGTTCAGCGGCAAGCGCGGCGTCGGCATCGGCGAGGGACTGTTGTTCGCCGGCCTGCGCAACTCGAACGTGATGGCGATCAGCCAGGAGACCGGCCAGCTGGTCTGGACCTCCGAACATCCCAAGGAGATTCCGTCGCAGGGCATGGCCACCGCCCCCGCCTACGGCAACGGCGTCGTCGTCGGCGTGGTGTCGCTGGGCGACAACTTCCTGCACGGGCGCGCCATCGGCTACGACGCCAAGACCGGAAAGTACCTGTGGAATTTCGAGGTCGTGCCGGGGCCGGGTGAGCCGGGCCACGACACGTGGCCCCAGGACAGCGACGTCTGGAAATACGGCGGCGGCGCCATCTGGACGACGCCATCGGTCGACGCGGAGCTGGGCCTGGTCTACCTCCCCACGGGCAACGCCGTCCCGCAATTTGGCGGCGAGCTGCGGCCCGGCAACAATCTCTACAACAATTCGGTGGTCGCGCTCGATATCAAGACCGGCAAGATGCGGTGGTATTTCCAGACGGTGCATCACGACATCTGGGAACATGACCTCAGCACGCCGCTGGTGCTGTACGACACCACGTTTGGCGGCCGGTCGCGCAAGGCGCTCGCCGCGATGCGGACCGACGGCATCCTGTTCATCCTCGACCGCGAAACCGGCAAGCCGCTGGCGCCGGTGGAAGAGCGCCCGGTGCGGCAGGATGCGTTCCTGAAGACCTCGCCAACCCAGCCATTCACCATCGGCGGCGACCGCGTCGGGCCCGGCTGCGTCGAGAAGGAGATGATTCCACCCGGATTCATCGCCGGCTGCTATTTCGATCCGATCTCCACCGAGCGGCCCAACCAGTTCCTGCCGCACATGAACATGCGCCAGACGCCGATGGCCTACAGCCCGCAGACCAACTACCTGTATGCGGTCGCCTGCGTCAACCCGGCCTGGATGAAGCGCGCCAATACCGGCTGGGAGTTCGTCCAGCCGACGCGCCTGCCTGGCCAGACGCAGTACGGCGTGCTCGCCGCGATCGACGCCCGCACCGCCAAGATCGCCTGGCAGAAGCGCCTGACCTATTCGGAATGCGAGGGCAGCGGCGGCGCGTTGACCACGGCCGGCGGCTTGATGTTCCACTCGCATCCGAACGGGGTGTTTCAAGCCTACGATGCCAGGAGCGGCGCCGAACTGTGGGAGTTTCAGACCGGCGAGGTCGGGCTGGGCGGCGGCGCCGGCCCAAGCGGCGCGGCGGCGATGACCTACGAGAGCCGCGGTGAGCAGTTCGTGGCCCTCGCCAACAATCGCGCCGTCTGGGCCTTCAAAGTCGGGGGGACACTCCCGCCGCGGCCGGCGCCGGTTCCGCCGGCCACGACGCGCGAGTGGGCGGGACGCATCGAGGATGGCGCGCCGATCCAGCTGGGAACGGTCAGGACGTTCACCATCATCTCGGCCAACAAGAAGATCGACTGGGCCGACGACCATGGTCTGAGCCCGTCGCGGGTGCGGGCGAAGGTAGGGACGCCGGTGACGTTCACCAACAGCTCGACCATTTCTCACAGCATCGCCGCACGGGACGGGTCCTGGAAGACCACCGCGATCAAGCCGGGCGAGTCTGGCACCGTCACCGTCACCCGGCCGGGCACCTACGAGTACATCTGCACCGACCATCCCTGGACCATCGGTCAGCTCATCGTGGAGTGAATCGTGCACATGACGGCGTCCAGGTGTTTTAATCAGGTAGTAACAACGCGGAGGACGCCGAGGGCGCGGAGGCGGAATTCCAGAAGAGACCTCTCCGTCCTTGGCGACCTCTGCGTCCCCGGCGTTTTCTCGCCCAAAGGATTGTCAATGCGCGTTTCCATGGCCGTTGCCCTGGTCGGATTGCTTGGAGGATCGGCGTCAATCGCGGCCCAGGCCCCGGCTCCGAGGCCGGCAACCGCACGCGGCGCCAGGCCATATGCGCCGCCGCGACTGCCCTGGGGGGACCCGGATATCTCCGGCAACGTCACCAATGTGTTCGAGGCCAGCACACCGTTCGAGCGGCCGGACGATTTCGCCGGCCGGCGGCTCGAAGAGGTGCAGGGCGACGAGCTGACGAAGTTCCGGAGCGATCTGCAGAAGCGGACCCTGTCGAATTTCGAGGGCCCGCTGCACGGACCCGATCACTGGTGGCAGAGCATCTACGACCTGCGGAAGGGCGGCCAGGCCTGGTTCGTCATCGATCCCCCCGACGGCCGGATCCCGCCGACGACGGCGGAGGCTCAGCAGCGTCCGAGGAGTCAGGGGGCGGGTGGCAGCTACGCCCCCGGCGAGTTCTGGGAGAGTGCCGCCGATTTCAACCTCTACGATCGCTGCATCACGCGCGGCCTCCCTGGATCGATGATGCCGGCGATCTACGGCAACTCGTACCGGATCGTGCAATCGCCAGGACAGGTGGCGATCCAGTACGAAATGATTCACGAAACCCGCATCATCCCGCTCGACGGGCGGCCGCACGTCGGCCGCAACATCCGCCTCGACATGGGAGACGCGCGCGGCCACTGGGAGGGCAATACGCTGGTCGTCGAGACGACGAACTTCACGCCGCGCAGCGCCTATCGCAGCGCCAACGCCGAGAAGCTGACGCTGACCGAGCGGTTCACCCGGGTCGCTCCGGACAAGATCACGTGGACGGTCACCGTCGACGATCCGACGACATGGACCCGGCCGTGGACGTTCGGGATGCCGCTGACCATCCTCGACAGCGAAGCGGTGCAGCCGTACGAGTGCCACGAGGGGAACTACGGGCTGGTCAACATGCTCGAGATTGCCCGCGCGGCCGACAAGAAGGCGGCGCCGCCGGCTGCGGATGCGGCGGGGCGCTGACATGGGTGATCGAAGAGGAATCGGCCGCGAACACACGACACGAAGACGGCAGAGCATTGCCGGTCTGGTGATTTCGTGCTTTCGTGGCGATGCCGCCGTTTGTGAACTGCGTGACCGGGCCGGCATTCCGGCGCTGGCCGCGATCTGGCTCGGGGCGCTGATCGTCTTTTTCTCCGGGCCGATGCAGGCCGCCGGTCCGGCGCCGCAGGCGGCGGTGGCGGCCGCCGGGACGCCGCAGGCGACATTCCAGCGCTACTGCGTCAGCTGTCACAACCAGAACCTGAAAGACCGGGGCACCGTTCCGATCGCGTTCGACACGCTGAGCCTCTCGACTATCGATGCCGACGCGGACGTCTGGGAACGGGTGGTGCGGAAGGTCCGGACCGGTCTGATGCCCCCGGCCGGCCGGCCGCGTCCCGACCAGGCCGCGCACGATGCCTTCGTCAATTGGGTTGAATCGCAGCTCGATGGCGCCGCCGCCGCCCATCCCAACCCCGGACGGACCGAGACGTTCCATCGTCTCAATCGCGCTGAATACCGCAACGCGGTTCGCGATCTGCTGGATCTCGACGTCAACGTCGACGCGCTGCTGCCGGCGGACGATTCCAGCTACGGGTTCGACAACATGGCCGGCGTGCTGAAGATGTCGCCGACGCTGATGGAACGGTATCTGGCCGCGGCGCAGAAGATCAGCCGGCTCGCGGTCGGGACGCCGCCGCCGTTTCCCAACGTCGAGTACGTGCGCCTCGGCGACGATCTCCAGCAGGATGAGCACATCGAGGGGCTGCCGGTGGGCACGCGCGGCGGCGTGTCGATTCCCTACGTCTTCCCGATGGACGCGGAATACGTGATCAAGGTGCGGCTGGCCCGCGACATTCTCGAAAACATCGGCGTCTTCGCCGAAGACCAGCGGCTCGAGGTCAGCCTCGACGGCGAGCGCGTGCGGCTGTTCACCGTGCCGGGCTTCAAGCCGGCTCCGGCGACGCCCCGGCCGGCGGCGCCGGCCGCCAGCCCGGGCTCCGACAACCAGACAGATCGTCCAGCGGCGGCCGCGCCCGCACCGGGGGCGGCACAGGGGCGGGGCGCCCGGCCGCGCCCGAGCGTGACGCAGGTCGACACCGGGCCGCGCCTGTCGGCGAAGGAGCGCGAGCAGCGCAACCGCATCGACGAGTCGTGGGACGTGCGCCTGCCCGTGAAAGCGGGGCAGCGGCGGCTGAACGTGACCTTCCTCAAGCTGACGTCGGCGATCGACGAGACGTCGCGGCTGCCGTTGATCAAGCCGTACGCGGCAAACGTCAACACGCCGGACAACCGCATGGGCCTGGCCCTGCGCAGCGTCGAGATCGTCGGCCCCTACAATCCCACCGGCGCGGCGGCGGACTCGCCGGGGCGCCGGCGCATCTTCGTCTGTCAGCCGAAGACCGGATCGGAAGAGGGCAGCTGTGCCGCGACGATTCTGACGGCCCTGGCGCGTCGGGCCTATCGCCGCCCGGTCGCCGATGCCGACCTTGCCGGGCTGCTCGCGATGTATACCGAGGGGAGGTCGCAGGGCAGCTTCGACGCCGGCATCGAGCGTGCGGTGAGCCGGCTGCTGGTCAGCCCCGAGTTCCTGTTCCGCGTCGAGCGCGACCCGGCGGGGACGCCGCCCGATACGCCATACCGGATCAGCGATCTGGAAGTGGCGTCGCGTCTGTCGTTCTTTCTGTGGAGCAGCATTCCGGACGAGGAACTGCTCGACGCCGCCGCCAGGGGCCGGTTGAAGGACGACGCCGTGCTGGCGCAGCAGGTCAGCCGGATGATCGCCGACCCGCGGGCGGCGGCCTTCGTCGAGAATTTCGCCGGGCAGTGGTTGTATCTGCGCAATCTCCCGAGCGCGATGCCGATCTCGTTCAACTTCCCCGATTTCGACGAGTCGCTGCGCGCGTCGATGCAGCGCGAGACCGAGCTGTTCTTCGACAGCATCATCCGCGAGGATCGCGGCGCCCTCGAGCTGTTGACCGCTGATTACACGTTCCTCAACGAGCGGCTGGCACGGCACTACGGTGTGCCCAACGTCAAGGGGACGCACTTCAGGCGGGTGGCGCTGGGGCCTGTCAGCGACCGCGCCGGCCTGCTCGGCCACGGCAGCGTGCTGACGGTGACCTCCCACCCGGACCGGACCTCGCCGGTGGTGCGCGGCAAGTGGATTCTGGAGAACCTCCTGGGCGCCTCGCCGCCGCCGCCGCCGCCCAACGTGCCTGAGCTGAAGCCGACCGGCGAGTCCGGGGGCGTGCTGTCGATGCGCGACCGGATGGTGCAGCATCGCGCCGATCCGCAGTGCGCCAGCTGCCATGCGGTCATGGATCCGATCGGGCTGTCGCTCGAGGGGCTCGACGCCGTCGGCCGGTCCCGCACGCTCGGCGAATCGTCGGCGCCGATCGATGCGTCCGGCTCACTGCCCGACGGTACGAAGTTCGTTGGTGCGGCGGGACTGCGGCAGGCGCTGCTCACCAAATCGGATCTGATCGTGACCACGGTGGCGGAGAAGCTGCTGACGTATGCGCTCGGCCGCGGCCTGGAGTACTACGACGCGCCGACGGTGCGGGCGATCGTCCGCGAGGCGGGACGCCAGGACTACCGGTTCACCTCCGGCTTGATCATGGGCGTCGTGAAGAGCGCCCCGTTCCAGATGAGGCGGGCGGCCGGCGAGGCGCGTCCAACGCAGAGTGCGGCGCGGCAATGAACGCTCGACGCCACAGGAGTCAGTGAGAATGTTCCTAACCAAGAGAGCCCTTCCCCGTCGAGCCTTCCTGCGCGGGATGGGTACGACGCTGGCGCTCCCGCTGCTCGAGGCCATGGTGCCGGCCGCCACCGCGATGGCGGCGACCGCCGCCCGCCCGGTTCGCCGACTGGGGTTCATCTACCTGCCCAACGGCGTGGCGATGAACTTCAAGGGCATCAATTACTGGCGGCCGGTCGGCGAGGGGACGAACTTTCAGCTGTCCCCGATCCTGACGCCGTTCGCGGCCTTCCGGGAACAGATGGTCGTGGTGAGCGGCACCAATCAACGCCAGGCCGACGTGCTCAAGGACGGGGCCAACGGCGACCATACCCGGGGCACCAGCACCTGGTTGACCGGAATTCACCCGAAGCACACCGAAGGGGCCGACGTCCGGGCCGGCATCTCGGCCGACCAGATCGCCGCGCAACACCTGGGCAAGGACACCGCGCTGCCGTCGCTCGAGCTCGGTCTCGACCTGAATTATCTCGCCGGCAACTGCGAGAACGGCTACGCCTGCGTCTACATGAACACGCTGTCGTGGAGCTCACCGACGACGCCGCTGCCGACCGAGAACAACCCGCGGGTCGTCTTCGAGCGGCTGTTCGGCGACGGCGGCACATCGGCGCAGCGCCTCGCCCAGGCCCGCGCCCAGCGCAGCATTCTGGACTCGGTCAACACGGAGCTGACCCGGCTGCTCGGCACCCTCGGCGCCGGCGATCGGACGACGGTCGGCGACTACGTCGATTCGGTGCGGGAGGTCGAACGGCGGATCCAGGCGGTCGAGAAGAACGGCGCCGCCGAGGTCCTGCCGACGCTGGAACGGCCGCTCGGCAGCCCGGATCGATTCGACGAGCACGTCGGCCTGCTGTACGACATGCAGTGGCTCGCCTTCCGCGCCGACATCACCCGCGTGGTCACGTTCATGCTCGGCCGCGAGCTGAACTTCCGCACCTATCCGGAAATCGGCGTCACTGAAGGCCATCACGGCCTGTCGCATCACGGCGACCGGCCGGAACAACTCGCCAAATACGCGACGGTCAACACCTATCAGGCACAGCTGTTCGCGAAATTCCTGGAGAAGCTGCGGGCGACACCGGACGGCGACGGCAGCCTGTTCGACCAGTCGATGTTCCTGTATGGAGCCGGTCTCAGCAACCCGAACCTCCATGCCCACACCGACCTGCCGCTGGCGGTGTTCGGCGGCGGCATCAAGGGCGGGCGGCATCTGGTCGCTCCGAAAGACACGCCGATGACCAACCTGCTGTTGACGATGTTGGAGAAGTCCGGGATTCCGGCGGAGACGCTCGGCGACAGCGATGGGAAGGTCGTCTTGTGAGCCGAACACAGACGAGGACGCGGAGGAAGCAGAGGGCGCAGAGGGCACTTTGTGTCGCTTGTATCCTGGCGGCTTCGCTGCTGATCAGGGTCACGCTCCAAGCGAGCCAGCCTACGACGACGCAGTCTCCAGCCCCCAGTCCCCAGCCTCGAGCGTCCAGTCTCCAGTCCGAGCCTGATGGCACGACGCCGCTGCACCTCGCCGTGCGGAGCAACGATATCGAGCGCGTCGATGCACTGCTGCGCGCCGGCGCCAGCGTCACGGCGGCGACGCGCTACGGCATCACGCCGCTGTATCTGGCGTGCGTCAACGGCGACGCGGCCGTGATCGGGAAATTGCTGGCGGCGGGCGCCGATCCGAATACGGCGCTGCCGGAGGGGGAGACCGCGCTGATGACCGCGGCGCGAACCGGCAGTGTGCCGGCCGTCAAGGCACTGCTCGCCCGCGGCGCCAGCGTCAACGCCAGGGAAGGCTGGAAGGGACAGACGGCGCTGATGTGGGCGGCGGCGGAGAACAACGCCGGGGCGGCGGCAGCGCTGATCGAGGCCGGCGCCGACATCAGGGCGCGCTCGAGGAGCGGGGCGTTCTCGCCCTACCTGTTTGCCGCCCGCGCCGGCCACATCGAGGCGGCGCGCGTCCTGCTCGACGCCGGCGCCGATATCAACGACAAGCTGCCGGATGGGAGCAGTGCGCTGCTGCTGGCCGTCCTGAACGCGCACTACGAGGCGGCGGTGTTTCTGATCGGCCGCGGCGCCGACCCCAATGCCGACGCCCAGGGGTGGGCGCCGCTGCACCAGGTGGTCTGGAGCCGGCGGCCGAACACCGGCAGCAACATTCCCGGCGCCGTGCCGACCGGCAGCGTCGACAGTCTCGACCTGGTCCGACAGCTGCTGCAGCATGGCGCCAACGTCAACGCGCGCCTGCAGAAGGAGCCGAAGGACGGCTTCCGGAACCTGCTGAACCGGATCGGCGCGACGCCGTTCCTGCTGGCTGCCAAATCCGTCGACATCCCGCTGATGCGCCTGCTCCTCGAGCACGGCGCCGATCCGGCGTTGACGACCGAAGACGGTACGACGGCGCTGATGGCGGCCGCCGGGGTCGGCATCTGGGCCCCGGGGGAGAATCCCGGCACCGAGGAAGAGGCGGTCGCCGCGGTCAAGTTCGTTTACGAGGCCAAGGGCGGGCTGGCGACCGATGTCGACAAGAATGGCGAAACGGCGCTGCACGGCGCGATCTATCGCGCCGGATCGATCGCGATCGCGAAGTTCCTGATCGACAAGGGCGCCAGGCTCGACGCGAAGAACGCCAAGGGCTGGACCCCGCTGATCGTTGCCGACGGCGTCGAATACACGCCGAACGTCCTCAAACGGTATCCGGACGCCGCCGCGTTCCTGCGCCAGGCGATGGGGCGGAAGTTGGAAATTAGGAATTAGGAATTAGGAATTAGGAATGAGGAATTCGCGACCGGGTGAATGATGGATTCGAGGAAGTTGGCTGGCGATCTGAAAGCAGCATTCCGAATTGCTGGTTCTCCATTCCTAATTCCTAATTCCGAATTCCTAATTTCCCGGCCCCTCCTCGCGGCGCTCTGGACAGCCTTTGCGCTGCTGGGGCTTGCGCCATCTCTCCTGGCGCAGGTCGGGCCGCCGTCAGTCTCTGCCCTTCGACTCTACATACTCGAGTGCGGCACGCTGAAGGAGCGCGACGGGGTCGCGTACGGCTTGTCGCGCGAACAGCTGGCGCCGCGCGACCTCTCCGATCCTTGTGCGCTGATCGTCCATCCGCGCGGCACGCTGCTGTGGGAAACCGGCCTGAACGAAGCGGTCAACCGCATCCCGCCCGGCGCGCCGGCCGCTGCCGTTGGCGGACCACGGTACGGCGACCGCGTCGATACTCCACTGACGACGCAGCTCGCCGCCATCGGCTATCAGCCGCGCGACATCACCTATCTCGCCCTGTCGCACTCACATTGGGACCATACCGGCAACGTCGGGTTGTTCCTCGGCTCGACCTGGCTGGTACAGAAGCCGGAGCGGGACGTGATGTTCGCGGAGAAGCCATTGTCGAACCAGGGCGACTTCGACGGTCTCCGCAACAGCCGGACGCAGCTGCTCGAAGGCGACCACGACGTGTTCGGAGACGGTCGCGTCACGCTGCTGTTCACGCCGGGTCATACCGCCGGTCACCAGGCGCTGCTGATCAAACTGCCGAAGACCGGCGCCGTCATCCTGAGCGGCGACCTCTATCATTTCCCCGAAGAGTTGACGCTGAAACCGACCCCGCGCGGACGGAACGCCGAACAGACCACCGCGTCGATGGCGAAGCTTCAGGGCCTCATCGCCGGCACCAGCGCGCAGTTGTGGATCCAGCACGACGTGCTGGGCTACGCCAGGCTGAAGAAGGCGCCGGCGTTCTACGACTGATCGCCGATTCGAGAGACATCACCGAAGATCGGCGTCGAGCAGGTCGGTGTAGGTTTCGCCGCGGCTGTCAGTGATGGTGCAATCGGGATACGCCGTGTCGCTGACGTCCATCATCGTGAACCGGTAGGCGTCCTGCCAGCGGACGCGGTAGTACCGTTTGGGACGTTCGTACAGGTGGGTCTCCACCTGCCACAGGCCGGGCCCGGACAGGCACTTGAGCGTCGCGCCCGGGAAATCACCGACGCCGTCGTTCCGATGCAGCTCGGCGTGCACGGCGGCCAACGTCGAGGTCGCTGATCTCGTCCGGCTTTCTTCCCACGGCGCGCTGAGCCATTCGACCACGAAGTCCCGCGGCAGGCCGGCGACCGGATCGCCCTGCGTCGCGGTTCCCTGCGTGACGGTGTAATGGCGCACTGCCGAGTGGACCTCGCCTGAGAGCAGCCCTCCGGCCGTGAATTGAAAGCGCACGGCGTCCGGACCGACGCGTCCCTGGATTGGCGGATACGCGTCGTTGGCGTGGCCGGTCCAGTCCAGCACGGAGGTGGCGCGGTCGTCGCTGTCGATTCGCCAGACCCGGGCGTAGACGTCTTTGAACGCGCCGCCGCAGACCGTCTGCGAGCCGAGCATCATCAGCAGCCGGCTCCGACTCGCGTCCGGAGGCGAGATCTGGACATCGTGCACGATCTGCGGCCGGTAGTCCTGTGGGGTGTAGGTATTCCGCTCGTGCTCCCACACCCGCCGCCATTGTTGCCCCTGCCACGCGTAGACGTAGGCCGATTCATCGAAGCCGCACGAGACCCCGATCGCGGTCACGACGACCAGGAACTCGCCGGCGCGACGGACCCGGACGTCGTCGACATACCCGAGGAAATTCAAGCCGCACTCATCGGACAAATCACCGCAGAGCAGTCCGGCGGCGGCGAGGGCAGCGTGAAGCGTGTCGCCGACCTCGCCGACGTCGACCCGCTCGCCCTGGCTGGCCAGCCGCGATTCAATCCAGTCCCTGAACTGGTGCTTCGCCGCGGTGAGCTCCGCGGTCGCGCCGAAGGTCGTCTGGTGTTCGTCGAGCTGCGGGCGCAGCTGCTGAAGGGCCGTGGACAGGCGGACCAGCGGTGCGAGTGGCGGCGACTGAAGCGCGAGCACGAGGAGGAACGCCAGGGTCTTCACGCCGACAGAGTATAGCGCCGGCTCAGCGCCGGCTAGCGGCGCCGGGTCGCCCGTGCCACCCGACGCCCGCTACCAGCGCACCTTCACCGCAGCGCCCCGCGGATCTTCGCGAGGTGGTGATAACTATGCCGCACGGCGTGATCCTCGAGGAAGAACTGACAGGTCAGCGGCGCATCGGAGTTGAGCGACACCGGCGCGGCCCGGTCGAGCTCCTCGTCGCTGAACGACCGGATGGCGGCGGCCGCGGCCGTGCTGTTGCGCTCGAGCAGCGCCAGCGCCGCGTCCCTCGTCACCGCATCATTCTCGGTGGCGTGTCCGGCATTCAGCTCGTGGACGGCATCCCAGGTGACGCCGGCGATCGGCTGGCCGCCGGCCAGCGTCTGCGCCAGCTGAATCTCCAGCGGGTACATGCTGGCCACGTGATGGACGACGACGCCGATCTTGCGGCCGTCCTTGGGGACACGGGTCTGCCACTCGACGTCGGTGAGAGCAGTGGCGAACGCGGCCAGGGCCTGTGCCCCCTGCTCCAGGCGATCGGCAAGCGCCGCCGCCCGATGGCTGGCCGATAGCGGACGCTCCTGCGTGGTTTCGGTTTCGCGCGACGCAACAGTTGTCATGACTTCATCCTTTCGACATCCGGTGCCTTCATGGCCCGGTCTGTTGTTAACGCTACTGCGCGGATGACCTCAGGGCCATGCGCAAGCGTCCAGTTTGTGTTGCCGGCCGTCTGAGAGTGACGCCTCTCGGTCCGGTCAGCCGCCGCAGCACTTCTTGAACTTCTTGCCGCTGCCGCAGGGACAGGGCTCGTTTCGTCCGACCTTCGGGGGAGCCCGGTACGTCTCCGGCACAACGTACGGATCGTCCGCGAGATCGCGCGCCGAACGCGTTCTGGCTTTCCACCACGCGGTCGCGTCGACGACATCGTCAATCGGCAGGTTTCGGCCGATCGTCGCCTCCAGCACGCTGCCGGGAGGCGCCGCTTCAACCTCATCCAGCTCCTTCGGATGCATCGTTTGCCAATCGATCAACCCATCGTCGTAGGCCCGGCGCAGCTCGGGGAACAGCGGTAGCGCTTCGATGTCAGCGCTGATCACCGCCAGACTGTTCCAGACTTCACCCGGCTCGCGCTCGAGCCCCTCGCGTGCCAGCCAGAGCAGCATGTCGACGATCGGCTCGTGCGGCACTTCCGCCCAGGCCGCCAGCAGGCCGAGCGCCGTCACGCCCGCTCCACGGCCATATTCGTTGGCACGCCGATCGAGTGCCAGTGCCTTGATCGGCTCCAGATCCTGATCGCAGACGGCCGCGAGAATCCCTGCCCCGTCCTGGGTGACGATGTCCCCGGCAATGTCGAATGGCCCTTCGCCCGGCAGTGCCAGCCAGCGGACGACGGCTGGATAGGCGCGAGGTTCGCGCCACCTGGCGAGCAGGTACAACGCGTAGGCGAAGAGCCGCGACTCTTCAGCCGAGGCCCCGGGCGGGTCGGCGAGGCCTCGCTCGATGGCGTCGAGCAGCGGCTGGACGAGCGCCTCGCGATGAGCGTCCGCCGATTCGAGCGCGTCGTACGGGATCACGGTGTCGACAGACAGATCCGACAGGATCTCCGCTGGGGTCCTGGTCGGCTCCGGATGTGTCAGCGGCTGGTGGGTGAAGCGGTCGATGCCGGACCAGAAGGGGCAGCGCGGGCAGGTCCGGCCGAGCGGATAGTCGATCCCCTCCTCGTGTGGACAGCCGATCACCCGGTCCGTCGAAATGCTGTCCTTGACCCGGTGCCGCGCCAGGAACGCGGCAACTTCGTCGGCAATTTCCGGGTCGTTGCGGATCTCGTGCTGTTCGGTCGTCCACGTCTGCATCGCGGATGGGTCCCGGCCGGGTCGCCTGGTCACCGACGCGACCAGCTTGGTCGCCAGCGTGTTGTCCGGACCGTAGGCGGCGAGGGTGGCCAGAGGATATTGACTCGGTCGAGCGTCTGCGGATCGTCGAAGGCCGTTCATATATGGGAATGTGAATAGGACGATGCTATTTCAATCCACCAATTGCCGGCCGGTCAAGACCGGCCCGGCAACCGCGGGAAAGCGTCGGACTGCGGGAGATGCGCCGAAACGTCGCGTCTACATCCAGAGAGCCGACGGACGGCACGGTCGAAGGCGCATGGCGCCGACAATTCATGGTCCGCCGCAGATTTCTCGAGTGGGCAGGCGCGGAGCCGCGATTCCGCGGTGCGTCACCACCCAATCCCGACACGCGCCCCCAGGCGCGAAGGAGCATCGTATGAAGCATTCCACCAGACCAGGGAACCGGAGCACTCGGCGCATGCTGTTCGCCGGGTGCCTCCCAATCCTCGCCGCGGCGATGACCGTCGCCGTCCCGCGCCCGGCTCAGGCCGCCCGGCGGGTTATCAAGGTTCCGCGGGTGCCCGCCGAGATTCAGGCGCCGGCGGGCAGCAAGGCGTTTCTCGAAGGCCACGCCAGCGGCACCCAGAACTACAGTTGCCTGCCGTCATCCTCCGGCTTCAGCTGGACGTTCTTCGGGCCCCAGGCAACCCTGTTCAGCGACAGCTTCGAGCAGGTGGTCAGCCATTTCCTCAGCCCGAATCCGTTCGAAGGCGGTGTGCCGCGCGTCACCTGGCAGCACGCCGGTGACACCAGCACCGTGTGGGGGGTATCGAGTGTCCCCTCGTCTGACCCGAAATTCGTTGCCCCTGGAGCGATCCCGTGGCTCCTGGTGCAGGTGATGACACTGAACGGCCCCACCGGGGGAAACAAGCTGGCCTCGACAATTGCCATCCAGCGGCTCAACACATCCGGCGGGACCGCGCCCGCGACCGGCTGCAGCCAGTCCGCCGACGTCGGCAAGAAGGCGCTGGTGCCGTACACCGCCGATTATTTCTTCTACAGGTTCGCGCAGAACGACCGCGACGACGACTGAGGCGCTGCGTCTGTCGGGTCCGGTTCGAGGCCGTGTGAAAAATCGACTCTGAAGCAGTGCCGACCTTCAGGTCTGTCAAACGCCGCAGGCCTGAAGGCCTGCACTACATCGATTTTCCCACGGATGTTCATCGGCGTTACCTGAACACCTGGGTCCGTCCGAACGTCGCGGCCGCTGCGCGCCCTTCGTCGAGTGTGGTCAGACGGCCGTGGATCGGCAGGATCTGCTGGACGTCGAGGCGCAGGCGATCGACCACGTCGAGGAACTGGGCCAGGTTCGGGATGCCGGCGGGCGGCTCGTTCGCGCTGGCGGCGGGGGTGAACGAATCGGCCTCGATCAGGATCCGCTCCTTCGGCAGCCAGACCATCAGCATCCCGGCGTTGTGCATGTTGCCGGCGTAGTGGTAGACGACCATCTCGCGCGTCTCGTCGCGGAAGGTCCGGCTGCCGACGATGCCTTCGAATACCGGTGTGCGGCCCGATCGGGAGAGCCGGTCGGGCGCGATCGTCCGCGGGTTCGCCCACACCTGCTGATAGTACGGAACGTTGGCGGCCTGCGTCACGACGGTCGCGCCGTCGGCGGCATAGGTGCGCAGTCCGCCGGCGTGGTCGAAGTGCGCGTGGGTGTTGATGACGTATCTGATCGGCTTGCCCGGGATCGCCGTATGGACGGCCTCGATGACCGCCAGCGATCGCGGCTCGCTTTCCGGTGCGTCGACGACCACGACGTGATCGCGGAACTCGATGGCGACGCTCTTCGCGCCGCCCGGCACGATCCACAGGCCGTCCGAAATTTTTTCCGGCGCCAGCGCGGCCGCCGCTGCCGCCGGCTGTCTGATGCTGGCGGGCACCTCGAGCGCGATCGCCGCGTTCGGCGTCACGTCGGTGACCGTCAGGTCGAGCACCGGATAGCCGGCCGACCGCTGGACGATGCGGGTCGGGAATTTCACGCCGGCGAAATCCCGGTAGCCGGTAAACGTCGCTTCGAGCTTGATGTCGCCGAGCACCGGATTGGCGATCCAGGTTTCGATCCGCTCGACCAGATTCTGCTCGTTCAGCACGCCCTCGAGACGAACCATCAGCGGGGTGGTCACGGTGATCACCGTCTTCCGGACGCCGCGCACGGTCTCGGCGCGCACCGCCGCCTGACCGGCCTGCGCCGCCTTGATGAAGCCGTGCGGTGTCAGCCAGATCTGCGTGGTCCGGCCGGCGACGGCGCTTCGCATGTCGCGCTCGACGGCGGCCGGCGCCACGGTCGGCCCGGTGATGTCCCAGGCGTAGCCGCCGCTCAGGGCCCAGATCTGCCGGAGCTCTCCAGTCAGCGGCTGGAACCCGCCGCCGAGCGGCGGGTTCTCGGCCTGCGTGCGGCGCCGATCGTCGCGCAGCGTGTTGGTCGTGTAGTCGATCGCGATGGTGATTCCCGGGACGGTGAAGCGGGGCCAGGGCGAACTGCCGTCGTAGGCCTGCCCGAAGATGTAGTCGGATCCCCAGCCCGAGTACTGGATCGAGCGCAGGCTGCCGGCGCCGAGTGCCGCCGCCGCGGCCGCGACCACCCCATTCGCGTCCTGGCTCCGGATCGATGCGGGGGCCAGCACGGCAAGGACCGAGACGGTGAACAGGAGTGTCTTCATGGTTATATACTCCACGGGCGAGGCGTTCATGTCGAGGCGGCGCTTTCTCAAGAGTTCAGCCCTGCTTGGCGCGGCGACCCTCACCGGTCAGCTGACGCCGGCCACTGCGAGTGCCGCGACCCGGCCGATCCGGATCGTGATGGGCGGGTACGGGCCGCCGTCGACCGGGTTCAGCCTGGCGCTCAAGCAGATCGGCGACCGGCTCGAGGCCCGGCTCGGTGACGCGGTCGAGGTCAGGTACGTCTACAACATCCTCGATCTCGGCTACCGCGGCGAGGACATCCTGTGGCTGGTCGAGCAGGGTGTGCTGACGCTCGGCTATCAATCGAGCAGCTACCTGACCGACCGCGTGCTCGACCTGGGGGCGGCCGACCTGCCGTTTCTCTTTGCCGATGCGCGGCAGGCGCAGGTCGCGATGGATGGGCGCCTCGGCCAGCTCCTGACCGCCCGGATCGAAGCCGGCATGAACTACCGGATCCTCGGCTATTTCGAAAACGGCTTCCGCCACATCTCGAATCGCCTGCGGCCGGTCCGCACCCCCGCCGATCTCCAGGGCATGACGATTCGCGTGCTGCCCAGCAAGGTCCAGGAGAGAACGTTCGAGCTGCTCGGCGCCAGGCCGAAGGTGATGGACCTTTCGGAAGCGATCGCCGCGGTCAAGGCCGGGACGCTCGACGCCCAGGAGAATCCCTTCGCCAACACCGTCACCTACGGCGTCCACAACTTTCACCGCTTCCATTCCGCCACCAGTCACTTCTACCTCTCCCGGCCGATCTTCGTCCACCGGCCGACGTTCGACGGCTGGCCGCGTCCGCTGCGGGAGGAGCTGCGCCAGGCGGTCCACGACGTGATCGGCTGGCAGCGCACGCAGCACATCCAGGAAGAGGAAAGCGCGATGACCGCCATTCGCGCCGCCGGCGGCGAGATTCTCGATCTCACGGACGCCGAGCACGCCGCGTTCGTCGCCGCCGTCACGCCGATTTACGCCGAGGCCCGCCGTCAGTACGGCCGCGAGATCCTGTCACTCCTCAATGTGTAGGAAGACACCCGTTGGCGCCGGCTTGCTTCTCGCGGCGGCATTGTTGCTGCCCGCCGGCGGTGCGAGGCCGCGCGCCCAGGCCGGGCCGCCCGCCCAGACCGGGCCGCCGGCGTGGAGCGCCAGCCTCGCCGGGATCCGCGCCGCCGCGGCGCTGGTGCCCGGCCGCCGGCCGCTGCGCATCAACATCCTGAAGTTTGCCGAGAGCCGCCGGACGAGAAACTTCTCGATCAAGGACGCGCCCGCCACTCCGAGCGTGCAGGCGCGCACCGCCTTCCAGGTGATCTACGCCGACGGGTCGGTGATGGTGGATGCCGGGATGGACCGGCAGGTCCATCGCTTCTTCGGCCGCGGCGTCGAGGAGCCGTACGACCTTGACGCGGCGGCCCAGGTCGAGCGCGCGTTGGCCAGGGCCCGGCTGATCGTCGTCACCCACGAGCACGGTGATCATGTGGCCGGGGTGATCGCGACGCCGCAGGCGCGAGAGCTCGCCCCGAAGACGATCCTGACCCGCAGCCAGGTGCAGACGCTGCAGACGCTGCCGCAGATGCCCGAGATCAAGCTGACCGCGGAGACGGCGGCGCGCTATCTCGTGATCGACTACGACCGATACCATCCGCTCGCCGCCGGAATGGTCCTGATCAAGGCGCCCGGCCACACACCAGGCTCACAGATGGTCTACCTCGCGCTCGAGTCGGGTCGTGAGTACCTGTTGATCGGTGACGCCGCCTGGCTGATGGACGGCGTGCGGCAGATCAAGGGCAAGGACGCCCCCTGGATTACCGAGGATCAGACCCTCGTCATGACCCAGCTCCGCTGGCTCAACGATCTCTCACGCACCGATCCCGGCCTCGTCATCGTCGCCAGCCACGACGAGGACGAGCACGCGGAGCTGATCAAGACGCGGCTGCTGGGTGGCCGCTTCGAGAATTGACACCGGTTCGCAGCCGTCGTGCAGATGGCGTTGTCGTCCGGATATGGCTGCAAGGAGCGCGACGTGGCATTTCAGACTGAATCCGACTGGCGGTCCGACGCGTCGATCGCCTACGCCCTGATGCGGCTCACCTTTGGCGTCAATCTCTTGATGCGCGGGCTGATGCGGATCTACACCGGCACGGTCGGCTTCGAGCAGGGCATGTTGAAGCAATTCGAGAACACGCCGATGCCGGCGGCGATCATCCAGCCATTCGCGCTGGCGCTGCCGTGGGTGGAATCGGCGATCGGATTGCTGCTGATTCTCGGGCTGCAGACCAGGATCGCGCTGATCGCGGGGAGCCTGATGATGACCGCGCTCACCTTCGGCACGATGGTGCGCCAGGATTTCCAGATCGCGTTCCTGCAGCTCGGTTACGTCCTGATCTTTTTCGTGCTGCTCGCGCTGCGGCCGTGGAACCGGCTCTCGATCGACGCTCGACTGGAGCCGCCGCTGCGAGCCGAGGTGGGGGAGAGGACGCGATGAGGATGCCGGGACCCGAACCGGAACGGCGTCAACGGCGCGAAGGGATCGCCATGAAGATGCTGCGCACGGCGACCGCCATCGCCGCGGTCGTCATCGCGTTCTCGCCGGTGCTGGCTGGACAATGGCCGGCCTATCCTGCGGCCCGGGTGCCGCGGACACCGGACGGCAAGGTCGATCTCAACGCGCCGGTCCCCCGGACTCCGGACGGCCGGCCCGACCTGTCCGGCGTCTGGGCCTTCCTTCGCCAGACGCCCCGGCTCAACCTCGGCGTCGGCGGCGCCGGCGGGACGCCGCTGCCGGATGGCTCGGTCCCGAATGTGCTCGGCCAGTTCTGGGACATCACCTTCGGCATGAAAGAGCCGCTGCCGTTCCAGCCCTGGGCCGCCGAGCTGCGCCGGAAGCGGATCGCCGACAACAACCAGGACAACCCGGACGCCCACTGCCTGCCGATCGGCTTCATGCAGCTGCACACGCATCCGGAACCGAGGAAGATCGTCCACACCTCGAGCCTGCTCGTGATCATGTACGAGGCGAACTTCGGCCTCCGGCAGATCTTTCTCGACGGCCGGCCGCTGCCGGCCAGTGATCAGGAGCCGTGGTGGTACGGCTATTCAACCGGCCGCTGGGACGGCGATGCGCTGGTGGTGCAGACCAACGGCTTGAAGGATGGCGGCTGGCTCGACGTCGTCGGCAGTCCGTTCACCGACGCCGCCAGGGTGACCGAGCGGTTCCGGCGCGTCAACTTCGGCAGCCTCGAGATCGACGTGACGGTCGACGACCCGAAAGCCTATACGAAGCCGTGGACGGTCACCGTCAGGCAGCGGCTGATGCCCGACGACGAGCTGATGGAATTCATCTGCAATGAGAACGAGCGCTCGTCGGCGCACTTCGTCAAGTAGATGTGGTTGGAGCGTCTGAACATCGACTCTGAAGTAGTGCAGACCTTCAGGTCTGCCAGACACGGCAGGCCTGAAGGCCTGCACTACTGCCGATTTCCGATCACGGTCCGGCTGAAGCCGGACACTACGTACGTACTGGATGAAGCCGACTACTTCCACACCCGGGCGACCGGCTTGCTCATCACGTAGTCGGGATTGGCGCCCGGCCTGGGCCGGAACTTCTGCACGCGCCCGCTGTCCACCTCGGCGACATACAGATTGCCTTCCTGATCGACGCTCATGCCGTGGACGCCCCACAGGCCGCCGGCAAACGTGCCGAGCGTGCCCCAGGCATAGAGCAGATGACCCTGCTGGTCGTACTTCAGGAGCTTGTGGGTGCTGCGATCGAAGGTCCAGATGTTCCGATCGGCGCCGATGTAGAGCAGGTGGAGACTGGACGGGTCGGCGTCGATCCGCCAGTCGTAGAGGAATTTCCCGTTCTCGTCGAACACCTGGATGCGGTGATTGTTGCGATCGTTGACGAACACCCGGCGGCTGACCGGATCGACCGCCACGCCGTGCACGTTGTTCATGTAGTTCGGGCGGGTCTCGTTGGGTGGATTGCCCTTGAGGCCCCAGTCCATCAGGAACTTGCCGTTCTTGTCGAACTTCGCGACCCGGGTGCCGGTGTAGCCGTCAGAGACGAAGAAGGTGCCGTCGGGCAGCCAGTCGATGAATGTCGGCCGGTTGAAGTGGGTCGCATCGGCGCCCTCGACCTCGGGCGTCCCGATCGTCTGCACCAGCTGCTTGCCGTCGTTGGTGAACCGGTAGATCACCTGCATGTTGTCGTCGACGATCCAGACGTGCTTCTCGGGATCGTAGGGGCTGATGTAGACCGAGTGCGGGCGCCGCAGCAGCTTGTCCCACTGGGTCCACGTCTCGATGATGTTGCCGTTGGCGTCGGCGACGACGATGCAGTGCTCCCATTTCGCATCGACGCCGAGCGTCCGGTACGGCGGCCCCTTGATGCCGATCGTGTCGTCCTTGCCTTCCCAGGCGGTCATCCACTTCTTGGTGTCCTGATCGGTGCCGCCGACGCCGGGCAGCGAGGCGGTGGTCGCATCGCGCCACAACCCGGCGACCGGGAAGCTGATGCTCGGTCCCAGCTGCGGCAACAAGGTCGCGCGCGGCGCCGCGATCTTCGGCAGCTCGCCGCGGAACAGCATGAAGATGCGGTTGGGGCTCTCGGCGAACACCCCCTGGCCGGCGCCATAGGTCCATTTTTCGTTTCCGGGCAGGGTACTGATGTCCTTCGGCCAACCCTTGACCACTTCATACGGGCCGGTCAGGTCCTGGCTGCCAATCGCACCCGGCACGGCCGCGAAGCCGGCCGGTGGAGGCGACCCCTGTGCCGACGTTCCGCGCCGTCCCTCCGTCCACATCCCGACGCCGGCGCCGACGGCGAACATCACGAGCATCGCAGCCACTGTACGCATCGATTTCTCCTACAAGTACCGCGTCGGCGCCTGTGGATCACCATCCACACGCGCCAAGAGTATGCCCGAAGCCCGCCGCTTTGTGGCGATGGCCGCACGATAATTCGCGCCGCCGGCCGTGTGGAGGCGCACGGCGGATTGTGAATTGTGAATCGTGAATTGGGAATTGACTCCCCCCGGCCGCGCGAAGCGCCAGACGCGAGGTAGAATCCAGACCGCATGAATCTCAAGCAGGCAGCAGCGCTCGTGACCGGCGGCAGCGCCGGCATCGGTTACGCCATCGCCCAGATGTTGATTGCGGCCGGCGCTCGCGTCGCCATCACGGGTCGCAACCAGGAGCGGCTGGAGCGGGCGGCGCGGCAGCTCGGGGCCCATCCAATCCAGGCCGACGTCGCCAGCGAGGCGGATGTCCAGCGCACCCTGCGCGACGTGCTGGAGAAGTTCGGCGAACTGGACATCCTGGTGAACAACGCCGGCGTCGGGACGTTCACGCCGCTGGTCGACATCGACCTCGCCGGCTTCCAGCGGATCTTCGCCACCGACGTCACCGGCGCGATGTTGATGGCCCGCGAAGCCGCGCGGCATTTCATCGGCCGCCGGCGCGGCAACATCGTGAACATCGGATCGACGGCGTCGCATCGCGGCACGGCCAACGGCACCGCGTACTATGCGGCCAAGTTCGCGCTGCGCGGCATGACCGAATGCTGGCGGGCGGAGCTGCGCAAGCACAACATCCGGGTCTTCCTGATCAATCCCAGCGAGGTGATCACCGGCTTTGGCGCGGCGGCTGGAGTGGAGCCGGCGGAGAACCCGACCAAGCTGCAGCCGGAGGACATCGCCGGCGTGGTGAAGGCGGTGCTCGAAATGGATGACCGCGGCTTCACCACCGAGCTGACCGTCTTCGCCACGAACCCGGTCGACTGACAACCGGGTCACGCCCGCTGCCCGGCCTCCGCCAAGGCTACGGCGGAAGCCGGACCCCACGTGACTGTCGTAGTGCAGCGCTTGAGGGTCGTGTGAAAATCGTACGTGGCGTCCGACTTTAGTCGGACTACGGACCAATCCGGCTGAAGCCGGATTCCACGTACAGTTGTCAGCCGCCCGCGCCGACCTGGCTGCGGGTGCGGGTGGCAACCGCTTCGCGCGCGCTGACCGCCGCTGCCGCGGTGGCCGGAGTACCGGGCAGACGTGGCCGGGACCAGCCGAGACGCCGCCAGAGCGACCAGCTCCACAGGCGGCGCAGCGCCAGCGCCAATCCCGTGTAGACGAGAAAGACGCCGCCCAGACAGCCGAGGCCGGCAATGACCTGTCCGGTGAGCCCGCCGAGCTCGCCGGTGTGCGCGAAGCGCATCCACCCGCGCGCCTTCTGGCCGAGACTGCCTGCCTCGTACGGCTGCCACTGGATGACATCGCCGCTGGCGGCGTTCAGCGTCAGATTCGAGCGGGCAAACGCGTTCCAGTGGGCGCCGTCGGTGATGGTGAAGGCGACCGGACCGTCGTCGCGATTCGGCAGCCGCATCGACAGCAGACTCCAGGTCGGCACCTGCCGCTCGGCGCGGGCCCAGATCTGATCGAGCCCGGCCGGGATGACCGCCGGCGCCTCGCGGGGCTCGCCGCCGGCCTCGCGGGGACCATCAGGCCGCGCCGCGCCCTCGCCACGGGGAGCGCCACCGCGAGTGTTTCCCTCGCCGCGTCCCGGGTCGCCGCCACGAGGCCGTTCGCCACCGCGAGCCTGCTCGCCGCCGCGTCCGCCGCGATTCTCGGCCGCTGCCGCGGTTCCGCCCCCACGGCCGGCCGGTACCGGGGAGCCGGTCAGGCGATAGACCAGATTGCTCGCCCACGGATAAGAGATGACGGCGCCGCTGACCGTCATGATCACGATCGGAATCAGGCACCAGAACCCGATCGTGTTGTGCCAGTTGAAATCGCGCGCCCGTCCCGTCGACGTCCGCCGGAAGCAGAGGATCGGCTTCAGGTACTGAAGCGTCAGCTGCTTCGGCCACCAGATGTAGAGTCCCGTGACCGCCAGCAGCAGGAACGCCAGGTTGCCGATTCCCGTGGCCGATCGCCCGGTCGCCCGATACTCGCCGGTGGCGCCCATGTAGCGGTGCCAGCTGGTCATCGATTGGAAGAACCGGGTCGTGGCGGCCGAACCGGTGCCGAGAACAGCGCCGGTGTACGGATCGACGTAAACGGTGCCGTCGCGTCCCAGGTTGACGGTCGCGGCGGTCCCTGGATCGCTGGCCAGGACGAGCGTCTGGGGCGAGGCGGCCGGATTGGCGGTCTTCACCGCCGTCAGCAACGCGTGCGCGCCGAGCCGTGGGGAACCTGGCGGCGTCACGTAGCGGACGTCGCGCTCGACCCAATCCTGGATCTGCGGTTTCAGCGCCAGCACCACGCCGGTGAAGGACATGACCAGAATCACGACCGCGGTGACCGCGCCGGCCGTGAGGTGGGTCCAGAACAGCACCGAACGAAATAGCTTCATGTCATTGGACCTTGCTAGAAGGCTATTACCGAGGTCAGCTGGGCGGTCCGGGGGTTGCCCGGGTTGTAGCGGCCGCCGTTGTTGTTGACGTTGCGGATGTAGACCGTGTCGGTCAGGTTGAAGATGTTCATGCGCAGCGTGAGATGCTGATTGAGGGCGTACTCGACCAGCCCGTCGACGACGTGGTAGCCGGGTGCGACGATGGTGTTCGGCTGGTTGATGAATACTTCGCCGGTGCCGCGCACGCCGCCGCCGACCGTCCAGCCCTTCGGGAGGCGATAGGTGGACCAGAGACTGCCCGAGAGCTCAGGCGAGAGGGTGAGCCGCCTGCCGTTGTTGGCGGCGTTCTGGCTCACCGACTCGGTATCGAGGTAGCCGACGCTGGCCAGGATCTGCCAGTTGGGCGTGATCTGGCCGGTGGCGCCGAGCGTCACGCCGTCGACCCGCTGCTCATCGTCCTGGTTGTAGATCGGCGGCACGGCCACCGCATCGACCGTGAACAGCACGTTCTTGTTGACGGTGTGGAAGACCGCGCCGTTCAGCGACAGGCGGCCGCCGGCGACGTCCCACTTGGTGCCGACCTCGACGTTGGCCGACTGCTGCGGTTTGACGTTCGGGTTGTTCTGGTTGTTGGGTGCCGTGCTCAGCGTGAAGTTCGCCGCGCCAGGAGGCGTGACGGTCGTCCCGTACGAGACGTAGAAGTTGCCGTTGGAACGGGCGCGGACGATGACGCCGGCCTTGCCGCTCAACAGTCCATCCGATCCCGAGGCGTCCACCGTCGTCACGCCGGCGGCATCGAGTGAGCGGAACTCGGTGGTGTAGTGCTCGTAGCGCAGGCCGCCGTTGACCTGAACGCGGGGGCCGAGCGACAGCGAGTCGAAGGCGTAGATCGCCGCAGTATCGGTCTTGCCGTCGGTGAACGCGCCGGTCCGTGACACCGCGTAGCCGGTGATGGGATCGTTCGGATTCGGGTCGTAGATGCTGACCGGCGCGCGGGTGCCGACGCCGGTCAGCGCCGGGGCGAACTGCGCTTCGCGCGCGATCTCGAGGCCGGAGTTGAGGCTGTGCTCGAGACGTCCGGTCGTGAAGCGGCCGGAGAGCGCGGTCTGGTTCGACGTGATCGTGTTCTCGCGGACGTTGCCCTGCCGGGCGACCGTCACCAGCTCGGTCGCCGGCACGAACGAGGCGACCGACTGGACCGTGCTGACGACCGCTTCGCGAGTGGTCTTGTTGGCGCGGGTCTGGTTGGTCACCAGCCATTGGCTCGACAGGTTGTGCTCGACCCGCGCCGTCACCGTATTCTGGTCAGCGTGGTCGTAGTCGAAGGCCGGGCTGCCGTAGTAGTTGCTTTGGTCGACCGGCCTGGTCGCGAGCACGGTGGTCGGCGCGAGCGGCGCGTCCTGCCAGGCGGCGCCGGGGATGCCGTAGTCGGGAAGATTGCGCTGGCGCAGGATCTGGGCGGAGGCGAGGACGCGGGTGCCGGTGCCGAGGCCGAGGCCAATCGACGGCGCGAACGCCCTGGTTTCGTTCTCCACTTCGTTCCGGCCGGCGACGCCGCTGTCCTGCCACAGCGCGTTCAAGCGGATCGCCGACTTGCCGAGCCAGGTGCTGGGCGTGCCGGCGACCAGCGGCTGGTTGACGTCGAGCGTGCCGCGCCGCTGGTTGGCGGTCCCGATGGTGAACGTGGCGGAGTCGGCGCGCGGCAGGTGCGGCGTTTTCGTCTGCATGTTGACGTAGCCGGCAGCGGTGCCGCGGCCGACGTCCGATCCGGTCGGCCCCATGAACACCTCGACGTGTTCCAGGTTGAAGACATCCCTGGCAATCACGCCGTCGTCGCGGACGTTATCGACGAACAGGCTGTTCGAGGCGTTGAAGCCGCGCATGTTGAACATGTCGCCGGC